>JAUJNL010000162.1 GCA_030448185.1 Cytophagales bacterium | reverse complement strand
AGTAGTGCCTGAGTCAAAATTTCAACTTAAAATCCCCAATTACTGGTCCTAAAAATGGGGAGTACCTCAGTATCTCACACAGCTGGTGGTCAAAACAGAACCGCAAAATCGACCAGCCATCCTGGAAATCATTGCTAGGCTGTGTCTGGTGAATCCCCGATCAGGAAGTTTGATGCAATAGGAGGCACTTTTTCGGCCGATTTTACCCTGTGAAATGATTCATCAGACACAGCCTAGGCTAATAAAGCATTCAAAATTAACCTGTTCACTGTCTTTTTTTCGCTTCTTGCTCTTAGCTGGACCCAAATCACATCAGCTGTATTCAAGCTGACGTGATTTGGGTATTTATTTGCTGAATCATATGTTTTAAGCTTCAGCTTAAATCGCCAGGTAGGGTGCCGTCATACTGTTCTCTTGCCTTCAGAATTACCTCCGTTTTATCATTCTCCCATTGGGTGGGGTTCACTCGGGAAATTGGACACTTAGAAAAGAGCGGATTCAGGTTGCTTCAACCGTCACTTTAAACGTTGGTATTGGGAGTCATTGCTAAAGTGTGCCCACTCTTTTTCCGTTTCCGGCATAGAAGCGTCTCACCAAAGGGTTTGTTTTTCAATTCAGCCTATGTCTAAAAAACACGGGCCCTGACAGCCGTCGAGTAGATCGTAGGTGAGGATAGAGGGAGGCTGAACTTGTTTGCCACTGAAAACGTAGTTACATTTAGAACAAAATGAACATTTCGAACGGAATGTTCACTGTGATATGAACAAGATTTTCCTACAGGCAAACCACGAGGAGAGCCAAAAATACAAAGTACGACTGAACAAGGGTACTACGCTTGTAGAAGCAGTTGAAAAACTAGCGGATCACTATTTCCCAGCAGACCAGGAGAAGGGAGAAGGCAAGATTACTATAGAAGTAGATCGTAGTGAAGGCTTCGTTCAGGTCAGCTCCAATAATGATCATACTAAAGTTCATGAAGTACAGGCTGAAATGATTGGCTTTATGCAGAACCGCCGCAGGGCCATTGACAAAGTAAAAGTTGCCAGTTTTACCCCGCTGTTTATCCACTACATTGTGTCGCTGCTTGACATGAATGATCTGGAATTCAAGATGAATTTTTACGGTCAAGTTGACAACCTTGAGTCTAGATTTGACATCAAGATTAAGCTTCAATTCGTCTACCCAGACGACATCGACTCCTTCCCCGGCGATCTCATTGTGTTCTAATGCAGAATCATTTACGGCAGGCCAATCGCAACTATCTAAAGTTGCTGCGGTCGGAAAGGGATTTTCCCGATGACGACTTCGAATGGAAGACTATCTACATCTTCTACGTTGTCGTCCACTGGACGCGGGCATTCATTCGTCTTCGGGTAGGGCTAGATGTTGATATTCCTGATCATTCCACTGCTAGGCGTTTACTGAAACAGTACCTCAAGCCCTTTGCATTCAAGGCGTACATTACGCTTAATAACTACGCTGACTACGCGCGATACGATGGGGTAGCAGATGATCTTGATCGCTGGCAACGGCTGCGCAAGATTGAGTTTAAAGAGGCTAGGGAGATTTTGGAGATACTTCGAATGGAGATCGGTCGAGCGATTCCCGAGGTGCTCACGTTATCGGAGTGATGGATTTGAATATTCTCCGCATCGAGTCGTAAAATGCTTTGAAGGCCAGGAACACCTGGTACCTGTGAGTATACGCCAAGGATGATTTTCCTTTTGGGTCTTTCTTCTGCTCCACGCTTTTCTCCACTTGTAAGGCTCCCTGTTTTTTGGATAGATGACTGCTCAAAAACTGGAACGATAAACGTTGGTATAGAGAGAGGGAGCAGTCCTGCTTGCGCCCAAATACAACTGAGCGCAGCGTTTAGTGATTCAATTAGCAGTGTGCAGGGATTTTAGTATCGGTATTGGCTATTGACGTGCTTGTAGTTTTACGGCATTGTAGTAGTAATTCTGGCCCTCATCTTCGAACTCGCTCAGTACTTGTAATCCGGCTAGCCCTAACAGATGCCGGTATTTGTCCGCGCCCAGGGATAGGGAGGCTTGTCTGGTGAGTACATCCTGCCAGGTAGTTGCTTTACAAGGAGCGGTAAACAAGAATTTTCCTCCGGTTCGCAAGGCTTGTGCGGCTTTTTGAATCACCAATTCCTGCGCTTTCTCAGAGAGCAGAAAAAGCAAACCCCAGCCAATGAGGTACTCCCCGTTTTTAGGACCAGTAATTGGGGATTTTAAGTTGAAATTTTGACTCAGGCACTACTGGCCAGGGAGTCGTAGTAGACCGTCACGGGTAATTTCCTGCCGATCCCCTGGTGATACTTCTGATAATTGTACCTTTCAAAGAAAGCCTTCAGGCCCTGGTATAACTCCCATCCGTTTTCGGGCGGGCTCAGGTAAACATGCGGATCTAATTTGATCCGCTTCATATTTGACGGTTCGCCATAGCCTCTCAATGTAAACGTTATCAATGGCCCTGCCTTTGCCGTCCATGCTGATTTGAATGTTATGGCCCTGTAAGCATTCTACCCACTTTTTGCACGTAAACTGGCTGCCTTGACCGGAGTTGACAATACCGGGTTTACCGTGACGGGCAAGGGCCTCTTCCAGGGTAGCTACTACCCAATCGGCGTCCATACTGTTAGAAATGTCCCAGCCCACCACAAACCGGCTGTATACATCAATCACTGCTACCAGGTACATAAACCCTTTTGCCATTGGAATGTACGTGATGTCGATCTGCCAAACCTGATTGCTGTGGCTGATCTCTGGATTCCTCAGCAGATAGGGATACACGTATTCAGCTTTGCCCAACTTACTTAGGTTTCGCTTGGGAAAGATGGCCATCAGGCCCATTTTCCGCAAAAGGCGCCTTACCCGTTGGACCTCACGATAAGATCGTGATCTTAGGTCCGTGATTGACCACATAGCCTTCAGCCCGCAGGTAGTCCTGCATCTGGAGTACCCCCTCGGTGGGGTAGTTTAAGTATCGTTCATCGAGCAAGCGCATCAAGCGCAGATTCTCTTGGGTTTCCCCAGCCGGCTGGTAGTACAAGCCGCTCCGGTGCAATCCCAGCAATTCACACTGAACCCTCAGGCTGAGTTTACCATCCGTATTGATCATGTCCCTCAAAGTCTTCAGCCCAGTTTCTTCAAGCTTTTTTTTAGAAACTCGTTTTCTGGACCTGATACGTTGTTCATCTTCGGCTTCGTTCCAGCCTGCCGATTTTGGCGTATAGCTGATCTGGATCAATCTGATCACCGCCTTCGGCTTCTGTTGATTTCTCGAATACGGAGGCGGCCCGGCTTAAGAACTCCTGCTTCCACTTCCCGATCATGGTTGGGTGGACTTCGAACTTCTTGGACAATTCCGCTAAGGTCTCTTTGTCTTTGAGGGCCTCCAGGGCTACTTTGGCCTTGAAACTGGGGCTGTACTGCTTTCTTTTTGTTTTCATCTGACCACTATTTTAATCGCTCTTTTCGAGCTTAGCTAGTGGTCCTAATTTTGGGGAGTAGCACACAATAATGCCGTCAAACTGGCGATTAAAGAACAGGGAATCTTCCACCGGTTCACAGGCAATAGGCATTGTGGGAAAATTCTGGCGGAAAGCTTCAGCTAAGCTGGGGGAGGCATCCACTCCGTACACCCTTATGCCTGCCTCGATGAGTACTTTAGCAATAGGCATACCCGTACCGCAGCCCAAATCTAACACGGTGGAACCTACAGGGAAGCCACTAGCCCAGGCACCAACCGAGGAGGTACCAATTCCGGTGATAGCTTGTCCGCGAATTTCGATAAAGCGGGAAGCAATCGCTTCGTAGCCGTTTGAATGATCCACTGTGTTACTAAGGAAGGGTGTTAAATTGTCTATAACTCCAACTCAATATTTGCGGCAAGTTAAATGCCTTTCCTTAAATTCGGATTGCTGCTTGGGATAAGCCCTTCCAAAGACAAGTTAGGTCAGGTTGAAAGGATGTGTGTATGGTTAGGATGAAAAAATTTAAGAAAATCTTCAAGTATATTTTGACAGACCGGTAAGTATGTTATATATTTGAGTATGCGTAACAAACGAAACAGCGCCAAGGACATTATCATTGATACGGCCTCGCGCTTGTTTTATAAGCAGGGTTATCACTCCACTGGTATCACGCAGATTATTGCGGAAGCCGACACGGTGAAGGCTACCTTCTATCAACACTTTCCCTCTAAAGATGCCCTGGGGGAGGCCTACCTACGGAAGCGACACGCCGAGTGGCTGGGGGACCTAGAGGCCTACTTGGCCCGGTACGAAAAGCCGGCGGAAAAACTGCTAGGTATTTTCGAGTTTTTGGCGCAATGGCTCGTCCAGGAAGAGTTTCGGGGCTGTGCCTTCCTCAACATAACTTCTGAATTTCCCGATGCGGCTCATCCCATCCGTGGGCAGGTGAAAGCCCACAAGCACACCATGCAGGGGTACGTGCAGGGGCTCGTGGCACAGATGACCTTGCCCGAAGGGAAGAATAAGGAAGTGATTGCCAGGAGCATTTACCTGCTGGCCGAAGGGGCCATTGTGGAAAGCCAGGTGCACGGGGACGCTTGGCCCGTTGCTACCGCCAAGGAAGCCGTAAAGATGCTGCTTAGTTAATTTACCGCTTGTATAATTATACTAAGAGATTGAACGTAAACGGCTGTCGTAAAACAACAATCCCCTGAGGGAGGAGTTGGGTACAGTTTTACTTTGGTTATTAATAACAGACCGGTCTGTATAAATGTTAATTCATTTAATAAATCAATGACAACCTCCGATGCCCTATTGCTCCTGGTGGCGGCCGGCCTTGCCAGCGCCTTGAATGCCGTAGCAGGAGGCGGGGGCTTCATCGCCTTTCCCTCCCTGGTGTTTACCCAAGTAATGCCCCGGTTGTTAGTTCTCACGAAAACCGGTTCTTCGTCAGTTTATGTGAAGGGGGCTATATTTTGAACAGCACCCGTTTGCGTAACAAGTCGAATCCGGCCCTGCCATAGGTTTGTCTTTTGATTAGCTTGAGGCGGTTAACCTGACCCTCTACCGGCCCGTTGCTGTAGGAATAACTCAAAGCAGCTTTCACCGCATCGTAGTCCCTTTGGATTCCTTTGGAAAGACTTCTGAGAGTGGCAACCGGGCAGTCAGCCGCTTTTTGGAGCCACTCATCGAGCCGTCCGGCCTCCCTGTTGCGGACCATAGCAACAAAATCAGTGGCCAGACAGTGAATGCCGGCAGCAGCCGGACAGTGAGCAAGAATGGCAGAAAGCTCTTCCTGCTGACCGGCCGACAGATCCTCCGGCAGCCGGGAAAGCAGAAAAGCGGCTTTGCGTGCCGAAACACGAACGGGCCTGATGCCGGCTGATTCGGGACCCGGGGACCGGTGAAGAAATCTACACAGGTTGCCATAGCTTCCCGTGTAGCCCTGCTGTTGGAGCAACTGGTACAACTGCCAGCGGTTGCATTTGCCCTGGGACCAGTTTTGCTCAATAAACTTTACAAAGGGAGAGAATCTGGTTCCGCCCACCCGGGGAGAATAAGCTGGTAATTGCTGGTGGATCATGTAAAGGGTAACGCGGGTACGGCTCACCGAGAGCAGGCGGGCAATGCTCCGGCTGGTATGGCCTTTGGCTTGTAGTTCCTTTACCTGATTGAATACAAGCTCTTTAGCCGTAGGTGCTTTTTTAGCGGTTGGTGCTGCTGGTTCACTGCCCGCTGATTGAGGGTCAGCACCAGGCGTTGGCTGATCCGGTGGCTGAACTTGGTGGCTGGCCTGAGATTGTTCCGATAATGCGCTGCCGGCCTTGCGGAGACAATCAGCCTGCCCGTCAAAAAACCGCTGTAAAGCGTTTGTTAAGTTCACCAGCAAATGAAAACGATCGGCCACCTGAACCGCCTGCGGTGCCCCGCCGGCGGCTGCTTCCGCATAGGCAGGAGCCCGGTCACGGGTAATGAAGGAAACGGAAGGACGGCTTTGGAGCCAGTTAGTAAGAGGCTCCGCTTCCCGGCCGGGCAGTAAGTCAACTACCTGCTGTTTTTCGATATCTACCAGGATGGTTCCGTAGCTCTTACCCTTACAGGTAGCAAAATCATCTACGCCCAGCACAACCGGCGCTGATCCGGGTTCTGTCACCTGCCCGTGCATGAGCCGTAGCATCGTGGAGCTGCTGACG
>JAUJNL010000161.1 GCA_030448185.1 Cytophagales bacterium | reverse complement strand
CCCCACCCCACACCGACCCTACCACACGATCCCTACACGACGCACTCCCGATCTGAAAATCTTGGTTATCCCAACAATTCTCCCTATGATGAACTAGGCCCCATTATTTCACCCGATGGCAAAACCTTGTTCTTCGTGATCGATGGCCATCCGAACAATACGTTTGGCAAAGATGATTCGCAGGATATTTGGTTTGCGCAGCAGCAGGATAACGGCACCTGGACCAAGGCACAACGGATGTCTGAGCCGTTTAACCTGGACCAGTACAACTCAGTAGAAAGTGTCACCCCGGATGGTAATACCCTCATCATCAGGGGCGCTTACAAAAACGGCCGTTACAAAGGGGCTGGCTTCTCGGCTTCGAACCGCACCAAGGATGGCTGGACGTTCCCGCAACAGTTGGAAATCGAAGATTTTCAGGACATGAATAAGGGCGTTTTTACCAACGCCTACCTCTCCAATGATGGCCGTACCCTGATGCTGGCCTTCAGCGAAACCAAAAAAAGCGAGGCCAATGATCTCTATGTTAGTTTTAGGAAGGAGGATGGCAAATGGACACGACCCCAGAATCTGGGCACTTACATCAATGCGCCGGGCAGCGATGATACTCCCTTTCTGGCTTCTGACGGAATTACCCTGTACTTCACCAGTGACCGGCCCGGCGGATTGGGCAGCCATGATATTTATATGACCAAGCGCATGGATGACACTTGGAAAAACTGGTCCCAGCCCAAAAACCTCGGTGCGCCCATTAATACTCCCGACTGGGATACCTATTACTCCATTGATGCAACGGGTGAGCACGCCTACCTGGTATCCGGGAAAAACTCGCTGGGCGGAACTGATATTGTGAGGGTAAAGCTGAAAGAAGAATTCCGGCCTGAGCCAGTTGTACTAGTGGCCGGCAAAGTGTTTAATGCCAAGACCAAACAGCCGCTGTCAGCTTCTATTGCCTACGAAAACCTGACCTCGGGCAAAGAATTAGGTGCGGCCAACTCTGACCCAACCACGGGTAGTTATAAAATTGTGTTGCCTTACGGTGTTAATTATGGCTTCCGGGCCGTTGCCGAGGGCTTTATCTCCGTATCTGATAATGTTGATTTGAGCCAGTTAAACGCAGCGGCAGTAGCTGATAATATGGTTACTGATACTACCCTGCGGGATGTATTGGTATTGGGGGGGGTACAAACATTCCCTCCTCCGGGCAATGCACAAGGTAATGTGGCCGATAATCAGCCTAAATCTACTGAAGGAGCCCCAGCTACGGTATCCAGTCAAGCTACGGTGCGGGTAGGAAAAATCATTAATCGTGACTTGTACCTGGTTCCGATAGAAGTGGGTCAGGTAGTCCGTCTGAATAACGTGTTTTTCGATTTTAACCGAACGGAATTACGCTCCGAGTCATCCCCGGAATTAGACCGGGTAGTTGACTTCCTGAATGAAAACCCGAATGTGGAAATTGAGATTGATGGTCATACGGATGCTATGGGAACCGACGAGTATAACCAGAAACTTTCCGGTGGCCGGGTTGCAAGTGTGGAAGCGTACTTGGTTTCCAAGGGCATTCCCGACGACCGGATCGTGGTAAAGAGCTTCGGCGAATCGGTTCCCATTGCTGACAACGAAACGGAAGAAGGCCGTCAGCAAAACCGGCGCGTAGAGTTCAAGATCCTGAAGAAATAGGCTAATGGACTGATTGGTTTGTGGGCTGACGGATAAATTGTTAGATGGTTGTATTGTTAAATGGTTAACTGCTGTTTACGCAACCCTCTTTGCGTCCTTAGCACCTTTGCGTGAAACTTTAGAAGGACTTGTCTGTAATTTTACGTAACCACAATGAAAAACCGGAAGGTGTATAGCACCCTCCGGTTTTTTTATGAATGTATGAAATGGAATTGGCTGATTATTTGTTGAGACTATATAAGTAGCCCTTCAAGTAATTACCTATTCATTCAGCGAAATTAAAAGGTTGATTTTACCCATAGCTTTAAAATCAGCTTTTCATCAGCCCATTAGTAAATGAACAAACCAATCTATCTTCCTCATATCTTACCTTTTTGGTTAATGGTACTGCTGCTTGCTGGCTGCCGCAATGGTACGGCTCCCTTGCGGGAAGTGTTTAAGAAACAAACGCTGCATGAGAAGTACGAACAATCCCTCCGCGATGCTGGTCTGAACAAGACGGCGCTGGGGCAAGACTGGATCACTGCCAGTCAGAAGGCCCTGCGTGATTCAATGCGTATTACCATTCCCTTCCGGGAGACGGGCTACTTTGCAGCTGATAAACCGGCTGCCTACAGTTATCGGATAAACGCCCAACGGGGGCAGCGGCTGGTGATCAAAGCCGAGGTGCAGTCCCGGCAACCCGTGCGTATTTTTGTGGATGTATTTGAACTTGATGGGCCTCCCAAAACAGTAGCCTCTGCGGATACTATGGCTAGTATCGTAGATTATGAAGTGGAGCATACAGTACCGCATCTAATCCGGGTTCAGCCTGAATTGCTCCGTAGCGGCCGTTATACTATATCCATTACCAGCGCCCCGGCACTTGGATTTCCCGTGGCCGGCAAGGATGACCGGTCCATCGGCAGTTTCTGGGGCGCGGCCCGGGAAGGAGGTCGCCGCAGCCATGAGGGAATCGATATTTTTGCTAAACGGGGTACGCCGGTGGTAGCGGCTACTGAGGGAGTGGTACGGGGCGTTAATTCCAATAATTTAGGGGGGAAAGTAGTCTGGTTATCCGACAGCCGCCGGAATCAGACATTATACTATGCGCACCTGGATAAGCAATTGGTGCAGGAAGGTCAGCGCGTAGTGCCCGGTGATACGTTGGGATTAGTAGGTAATACTGGTAATGCGGCTACTACCCAACCCCATTTACACTTTGGCATTTACCGTTTTGGGGAAGGAGCCATTGATCCTTATCCCTTCGTCCGGAAAGCTTCCGCTGAGCCCACAAAAGTAAGGGTAGACACCGACCAACTGGGGTCATGGTACCGGGTGGCTTCGAAAAAAGTAATTCTGCGCATGTCACCCGAAGGCCCGACTGCTTCCACGAAGGAATTACCGAAAAATTCGCCACTGATATTGCTGGGCGGCACGGCTGACTGGTACCGGGTAGCCCTACCGGATGGTGCGATGGGTTATTTGTCTAAATCAATGGTCGAACCACTCGGCAAGCCGCTTCGTAAAGTAGCCATTCATGAACCAAGGCCTATTCTTGATTTTCCCGACCCGGCAGCTGCCATGATGGAAGAAGCCCGCCAGGGAAACAGCTTGTCGGTGCTGGCGAAATCAGGAGCTTACCTACTCGTCGAGACTACTACCGGAAAGCTGGGGTGGTTGCCGGAAGAGTAATACAGATTCGATGTTCGATATGCGTTGTTCGATGTTCGTAATAAGTTGTATTATAACTATTTACGCATCGTGTTATACGTCGTAACACCAGATTCGTTTGGGATAAGTTTTTCAATTATTGTAGAATAAACAGGAGCAAAAGCCAGTATGAAGCTGGCTTTTGCTTTTATTTCCGGCTTACCCATTACTTCTGGCACTATTCATGCGGGAGATGGCTATTCCATAAAGCAAAGAGCACTCATTCTGCTCAAACGGCTGGAGTAATACGGCTTATCGGGTAAGCGGCTCATTGCGAACATCGGACATCCAACATCGAATCAACATAAATGCAGCAGCTAACCATAAAAACAAGGGCTATCCTGTATTTCTACCGGACCATCATCTGGCTGAACCTGCTTGCATCCGCTGCTATTGTCTATTGGGTACTGCCCTACGGGATCCATAAAGCATTGTTTGGCTGGGTGTGGATTAAAGTGCCAGTTTTTGGACTGGTGTTTTTGCTGAAATACATTTTCAATGATGAGGATTATTACTTCTACTATAACCTGCGCCTGACCAAAATCAGGCTATGGGTATATAGCTTTTGTCTTGACACCTTGTTTTATCTGTTGATAGTCTTCCTTTACACCTCTTTTCGATGAATGAATGTCTGGAAGCCGATAGTATTATACTTACTTACGGAAGGCATACTGTTCTGAGTGACGTATACCTGAAGTGTTGCATGGGTGAAATCATAGGGCTACTGGGCCGCAATGGCTCCGGAAAATCCACGCTCTTGCGGATTTTGTTCGGTACACTCCAGGGTGAGTACCAATCGGTAAGAATCGGCGGTCAGTACGTATATCCGGCGTATCGTCATTCGGGCAAAATCAAATTTCTACCACAAAAAGGCTTGTTGCCTAGTTACCTACGCCTCCGGCAGATCTTGCCTCTGTATATAACTGACGTGGGTAAACGGGAACAGATCGGACAATTTCCCGAAGTACGCAACAATCTGGATAAAACGGCTGCTCATCTGTCAGGTGGAGAGCGGAGGATTATTGAGACATTGCTGCTGCTGCATTCGGATGCCCAATATCTGCTGCTGGACGAACCTTTTACCCACTTATCACCCGTGCAGGTAGAACGTATGCTGGATCTGATCAGACATCACGCTTCAAGTAAAGGCATTATTATTACAGACCATCAGTACCGGTACCTGCTGGGGATTTGCAACCGCTTTATTCTACTACGCAATGGCAAAACGCTTCACCTGCAGCACAAAGAGGAACTGGTGACGTACGGTTATTTAAGCGAGGCGGAGTAAAGGAGAAGGATTGGAAGTAATACTATTTAGAGCAACAGGTAGCTTTGACATCCTCCCCAAGCTAAAGCAGTGGGGATTCCCTTCGGCGCACAATGCCCTGTGCGGAGAACGGAGCGTTTATGCTCCTGAGGATATTGGTTGCGGCGTTTACGTCCCTGCGGTGGGGCGAGCCGCAACTTTTACACATCCACTCTCTTACTCTCAATCCGCTTAACCCGTTAGGGCCGCTTCGTTCTCCGCATACCGAACACGTTACGGTTGAGAAACTTTCGTTCACTTCTTTGTACTCGGAGCCAAGCGAAATCGCTTTGTAAGCAAGCATCCGTTTGAAGTCGGCCCAGCCCGCATCGGATACGGATTTTGCCATTTTAGTCTTTTTCAGTTTGGAACTACTCACGTTGCCAACCGCAATCGTATCATACTCACGTATCAGTTTAGTAGTTTGTTTGTGATTCCAGTCTTTACGGCGGTTCTTAATTTTAGCGTGAACAGTTTTGACCAGCTTTTTCTTTCCCGCCCGTTGTGCCATTGCCAGCTTCTTTTCAAAGCTGCGGGTCAGATTCTCACGGTTCAATTCCGTACCGTCTGAAAGAGTAGCCAACGTTTTTAAACCTAAGTCAATACCTGCCTGTCTACCTGTTTTCTCCCTCCCTCTATCCGCATCTTCTATCACTAAATTGACGTACCAGTGTCCCTTGGCATCCTGCGCAAAAGAACCAAAGCGTATTTTGCCCTCTATAGGTCTTGACAGCCAGAATCGGAAGGTTAGTCCATTGTAGGTAATCGTATCATTCACCACCTTTACCCCCACTGCTTTGAAGGGTATCCAGCCCAAAGAACGTTTGCGGCTTCGCCAACTTAGTTTTGCTTTTTTAAATTGCTTACAGCATTTGGCGTACTCTTCGGCAATAGCCTGTACGGTCTGAGAGTGCAAGCCTAAATCTTTGGCACAGCCTGCTGTTTTCTTGTTCAGGTCAAACGCTGAATAGGTTTTGTGGAATTTGCGCCACCTATCGTAATTGACTTCATTGCAGTAGTTCCAGACGAAACTCACCGCAGAAGCCATCTTTAATAGAGACTTACCTGTGGTTTCGTCCTTGATTCTATATTGCAATGTTATTAGTTTCATTGTTCAAATCTAACATATTTCGTTAATTTTGGCAAATGAAAAAGCTGGAAAAGTCTCGTAGTGCTACTTACAATTTAGGCTATCATATTATCTTTTGCCCCAAGTACCGCCGAAAAGTATTGACTGGTGAACTGGAAGTAAGGCTAAAAGAAATCATTCATCAGATAGCCGCCGAAAACGACTGGCAGGTAGCTACTTTAGAGGTAATGCCTGACCATGTACACTTGTTTGTCAAGGTTACCCCACAAGATAGCCCTCACGATATTCTAGCCAAAGTGAAAGGTCGTAGTACGTTAGAGTTGCGGAAGGAATATACATCGCACAAAACCCACTAACACCAGTTCTGTACAAGATCAAAAAACAAGAAAAAAAAAAGCAACAATACTGAAAAATCATAAAAAAAAAATAGTGATCAACATATAATCATTTTTTTGTAACCTCGCTTTGCTTATCCT
>JAUJNL010000015.1 GCA_030448185.1 Cytophagales bacterium | reverse complement strand
TCCCGCCGGTGATGTATTGGTCATTCATATCTGGACTGGCCTGTTTGCCTCACTCGGTATTGCCTCTTCGGGTTGGTTTGTAGCGGAGAAGCTGCAAAAAATCACGTTGTACCGTACCCTTTTCGGCGTCGGTACCAACATTGCGCTTAATTTTCTGCTTATTCCGGTGATGGGAATTAATGGGTCAGCCCTGGCAACGCTAATTTCGCAGGCTATGGCTTCCTATGTGGTTAACGTGTTTAATCCCCGGACCCGCGAACTGTTCAAATTGCAAACGAAAGCCCTTATCGGTCTGGACCCGGTCCGGAAGGCCATTAGCTACTTGTAAGCGGTAATTCAATGGACAATTAACAATGGATAATTGACAATAAAGCATGATTCTTACTTATTCCCTTGGGGAGTTACCGGTGTGATACTGGCAGAAAGTGTTAAGACTTCCGGTTAGCTGACTGTATTAGTCCAAAGATTGGCTCGGCAAGTGATTATCCATTATCCACTGTCAACTGTCCATTTGATTATGACGCCTCCATTCATACCGCCGGGACCTTTGCATTCCCCCGTTCTGCTGGTTGTCTTTAACCGTCCGGATACTACGGCCCGGGTATTTGAAAGGATTCGTCAGGCCAAACCCCGGCGGTTATACGTAGCCGCGGATGCGCCAAGAAGCGGAAAGTCGGGTGAAGCCGACCAATGTGCGCAGGTGCGGGACATAGCCACCCGGGTTGATTGGGACTGTGAACTGAAAACATCTTTTCAGGAGGAAAATCTAGGTTGTGGCCTTGGACCAGTAACGGCGTATAACTGGTTTTTTGACCAGGAACCGGAAGGAATTATTCTGGAAGATGACTGCCTGCCCGATCTCAGCTTTTTCTGGTACTGCCAGGAATTGCTGGAGAAATACCGCCACGATACCCGGGTAATGCATATCACCGGCACCAATTTTCAGCATGGCTGGCAGCGTGATCCCGATTACTCCTATTACTTCTCCCTCAACCCGCATGAATGGGGCTGGGCCTCCTGGCGCCGGGCCTGGCAGTTGTATGATTTCTCCATCCGGCACTTTGCGGAGGTTGAGCAAAAAGGCTATTTAAAGGATACGTATTCGAGTGAGCTGGAATACCGGTACCGGTTCAGTAAATGGCGGAATACCTACGGAAAGAATGAGGTAAGCTGGTGGGATTACCAATGGGTATTTTCGCTACACATTCATCATGGATTAGCCATTGTTCCCAATCAGAATCTGGTGCAAAACATTGGTTTTGGTGCCGGAGCTACGCATACCGTCAGTACCCGTGATCCCCGTGGGCTCAATCAAGCCCATACCATAGACCTGCCCCTGCGACATCCACCCTTTGTGGTGCAGGATAAAGTGGCGGATAGGCGATATTTCAGTCTGATGATGAGGCGTTTGCTGCTTCGGAAAATGTATGGCTGGGCCGGGATCAAGGGCTATGATGCGCGGGGATAAACGGATTGCGGATGTCGAAGATGTCCGATGTTCGATTGACGATGTTCGATGTTCGATTGACGATGTTCGATTGACGATGTAGGGGCGTATTGCATACGCCCTCTCTCAATTGTTGGTGCGCAGATTTGATTACCAGGATTTAGATGGGTGAGGTTGATAGGATATATTTTAATTTTGAAAAAACTTCATGCAAAGGCGTAAAGAAAGGGACAACAAACGTCAAGAATGCTGAAGGCCGGTTTCACTTTCTAAAATTTAATCTAATTCCGAAAATTCTGATTCAGAGATTTACAGCGTTGAGTAAACGCCGACAATCCATAGAAAGGGCGTATGCAATACGCCCCTACATCGCCAATCGAACATCGTCAATCGAACATCGTACATCTTCGACATCCACCATCCGATTTCCGGAATAAAACCATGGTCTACGTCGTCATTCCCGTTTACAACCGCTGGCACTATACAGAAGCCTGCCTGCTGGCATTGCGTAAGCAGACATTTCAGGATTTCCGGATGGTGGTGGTCGATGACGGCTCTACTGATGATACTGCCTACAACATTGAATCTGCATTCCCCGAGGTAATTTCCTTACGGGAACCGGGCAATCTTTTCTGGACTGCCGCCATTAATATTGGCGTCCGTTATGCACTGGAAAATGGAGCCTTACACGTAGTTACCTTAAACAATGATACTTTACCGGCGCCTGATTTCCTGGAACGGATGTACTTCTGGAGTGAGCAGTACCCTCACGCGGTATTGGGCGCCCTCGAACTGGATGCGAGTACCGGGCAGATCATCTATGGGGGTGAAAGAATTGATTGGCTAAGAGCCACTACCAAAGATTTACTGAAAAGCCTTTCGGAATCCGGGCGAAAAGGCCTGCAAACAGTAGACTGGCTGCCCGGCCGGGGCCTATGGATTCCCCGTATCGCCTTTGAACAGGCGGGGTTATTTGACCAGGAGGCATTTCCGCACTATTTTGCCGATCTGGACTTTACCCGTCGGGCCATAGCCTCGGGTTTCCCCAACTACCTCAACTATGATGCCCGGCTGCTGACCTACCCGGAAGCTTCGGGGGATTATCAGCACAAAACCCGTAAAACCCTGCCTAACTATTATCACCACTTGTTTGGCATTAAAGGCGGAGGCAATCTCCTGAATTTTAGCCGGTTTGCTTTCCGTCACTGCCCGCGTTTTTATTTGCCGTGGTACTGGATATTGGGTTCATTGCGGCGGGTAGGCGGGTATTGGAAGTAATGACGGCCTCGCGGAAGCACTTGCGAAAAATTTTTAATAATTACTTTTCTCTCTCCCGGAGAGCATGCAGCGGATTACGCCCTGCTAATCCCTCATAAGATCTCACATCAAAAATAGACTGCGTAAAGTACTTCCGGGAACAGGGCTACAGTTCATTCTATTTGATGTAATGGCTGCCAGTATCGGCCGTGGGTGAATCTATATTCACTGTAGCGTAATATAGTTATTATCCAAATATATCAACGTAGATAAGTAAATATACTTAATTTAAAAATGCCATTAAATTTATACGCGTTGTTTTTGAATATATAGTTTTAATAGGTATTTTAGTATTTATTTTAATATATATTTAAAATAAATTATACTTATTTTGGATAAATGCTATTAAAAATTAACTTGCCTATACAAGAATTTAATAACTTTTATTAATTAAGCATTATGAGAAAATCACTACTTATGATTGTGGTGTTTCTGTGGGCACTGAATACATCTCACCCGTTATGGGCGCAGGATCGGACGATCACCGGGAAGGTTACTGCCGCTGATGACGGCTCGGCCATGCCCGGCGTGAACGTACTGATTAAAGAAGCCAATGCCGGAACCACCACCAATGCCGACGGAAAATACACCTACTGCCGCTCCGGAAAATGCTACCCATATATTCAGTTTTGTCGGCATGACAACCCAGGAGGTAGCGGCAGGCAACCGGAGCGTGATAGACGTAGCATTGGCTTCAGACATTAAAGCCTTGAGTGAGTTAGTGGTTACCGGCGTGGGCGTAGCCACTGATAAGCGCAAGCTGGGGATCTCCGTAGAGTCAGTGACTGCCAAAGATTTACCCCAAACGCCTAGCGCCTCGGTAGATCAGGCGCTGGTCGGTAAAATTGCCGGTGCCCAGATCACCAGTTCAAACGGTACGCCGGGTGCGGATATTAACATTGTCCTCCGGGGGATTAATACCATCAACCGCGGTACTTCTCCCATCGTGCTGATAGATGGGGTACAGGTAGCGGCCACCAACCTGAATACGATTGATTTAAACACGATAGAACGGGTAGAAGTGGTGCAGGGGGCGGCATCAGCTACTATTTACGGTGCTCAGGGTGCAAATGGAGTGATTCAGTTATTTACCAAAAAAGGTAAAGCGGACAGCTGAATATCGACGTTTCGTCTAGTGTCGCTAATAATACCTATTTAAATATCGGCGATGTCCGTAAGGCGAAATACCACGCTTTTGAGACAGATGCGGATAATAATGTACTCACCCCTGGCAGATGGCAGCCGGATACCGCTTACATTTGATCCGACAACGTTGAGGTATAATGGGAATATTATTTATAACCCGCTGAACATCAATAGCCAATTGAATAAAGAGTACAACCGGAATTTACAGTATTATGATCACTTTGATTTGTTTTTCAAGCGGCCAACACTTACAACAATAGCATAGCTGTATCCGGTGGAAAAGAGAAATAGATTTCCTCTTCTCAGTTTCCAACAATCGTCAGGAGAGCAACATTATTGACAACGGATATTTATCCCGGAGCAATTTTACGGCTAACGTTGGTTTTGAATTATTCAAAGGGTTTTCCTTTCGCACCTCCACACAGTTGGCTTATACCAAAAGTACCCTCAAGAGCCAAGACCGGGACATTATGTACAGCGTTAACAATGCCCGTCCCTTTGCTGATTTTTCCCAGAAAGATCCCGACGGAGATTATGGATTTTATTTTGGGGACGCCGTAGGCGTAAACCACTGGAATCCATTGTATTATCAACAGTATACCAACGTAGATGATGACAAAGTAGACGTGATCCAAAACTTCAATCTGAACTATAAATTCCCCAAGTTCCTGGAATTGGACGCAAAATACGGATTGAATTACCAGAGTCAGGAGCAAGTATTTATATATCCTAATCAAAGCGAGAACAACAATAGCGCTGCAGACCCTACGAACTATATCTCCAACTTTGGAACTGATAATACCGGGGAAATCGATCATTACAATTTTAATAAAACTTTTCAGAACTTTCTGACTACCGCTACGGTACGCACTGATTTTCAGAATGACTTTAAGATCAATGTGCCCATCAGAACTACTACGCAAGTAGCCTTTGATTGGCGGAATACTAAGTATAAGCAGTACATAACTTATGCAACTGGGCTACCAACCTACACGCCTTATTCTGCTAGTCAAGCCGCGATTTTCAGAGTGCCCTCCGCCGACCGGACCCGTCAAATCAACGAAGTGGAGCGGAATGGAGGAGACTATTCGGAGCCTTTTGTAACCTATGGCTATCTGATTAATCAGCGGGTTGAATTTGGCGAAGTAGCCGGGGTTTCAGGAGGTTTTCGCAGTGATTACTCCTCCTCGTACGGAAGAGGTTCCAAGCCGTTTACCTTCCCGAGAGGTGACGCCTATTTTCGGGTTTCAGCCTTAGGCTTCTGGGCAAACAGCGGTGTAGCCGACATTATTCCCGAGTTAAAACTCCGGACTGCGTACGGAGAAGCCGGTATTCAGCCAAAACCATTTGACCGGTACCCCACAGTGGGCACTCAATCCTTAGGTGGCAGCAATTCTTTCTACAATCCCTATTACCGCAGTAATCCTGACCTGGAAGTAGAAGTATCCAAAGAGCTGGAAGCAGGCACAGACTTAGCTTTTAATGTACTGAAAGGGACCAGTTGGTTAAATGACATCCGCGTATCGGCAACGTATTGGAAGCGCAGTACCGACAACGCAATATACGACCCTAATGTAGCGCCATCCACCGGTTTTGGTACACTTAAGGATAATGCTTTCTCGATTGAGTCCCGCGGACTGCAAGCTTCATTAAACGCCCAATTGTTCCAAAACAGCGACTTGAGCTGGAACCTGACTACCAATTTTGGTAAACAAACTTCCGAGATCACGGCTACTAATGGTCCGGAAATCGTAGTCATTTCCAGTGCAGGTAGCACCAATTACGTATTGAAAGCAGGCGAAAAAATCGGTCAGTTATATGGTTTTGTCAGTTTGCATCAGGTAGATGCCCGTAAGCCGGACGGTACCTACCATATTCCGGAAGATCAGCAGGCTAATTATGAAGTAGCCAGTAATGGCTATGTTGTCAACAAAGCTACTAAGCAGCCTTTCTTCTCCTCCAGTTTGTACAGCTTTGGTGATCCTAATCCTAAGTTTAACATGTCATTCATCAATGATATCGCTTATAAGGATTTCCTGACTTTCTCCTTCCAGTTCGACTGGGTGAACGGCAACCACCTCTACAACCAAACCAAGGAATGGATGTACCGGGATGGTATTCATAGTGATTACGAGAAACCTATAACCATTAATGGCGAAACGGGAGCCTGGACGGCCTTCGACCGCGGGGTATACGCCCAACGGCAAGCCAATGGTACGAAAGACTATTTCTATGAAGATGCTTCCTTTGTGCGCCTGCGCAATATATCGTTGGGGATAGATGTAGCCAGAATCGCTAAAATTCCGGTATTCCGGAGATTGCAATTGGTACTGACCGGACGTAATCTCTTAACCTTTACTAAGTACACCGGTTTTGATCCGGAGGTTAGCTCGGGAGCTAACAGTTCTGCTTGGGACCGTGGAACTGACCACAATACGATGCCCAACTATCGGTCCTACCAGGTAGGTTTAAACCTTGGATTTTAACCTAAACGCACCTTACCATGAAAAGAACTTATATCGCGATACTCGTATTTATTTTTTCAGGCGTATTTTATTCCTGTAAGGACCAATTAGATATTAAGAATCCCAATCAGCCCGAGTTTACTGCCATAGAAACTGAATCAGGAATCATTTCTTTTGCGCAAGGAGGAGTATATGTAAATGGTTTTAAAGAGCTGAAGTACTATGATGGTGTCCCCGGGTATTTCTGGTCCGGCGCCATCGGTTTTCATGAATTAATGGGCGATGTGGTAGGAGAAGAAGCGGCCAACCTTTATGGGAATCAGATCGGCGCTCCGGAATACGTGGTTTTGGATAACGGCTCCAAAGTAAACAATCCCAATTCCCCTACTAAACAGATTGATCTCCTTCGTCAGGCAAATATAAATGCCAATGCGGGTCAAAATCCAATCTTCTACGAATGGGCGTACATGTATAATTTGAATAATGCCTGCAATGTGGTATTAGACATTGTGGATAAGGTTACTTTTAGTGGGGATGCCGACACCAGGCGGAATACCCTCAAAGCTTGGGCGTATTGGTGGAAAGGATATGCGTACTCACGAATCGGTTCCATCTACTATGCCGGACTAATCGTGAATGAGGTGAATGGTAAGGAGATAGCCGGTACCAATGGGAACTACGTCACCAAAGAACAAATGATAGCTGAAGCAAACAGCAACTTTGATCAGGCAGCCGCTATTCTTAACACGTTGAATAATAATGCTGATTACCAAGCGGTGCTGGCAAAATTAATCCCTGACTTTAATCAGGTAGGTAAGGGAGGATTGCTGGCACCGAATATGTGGAAGCGCAATATTAATACCATGAAGGCCAGGAATATTTTAGTAAACACAACCGTGAAAAATATGACTGCTGCCCGGTGGAATGAAATTCTGACGCTGACTAACAACGGAATTAATCCAAATGATAAGGTATTTACGGGCCGGTCCAACGAAAGTGGAGATTTTTTAGCTTCCAACAGCGGAACGGTTGCTGCCAAGGCTACCGGTAATCCAACTGGAGGGGCTACTTACAAAATCAGCGAAAGACTCATTCAGGATATTAAAACGGAAGATAGAATAATGGAAAACAACATTGACCTGCTTAAAGATAAGAGTGGCAACGAAACTATATAGAGATGCGAATCTTCCCGCGGGCACGTATTTAATACCCGGTATCAATTACTCGATGGCGGAAAGGGGTTGCCCGGCGTAATTACATTGAGCAACCGGGCCCCAGGCGCAGCAGAATTATATCTGGCCGGAACTTACGAGGAAAACGAACTCATGAAAGCGGAAGCCAAAATATATACGGGTGATCTGGCGGGTGGTTTAGAGGCTATAGATGCGGTCCGTACCTATCAGGGAGCCGGATTAGCACCGGTTACCGGTACTGTATTGTCGGCTGATGCTGCCAAAGAAGAATTACGCCGCGAGAGAAGGGTAGGACTGGCTTTCCGAGCATTGTCTTTTTATGATGCCCGTCGCTGGGGCGTAATTGAGGATCTTTCCAAAGGAGGAGGCCGGGTAAACGCAATCATAATTGACCAAACTGGCAAGCTTAATACGAAAGCAACCATCAATTATAATTACCTTGATTACTGGGATGTACCTGACAATGAACTAACCTATAATCCCCCTACCGGCAATAGCGCCCCGGTGCAAAATCCGAAGTAGCGTTTTAACAATAGACTTGTTCTATTTTGATTATCAATAAGTTGCAGCATCAACCACCCCTGCCCGTTAGCTTCGCAGGACTACGTCCGGTACGTTCGGCTCCCGCCTCCGTACCCTTCAGGTTTCTAATCTGAGGAGGGGAGTTTGACTACCAAAGGGGAAATGGTGAGTAGAAACCTGTAATTCCCCTCCTCCATCAAGGAGCAGGGCTGTACAGTTTATGTATAATATATTGGACCTTAGTAGATTTGCATGAAAACACAATAGAGATGGGGACAAATTTACTCTCATATCTGGAAAACATACCTGACCCACGTCGTCGGGCTGGTAGTCGGCACCACTTACCAGCGGTGCTGGCGATGGTAATCATGGGTAACTTGAGTGGACGGTATGGCTACCGGGAACTAGCCCGTTTTATGCAACGACACGCCTGGGAATTTGTGAGATTATTTGGCTTTGGGCATGGCGTACCTAATCATGTAACGATTAGTAGTTTACTAGGCAAAGTGGATTTTCAAGCCGTCAAGCAGCAGTTTGAAGCCTGGATGCAAAGTCAACACTTGCCGGTAGAAAACTATTCCCTGGATGGAAAGAGTTTGAAATCTACCTTAAGTGATTATAATAAAGCTACCAGGACTTTGTGGCCATGGTCCAGGTGTTTTCGCATCAGTCTGGTTTAGTGCATAGCCTGGAAGCTTATCATAATGGCAAGGAAGATGAAGCAAAAGTGGTCAGAGCGTTAATCCAACAACTGCATCTAAAAGGCGCTATGCTCACGCTGGATGCGCTGCATTGCCAAAAAAAACACTAGCCGTGATTGTTGAATCCGGCAATGATTACTTGATTCAGGTAAAAGGCAATCAAGACAAGCTCTTAACACTTATCAAGCAGGAAGCCCTTGCCCAAAAGCCTACTGATAGCCATGAAAGCTGGCACAAGAACCGGGGCAGACTCGAACATCGGAGGGTACAGCTTTATAAAGCTCCCCCGCATTGGCAGCAGACGTACGTAGGTATTGCTTGCTTTCTCGTGCTGAGACGATGGGGATTAAGAAAAGGCAAAACCTATGATAAGACCCATTACTATATCCTGAGCCGCAACATGCAGGAAGCCGCTCAGGCTGGAGAACTTATCCGTTCCTACTGGTCAGTGGAGAATCGCTTACACTACGTAAAAGATGTCACAATGGGAGAAGACAAAAACCAGATTGCTCACAAACAGGCTGCCAAAAATGTATCCTTGCTCAAAAATATTGCCTTGAACTTAATGCGCCTAAAAGGATATAAATGTGTCAAAACGGCCATTGATCTCCATGCGCACAATATTAAAACCCTATTTCAGTGGTTGTTATAACTAAACTGTACAGCCCTGCTCTATCAAGGAGGGTTAGGGGTGGTTAACTGTCTGAAATAGGTAAGTAGCTGAAACACCAAGCAAAACAAGTCTAATCCGTAGTCCTTTACGAAAGGCTGCCCTTCTTGAGGAGGAGCAGCCTTTTTTGTTTCTCAGCTGTGTACTTGTTGCAAAACTCCCGGACACACAGGCGGCAGTGGGAATATTACTTACTCTCTTGCGCTCCCAATTTTGTAAAATTACTGATGATCTCTGAATGGTAATATGCATTTTGTCGATAATAAGGCTATTATATTTCGATTGTAGTCGATCAGAAGCGGAATAGAAACTTTTTTACTCAAAAATTGCTGCATATCCTACAAATAGCTTATTATTAGTCTTTCGAATTATTTGTCTTTCGAACTACCTCAACCAGATAAAAATTTTCCCTATCGAAAACTTATACAAATTATACACTTGAACAAGAGGGTTCTTTGGCTGCTTTTTGCGGCCAATATTATTTCCGGAGTGGCCCAGGGCGTCTCCATGATGGCTATCCCTTATTATTTTGCCTGTCAGAGCAAAACCTCGGATTTTAATTTTGCTTATGCCATCGTTACTTTTTTTACGCTGATCTGGGGATTTTTTGCTGGTACCCTGGTAGACCAGTTCAACCGGAAAAGCGTTTTTATTACCAGCAATCTAGCGCAGGCTACTATTTTATTAGGCGTAAGCGCCTGGGGGACGCTGCAGGGAGAGATACCTTTTGGCTTGATTATTAGTGTTTTTGCCGCTACTTTCCTGAGCTATCAGATCCATTATCCGAATCTGTATGCTTTTGTTCAGGAAATTACGCCCGTACAAGAGTATCCAAAGATTACTGCAAAGCTTGAAATTACCGGGCAGGTTACCTCTATCCTGTCGGGGGCGCTGACGGCGGTGCTTTTATCCGGCTCCGGAAAGGCTGCCGCCGGGTCGTGGGTAGGTCGGTTGCTACCGGTTGACGTAAGTATTGACCCCTGGCCCCTGACCCGTATTTTTGCCTTCGATGGCCTTACCTACGTAGTGGCAGCCATCCTCATCAGCCAGATCCGGTACGTAACCCATTGTTCCGTGCGGCCGGAGAAGAGAACTTTAGCCAGCCGGATGACAACCTGCCTCGCGTTTATCCGCCGGCACCCCTTGTTAATTATCTTTGGCTCACTGGCCAATGTAGTGTTCGTATCAGTAACTATTGAGCTGCATACCCTGATGCCTTCTTACCTGCTTCACCACCTGAAAGCGGGGCCCGCACTGGTAGGGGGCGCCCAGGCTACTTTTGCCGCCGGAGCCCTGATTGCGGGATTATTCGTTCGTAAGCTATTCTCGGGTCGTTCTACCCAACAGGTAATCATTATACTCATGGCCGTAACCGGCTGTTGTTTTGCCATTGTGGCGCTTAGTAAAAGCGCCTTTATTTTCTGCTTATTTTGCTTCTTCATTGGGTTTGCCAATGCCGGTATCCGGATTTACCGGCTGACTTTCCTGCTTAAAAATGTTCCTAATTACCTGATGGGCCGCATCAATAGTGTATTTATTCTGACGAACACCGCCATGCGGTCTTTTTTTAGCCTGCTATTCAGTCAGGCTTATTTTACCTCGGGGGCCAATGTAACCATGCCTTTCACGATTGTAGCATTGTACATTATTGTATCTGCCCTATTGATCATAGCCATTTATCATTATGCTTTTCAGCCGGTACAAGTTCCGGCTTACGCCGTAGAACGGGCAGAATAATAAGCGTACTTTTAGCGAGGCAGAGGGTCAGAATCCGGGCGTCGTTTGGGCCTGATTTCAAAGTCTTCTTTCGTGCAAATACAAAATTAAAGGGTATCTTGCAAAACCAGTGACTACTGTAGAGACGTATGTTTGATGAGCAGAGGATGTAAAGTAGCCTGTACCTGTTTTTCTTCTCTGACCTTTTATTTTAAAGTCAGCCCCTTTACATGGAATTGCAAAGTAACAACGAAGTGGACCAATTAGATAAGTGGCCGGATGATGACCTGCGCGAATCCAATCCGGAAGAAAAGGAAATGTCATTTCTGGACCATCTGGAAGAACTCCGGTGGCACGTTATCCGGTCGGTAGGTTCTATTATTGTATTTGCCTTACTAGCCTTTTTCAATAAGGAATTTGTGTTTCACGATATTCTGCTCGGCCCCACCCGTACCGACTTCTGGACCTACCAGATGCTTTGCAAACTGGCCAATGCCGTTGGTACTCCGGATCTGTGCGTGAGCAAATTGGATTTTATCCTGCAAAGCCGCGAGGTAGGAGGACAGTTTACTACGGCGATTACTACTTCAGCGCTAATTGGGTTGGTCTTCGCTTTTCCGTACGCTTTCTGGGAAGTTTGGCGATTCATCAAGCCCGGACTGTACCCGGCCGAACGACAGGCTGCCCGCGGAGCTACATTCTTCGTGACGATATTGTTCCTTCTGGGAGTGTTGTTTGGCTATTACATCATTTCGCCATTGACCATTAACTTTCTGGCTAACTTCAAGATTGATGAAAGCATCTCCAACGAATTTGACATTTTATCCTACTTTTCGACTTTAGCTACCCTGACGCTTGCCTGCGGATTAATGTTCCAAATGCCGATTGTGGCATTTTTTCTCTCCCGGGCCGGGGTCATCAACCCACCGCTGATGCGGGAATATCGTAAGCATGCTTATATTGTTATCCTGGTGCTTGCGGCCATTGTTACCCCTTCGCCCGATATAATCAGCCAGGTTCTGGTGGCTTTGCCGCTATTTATATTGTATGAAGCCAGTATCGGCGTTTCGGCGCGGGTGGTGCGCAGAAGGCTCAAGGAGCTAAGTGAAGAAGTATAAGAGTATAAGGAGTATATGAGTCTGTTATTCAGAACTCATTCGTCTTACCGCTTTATTTAAGCGTTAAACGAAAACCAGTGTAAAACAAAAAGGCAGGAAATCATCCTGCCTTTTTGTTTTACACTGGTCGCCTAACCGGAAACTGAAAACCGTCAACTCGAAACCGGCTTATTCAAAGCGTTCTTCTTCCGGATGCAGCACTTCGTCGATACGGTAGAGGTCAATATCATCTACCACCATCGTGCCCGACATTGTATCGTGCCAGCCCCGGGGACGTTCGGCCAGAAAGGAAAAACCATCAAAAGGAATCAACCGGGCAAACGAACGGCCAACGATCTGATTAAAAGAAGGTTTAGTTCCATCTTCATTAACCACTTTCGTATTGGTGATCATTTTTCCCAGCGTTTTTCCGAAAATGCTTTCAAAAGTAATGTTATATGCTACTAATAGTAACATTGTAATAAGTTTATCCAGCAATGGATTAATCTCAAAGGCCGACTCCGGATCTTTGCCGAGAGAGGCTAGCACAATGCCAATAACAACTCCCAGGATAATAAAGGACATATAAAAGAAAAATAGATCCAGCACGTGGGTCAATAATCTTTTTTGCCAGGTGGTGGGTTGGATAATGTCCCGCACCAAATCATGCTTGTCGAGCAAATCGTTTTGTAAAGAAGATTCCATAATGGGTGTTAAAATCATTTCTGTTAAAATAAGTTTTAATCACCTATAAATGCATGCGGTAATTGCCC
The DNA here is from genome assembly GCA_030448185.1 of Cytophagales bacterium. Taxonomy (GTDB): domain Bacteria; phylum Bacteroidota; class Bacteroidia; order Cytophagales; family 172606-1; genus CADCTQ01. The sequence goes on along the minus strand of JAUJNL010000015.1, from coordinate 72,950 downwards.
CCGCACCAACTCATGCTTGTCGAGCAAATCTTTTTGTAAAGAAGATTCCATAATGTCTGTTAAAATAATTTCTGGTAAACTAAGGGTTAATCACCTATAAAAGAAGCCGGTAATTGCCCAAATGCCTCTTTACCCTTGTCCGTCAGGTAAGGAAAGATCAGGGAACGGGCAATTTGGACGTAGTAGTTTACTTTTTCTTCCTCCGGTCCTTCATAGAGGATTTCGGCTTCCGAAAGCCAGAAATCTCCAATCAGGTAGAATTGGGTAACTAATCGGTCATATTGTCCCGGATAAGACTCAGTCTCAAAAATCCCTTCCCGGACCAGGCGCCCGATAATCGCACTGAATTGTACTTTACGGTGGATAAGCAGTTGCCGGAAATGCGCTCCGACCGAGGTTATCTTCCGCATAATTTCAACTATGTGCAGCAGAATAAAGCGGTATTTGTATTGAATTTCAAACGTTTTCTGGGTAAGACCCAAAAGCTCCGGTAATCCTGCTGCGCTTTGGGTTGCCTGACCGATTTCCGCATCTAACTCTGCTACCAGCCGATGGTAGAGTTGTTCAATGATTATCTCCCGGCTGGCAAAGTGGTAACACAGATTTCCGTGGCTGATAGACAGGGCTGCGGCAATATGACGCGTGGTTACCGGATTAATCCCTCTTTCATTGAATAGCTGCAGGGCATTCTGCAATATTCTTTCTTTCGTATTCATTCCCTAAAATTATTTTATTTAGAACACTTGTCCTAATTTTATTTGATTAGTACATTTGTCCTAATTACTGCAATATTTATGAAAAAAATTATCATTATTGGCGGTGGCATCGGGGGACTGTGTACCGCAATTGCCCTCCGGCAGAAAGGATTTGAGGCAATAGTATACGAAAATGCTCCTCAATGGAAGCCTCTCGGTGCAGGTATTGTACTGGCAGCCAATGCGATGCGGGTAATGGAGCTACTAGGGCTGGATAAAGATATTTTACCACATGGTAAAATACTGCACAACATGCTCATTATGAACTATAAGGGTGAAATACTCTCCCGAACCGGCAGATTGGAGTATAACGCTGGCTTTCTGGCCAACACTTTTACCATTCACCGGGCTGAGCTGCATCAGCTCCTGCTGAAACAGCTACCGCCCAACACCGTACACTTAGGTAAAGAATGCACGGGTTTCCGGGAAGAGGGGAAAAATGTAACGGCGCTGTTTAGTGATGGCACTATTGCCACTGGGGAGTGTCTGGTTGCGGCCGATGGAGTGCATTCAGTTATCAGAAAGCAGTTGATTCCCGAGACGGAGCCCCGCTATGCCGGGTATACCTGCTGGCGTACCGTGATTGAAGGGCAGCCGGCCGGATTTGATGATCAGGTGGCTACCGAAACCTGGGGACCGCAGGGCCGGGTAGGAATTGTACCTTTGAAAGGCAACCGTATTTATCTGTTTATCTGTAAAAATGCGCCGTATCACGACGGGCAATTGGCCAGTTACCAGGCCGCTGATTTACTGAACTATTTTAGCAGCTACCATTTTCCGGTTCCGCAAGTACTGGGAATGGCCAGAGGCGCAAAGCTTATCTGGAACGATATCATTGACCTGAAGCCGCTTACCCGGTTTGCCTTCGGAAAAGTGGTGCTAACCGGAGACGCAGCCCATGCCACTACGCCCAATATGGGGCAAGGAGCTTGCCAGGCAATTGAAGACGCCTGGGTGCTGGCAAACTGCCTGGAGAAATATGAATCCGTAACCGAAGCTTTCCGCCAGTTTGAGCAAAGACGACTGGCCCGGACTACCCGTATTGTCAATGATTCGTGGCGCATTGGCCGTCTGGCACAACTCGAAAGGCAACCTCTATGCTTCCTGCGGGATTGGATGATGAAAATGATTCCCGAGAAGGTAAACCAGCGGCAATTGCAATTCTTGTACAATGTCAAACTAAATGTGTAGTAGTGGATAAGGAGATAAGGAATATTCGTGTTGAGGTGCTTACGGAAAAACTTTGGCAAAATAGGGATAGAGCAGTATAAGACACTTTGCAAAATTTCGCCATCTTACTTAAACCTTTTGCGGGTAAAGGTTATCTAAGCCCTATCAATCATTTGATCCGAAACATGAAACGCCTCCTTTTTTTCCTCGCAGTCTTGTTTGCGTCGGTTGCCTGCACAAAAAACGTGGACCCTGAGCCAGCGCCGGCACAAACTGACCTTTACTTCCCGCCTGTCAACGGGACCGATTGGGCCACTACTACGCCGGAATCGCTGGGCTGGTCGGTTGCTCACACCCAACCCTTGTATGATTACTTGCAGGAGACTAATACAAAAGGGTTCCTGGTCTTAAAAGACGGGAAGATTGTGCTCGAAAAATATTTCGGATGGAACTTGACTAACACCGCCAGTTTCGACCGAAACAGCCAATGGTACTGGGCCTCGGCGGGCAAAACGCTGACTAGCTTTATGGTTGTAAAGGAACAGCAAGAAAATTAATTTTCAAAGAAAATTTCTTGTCAATAGACCAGAAAACTTCCCTGTATCTGGGTTCCGGGTGGACTTCGTTGCCGGCGGCCAAAGAAGACCTGATCACCATCAGGCATCAGCTCACTATGACTACCGGCTTAGACGATGGGGTAGCTAATGTCAATGATACGAGACCGTCGAGTCTGGTCTATAAGGCAGATGCCGGCACCAGGTGGGCTTACCACAACGCACCTTATACGCTCCTGCAAGACGTTGTTAGTAAAGCCGTAGGTCAAAATTTTAATGCTTATTTCGACGCTAAATTAAAAGTTAAAATCGGTATGGACGGGCAGTGGCGGGTCAACGGCGACAACCACGTTTTCTACTCAACGGCCCGCAGTATGGCCCGCTTTGGCCTGCTGATGCTGAACAAAACCAATTGGGACGGGCAACCGATCCTAAATGATGCGGGTTACTACACGGCCAGCGTCACTACCTCCCAAACCCTGAATAAATCGTACGGCTATCTGTGGTGGCTCAATGGCCAGCCTTCATTCATGGCTCCGAGGCTGCAAACTGTCTTTACGGGGCCAATCACCCCGAATGCCCCTACCGATATGGTAGCGGCCATGGGTAAAAATGGGCAGTTACTGAATATAGTTCCGTCAAAAAAAATAATCGTGATTCGGATGGGCGATGTGCCGGATGATTCATTTGTCCCGTTTGCCTATCAAAACGAAATATGGAAACGATTGAACTTAGTAATTAAGTAACCACGCCTAATATAGAGAGAGTCATGACTTCTCGGAAAAGGTTGATTTTCAATCGTTTTAAAAGAAGGGAAAATTGCCTTTTCCAATCAGTTTTCCCGAATAGGGCCGCTAAATTTATAAATAATACAACAATTTCGGGCCCTTCAGGAAGGTCTGCCTAGAGATGGTTTTACTTAAGCTGTTAATATTCAGATTCTTACTCGTTTTCCGAGAAGTTGTGTCGCATTCTATAAAATAAAAATAATCGAAGATCTTTAAAAATAGCTCAGCTGTGCCGTGTCTTTTGGATCTTCACACGCTGACGCCGGTACGAGACAGGTCCCAACCGATCAACAATTTGTCATTAGCAACTAAAACTTCTACTACCGCTAATTTTTAGCCTTTCCCGGAACTACTGCATACCGGGTTGAGTTATTACTTCGTTATTTTTCCTAATGAATCACGGCCCGCAAGAGAGAATTCTTAAACTATTTTTAAATCTATAGCTTGTATTCCACGGATAATCCTTTTACTTTTTCCCCATTAACACCTAAAATTTTTGATGAAACTCAATCGAATCTTAGTACTTAGTCTGTTAGCGGCTAACGTACATTTAGCTACCCAAGCCCAGATGGCTACTCCCGAGCCGATTCCGGCTGCTGCCAAAGCTCCCGAAAACTGGTTCAACCTGGATCGGTCTGAAAGTCAGATAACCGGAGTCAGTACCGAAAAAGCCTATGAACTGCTGAAGAATAAACCTTCCAAAACGGTAACTGTGGCCGTAATTGACGGAGGCATTGACGTAAAACACGAAGATTTACAGGGAAAGATCTGGGTGAATGAAAAAGAGATTCCCGGCAACGGCGTTGATGACGATAAAAACGGCTACGTGGATGATATCAACGGCTGGAATTTTATCGGGGGCAAAGATGGCAAGAATGTAAACAATGATTCTTACGAACTTACCCGCCAGTACGCGGCACTGCGCAACCGTTTTGAAGGAAAAAAAGTGCGTCGCCGTGATAAAGCCGATTACGAGAAATACCTGAAGGTTAAAGAAACTTTCGAAGAAAAGATTCAGGAACTAAAAGGGCAGGCGGCAAGCTACAAGAATATTACCGAGGCGTACCGGAAAGCGCATCCTTTTTTGAAAACCTACCTGGGTAAAGACACGCTGACTGCCGAATCAGTGGCAGCTATCACCTCTACGGATGAAAAAGTACAGTGGGCTAAAAAAGTAATGGAATTTGCCTTTGAAAATAAAATTGATGAAAAGGAGCTGAAAGAAGCTGAGGAATACTTTGACCGGTCCCTTAATTACGGCTATAATCCGGATTTTGATCCCCGCAATATTGTAGGAGATAATTACAGTAACCTGAAAGAAAAGGGATACGGTAATAATGATGTAAAAGGTCCCGATGCCAAGCACGGTACGCACGTAGCCGGAATTATTGCCGCTAACCGGGCCAACAGCCTGGGAATGAAAGGCGTAGCCGATAATGTAAAGATCATGGCTATCCGGGCGGTACCCAATGGCGACGAACGGGATAAGGATATTGCTAATGCCATCCGGTATGCAGTAGATAATGGAGCCCAGATCATTAATATGAGTTTTGGGAAAGATTATTCCCCGCAGAAGCAGGCAGTAGATGAAGCCGTACAATATGCGGCTTCCAAGGGGGTACTGCTCGTACACGCTGCCGGCAACGACTCTAAGGATATTGACGCGGAAAATAACTTTCCTTCCAAAAAACTGCTGAATGGCAAAACCGAAATAACTAACTGGCTGGAAATTGGGGCATCTTCCTGGGGCGCTAAAGATAAATTTGTGGGGAATTTCTCTAACTACGGTAAAAAGACGGTAGATGTATTTGCTCCCGGGGTAGACGTATATTCGACCACGCCCGAAAGTAAGTACGAAAGCCTGAGCGGAACCAGTATGGCAGCTCCGGTAACTTCGGGAGTGGCTGCCTTGGTATTGTCCTATTATCCCCAGTTAACGGCTGCCCAGCTGAAAGATATTCTTACTAAATCCAGCGTCAAATTCAACGGGGTAGAGGTGAACAAGCCCGGTGAAAAGGGAGAGACCGTAGCTTTTGATAATTTGAGTATTACTGGTGGCGTGGTCAACGCCTACGAAGCGGTAAAGGCAGCCGAGGATATTTCCAAGCAGAACTAAGGTAATTTCGGAAATCCTAGGTTGGATATCGAATATATTCCGTAACCCGGCAGGTTTTTGAAACCTGCCGGGTTTTTTTGTGACATTAGAAAAATAATTTAAACGCTTGTTTAAATTAAAAACCTGTCTTAGCTTTGCTGTATGCCCAGGAAAAAAGAGGTAGTTAATCCGGATACGGAAAACAAGATAAAGGAGGCAGCTAAGAAGGTATTCCTGAGCCAGGGTTATGAGGGAGCAACCGTCCGGCAAATAGCGCAGGAAGCGGGGGTAAACGTGGCGCTGATGAATTATCACTTCCAAAGTAAGGAGCAATTATTCAAGAGCATCTATATGGAGTCGTTCGGCGCTTTTTTCGGCAGCATAGTCCGGTTGCTTAATGAGGAAACGCCGCTGGAAGTAAAAATATGGAAAATCGTAGACCGCTATACTGATTTTCTGATTGAAAATCCGATGATTCCCATCTTTGTACTGGCTGAGCACCGGAAAGATGGAAACAGTTTGTTTAAAGAGCTGAATGTAAGGGAAGTAGTAAAGACCTCTTATTTTACGAAACAACTGCAGGAAGAAGCTGAAAAAGGAACTATTCGCCCGGTCAATCCATTGCACGTAATCTTTTCATTGATGGGTAATCTGATTTTTCCGGTAGTGGCACGCCCTATTATTTCGTATGTGGGTTCGCTGGACGAGGCAGGCTTCCGGCAGTTTATGGAGGAGCGTAAAAAGATTATTCCGGAGATGATTATGGCGTATTTAAAGAGTCGTTAAATTTTTTTGAACATAATTTAAACGTTTGTTTAAAATGGCTTGGTCTAACTTCAATATCAAAGCCCTTTGCGTTACCTGGCTAGGACTGCTGGGTTGGGTAATTGCACCTGCTCAGGGTGTCCTTACGTTGGAACAATGTTACACCGCAGCTCAAACCAACCATCCGCTTGGGCAGCAGCAAGCCGTGCTGCAGCAAATGTCGTCACTGGCCGTTGCTAACCTTCACACCAATCGCTGGCTGCCGCAGCTATCCGTCAACGGGCAGGCTAGCTGGCAGTCGGAAGTAACGCAACTGCCCATTGAAATTCCTAATGTAGCGGTTCCGGTCATCAGCAAAGACCAATATAAGCTGACGCTGGATGCCAGTTATTTGCTTTATGACGGCGGTCAGACGGCCATCCAACGGGATTTGCAGCGGGCCAATACGGCCTTAGAACAGAATAGGGTAAACGTAGAACTTCATCGTTTGAAGGATCAGGTAAATAACTTGTTTCTGAATGCAGTACTGACCGATGAAAATATCCGGCTGACCCAAACCTCGCAGGGTGAATTGCAAAACCGCATGGCAAAGGTAAGGGCCAGTGTCCGTTATGGGACCGTTGCGCAGATGAATGCGGACGAGTTACAGGCTGAGTACCTGCGTACCGAACAGCGTCTGGCTGAGCTTAAAGCTACACGCCTCGGACTGCGGGACCAATTGGCCTTACTCACTGGTTTGGCTCTTACCGACAGCACCCGGCTTCAATTGGATCCTCAACCGGTAATTGCAGAAAAATTGCCCATTGCCCGGCCTGAATTGAAATTGTACGAATCGCAACGTTCCCTGCTGCGCACGCAGACCCGGCTAATTTCGGGCAAATGGCAGCCTCGCCTGAGCTTGTTTGCGCAACCTGGCTTCGGCCGTCCGGGACTCAACTTTCTGGATAATAGCTTTCAAAGTTTTTTTATCGGTGGCTTGCGGCTGAACTGGAATCTCAGCCCGGCGTACACCTTACACAAGGAACGCCAGATTCAGGACTTAAAAGCGCAACAAGTGACGATTGAACGGGCAACCTTCGAGAAAAATCTGTCTTTGCAACTGCGGGGACAATTGACCGAAATAGAACGCCTAGAGGTCGTGATTGAGAAAGACCAGGAAATTGTGGCACTGCGCACGAAAATCAGGCAAAGTGCGGCTGCGCAGTTGGACAATGGCGCCATAGCAGCCCGTGATTATACTTCCGAACTACATGCCGAAACGCAGGCCTTGCTCAACCAGCGGGTGCACGAGTTACAACTGGCATTGGCCCGCATTCAGTACCGGACAATGACCGGGAATTAAACTATAGGATTCAACTCGTCTCTGAGACACAATTATATATTCCCGAAACCATGAAAAGGATTGTTTATATCATCAGTCTTATTGGTACGCTAACCGGCTGCCGTAACAGTCAATCCGAATCCGATGCCTACGGCAATTTCGAAGCCGTAGAAACTATTGTATCAGTGGAAGCAACGGGCTCCCTGCTGTATTTTGCGGTGGAAGAAGGCCAAACCCTGAAACCTGGACAAGTAGTAGGCCTGATTGACACTACCCAGCTCCACCTGCGCAAAGCTCAGGTACTGGCTAGTAAGCAGGCCGTTTCAAGTCGTACTCCCAATGTAGCTGCCCAGATTTCCTACTATGATCAGCAGCTGGCGGTACAAGGGCAACAGCTAAGAAATTTGCAGCGGGAGCAGGAGCGGAGTCAGAACCTGGTGGCCGCCGGGGCTGCACCCGCTAAGCAACTTGACGACATTGTGAACCAGATTGCGGTGCTGGAACGGCAGATGGCTCTCACCCGTCAGCAACGAGCCTCCCAAGCATCGGCCCTGGGTACGCAACGCAGCGGTACTCAGGCTGAATCCGCGACGCTGGCCCAGCAGATTGAGCAGCTCAATGACCAGATCAGCAAGTCACGCGTGGTCAATCCCCGGGCTGGTACGGTAACTGTTAAGTTGGCTGAACCGGCTGAAGTAGTGACTTACGGGAAGCCCCTCTACAAAATTGCCGACTTAAATTCCATAACACTCCGGGCCTACGTCAGCGGTGATCAGTTAGTGAGGGTAAAAACCGGGCAGAAAGTAAAAGTGCGGGTGGACGCCCCGGATGACCAGTTTCAGACGCATGAAGGAACCGTACAATGGATTTCGAGCAAAGCTGAGTTTACGCCCAAAGTCATTCAAACGAAAGAAGAACGGGTAAACCTGGTGTATGCCATGAAAGTACTGGTTAAAAATGACGGCAGCCTTAAAATAGGCATGCCGGGTGAAGTGCAGTTTTAACCATTGGTACGTTGGTCAATTGTCATTAGTCACTAGTTTTTCCTGGAAGCTTTTTCCAATGACAATTAACTAATGACTACTGACCAATGACTACTGACTACTGACCAATGACTAATAATATGGATGCTATTGTAATCAACGATATTTCTAAAAAGTACGGCACGACGTCCGTTCTGCAAAATATCTCTTTTAGCGTCCGGCAGGGCGAATTGTTTGGCCTGATCGGACCGGATGGGGCCGGCAAAACAACCTTATTCAAGATTTTGGTTACGCTGCTGCCCGCTGACTCCGGGCAAGCGCAGGTAGTGGGGCGAGACGTGGTGCAGGACTACAAAAAACTTCGCATCCTGATCGGCTATATGCCCGGCCGGTTCTCCCTCTACCCCGATTTAAGCGTACAGGAAAATCTATCCTTCTTCGCCACCGTGTTTGGTACTACTATTGAAGCCAACTACGAGTTGATCCAGGATATTTACAGCCAGTTGGAACCTTTTAAAAATCGGCTGGCCGGAAAATTATCGGGTGGCATGAAGCAAAAACTGGCCTTATGCTGCGCCTTGATTCACAAACCGGAAGTACTGTTTCTGGATGAACCCACTACGGGGGTGGATGCCGTTTCCCGCAAAGAGTTCTGGGAAATGCTGCGGCGGCTGAAAGAACGCGGTCTGACCATTCTTGTTTCTACACCCTACATGGACGAAGCCGGTCTCTGTGACCGCATCGCCCTGATCCAAACCGGACAAATTCTGGCGGTGGATACGCCAGAAGGAATTACACAAAGCTTTGGGAAAGCCCTGTACGCTGTCCGGGCCGCCAATACGTACCAACTGATCCAGGATTTGCGGCAGGCTCCCTTCACCGCTTCGGTCTATGCATTTGGGGAGTACCTTCACCTGACTACCCAAAGCGAAACCACTACTCCGGAACAGATTGTGGCCTATTTGCAAGCGCGGCAGCATCAGGGACTGGAGATTAAAAAGATTACACCCACCATTGAAGACAGTTTTATGGCCCTGATGGCCCAACAACCCGCCGCCTGACAGCGATGTTCGATTAACGATGTTGGATGTTCGGTGGATGATGAAAGTTGAATAGTGCGTTTTTTACTAATTGTCAATTTACTCATACTATGGAAGAAGCCGTAATTACCCGTAAGCTCACTAAAAAGTTTGGTGACTTCATAGCCACCAATGAAATCACCTTTACCGTGAATCCCGGTGAAATCTTTGGCTTCCTGGGAGCCAACGGAGCCGGAAAAACCACGGCCATCCGGATGCTGTGCGGCTTGCTGGCCCCTACGTCCGGGGAAGCGAAAGTAGCGGGCTACGATGTATACCAGCAATCGGAGCAGATTAAGCACGTGATTGGCTACATGAGCCAGAAGTTTTCGTTGTATGAGGATCTGACTGTCCGGGAAAACATCCGGTTTTACGGGGGCATTTATGGCTTAAGCGGAGCTGAGATTAAACGGCAAACTGAAAGCATCCTGGAAACCTTGTCCTTACAACCCGTAGCCCATTCGCTGGTTGCTTCTTTGCCATTAGGCTGGAAGCAGAAACTAGCCTTTTCCGTAGCTATGGTGCACAACCCGAAAATCGTATTCCTGGACGAACCCACCGGAGGCGTTGACCCTATCACCCGCCGCCAATTCTGGGACATGATTTACCAGGCAGCCCACCGGGGCACTACCATTTTTGTCACTACGCACTATATGGATGAAGCCGAGTATTGTAATCGTGTCTCTATTATGGTGGATGGCAGAATACAAGCCCTGGATACACCCAGGGCCTTAAAACAGACGTATGGCGTAGACTCTATGGATGGGGTATTTCAGATTCTGGCCGCGGCACTTCCACCAAATGAGTTGATTGTTAGGTGTTAAATGGCTGCCTTGTCAAATTGTTGAATTGTTTTTCTTCTTCGGGGACTGTTGTTTACACGATCATCATATAACCGTACAGCCATTCAACCATCAAACAATCAAACAATGTAACCATTTACCTGACTATGAACCGTTTCTTTGCATTCGTCAAAAAAGAATTTCTGCATATTCTCCGGGACCGTCGCACACTGCTGATCCTGTTCGGTTTGCCCTTCGTGCAAGTGCTCCTGTTTGGCTTTGCGCTGACTAACGAAATCAAGAGTGCGCAGATAATCGTGCTGGACCACGATAAAGGTTATCATTCCGGGCAGATCATCAATCGCCTCGTAGCCTCGGGCTATTTTGAGCTTCAAGTCTACGAACGTTCGTACGAGGGACTGGAAAGCGCCTTCCGGAAGGGAAAGGTAAAGCTGGCAGTAGTATTCCCGGTGAGGTTCACCCACGACTACGAACACGGGCGGAACGCCCAGGTACAATTGCTGGCTGATGCTTCCGAACAAAATACGGCTATCAGCTTAACCAACTATGCCTCCTCTATCATCCGGGACTACGCGGCAGAAGGGCGCACCCAGGTAGCAGGACCAATGGCCATTGACATCCGGTCCAGAATGGTATTTAATCCGGAACTGGAAGGCGCTTTTGTGTTCGTGCCGGGAGTAATGGCCATGGTGCTGCTGCTGGTATCGGCTATGATGACCTCCGTCACAATTGCCCGTGAAAAAGAAATGGGCACGATGGAAGTATTAATGGTTTCGCCGCTGAATCAAGGTCAGATTCTGTTTGGCAAAGTGCTGCCGTATTTGCTGCTTTCCTTTCTCAATGGTTGTATTATCATTGCCTTGGGCGTATTCACCCTGGGAATTCCGCTGCATGGCAGCCTGCTATTGTTACTGGCCGAAACGCTGCTGTTCATCTTTCTGGCACTTTCTATTGGCATTTTTATCTCCTCGCTGACCGATTCGCAACTGGTAGCCATGTTTGCTTCGCTGGTAATCATGCTGATGCCGACCATTTTTCTGTCGGGGTTTATTTTCCCCATCGAAAGTATGCCCAAACTCTTGCAAGTGATTTCCCAGATTATTCCGGCCAGGTACTTTATCGATATTGTCAAAGGCATCATGATTAAAGGCGTGGGTATTGGCTACTTGTATAAAGAAACTCTGGTGCTCATCGGCATGTCTTTGTTCTTTACCCTGCTGAGCCTGCGTAACCTGAAAACCCGCTTAGTATGAGACGTATCCGTTTTTTAGTGGAAAAAGAGTTTAAGCAGCTATTCCGCAACAAGGTGCTGCTCCGCATGATGCTGGCTGCCCCCGTGATGCAGCTCATTTTACTATCCTATGCGGCCAACTTTGAGGTAAAAGACCTGAAAATCGCCGTAGTAGATGGTGATCAGAGTACTTTCTCAAGGCGGCTGGTAAGTAAATTCCGTTACATCGACAATTTCCGTTTCCTGGGTTATCTCCCGGCTCATCGACAGGCCAGCCAGTTGCTGCTCCGCGGTCAGGCCGATCTGATACTGGTGATTCCCCCTGATTTTGAGAAAATCTCTACCGGGATAATCAATCTCCCGTACAACTGCTGGTCAATGCCATTGACGGATCTAAGGCAGGCATTGCCAATGGGTATGCTACCACTATTATTCGGGACTTCAACCAGGAAATTGTCTTGGAAACCTTCCCGTTGCGTCAGAAGTGGGGCAGCAGCTCACCATTGGGAATCAGTACTGGTACAACCCGAATCTGGAGTACAAAACCTTTATGGTGCCCGGCATCTTATTCGAGTTGCTGATTCTGATCGGCGGACTGATTGCGGCCCTGAATATTGTCCGGGAAAAGGAGGCGGGCACGATGGAGCAACTGAACGTGACGCCCATTAAAAAATACCAGTTTATCCTGGGTAAGCTGATTCCTTTGTCCTGATCGGGCTGGTGCAATTTACACTGGGGTTGCTGGTCGGCATCTTCCTGTTCCGGATACCAGCCGAAGGGAGTATTTTACTGATGTATGGCTTTGCCTTCCTGTTTCTGCTGTTGTGCGTAGGCCTGGGCTTACTGATCTCTGCTTTATCGGATACCATGCAACAGGCCATGTTTGCCGCTTTTTTCTGCCTGGTCCTGTTTATTTTACTCAGCGGGCTATTTGCCTCTACTGAGAACATGCCTGAGTGGGCGCAGTACCTGAATATTGTTAACCCGTTGAAATACATCATTGAAGTAGGCCGGAATGTGATGCTTAAAGGCAGTACCTTTAACGATATGCGGCAACAGTTTATGGCCCTTGCCCTGATGGCTGCGGTCTGTTTGCTTTATCTTCCTGCCGTTACCGAATATCCGTCTGACTTTTTTGGCTGCAACTCCCGCAGCCCACTACCCTTTACCGCATCTGGGGCGAACGCCTTAAATTATACCGGGGCGATACATTATTGGCTACCTTTCAGGGTATTCTTTGGAAATAAATACCGCAATTATGGTGATATTGCGTATTGCATCACGGCCCACTTGATACTGTAGGTGCTGTAGTGTTTATTATTGCCTTTGACCTCTATTTTATGAAAAGAAGAACGTTTATTGGAAATACTTTGGCCGCTTCGGTCATTACGGGAAACAGTCTTTCAATCGGAGCCGAGACAACGAACAAAAAAGCTGGCCGGGAATACTACGAAGTACGGGTGTATCAGATCAAATCAGCCGAAAAACAGCCCTTGTTGGATGAGTACCTGCAAAAAGTAGCCATTCCGGCTTACAATAAGTTGGGCATTAAAATGGTTGGCGCCTTTAAGGCGGCCAATGACCCCAATAACCTGGCCGTGTACCTGCTGATTCCTTACCAGTCACTGGACCAGTTTCTGAAGGCGTCTACTCAGGTGAGCGGCGAACTGGCTTACCATGCTTCCGCGGCCACTTACGCCAACGTAGCTATGAAAGACCCCGTGTATGACCGTATTGAAAGTTCATTGCTGCTGGCCTTTGAAGGGATGCCCCAGATGAAAGTACCCGCCAACAAAGAACGGATTTTTGAATTGCGTATTTACGAAAGCCACAATGAAAAGGCCGGAAAACAGAAAGTGAAAATGTTTAACGCCGGCGGTGAAATTGCCATTTTCCTGAAAACGGGCCTGAATCCGGTATTTTTCGGGGAGAGCCTGACGGGAACGCGGCTGCCTAACCTCACCTACATGCTTACCTTCGATAATACTGAAGCCCGTCAGCAAGCCTGGAGCGCCTTTGGAAAGCACCCGGACTGGCAGAAACTTTCGAAGGAAGAGGAGTATAAAGATACTGTTTCGAAGATTACCAGCATTATTATGGCGCCTACTCCCTATTCGCAGGTGTAACGTTCTTTCGTGCCCCATTGCCCTTTCGTTTACCTAATTAGTCCGTTGCATTTCTTCTTCCGAACCGGTTTTCCGTTGGCGCATGCCCTTAAGCTGCTGATTACCGAAGGTATAGGTGAGGTTAAGCATCGCTACCCGGGTATCGAAAGAGAGACGGAACGTACGGTTATAACCGGGGGTACGAATCTCTCCCACAAACCCATTGGTGTGGAATATATCCTGCACGCTGAATTTGGCTTTAAGTCGGGAACTAAGGGTTTTCTGCAAGCCGGCATCCAGTGAACCCAGCCAGGGGGAGCGGACCATGGCATTGACCCGGGGGGTGTTTAACCAGCCGGTTAGTTCAGCCGTCCAGCCCTTGCCCAGGATGAAAGCGCCGGTGCCGTTGAGCCTGCCGGATACCTGTTGCATGCGCATAGGTATTCCCAGGTAGATGTACTCAAACTGGCTGTAAAAACCCAATAGGGTAGTTTGCAGGGTAAACCCTTCCCACACCTTTACCGGAAAGCTGAGGGTGAGGTTATAGACTTGTGATTGGCCAATATTTAAAGGCGTACGTTCAGTGGTGGTATTATCTACCGGTTGGATCACGTAGAAAATCAGATCACCCGTATAGCTGGCCCCCAGGGAGGTGAAAATTTTTCCTTTGTATCCATGCTTGACCTCCAACACCTGGGTGTATTGGGGCTGCAGATAGGCGTTTCCCTGGGAATACAGGTAGGGATCGGCATAGGAACGGGCAGGGTTGAGCGACTCGTAACTGGGGCGGTCTATGCGTCGGCTGTAGGATAAGGATAGGGAATGATTCTTGGTGAGCGGTCGGGAAATAAACACACTGGGAAACAGATTCACGTAATCTCTTTTCACTACATTATTGAGGGTAAGTGAATTGCCCACTGAATGGGTATGTTCGGCGCGGAGTCCAAGCATCAATTCTGTCTTACTGCCCAGTTTCCCACTCAAACTCGCGTAGGCTGCGTTTACTCTTTCGGTGTACTGAAAGTGATTCGAAAGTAAAGGGTCGGGCTGTATGTTATCTACTGGTCCCCGGCTGAGGGTAAGATTATTATCCGTCCGGACGGAGCTGTGTTTAAGGCCAGCTTCCATTTTCCAGTTTCCGGAGAGAGACCGGTTGTAATCCGTCTTAAAAGTGCGAATATCAATATTGGTAGGCATCCGATTGTATAAACCATCCATCACGGCTGAGGGCTCATTGCCCTGGGTCGTTTGGGTAACCAGGGAATTAGAGAAAATGCGTTCAAAACGCCCCACGTCTATATCGGCGGTTAATTGTCCGCCTTTCTTCCCGAAAGTATGCTGGAAATTGAGGTTACCTATCTGGTTGGAAACTACGCTGGCTAAGGTTTTAACCGTTTGTGCTTCCAGATATACGGGCCCGTTTGTTTCGTTGCGGAAATAGCTGCTGGCCGGCCCCTCTTCGCGGTGACTGCTCCAGAAGCCAGTCCATACCAGGCCAATAGTAGTATGCTGACTGATGGAGTAATCCAACCCAGCTTTCGCGTTTTGCCCCCAATCGCGGAACCGCAGGTGCGTATCCTGGTAAATGACGGTACGTTCTTCCCCTTCGGTCCGGTCCTGGTCCGTGATGAGCGTCCAGTAGTTGCCGCCACGGTTGGCGCTGTAATTACCAAAAAGATTCAGCTTTCGGGTACGGTGGTTGAGTTGCAAACTACCCCGCTCCCGGTCAAAGCGTCCGGAGCCACCGGCAATGGATAAAGCTCCGTTGGTGCCAATATTGTTATTCTTCTTCATTCGGATATTAATAATACCCGAATTCCCGGCCGCATCGTATTTAGCCGAAGGGTTGGTGATCAGTTCAATGTTGTCAATGTTGTCGCTGGAAGTATTGCGGAGCAGGGCCACCACATCCGCCATGGCCAGGTAAGTCTGCCTGCCGTCGATCATCACGATTACACCATCCTTTCCCCTGAGGGCAATGCCATCATTTTGCCGGTCTACCGTTACGCCGGGAGCTTTTTCCAGTACTTCCAGGGCCGTACTTCCGCTGGCAATAATGCTGTTGGCTACGTTCACCACCGTCCGGTCAATCTGTTGTTCCACAAAAGGGCGGGTGGTTACCACCGTTACCTCTTTGAGCAACTTGGTGTCTTGTAATAAAGTCAGCAAAGGCGCTTTCACGTCTGATTGGCCCTGGGTAATGGCTACCGGCGAAGCATAAGCCTTTTTATAACCCACCATGGTAGCTGCCAGCAAGTAGGTGCCCGGCCGGACATTCTCAATGGTATAGTTTCCGGCTTCATCGGAAATGGCCCCTTTCACCAGCGTAGAATCCGAACTGTTCAGGAGCAGGACGTTGACAAACGGCATGGGGCTGGCATCACCTCCCTGCACTTTGCCCATGATGGACTGCCCATACGTGTCAAGGGAAAAAAGTAAAAAGAGGAAGGGGAGTATAGGTGTTTTCATGGATTGAAGACTATTTTATATTATAGGTCTGTGCAGAATAAAAGCGGCGCATATTGGCTTTAGCTATTAAAAATCAGGCAGTTAAAAGTAATGCCCTGGCAATGGAAAAGAAATACCTACTTATAAGTATTTCTTTTCCATTGTGCTGATTTTAGAAAGAAGTCTGGAGACAGTTTAGCTTGGCTGAATGATGGCTTGGTTTACAAAATGCTGCTTTTAACGAGTTAAATTTTTTTATCGAAATTGGGTGATTCGCCTAGCAGAACTGGAATAAAAGGGAAAATAACCGGGAAACCATGCACGAACCTTCTTCATCCGTATGCCGTGGAAAAATCGGTTGGCAAGTTTATGGGTAGTATGTTTCACGGATTGATGGGAAAAGCCCGTAAGGGAGGGAAGCTGTTCAGATCCAAAATCAAGCAGGACGGCTCGCTGACCACCATTGGCGCCGATTTTCTCATCGATGAGCAGGGAAAAGTGGTTAATGCTCATTATGGAAATTTTGTGGGCGATCACCTTCCGGTTGATGAACTACAATAAATTTGCGGATAGAAGGGTTGTAAATGAATTCTGTTTTTGAACGAACCCTTGGCAAAGGGGCGTTTTTTAACCGAGCTTTGTCTCCGCAAGCCGTCTTATCGCTGTCTCACTCTGGTGGAGAGAGAGGAAAGTCCGGGCAACACAGCGCAGCGTACTTCCTAACGGGAAGGCATCTCTTGCAGGGAGGGGTGACAGAAAGGGCCACAGAAAATTACCGCCGGATTTAGCAGTTAGCGGTTATCCTTTAGCGATTAGACTTTAAAGAACTAATTGCCAATCGCTAACTGCTAACTCCGTAAGGGTGAAAAGGTGGGGTAAGAGCCCACCGCCCGGCTGGTGACAGGCGGGGCATAGGTAAACCTTACGCGTTGAAAGACCAAATAGGCTGGCGACCTGATTTTAGCGGCAAGTGGCAGCGGCAGTGGACAGTGAATAGAAAAAAACTGCTTACTGCTGCTGCCACTGCTACTGGAGTTAGTGAAGGGCGGCTCGTCCGGTGTCAGCGGGTAGGTCGTTAGAGCCCGTTCGTGAGGGCGGACTGGATAAATGATAAGAGTCCCGGTTTACCGGGAAACAGAACCCGGCTTGCAGGCTTGCGTTCCCTGCTTTTTTAACCTTGCAGCGTGTATTCCTGCAAGGTTTTTCTTGCGGTTGGTTCAACTGCTGCATCATTCGCTGGTGGTTGAAGGTAGCGGCGGCACTTTCGCAAACTTTTTCGAGGAAAGTAATTTCATGTGGGGCAAACGTCCGGAAAGAAGCTAATTCTAAAACCCCTTCGGTTTGTCCATTGTACTTAAGCGGAACTAGCAGAATAGTCCGTGGATTGGCATCACCAAGCCCGAGGTGATGAATACGTAGTTCTCCGGTACGTCGGTGAGGTAAATAGTCTGGCTTTCCAACCAGCAGCGGCCAGCCAGGCCGTTTCTTTCGGAATCCGTTTCTGCAGGTATTTCCGGCGGTCAAAGGCATAGCAGGCGACAACCTCCAGTTCATCATGATTATTATAGTCAATGAGCAGCATACCCTGACTGGCTTTGACGTATTTTACTAATTCGCTCAGCAGGAGCTGACTCATGGCCTGCGATTGCCGGTTTTCGCGGAGAATGTTTGCAAAATGCGTAATGTGGCTAATTGAATACACGATAAACGTGACTGCTGCTCCCAGAATCAGGGTAACAGTCAGCGCAATCCAGGCCGTTCTTTACCTGAAGCGCATTTTTGTTTACAATCATACCGGTTATTAAAAGTAAGCCGCTCAGAGAGAGGAATAGTACGAAAGCTTACTTCAATTGTATTCATTTGGCGAAAGTTCCCCACTCCGACGGTAAGCTAAAGTAAGCTGCTCTAGCTTGCTGTCAGGCGTAAGGTTGCGCATGACTATTGAACACTTATCGGAAAAAATAGCAGAACGAGGCGAATTGTTTTAACCAGTTTTGTCCGTTTAGATTAAGTAGCAATATTGGCGTATGTGTAGTTCCGGAAGCCATAAAAAAACGGAAACCATAAACCCGAAAATTAGTTAATTTCACTTCCAAAGAATCACTCTTGCATATGGCAAAAATCCTCATTGTTGACGACGAAAAGTATCCGCTATACCTTGCGTGAGATTCTTGGAGTATGAGAAGTACGAGGTAGACGAAGCTAAGGACGGTGAGGAAGCCTTAGCCTTACTGATCAAAACGAGTATGATGTAGTGTGCCTATGATATCAAAATGCCCAAGATGGATGGCATGGAGCTGTTGGGGAAGGCAGCCGAACTGGGTAAAGAAACGCAGCAGTTTATTATGATCTCAGCCCACGGCAATATCGATACGGCCGTAGATGCGACCAAAAAAGGGAGCCTTTGACTTTATCCAGAAACCACCTGATCTGAACTGGCTCCTGCTCACCGTCCGTAATGCACTGGATAAATTCTCGCTGGTCACTGAAACCAAGGTGCTACGGAAGAAAATCCTACCAAAGTGCACGACATTGTCGGGGAGTCGGCTCCCATCCGGAAGGTGAAAGAGGCTATTGATAAGGTAGCTCCTACCGAAGCCCGTGCTGATTACGGGTCCTAATGGTTCGGGTAAGGGAACCGGTAGCCCGTTGGCTCCACGAAAAAGAGTAACCGGGCCACCGGACCGCTGGTGGAGGTCAACTGCGCCGCCATTCCAAGCGAATTGATTGAAAGCGAATTGTTTGGCCACGAAAAAGGCTCCTTTACTTCGGCCGTGAACAGCGCATTGGCAAATTTGAGCAGGCCAATGGCGGCACGCTATTCCTGGACGAAATTGGTGATATGAGCCATTCCGCGCAGGCTAAAGTGTTACGGGCTTTGCAGGAAAATAAGATTACTTCCGGTAGGGAGGGGAGAAGGAGATCAAAGTAAACGTGCGGGTGGTGGCCGCTACCAACAAAGATTTACGGAAAGAAATCGAGGCAAACCGCTTCCGGGAAGACTTTATCACCGCCTCAGCGTCATCCTGATTCACGTACCCCCACTGGCCGACCGAAAAAGACGACATTCCCTTACTGGTCGATAAGTTTTTGAAGGATATTGCGGAAGAATATGGTTCAAGCCCTAAAAAAATCACTCCGGAAGCTATTAGTTATCTCCAGACACTGTCCTGGACGGGCAACATCCGGGAACTGCGCAACGTAGTGGAACGGCTGGTCATCCTCAGGTGGGAAAGAGATATCTGACGAAGATGCCCGTAATTATGCCGGTGTGTTTGCGTAGGAAAAAGCTTAAGCTTGACAATATCAATGTGAGGCATTCGTAGCTTAATTTTTAAGAAGCATTAAGCCATGGCGAAAAGGTACTTAAATTCAAAACAGTAGTATTATGGGATTACCCTAGAAAATAAGCAGCATCATACCTACGAGGAGTACCTGAATTTGAGGAAGGTCAGGATATGCGTTATGAGTATTTTAAGGGTGAAGTGTTTGCGATGGCCGGTACTACTTCTTCCCATAACCTCTGCGTCTACAACGTAACTACCCTCCTGCGGAATCACTTCAGGCCCAAGGGTTGTATTACCCTTTAGCGAAAATATCAAGCTGGAAGTGGTTGCGAAGGAATTCTATACCTACCCCGACGTGATGGTTACCTGTTCTGATCGGGACAAGGAGAATGAAACCTCAAAAAGGATCCGGTGCTGCTGGTGGAAGTATTGTCTAAGGGGACCGAAAAATACGATATGGATATCAAGCTGGCTTATTACCAGAAAATGCCCAGTTTGCAAGCTTATATCCTGGTTTCCCGTAAGGATTACTTGCTGCATGTATATGAGAGGCATTCCGGCGGATGGAGTTTCCGGGTGGTGTTTGGCAAGGACCAGCATTTACACTTGGAATCTTTGATCTGGTAGTATCTGTTGCTCACATTTACGAAGACATTACCCTGGAAGGTACCTAAATTTTGAATGCTAAATGTTAAAGTGACTGCTTGTTTGGAAGTAGTTCAATCTTATTCATTTAACATTTAGCATTCAAAATTTAACATTATTCATCAGGCGTTTATTTCACTCTTTTGTTGTCGCGGGTATTCTTCTGGACGGCAATGGCGGCAAACAGACTGAGCGTAAAAGACATTCCATAAAACCCTTTTTCACTCGGAGTCAGATTGGCATTCCAGAGTCCGACGACCAGCAGCAGAATAGCCAGAATGGTCGAAAACCAGCGCAGTCCATAATAAATGTTGGTTACTGAGATACCTTCCAACTGGTCTCTTACCGTTTTTTGCAGCGAAACGGCAGAAAACAATCCGTACATTAAGACGGTGAAATAACATAGGTGCTGCTGAGTAGAGATGTGTGGGAGTTTAGTAGCCTGTTATACCGGAAAAGTAACCCAGGTGCGAAGAAATATAGAAAAATTATGGATGCAGCGCCAGCGGTACTATGAGACAGGATTGGTACCAGCCTGCCGGAGAATTATACAGGGTTATTTTCGCTGGGGTGTCAAAACCAAAAAGCCGGTCCATAGGCCGGCTTTTTGGTTGAAAAAATGTTGTTCTACAACGTGGATTACTAACTACTGAAAAGATTCAATGGACATAGTTTTGTTTTTCTTATCCACATAGATAAAATATATCTTTTCTCTTGCATTAATTATTCCTTGTCCGCCAAATTTAATTTCTCCGTTTAGTTGCTCAATGCGTTTTTCAAGGCAGTCAAAATTTCCATTGCTGGAGAAGGTTTCGGTTGTAGAGGATAAATCAGATTTGCGCAAATAGCCAAAGAACGAAATTTTAGTTCTAGGGCCGCCATAACTGGTTGGCATCCAATGATAGCTTACAGGTACTGAGACGGAGCCGCCCGGTGTGCTAAAAGATCCTCCTCCGGTTGGCACCATCATGCCGCCCCCGCCAGATCTGGGAATAATATTATTGCCTATCAGTATTCTGATGTGATCGTTATCGGCTTCGGAAATGCTAATAACTGGCGTACCGCCATTTAATTCTTTGAGGGTATACTTGGCTATTTCAGCTTCCGGCCAGTGACCCCGCCATTGTTCATCCAGATTGGTATCATTACTGGTCAGATCAGAGGCCTTCCAAGGGATGGGCTGTCCTTTCAGGTAGTTGTATGCTGTTATCTTTTGCAAAGAATTAATATCATGCACATTAATGCTAAGCATAGTCCTGTCAATCCCCAGCACAAAGAGCCGATTATCTCGCAGGAAACTGTTATGATCTACTTTCGACTCATAGGGTAAAGAAATCGTTTTTGCATCAATGGTACTGCTACCTAAACCCAAAGATACAATCATCAGTTGGGCAAGCCCTTCGGATTTCCAGTTGTCACTGATTAGTAGTAATTTATTTTGATATGCATAACTTTTATTCTGGCTTATTGCCTGCTCAAAAGGAATTTCAGTAAGATTGGGAATGTATTCAAACGTATTCTTTTTGAAGTGCTTGAATAATTCCTCATCCTGAACGGCGAACTCCTGCGTATCGATGATTTTTTCTTTATCATAAGTATTAAGCACCAATCTCTGTTCTTTCGCTTGTACGGATAACATCAAAAACTTCCCGTCTATAAATGCACTCGAAACCAGTTTGATCTGGTATCATCCCGGGGACGATTTTTACCGGCATAAAAGTGCGGGTACTTTTTGAGAAAGTAAGACACTCTGTTCTTTTGCCATCACCCAGATTGCTTGAAGAAAAATAGGCCGTAATTTCATCTGAATTTGCTGAGTAGCCCAGTAGATGTAGCTGCTCCCTGGCAACGGAATACATCTTTATTGCACCACTTGGTACGTGGATTACCCGGAAGGTAAAAGTGCCGGTGGGTGATTCAGCTTTTACTAAAAGATAGTCATGGTCCTCATATCCTTCGATGTCATTCATTTGCCGGTTTTCAACTCCGGATTGGGCAATCAGCTTTTGGGCAAGTAGTGTTCTTTGGCTGGTTAACGCAATTGATACAAGTAGTACCCATTTAAAGGATTCACAGGGCTAACCAGGCTGAAAAATGGTGGATAGAACATAGATGGATAAGTCAATTAAAAAAATAGCTTATTAGATTTTTTATCAATTAACAATTTCATCAGCAGCAATTGAGAAGGTTATGGTGGGTGAACTTACATTTCTGCTTATTTGGCTAATTTTGATCCTTGCGCTTCTGCTCGTATGTCATCCATTCATTCCATTCTCAAGCAATACTGGGGATATGATGCCTTCCGGCCTTTGCAGGAAGAAATTATTCAGTCCGTATTGACTGGTCATGTTTCCCGGGCTTTGCTGCCCACGGTGGGAGGGAAATCTATCTGCTTTCAGGTGCCGGCTATGGCTATGGATGGAATTTGCCTGGTCATTTCTCCGCTGATTGCCCTGATGAAAGATCAGGTGGAAGGCTTGCGGAAAAGGGGTATTCCGGCGGTAGCCATTTATTCAGGAATGAACCGTCGCGAGATCGATATTGCCCTGGATAATTGCGTGTATGGCACGACCAAATTCCTCTATGTATCACCGGAACGGATTCAGACGGATCTGTTTACGGAACGGTTCAAACAGATGAAAACTGGTTTGCTGGCCGTGGATGAAGCGCACTGCATTTCCCAATGGGGATACGATTTCCGTCCACCCTATCTGCAAATTGCCCAGCTTCGTGAACTTGCCCCCCACGTACCGGTTATTGCCCTGACTGCCACTGCTACCAAAGAAGTACGGCAGGATATCACTGAAAAGTTGCAATTCCGCCGGGGACAACTGTTTCAAAAAAGCTTCTCCCGCGAAAATCTTTCCTACTCCGCCTTCCTGGAAGAGGACAAAGAACGCCGGTTGCTGGCTATTCTCCGGAAAGTGCCCGGAACCGCGGTAGTGTACGTCCGGAGCCGAAAACGGACGCAAGAGGTGTCTCATTTTCTTAATGGGCAGGGGATACGGGCCGATTTTTACCATGCCGGTCTGGACAATACGCAGCGTTCCGCCAAACAGGACGCCTGGATCAGTAACCGTACCCGCGTCATTGTCGCCACCAATGCTTTTGGAATGGGGATTGATAAACCCGATGTACGGGTAGTGGTTCACCTGGATCTGCCGGATACCTTGGAGGCCTACTATCAGGAAGCGGGCCGGGCCGGACGGGATGAGAAAAAAGCCTACGCCGTAGCTTTGTACCACCCTTCGGATATGGAGGATTTACGGAAAAGAATTGGGCTGGCCTATCCAACCGAGGCCTTTCTGCGGCAGGTATATCAGTCACTGGCCAACTACTATCAGTTAGCTACTGGCAGTGGTTTTATGGCCAGTTATGATTTTGAGCTGGAAAGTTTTCAGAAGAATTATGGTCTGCCCGCCATTGAAACCTATCATGCCCTCAAAAGGCTGGAAGATGAAGGATTCATTCAGCTGAGTGAAGGTTTTTATAGCCCCTCCAAACTGTTCTTTCCCGTTGACAAAAAAACGTTGTACGAATTCCAGATTGCCAACGCCGGGTATGACCCCATGATCAAGCTGGTGCTCCGCATGTACGGCGGGGAATTATTCTCAAGTTTTTTGCCTATCTCCGAATCCCAGATAGCCCGGCAGTACGGCACGGATGCCGCTACCGTTGAAAAAGTGCTTACTGCCCTGCATCGGTTTACTATTGTGGTATATGACCGGCAGAAAGACAAACCCCAGTTAACTTTTACCACCCCCCGTCACGAGGCAAGCCGTCTTCCGCTTGATGTCCGGCAAATGAACCAGCGCCGGGAGAAAGACTCCCGGAAGGCCGAGTCAGTGATTTATTACGTCACCCATGCTGAACGTTGCCGTACGCAGATGCTGCTGGAATATTTTGACGAAATCTCGGACGAAAGCTGTGGCGTGTGTGACAATTGCCTGCGTAAGAAGAAAGAAGGCAAAAGTGATTTGGGAGATTACCGGCATCAGATCAGAACCATACTGGCGGGAAAAGACCTGGATTTGCAGCTTTTGGTGACTCACATCAATCCTAAAGATGAAAACGCACTGCTGGAAACCATCCGGGAAATGGCCGGAACGGGAGAAATAAGGTTGCTCGACAATGGAAATGTGAGATTAGGATAACATGATTTCGGATATCGGACAGCCGATGTCGGATATTAGATGTTATATGCCAGCAAAGGAAAAAACACTATATTGGCAAAAAGACTTAACGTGAAAATAATTATAGAACCACATACCATAGAAAGAGCAAATGAGAGAGGAACGAATGAAATTGAAATCAGAGACGTTGTAGAAAACGGGATAGCTTTTCCGGCCAAATATGGAAGATTAGCTAAGTACAAAATCTATGATTTCAATGCTATTTGGAACAACAAAGCGTATAAGCAGAAAAAGGTAGAGGTGTATTACGTGATTGAGAATGGAGAAGTTTTCACCGTAACCGTGTTAGTGTTTTACATCAAATAAAAGAGACAATGAAAATATATTATAATCAAAAGACAGATTTACTCTATATCCGGCTTGATGAACGAAAACAGCAAGTGGAGAATGAAAGGCTGAATGAATATATGGTAGCTGATATAGGAGAAGGAGATAAGATTGTGGGATTGGAAATTATGGATGCTTCTAAGAATGTGGATTTATCCAAACTGTTGCCGATTGAATTTGAATACGAGACAAAGTAAAAACAAATAAAGAAAGAAGACCGGCATATACCACCATGCAGGACAGCAAGCAAGCTGCGAAATGCGCAGAGCCAAAAGACCAGGCCATGGTTTGATGGCTGCATTTGGTGCGTTGACGCAAGGAGCGAAGTAGGAGGTAAGAAGTAGTAAATACATGGCTCCCTATTTATCCTGGGGAAGTATGAGAGTAAGCCACAAAAGCCCGAAGCTACTCGCCCCGGGCTTTTAGCTTATTAATTACATCCGATATCCTCACCAAACATCGCCAACCCTGAATGGCTCAACGCAGTTAATCGCACATCGAACGTCGTCAACCGATTTATTTTCCCCGGCTACCGGCCGCACCCGCTGCGGACCCGCCACCTTTGCCACCTTTATAGTACTGCATTGTTTTCGGGATGAGCCGCTTCAGATCGTTGATACGGGTCTGGTTGGAGGGGTGCGTAGACAGAAATTCAGGCGGCTCCTGTCCTTTGTTCTGGGCGGCCATCCGTTGCCAGAAGTTGATGGATTCTTCCGGATTGTAGCCGGCCATTGCCATCATAATCAATCCAATCTCATCAGCCTCGGATTCCTGCTTCCGACCATAAGCCAGCATGCCCAGTTGCGTACCTACCCCAGCGGCTTGCAGTGCGATCTGGCGGGCCAATGAAGGATTAGAATCTACCACAATGGAACCAGCTTGCAGCAATCCATTCGCAAGCAGCCCCTGGCTGGTCCGTTCGTTGCCATGTTCCGCAATAGCATGGGCAATTTCGTGTCCCATCACCACCGCTAGGCCGGTTTCACTCTGGGTTACGGGCAGGATACCCGTGTATACCACCACTTTACCTCCCGGCATGCAGAAAGCATTGACCTGCTGGTTCTCCACCACGTTAAATTCCCAGCGGTAGCCGGACAATTGTTCACTGAGCCCTTTCTGACGCATATACGTCTCAATAGCAGCCTGCAAGCGGCTACCTACCTGTTTTACGGTTGCCGCCTGAGCCGAATTATTCACTACCTGGTTCTGCTGCAGGAATTGATTGTAGGCCTGAAAGCTAAGAGTATAGAGCTCCTGGTTGCTTACTAATCTCAGTTGCCGGCGTCCCGTAATGGGGAACCTCGGCACAACTCACCATGAACCCTATCAGGGTGAGGGCAATAAGGGTTTTTTTCATGTTTTTATTACAGTTACGTATTTTGTAAAGTTTTGGCGTCAACAGGATCTATCCGTCACAATTTTATCGCTATTTTCGCCGGATGCTGGTTCTCAGCTTCGGGTTTCGGCTTTTTCGTTTCCGGCTTATTGTTGCAAGTCAACGTTAGACCTTATACGCAAAACTTATGATCCGTTCCATTAGAATAATCAAACATCAAACCAAAATAGGATGAAAATTATTGCTATCGGTAGAAATTACGCTGAACATATCAAAGAGTTGCAAAATGAACGTCCTGATGAACCGGTTGTCTTCCTGAAGCCCGATACGGCCCTTTTAAAAGACAATTCTCCCTTTTATTACCCCGATTTTTCGAAGGATATTCACCATGAAGTAGAAATTTTGCTGAAGATCAGTAAAGAGGGTAAAAACATTGACGAGAAGTTTGCCCATAAATACTACGACGAGATCGGCATCGGCATTGACTTTACGGCCCGCGACCTTCAGCAAAGGTGCAAGGAAAAAGGGCTGCCCTGGGAAATTGCCAAGGCTTTTAATGGTTCGGCGCCAGTCTCTGAATTTGTTCCCAAAGGCGGTTTTGATTTGCAAAACCTGCATTTCAGTCTGCAAATCAACGGAGTAACGCGTCAGCAAGGCAACACGAGTCTCATGCTTTTTAGCTTTGACGTGATCGTTGCCTATGTTTCCCGGTTCTTTACCTTGAGGAAGGGCGACATCATTTTCACCGGCACTCCCAAAGGCGTAAGCGCCGTTCAGCCAGGTGACCGCCTGGAGGCTAGTATTGAAGGAAAGAAGATGTTAGATTTTGAGGTGAAATAAAAAAATCTTATCCGCAAGTGAAATTCGAAAGAGGTTCTGTGAGTTAAGGTATAGGTTTGAATGCGTACCCGCGGGAGGGAGAAGCTTTCTTTCGGGGTATCGGCGTATCTTTAAATCAACCAGCAGAACTTTAGGGAAAAATTTCAATCAGACGAATGCAGTACAGGTTTCTTTCGAATAGATTTAGCGGAATATATGGGTTGTTAGGGATTGTTGCCTCGCTGGTGTGCGGAATGCCCGCTACCGCCCAGAAGCAATATCCGCAGGGATATTTTCAGTTTCCGATCATGCCCGGTCAGGTTAATGCCATTGCCGGAAACATGGGAGAGCTTCGTCCTAACCATTTCCACGCGGGACTCGATGTCCGTACGCAGGGGCGGGAAGGCTTGCCTATTTATGCGTCGGCGGATGGCTACGTGTCAAGAATCAAGATTGCCCGGGCTGGCTACGGCAATGCACTCTACCTGACGCATCCCAATGGCTATGTAACGGTGTATGCCCATATCAAAAATTTTAATAAAATAATTGGTGACTACTTGCGGCAGCAACAATATGCACAGCAGACTTTCGAAATCGAATTGTTGCCGGACAGTTCCCAACTTCGGGTAAAAAAAGGGGAAATAGTGGCATTTTCGGGGAATACCGGGGGCTCCGGTGGGCCGCACCTGCACTACGAGATCCGTGACAAGCAGGACATTGTGTATAATCCTCAATATTTTGGTTTCAAGGAGGTACATGATCATATCGCCCCAGTGATTGACCGGCTGGCGATCCAGGCGATGGGATACAGTTCCCGGGTAAAGGACCAATTTGGCCGGTTTGAATTTGTGCCCCGTAAAACGGCGCCTAACGTGTATGCGATCAGCAGTGCCATTCCCGTCTGGGGACCAGTAGGACTGGAACTCCTCTCCAGTGACCTGGCTGATGGTTCCAGCGGACGCAACGGAATCAGCAGTATTGAGGTCAAAATGGACAATGCAGTAGTCTTCTACTATCACCTCGATAAATTATCTTTTGACGTTTCGCGCAGTATCAATGTGCACATGAATTACCCGGTGTACATGCGCAATGGCAGCCGGTTTCAGCGTTGCTACGTGGCAGATGGCAATGACTTGGGCGTTTACAAAACCGGTGCCGGCAAAGGCGTAATCAACATTGGGGATAATAATCCGCATACGGTAGTAATTAGCGTGTGGGATGCCAACGGGAACCAGTCAAAGTTGCAGTTTACCCTGAAAGGCAGCCAGCCCGTACCCCCTTCACCTTTGGTGAATGTAAGTACTACAACAGCGGCCTGGCAATCCGAATTGCAGGAAAATACCCTCGTATTAAAACGGAAAACCGGACAGGCAGGCATCGAACCGGCCCGCTTATACATTAAAGGCCGTCTCAGTGAACTGGCACCAGCCTATAGCCACGGCGGTGAAGTCGCATATTTGTGGAATATGCAACGGGCCGTGCCCGATTCAGTAGGGGCAATGACGGGAGGAAAGAGTAAAACCTTTAATTTTAAGGCTACGGTAGCTTCCCGGCAGCGGTACCTGTTTGAAGCCGATTCTTTGAGCATTCTTTTTGATGAAAGCTCCCTTTTCGATACCCTTTTTCTGGAAACGGCAAGGCAAGGCAACCGCTTCCAGATCGGGCGTAGCGACATTCCTCTGAAGGATAAAATCAATATCCGCCTGAAGCCAGAAACCGGTGGCGCCGATCTTTCAAAAATGGATGCTTATATTATTAAGAATGGGCGTCTGGTATACCAGGGAGGCACTTGGGTAGGCAGCGAGATTAGCTTTGACACAAAAGAGTTAGGTACGTTCACTGTTGCTGCCGATAATGTTCCCCCCGTGGCCCGGCTGGTAGTCCGCACGCCTTCCCGGATTGCCTGTACCATCACCGATAACCTGTCGGGAATTGATGAAATCAAGGCCTATCTGGATGGCAAATGGCTGCTGATGCAGTATGATTACAAAACCAATCTCATTTGGGCCGATCCCCTGGATAAGAACAAGCCCCTGAAAGGACACCTGGTCCTGGAAATCTCCGATAATGCCGGAAATACAACGAAATTGGAAGCTCAGTTGTAATCCCTTCGGGAATGGTGAATTTTGAATGCTAAACGCTCAATGATGGTATATGCTGACGGTCTATAAGCTTTGCGAAGGTTGGGCATTTATTATTCGTCTGCTTAACACTTGCACAAAAGCTGAATAGCGATTGAAAGTTTGAATTTATTATGTCAGCCCAACTTTTGCAAAACTGCTGTTAGCCGCATCATTCGAGTTCTACAATTTTGCTTTTTTGAGGAAAGTCGTTAACATAAATAACAGTAAGTGCATCACCAATTTTGTACTTGTGGTCTTTATCGGTCTCGCTAAAAGTTGAATAAGTAACACCGTCCACCAAATAATGGTACCGCAAAAGCCATTCACTATTCTTCCCAGACTTATACCACTTTTTATATACAATACCTTTAGTTGTTTCTCCCCTTTGTTGATAGTCCTTTTCTTCCTGGTAGCCAAGATAATATCCGAACGACGGACCAATTATTAAAACGGATAGAGCACAGATACCCAGCAGGTATTTTGGCACTACATTAAAAGACTTCAATAATTGATATAGCAAATAGGTTTGCAAAATAAAAATCAGGATGAAAGGTGTCCACCCGATGATGTCTTGGCTATACAAAACTTTATCAGGTAGTCCAAAGAATGCAGTAACAGTCCAAGGTACAAGGCTAAAAGAAGGTATTTCATTTGGCTTGCGGCTAACGGTTCGGAGCTTTGCGTTCGTGTGGGCATTCATGGAACGTCAGCCCTGGATAAAGATATACAGCCAAATTGAAAAACTTCTGTTCAGCCATGTTCGTCAGCCTGCCATAACGCAACTCCATGTTAGCTGCCATTTTTTGTCGTCAGCAAGTCTAAATTGTCAATGTGGATGAAATGTTTGAGGTTCAGCGTGTCAAAGCTCAACCCATGTACAATGGCTGTAGCAGCAATAAATAAGTCCGGCTTGTCTATGGTTTTTCGTTTGGTTTTCAGCTGTCCAACAATTTCTGCTGCTTGTCTAGCTGCCTTCCCATCGAAATCCAAAATAGTTAGTCTTAGCAGCATTTGTTCCCAAAACTGTTTGTGCACTTCAGCCGCACCATTGTAAACTTCAAATTGGGTAATGCTTGAAATATAAAGCTGGTTGTATTGCCTGAAATGGGCAATTAGCCTTGAATTTGCTTTGTCGCTCTTGCGGAAATAGTCAATAAGAATACTCGTATCGATCATTAACTTTTTGTCCGCCATGCTGCAATACTTTTTCTGTTTTCTTCAATAATGGCTATGTCTTTGTCACTATACACCGGGCCATTGAGCAAAAGGTTGATAAAGTCATCTTCCTCGGGTTTAGAAACAGGCTTTTCTTCATCAAGTTCCTTGCGTAACCGGGCTTTTTGCGCCGGTGTCAGTGTCTTTACTATTGTCAAAAGTTGTTGAAAAGGTATTTGCACTTTGATTTCCATAATGTCAGATTTAGGTATTTTGTCAATAGGCAGTAGTCAGGCTAAAATGGCTGCCAACGGAACAGGTGTTGCTGTCAGTATGGGTATTTGAAATACTGTAGCGTCACTTAGTTCCAGTTGATGATAAAGATAATAAGTTGAACACATATTCTTCAGCCCGTATTGCAGCAACACCATGTTAGCTACCGTTTTTTTCATTAAGCATTTTAGAAAGATAAACTCGATTTAAGTCCAGCCATGGTTCAGTTTCTCCTAAAGTCACAATTACTTTCTGGTTTTGTTTATTACTAAATTTTTCAAGTACATGTCTGATTGAAGTTTCGTCAGTATAGAAAAATATAGCAAAGTCAATTAAAAGTAGAATATGCGCTGTCTCACTCATAGAACAAATAGAAAATATTCCTCTGGAAGATTCGGATTTTTCTTTCGGTTTTATAATACAGCTATGATAGCTTGGAATATTCGATATTTTTTCTACTCCTTCTAAAAGTAACTTCTTATCAACAGTCAGATTGTTATTTAGAAACTCTCTGATGATTTCCTCGTCTTTTTCAGTAAGCTGAAAGGGCAAAAATTCAAATAAGTTAGAAATAGAAGCCCGCCATACAAGTGAGTAAAGAAATAACTTAAACAATGTCGGATGGATGTTATTGCATTCTATATACTGCTGTGTTCCAAGGCTTAGAAGTTTAAACTTTTGAGGTAAGTCCCTATACAAGTGTATATTATTTATGATTCGTGCAAAAACGGTCTCTAATATCTCGATTCGTTTTTCACAAGCTTTACATAGAATAAAATCTTCTTTTGGAGTGTCTTGAATTTTTCTTCCTTTACCTGTTCGGTTAATAGAAAGTGCGTGTCTTGGTTCTGTTCCCTCAAAAAGACCTTTACACATAAACTTTGGAATTATGTGGGAGTTCTTTTTGTCGGCTGGATGCTTTAAGCAAAGTTTACAAGGGGGAAGTTTCATTTTAAAATGGTAGCTAACGCCTAAATATGCGAAAGTTTTGTCGTAGTTTTTGTATTGTTGTAATACTGTAATGCTTGGTGGTGCTTTTGAAAATTTGCCTGGAATAGTTTTCATTTACCATTTAGAATTTACCATTTCCTATTCCCCGGAAATGCTTTACTTTGCAGCTTGTACGACTCAAACCGTAAAGCGCATGACCATAAAAGTGGGAGATCCGGCTCCTGATTTTACCAGCAAAGACCAGCACGGCAACCCGGTAAAGCTATCCGGCTACCGGGGCAAGAAGGTGGTGCTGTATTTCTACCCCAAAGACGATACTCCTGGTTGTACGGCGCAGGCCTGTAACCTCAATGAAAATCTCCCGGCCCTTAAGGCTGCCGGCTACGAGGTCATCGGCGTCAGCATAGACGACGAGAAGTCCCACCGGAAGTTTATTGATAAGTACGGTCTTAATTTTACCCTGCTGGCTGATACCGACAAGCAGGTCGTGCAGTTGTACGATCTCTGGCAGGAAAAATCCATGTATGGCAAGCAGTACATGGGCACCGTACGGACTACCTTCCTGATCGACGAAAAAGGCATCATCACGGACATTATCAGCAAGGTCGATACCAAAGCCCATACGGATCAGATTTTAAAGTGAGTGTTTTGAGTTGATGAGTACATGAGTTGATGAGTAAATAGCTAGATAACATACTTTTCAGACAATTTCTCTCTACTCATCCACTCAGCCACTTTTAACTCGTATACTCCTACATTCATCCACTCACGTACTTTATCCATTCATAAACTCCTTTTCTCATCCACTCCTAAACTTAACTATTCATGGAAATTGAAAAATTAGAAGGCATTGCCGGACAGGTTCGGCGTGACATCCTGCGCATGGTACACGGGGCTAAGTCGGGTCACCCCGGCGGGTCGCTGGGCTGTGCTGATTACTTCGTGGCTTTGTACTTTCATATGATGAAGCACAACCCCAAGTTCAGCATGGAGGGGAAGGACGAAGACTTGTTTTTCCTTTCCAATGGCCATATTTCACCAGTGTGGTACAGTGTGCTGGCCCGGTCTGGGTATTTTGAAGTGTCCGAGTTAATGACCTTCCGGAAAATCAATTCCCGGGTGCAGGGCCATCCTACTACGCACGAGGGGCTGCCTGGCATACGGGTAGCATCTGGTTCCCTCGGGCAAGGGCTTTCAGTGGCGATTGGTGCTGCCTTAGCTAAAAAATTGAATGGCGACAATAAACTGGTTTTTGTGCTGATGGGCGATGGGGAACAGGATGAAGGACAAATCTGGGAGGCTGCCATGTCAGCGGCGCATCATAAGGTAGACAATCTGATTGCTACCATCGACTATAATGGTCAGCAGATTGACGGACCCACCAAAAAAGTAATGGACCTGGGTGACCTGGGTGCTAAGTACAAAGCCTTTGGCTGGGAGGTGATCAACCTGGAAAACGGGAATGATATGGCCGAAGTGGTAAAAACCCTGGAACGGGCCAAAGGACTTACCGGCCGGGCTACGCCGGTTATGATCCTGATGAAAACCGAAATGGGTTATGGCGTAGATTTCATGATGGGCAGCCACAAATGGCACGGAGTTGCCCCTAATGATGACCAGTTGCTGCAAGCCATGAACCAGTTGCCCTTAGGCGAGCTGCTGGATTTTTAATAAAGAAGACTCATTTATCTATTTTAACCAAGTGGCCCGGATCGCATTCGGGCCATTTTTTGTTTTATTTCCCTTCCAACTATCCAGTAATACCTGGGCTGCCTTTAAGGCGGAAAGTTGCCCTGTTTTTACCTGATTTTGCAGATTGGGTAGCAATTCTTTTACGGTAGGATGCCCAAAAAACTGGCTTTCCAGGGATTGTACCACCGACTCATGCATCCAACGCATATTTTGCTCCTGCCGGTTACGTATAAAAAAGCCATTTTGGTGGGTAAGCTGGTGGTAGTGCTCCAGCATCTGCCAGACCTCTGGTATTCCGGTACCGATCAGGGCCGAGCAGGTCATTACCGGAGGTGTCCAGGCGGATGCGGTGGGTGGGAATAAATGTAAGGCATTCTGGTAAGCGGCTTTGGCCTGTTGCACCGCTTGAGTATTGCTGCCATCAGCTTTGGTGATAAGCACCGCGTCGGCCATTTCCATAATGCCCTGTTTGATGCCTTGCAGTTCGTCGCCCGCTCCGCCAGCATCAGCAGCAGGAAGAAATCAGCCATGTTACGTACTGCGGTTTCCGATTGCCCAACTCCCACGGTTTCGATTATGATTAATTCAAATCCTGCCGCCTCGCAGAGCAGGATGGCCTGCCGGGTATTTCGGGTAACACCCCCCAGCGAATTACCGGTAGCGGATGGCCTTACGTACGCCAGTGGATCATTAGACAATTTCTCCATCCGGGTCTTGTCGCCGAGAATGCTGCCTTTGGTACGTTCGCTGGATGGATCCACGGTGAGTACCGCTACTTTTTTGCCCCTTCCGGTCAGGTACGTCCCCAATGATTCAATAAAAGTACTCTTGCCTACGCCGGGAACGCCGGTAATGCCGATACGGAAAGAACTCCTGGTGGGATTGATAACGCCATCCAATACTTTTCCGGCTAGTATTTGGTCTTCAGCTAGCTGGCTTTCGGCAAGCGTAATGGCACGACTGAGCAGGAGCCGGTCTCCGGCTAAGATACCATCAATATAGGCTTGAACCGGAAGGCGTCGGGGCATAGTTTGGCTATTGCAAAATAATAGAAGCAAAATACGAAATCAGCATGTATTGCAGCAACTACCGTATAGGAACTACCTTTCAGACCCAAGCATTTTAATCATAAAAGAGAGCCCGGCTGATTTAACAAATCAGCCGGGCCTATCCTCGTAGGATTATCAAAATGCTACTCTATTTCCGTAAATAATCTGCGCCAGCGAATCCTGCCGGGCAGCGAAAACAGGTTTTCAAAGAATGCATTGTCTTCTCCCGGAGCTACTGACCACCATACAAACAGGGCTTTCCCCACAATATGGTCCTCCGGTACGAAGCCCCAATATCGTGAATCCTCAGAGTTATGACGGTTATCTCCGATCATAAAATAATAGTTCTGCCGGAACGTATATTCGGAGACTTCCTTACCCTCTATGTACAATTTGTCATTCTCCACTTTTGCATTTAGGTTTCCCTCGAAATTAAGGATGGCGTACTGGTAATGCATCAGATTTTGGGTATTCAGCCTGATCTTATCACCAGCTCTTGGGACGTACAAAGGGCCGAAGTTGTCCTGGGTCCAACCTACTTTGCCACCCCAGGTATTGGCACGGCCAGCCGTTACGGGTTCAGAGGGATTTACTTCTTCTACTTTGGTAATAAAATCCAATTGCTCTAATTGGTCGGCCGTTTGCCTGGTGGTCTGAATCAAGTAGCTGCCATCGGTGAATGAAATCCGTTCCGTAATATCGTATTTTTTGAACAAGCGTTCATTCAGGTCAATGGAAGCCTGCACCAGGTAACTCGTTTGCCCGTTTTCGGGATTCTTCAGGGGCAATCCGTTAACGTAAACCTGCTTGTTGATAATGGTAAGGGAATCGCCGGCAATACCCACGCAGCGCTTAATGTAGTTCGTCTTCAGATCGGAAGGGTGTTGTAGCTCCGGCGGGTAATTAAAAACTACCACATCATTGTGCTTGATCTTCGAAAAACCGGGCAGGCGGTAATAAGGCAAGTGAAGCCAGTCTACGTACGAGGGAATAGTAGTGCCCCAGATGGTCTGGTGCGTAAGCGGTACCTGCAACAAAGTACGGGGTGCCCGGGCTCCATAGTGGAACTTACTCACGAACAGGTAGTCGCCTACCCGTAAAGACTTCTCCATCGACGAGGTTGGAATGGTAAACGGCTGCATAATCAGCCAATGCACCAGGGAAGCTACGATTACGGCAAAAAGAACCGAACCAAGCCATTCCCGCAGGGCACTTTTAGATTTGCGGGGACTATTCTTTTTTCGGCCAGGCAGCCGGCCGCTTCGCTTTTCCGGGGATGATGTTTGCGTTGTCGCCATGTTACGGGAATAAACGGGTAAAAATTTGAGAATATAGTTACTATCACTTTAAGGGTAAACTTACGGTTACTCGTTGCGCAGGCTCTTCACCGGGTCACTCAAGGCTGCTTTGATCGCTTGGCTACTCACCGTCAGCAGGGTGATGAGCAGTACGCCTCCGCTAGCCAGGGCAAAAACCCACCAGGAAAATGACGTACGGTATTCGTATTGCCGGAGCCAGTGTTGGAGCAGGTAATAGCCTGCAGGCACCGCAATCAGGGAAGCAATCATGACCAGACGCATAAATTCCCCGATGAGTAACTGCCATATACTCAGCACGGAGGCACCCAACACTTTGCGTACGCCAATTTCTTTGGTGCGCTGCTCAGCCGTGAAGGAGGCCAGCCCGAAAATACCCAGGCAGGAGATAAAAATAGTCAATGCCGCAAAGCCGGTAGCCAGTCTGCCGATACGCTGTTCGTCGCCAAATTTTCGGGCGTATTCCTCCGCTACGAACTTGTATTCAAAGGGAGCCGCCGGATTATATTTCTTGAACACAGCTGAAATGCTACTTAAGGCTTCCCTGGCACTGACAGCAGGGTTTATTTTAATATTGATAAAGTTACCTGGATTCCCGTTCAGCACGAAAACAGTCTGCGATACGGGCTGGTAAGGAGATTCCATCACCATGTCTTCGATTACCCCAATCACGGTAAAAGTCCGACCGTGCCATCTGAGGGTTTCTCCCAAGGGTTCTTGTAATCCCATAAATTTTATGGCCGTTTCATTTAGAATTATTGCTGAGGAATCAGTACGCATTTCGCGGGAGAAATCCCGGCCGGCCTTCAACTTCCAGTTCACCGTTTTGCCGAAATCATGGGATACATAGATGGTTGAAAAAAGGCCTCTTGCGTTGGGGGCTTTGCCTTTCCAGGTAAACCCGCCATTGAGAGACCAGACGGCGGTGATCGGGCTTCCCGATTCGGCCATTTCCGCTACGGCTCCCGAACCTTTTAATTCCTCCCGGATGCAGGGCTGTACAGTTTATGTATAATATATTGGACCTTAGTAGATTTGCATGAAAACACAATAGAGATGGGGACAAATTTACTCTCATATCTGGAAAACATACCTGACCCACGTCGTCGGGCTGGTAGTCGGCACCCTTTACCAGCGGTGCTGGCGATGGTAATCATGGGTAACTTGAGTGGACGGTATGGCTACCGGGAACTAGCCCGTTTTATGCAACGACACGCCTGGGAATTTGTGAGATTATTTGGCTTTGGGCATGGCGTACCTAATCATGTAACGATTAGTAGTTTACTAGGCAAAGTGGATTTTCAAGCCGTCAAGCAGCAGTTTGAAGCCTGGATGCAAAGTCAACACTTGCCGGTAGAAAACTATTCCCTGGATGGAAAGAGTTTGAAATCTACCTTAAGTGATTATAATAAAAGCTACCAGGACTTTGTGGCCATGGTCCAGGTGTTTTCGCATCAGTCTGGTTTAGTGCATAGCCTGGAAGCTTATCATAATGGCAAGGAAGATGAAGCAAAAGTGGTCAGAGCGTTAATCCAACAACTGCATCTAAAAGGCGCTATGCTCACGCTGGATGCGCTGCATTGCCAAAAAAAACACTAGCCGTGATTGTTGAATCCGGCAATGATTACTTGATTCAGGTAAAAGGCAATCAAGACAAGCTCTTAACACTTATCAAGCAGGAAGCCCTTGCCCAAAAGCCTACTGATAGCCATGAAAGCCGGCACAAGAACCGGGGCAGACTCGAACATCGGAGGGTACAGCTTTATAAAGCTCCCCCGCATTGGCAGCAGACGTACGTAGGTATTGCTTGCTTTCTCGTGCTGAGACGATGGGGATTAAGAAAAAGGCAAAACCTATGATAAGACCCATTACTATATCCTGAGCCGCAACATGCAGGAAGCCGCTCAGGCTGGAGAACTTATCCGTTCCTACTGGTCAGTGGAGAATCGCTTACACTACGTAAAAGATGTCACAATGGGAGAAGACAAAAACCAGATTGCTCACAAACAGGCTGCCAAAAATGTATCCTTGCTCAAAAATATTGCCTTGAACTTAATGCGCCTAAAAGGATATAAATGTGTCAAAACGGCCATTGATCTCCATGCGCACAATATTAAAACCCTATTTCAGTGGTTGTTATAACTAAACTGTACAGCCCTGCTCCCGGATGGCATCAAAATGGGCATGAATACCGGGCGTAACCATTTGAACCATGACCAGCCCGTTCCGGTTATATCCGACCGGCCGGTTCTTAGCGTACGCCACCTGCTGATGGACCCCTAAGGTACCAATAATCAAGGTAACCGAGATGGTAAATTGCACCACTACCAATACCTTACGGGGAAGAGCGGCCAAGCGTCCTACCCGGAAGCTACCTTTCAGCACTTTTACCGGCTGGAAGGAAGACAGGTAGAAAGCCGGGTAACTACCCGCTACTAAACCCGTCAGGCCGATAAAACTGACACAGACCATCCAGAACCAGGGATTGGCGATTGGGATAGTCATTTGCCTGCCGGCTATCTCATTGACCCAGGGCAAACAAAGTAGAGACACGATCAAGGCCAATCCGAAAGCAAGGAGCACCACCAGCAATGACTCAGTGAAGAATTGCCCCACTAATTGCCCCCGCAAAGAGCCCATGGTTTTACGGATGCCTACCTCTTTGGCCCGCTTGGCACTCTGGGCCGTACTCAGGTTCATAAAGTTGATGGAGGCCAGCAGGAGCACAAACCCACCAATGAGACCGAAAAGCCAGACGTATTCAATACTTCCCCCAACACTTATTCCTCGTTCAAACTTTGAATACAAATGCCACTTTTCCATGGGATGCAGGAAGAGTTCTGGTTGGTACCGGTGCACCGACTGGTCGATATTGCGCTGTTTTACCAGCCTGATCCTGGCCGAGACCTTATCAAGGTCGGCCCCCCTCGGCTAGTTGGACAAAGACCTGACAGAAATAATCACCCCAATCGTTTTCCATTTCCGGGGTCCAGTTCTCACTTTTCAGGAATAGTTTCCAGGAGCCAGAAAGCTTACGTCCGCAAAAGTTGAATTGTGAGGCAGGTCTTCATATACGCCACTTACGGTTACATCTAGTTTGTCATCCAGCCGCATCACTTTCCCCGTGGGGTCTTCGTCCCCAAAAAAGGCTTCTGCTGCTGATTGGGACAAGATAATCGAGGAAGGGTCCTGCAGGCTAGCCCGGTGCCTTTGAGCATTTTCAGGGGAAAGCATCTCCGTAATTCCCGGTTCGCAGAATCTGCCGTTCCGGGTAAATTTCTTCTCCCCGTGGCTCAGCATATGACTACCTATTTCCGAAGCCCTGATTACCCGTTTGAAGTCACTGCCGTACAGGGTTCGTAGTTCCTTGCCGAGGGAGCCGGTACGTACTCCGTAGTGATGATGCCGCCATTAAAATGCTGATTCTCCATTACCGGGCAATGCGAAGAGATTTCATCCCACATCCAAAGACCGATGTGCAGCGCCACGGCCATACCCATTGCCAGACAGGAGACGTTGATAGCCGAATAAGATTTATACCTGACCAAGTTCCGGAGGGTAATTTTGAAATAGTTGGCAAGCATATCAGCCAGGTGAAGAGCTAGATAGGGGGAAGTTCCCCGCTGGAGGGTAAAAGGCCGGATGAAACGAATCACATCCAGGATATATAACAGGCGGGCTTTGCTGATGCCTTTGGTCGTTATTCGTTCCGCAAAAGCCTCGTTAAGATCACCCTGAATTTCTTCCAACAGATCTGGATGACAGTACCATTCCAGGAACTGTTCGGCCAAGCGTGGAGGCGTAGCAGGTGTATTCCTCACGAAGCACCTCCTTGCAGGGCTAAGCTGGGAATCTGCCCGAATAGTTCGTTGCGTAAGGCAAGGGCCTCTTGTAATGCGCTGCTTCCAGCCTGCGTTAAAGTAAAGAGCCGTTTACGCTTGCCTCCTCTTTCCTGCGTAGCTTCCGCCAACCGGGAAGTAAGAAACCCCTTCTTCTCCAGCCGGTGCAAGGCCGAATGTACGGCACTGATATGTACGGAACGGCCTGTCTGCTCACCGATCTCCCTGGAGATGGCTAGTCCGTAGGCTTGGTCATATAGTACGCCTACAATCAGCAGGACCATTTCCTCAAACTCTCCCAGATACGTTCCTTTCATCCTTTTTCGAAGCGATATTCATAAATGTAGAAAATATTTTTATAAACTAAACTTTTCCCTAAATAATTTTACCTGGTTCAGTCTACGGGGATGGAAATGAGGATTGCGGTGAGGGGAGTACTTTGGCCTGAGGGGAAGATCAAACCGCTTCGGAATTACGACACAAAGGCTACTTGAGTAATCTGCCTTTTACAAATGTCCAGTAGTATAGGAATAGTAGATTAAAAGGTATATGACT
This sequence comes from Cytophagales bacterium, assembly GCA_030448185.1. Classification (GTDB taxonomy): domain Bacteria; phylum Bacteroidota; class Bacteroidia; order Cytophagales; family 172606-1; genus CADCTQ01. Next base: position 33,293 of record JAUJNL010000015.1, on the reverse strand, counting down.
TCAATAAAAACGTATCAGCTAGCAAACTTGCCTGTATAAGCAGTTTAATTTTACTGGTATTCCTTATTTGAGTCTCAGGCCGCTGGAAGGGTAAAATAAAAAACGGTTCCTTTGTCCTTTTGGCTCTTAACCCAAATAGTGCCTCCGTTTTCCTCTACAAACTCCTTACAGAGAAACAAACCAAGCCCACTTCCTTTTTCATTAGCAGTACCCAGCAGAGAGGCTCCGTGCATTTTAAAAAGATTAGCTTGCTGATCGACACTGATACCGATTCCGGTGTCTGATACGCCAATCGTGATCATTTGTGGGGCTATGGTAGCAGTTACGGTGATAGAATCGTCTTTATCGGAGAATTTAATGGCATTGCTCACCAGGTTACGGAGGATTAGTTTTACCATGTCCGGATCGGCAAACACATGTAGTGGTTCGGTCACTTGTGAATCCAATCTGATGTGTTTTCGTTCAGCTAGTGGAGCCAGTAATTCTAACGTTTCATAAATAATTTCTACCAGGTTGGTTTTGGCTGGTACTGCCCTTATTCCCTGCATCTGATTACGCGACCAGAAGAACAGGTTGTCCAGCAAGGCATTGGTGTTATTGACCTGTCTCGATAATGCCTCAGTAAGTACTTTCATTTCCTGCTCAGTCAGGTACCCGTCTTTTTGCAGTTGCAAGGTCGCTTGTACGGAACGCAGAGGGGCCCGCAGATCATGCGAGATAATGGAAAACAATCGGTTATGAACCTGGGCCAGTTTCTTAAGCTCCTGCATCTGGTTGATTTGAGCGGTTCTTTCCTTTTCGTAATTCCCGATTAATTGGGACACGCCGAAAGCAATAATCACTGATACCCAGATGAAGCTGAAGATGATATCCCAGAAATGGGACTCGCGGCTTTCATAGTGGGTAACCAGATGGGGAAAATAATACTCGATTCCTATAACTACTATTACGTTGGAGATGATAAGGAGGGCAGTTAATGCTCTATTTCTGGAAATAATCAGCAGGCTGAATAAAGCAAACAGATAGGAATAGCTGATAGACCCGTTGATCCCGCCGTTATAGAACCATAAAAGGGATAATAAGATACAGGTAAGTATGGCAAAAGGTGTAACCAGCAAGCTGTACTTGCCCCAGAACCGTGAGAGATAATAAAATAGACCAAACAAGGCAAGACAAACCAGATTAAGAAGGATGACCACAATTGGTAATCCAATCAGCCAGCTCGAAAAAGTGGATAGAATACACGCAATAATTGAAAAAAAACTGAGTGCATTAAAGATCCGGTGCTCCAGGGGGAATACTGTGTACGCACCACTGATGGAAAACTTCTTCAGGTAGCTTAATTTATGCCTGAGGGAACGTTTGTATAAGCGGCGAGCCCGCAAAAAGTTTTTTTTCTCGGTAGGGCATTTTAGTCCCTCCAGTGCTTGACCTATAACAGTCAAGGTGTTTAGCTCAAATCCAGATTTTCGCACGGTCCCTTTAAAAATAGGTGTACAAGAGGTAGAACTACGTATCGGCCCAGTCCGGTAGGGGCTGAAGCTTCCTACTAGGATCAAAATATTGTTAGTTCTATCTGGTTAATGAGCAGGGACCGAAGAAATGTAAGCGTTTATTCAGAAAAAATTCAAAAGGGTATTATTGGGCTTTAAGCCACCATTGCCGGAATTGCTGTTCGGTTTTGGTAACAGTACTGCCCGTGCTTTCGGCGGTAACCACTTCCAGTTGTGGGTCTTCGGCAAATGTAACTGTGGATGTCTTACGTTTGCCCATTTGCGTGAATGTTACTTCCGCTTTATCTCCCGGCTTAAACGTACCCGGTATACTGCCTATATGCTGCGCCGAAGCTGATTTTCCATTAATAGTCAGGATAATATCCCCCTGTTCCAGCCCAGCTTTGTACAGTGGACTATTTACCAGTACCTGAGAGACAACCATTGCCCCTTGATCCGTGTACGTGAGCCGTTCGCTGCCCAATGAGGCTTTTCCCGGATTGGCCTTCCGGAGCAAAAACCCGGCTTGTCTCAGCAGCGTTTCGTAGGGGGCGGCTTCCTTGCCAACTATATATCGGGTGAAGAAATTATCCGCGAAGGACTGGTTACCGGTCACTTCGCCTAAGGTCAGGCGGAGGTCATCTATCACGTAGGGCTTTTCTGTCTTACCGTACTTCTCCCAGACCCGGCGCATATAGGAATCCAAGGTAATGTCCTTGAATTGCTGCCTTAAGGTGAGGTCCAGTGCCAAGGCAATAACTTCACCGTGCAGGTAATAAGAAATGTACGTGTTAGCCCGGTTATTTGGTTCAATGGCAACGGCCGCATCTACAAAAGGTGCTTGCTGACTCATGCCAACGGCACTAAAATAGTCACGGCCCGGAGAATTGAGAAAACGATTCAGGTTAGCTCCTGTCAGTTGGGCAAATGCATTCAGGGAATAATCCCGCGTACGAGCCAGTACCAGATGACCATAGTAATTGGTAAAGCCTTCGGCAAACCATAGCTCACCCGACATATTGGCCCGTTCAAAGTCGAATGGTTCCAGTGATTTTGGACGGATCCGTTCTACATTCCAGGCGTGAAAAAATTCGTGGGAAACAGTACCCAGGTTATTCGTAGCTCCGGTAAGGAGTGGCTGCTGGCTGGTCAGAAAAGTAGAATTCCGGTGTTCCATACCATCTCCGTCTACCCAGGGAAGATAAGCGGCAATGAACGTGTACCGGCCAAAGTCATAATCGGGCAATTCGCCAAAAACAGCCATTTCTTCCTGCACCACTTTTTTAGTCCGGTCTACAAAAGCATCGGCTTCCGCTTCGGTGCCTTCGTGATGGATAGCGAACTGCATAGTTGCCGTCTTTCCTTTATGGTCAACTTTCCATTCCTGCAGGAAAAAATTACCCATATGGGTGGGACTATCCATAAAGTACTGCAGATGCGGCGCCCAAAAAATAGTGCCTGACATCGGCTTCAGTTGCGTAGCAATCTTCCAATCTTTACCTGCCGGTAGCCTGAACGTTACTTCCACCGGACGGTTTTCCAGTCCTTTAGCCCATACAAAGGTTGCCGGCATATTCAAGTGGGCATATTCGCTGGTAATGCCGGTATAGGTGCCGTCTGCCCGGTTGCCGAATAAGGTATAGCGGATAATGACTGTGCCATCATGGCCGGTTACCGTCCATCCGTACGGATCGGGGCGGGTAACCGGCAACGGTTTGTCTTTACTGTCAGTGGCCGTGAGGCTATATACATGCTTGGCAAACTCGTGCAGCGCATACCGGCCGGGGGAGGAGCGGCTCATCCGTATGGCCAAAGGCTGAGTGCCTACACCAGGAAAAGTGGCAGTGATCAGGGCCTCATGGTGCAGGGCATTGTCAAAAGAGATCTCGTAGCGGACTTTTTCCTGGGCAATCTCGTAGCGGACTTGTTCCTGCGCACAGACAATCTGTGTTATGAGAAATAAGAAAATGACACGGTAGCGCATTACGGATCGGATATTGTTTGGCTGCAAGGTAATCAAGCGCAGGAAAACAAAACGGGTAGTGATAAATTCTACAGCCTAAAGGTTACATGAGTACTGGTTATCGGTTTTTAGTTAACAGGTATTAGGTACTGGGTATTAGGGAAAAACTAATTACTAATACCTGATACCTTACTACCTAATACTCATTGAGCATTCAAAACTTACCAGTGCTATCAGGAAGTAACTGTATCGTAGACTTGTACGCGGTTCCAGAGGGTACCGCAGTTTTCGACGAATTTCAAGTGAACAGGGTCGTCTTGGTAGAGGTCGTGCCCTTGAAGGTCATTAAAAACAAACGTAATGGCGTAATCATAGCTGTGATCAATGACTGAACGCCGGGTGGATGCCGGTTCCCCAATCCAGGCATGGCGAATGGATGCAATACTTTGCAGCGATTCTAATCCTGCCCGCAATTGTTTGCGGTCAGCTTCACTGCTTTTGTTTTTCAGCCAAAAGAAAACGGTATGAACGAACATAGAAGTTTGGGTTAGAAGTGCCGCTATCCGGCGGCCAGTTAGATCAGTAAGCATTTTTACCCGGCCCCGCATCCTGCTTTTTCAAGCCGATGGCTGGCACCAGAGGGTTGCAAATAAAAAAGCCTGCCGGATTTTTCCTAACCGCAGGCTTTTTATAAATATTTTTATTGAAAACAGGCCATTGTTACAAGCAAAGTCCTCTACTGTTGCACGGCTACTTTACGATCCAAGGCAGTTTTCAGATTATTCATTTGCAAAATCCACTCCTGACGCATACCAGCCAAACACTTCAGCCATAATTTAAGCCGTACCGGATACGATAAGGTGCGGAAGAAACTGCTCTGCCGGATTGCATTGTATAACTTAAGGTCAAAGCGGGGAAGTCCGGAAAGAAACTTATACCAAAGATCGCGGTGTGAAGCTTCCAGCGTTTTGTGGCTGACCTCACCGGTTAAAATATTATTTTCCTTTATTTTTTCAATCAACCGGTCAACTGCCAGAATATTTTTTGTTAACAGTTTAGGATTGGCTAGATCGGTCTCCAGGGTTCCCAATTCTTCCTGAGGAAAATACTTCTTAATCAGATCAAAAAGAACACCTAATTGCAGGTTGCATACGTTCCAGACCGCTTCTACTGATTTGCGGGTTGAAATCTGAAGATCGTGCCGGCGGTAATAATGCAGAATTTCAGGAATGTTGGCCAGTTGCGTAACTTTTGATGCCCTTACCCACAGATCATAGTCTTCTCCGATGATATACATCGGGTTATGAAACAGGTTATGATCTATAATGACCCGGCGGCGAAGGATCAGACTCGGATTCCACAGCGGAGGTGACCATAGCAGCATGTGTCGTATTTTGCGGTCTTCAGCGGGATATTGCCGCACTTTCCCTGCAATCAATCTGCCCTCCGAAGTTACGTCCTGCACCCAGCTTCCGCAAATACCTACTTCAGGATGCTCATCCATGAAGTTTACCTGCTTTTCGAGTCGGTCAGGGGCACTAGTGTCATCGCAATCAATGAACGCAATATACTCTCCCTCCGCTAGTTCAAATCCTTTGTTACGGGTATAAGGTAAACCCATGTTCCGTTCGTTCTGGATGAAACGGATCCGGCTATCATGAATGGATTTTACAACTGTTACACTGCCATCGGTACTGCCATCGTCAATAATGAGCAGCTCAAAATCGGGGAATGTCTGAACGAGAATACTCTCAATGGCTTCCTTGAGATATTTCTCCCCGTTGTAAACCGGCATGAAAACAGTTACTTTGGGAGCTTTCTTCATAGCTGTGGTGAATAAATTTTAGGTTAAAGTGCTGCTTGCAATCCTTATTATACTACACCTGTATAACTATGTTGCGTTAAACAGGTAAAATATATTTACTGTTAAGAGAGTGCTCAAATAATTATAAAATGCTTGAACAGAATGCAATTAAATGAGCCGGGTTTCTTCAATGAACAATACGTTCTATTGAACGCAATATTGTCTTTGTAGAAATAAGTTACCAACAAGTGTTTTGTGACCTATTATAAGCCAATATAAGCCAATATTTTATTTGTAGCACGGAATACTACTCATTTCGTTGAGATTTCACGGAAAAGTAAAGTTTTCCCGAAAAATACGATTTTTTTATGAATGTAAAATAAACAGCCCTACTAATCTTATTCCCTTTCGGGCGATAAATTGGTAATTTTACTTATATTAAACTATTTGACAATCAAGAACTTACAATTAAATAGTTTTATAACTAACTGATTATCAATCAATTATTTTTACTATTCTATCACCCAAAAGGGAATAACTGAATTTATTACCTCTTTTAGCAGGCTTACATCCGAAAATTAAGAATATTTTTTAGATTAAAAATTGTACGAAATCAATAAAATATTGATAAATTTTGTCCAGAAAGGGAAAGGAATAGGTTTCAACAGGATTAATAAGGTATTGAATTACAAAAAATAAGCGGAAATAATGTATTGCTGATGGTTAGGTGTGGTAAGTACAGCGTGGAAAATTGCCCGAAGAAATACTTTTAAAGTAATGCAAACAGTTGGCAGTCAAATGAATAATACAGCGGGAAATGAAGCGATTAGAAAAAAGTATAAAAAATACGAAGAGTTGTTTTTGCTGCTGATACACCCAGATTCTATTTCAGGTTTCCGGGACATTAAATCAAAAATGCGCTCTCAGTTTTGATTCATCGAGCTGGTTGTATCTGTATAACTAAATCAACTATTCGCTGCACACCTTCTTCCAGAGGCCGGATTACGGGCAGCTTCAGTTCGGTCCCGTATTTCTGCTGCCAGGCTTTGGATTCCTCTCCGGTGAGCCCCAAGGTATTTAGGGTAATAGCAATCACTTTGGCGCCATACAATCGGATGAGCTCAACTTCAGTACTTAAAGAAGGAATAACGGAACCGGCGGCTTCGTTATCGTCAAAATAGGTGCGGGCCGGCGCATGTTGCAGTACCACGTAGCGGGCTTCTCCGGAAACTAAAAACTCTGAACCACAGGGGCCGCTGGGATTACGCAAAGAAGACTGCCCTTCAATAAACATCACGTCGGGCCGCTGTTCCTCCCAACAGGTAACAATGGCATGCTCCACTTCTCCCGATACAAAATCATTGGGCGTTGTATCAAACACAAATCCGTAGCGGCCGCCCTGCATCCAGCCGGTTTGCCCGGTGTAAATCATTTCGGCTTTTAGTCCAACCTCCCGGCAAGCCAGCGTCAGCATCCGGGCGGTGGTCCGCTTGCCTACGTTACAGTCGGTGCCCAGTACGGCTACCCGCGGACAGTCTACCTCTCTGATGCGGCCAGTCCAGAAGTGAAGCTCATTTTTGGGTTTAGGCTTCCGGATATCCAGCAGTCGAACACCGAATTGCCGGGCCAATTCCGCCATTTGGGGTTTGTCGCCGATGGCTTCGTGCAAGCCATTTACAATCGAAATCCCGTTTCGGATGGCTTCGGCCACAGTTTTCTGCATTTCCAGCGGAAGCTTGCCTCCTTTGGTTGCCACGCCAATGAGGCAAAAGTCAATGTTGGGCAAGTGTTGGACAGCATCTTGCAAAGTAGCAAACACGGGAATGTCCCGGTGGATGCCATCCAGTACTTCTCCGGCGTCGCGGCCGGCCATTTCGGGGTCAATCACGCCTGCGATACGGTACCGGGAAGTACCCCGGATGAGGCCATGGGCCGTTTTAGCCGACGACTTTCCTAATTGATTATGGGTGAGAATAATGGCGGTACCTTCCATATAAGTGATAAACCAGCGGTGAAAATCACTTTAATGATAGTAAAAGCCGGAATTCTTTGCAAAGTACGGGTTAAAACCTTAGTCGCATCTGGGCTTTTAGTTCAGTTTTCTGGTTGTCATTGATTTCTTCCAGTCCCGAGCCTATAGTTAACTGATCCCGCAAATTGGTTCGGGCAAGCCGGAGCCATACGTCGAGATGCCGGTTCACCTGGTATTGCAGCAGCAGGTAGTGCCGTTCGCCCCGCTGGTAATAAGCAGGCAGCGAGAAGGTATTTAATACATCTTTTTCGTATACATACTGCCGGTTGTTGTAGTCGTCAGTGTCAAACAAGGCAAAGCGGCTGCTCACTTTTAGCCGGCCAAACTGCGCATTTACGTCCTGTACCAAAGCGTAACCCGTAGAGTATAGGGTAGTTCCGTGGCGGTACGTGCTTCCCTGCACCCGCGATTGCAGGGATATATATTTATTGGCGTTGTAATCCAGGTTGAAGAGCCAATATTGCCGGTCTACTGGTTCGGGACTGCGGATAGGGGAGGGCGCATCGGCAGGATTCAATTCCTTGTGCTCTTCCCGGTATTGGCCGTATACAAGAATGGTTTTGGCGGGCTGCCAAGCGATACGCACTAAGTATTCATTTCCCTGCGAAGGCGCGTCTACGCGGTACTTGAGCCACGGAAACCGGAATTGATCATAGTAGGCAGTAAGGGTAATTTTCCGCACCGGTACTACTTTTACACCCCAATACATGCCATGTTCATTGATGTTCCGGGTGTTTTCCCCGAACGCATTCCCGTAGAAACTGTGAAAATTACGGCCATAGTGGCGGTATAATAGAGATAATTCTACTTTAGCCGTCAGGCTGGCAATGAGTCCGGAAATGATTCCTGCGCCCCTGCTATGGGAGAGGGCCGCTTCGCCGAACAGATTCACGTTTTGCCACAAATAGTTGTAATGAATGCCGGCATTCCAGTTTTCGGACCCGTTAAATTCAAATTGGTTGTAGTCGGTGCGCTTTTTGTGTACGGGTACGCTATAGTGGGTATGGAGAAACGTACCGCCAAGGTGCCAATTTTTATGCCGAAGTAATACATCAGTTCCCAAGACTTGTTCGCCTAACTTTCCCTTAGCGTTTATCTCATTTTCGGTCCGGTGAAAGCCCGTACTGTAGATAGATTGCGTAAATGAATCAGAATAGGTATCAGAGAGACTATCGGCAGCATCTAATAGGTTTCCGTCCCGGCGGGAATGGGAGTAAAAGCCAGTCACATCCACTTTGCCAAAAGTATAGGTTCCCGCCACGCCGCGGAAAAAACCAGATTCCATTACCGATGTGTAGGGGCGAATCCCTGATTGATTGCGCCGCACGGCGGTAACTGTTTCCGCCCCCTTACCCATGGCAAAGCCAGCACCCAATAATAAGCCTTGGCCAGTTTGAAGCTGGTAGTCGCCAACAGCAATTCTTTTCCATCGACCCTGGTTTTCCAGATAGCCGTGAAAGGAGAGGAAGTCGGGGCCGTAGCGCCGGGTAGAAGGTTGCCAGCGGAATTGTTCCCCGGCATCTTTTTCGAGGGTAAACCCAGGCTAAAGTCGCGGGAGTGGCTCATCCGGTAACGGGTATACAGCCGGTCGGGAGTACCCAAATACTGCTGACTGGTACCGCTACCGGATGAAGTAGCCGGAGAATAGCCCTTCTTCGTTTCCAGGGTTCGGTCATACCGGATAATAAGTGACTGACTGGAAGTAGTAAGCATGCGTTGCCAGAGGGGGCCTATTGTCTGCTTTGGGCAGTTTTACCTCTACAAAGGGAAGTATTTTATAAATAGTCGCCAGATCGAATCCTGGGATGGCTTGCAATTCATAGATGGAAAGCAGTTTTCCGTTTTGCTCCCGGTACTGGAAAAAGGCATTCAATTGCGCTTCGGAAAGTAAAAAAATGGCTGCTAGTTCCTCGCGGGTGGCCCCTATTCAGGTCCAGCGGTTGCGCGTAAAGCCCAAACAGGGATTCGTACAGGTCTTCGTAATTTACCTCTTCCTCCGGCTGCCCGAAAAGGTGCTGGATGAGTTCATCAGGATTCATTTCGGGGCGAGGATATTCTTGCGAATAGGATCGGAATGGAATCAGAAAAGCAACGATATACAGAAGCAATACGGCCAAGGAACCAATAGTATAGGTTTTGACCGCTGCTCTGTTGACGGGTTGGCTACCGTTTTTGTCTTCTCCCTGCGGTTGACTCGTTGCCATCATAGCTGCTGCTCAACAGTTACGGTTGGCCCATCTTTCTTCGTCTTTTTCCTGATTTTCAAACTCATGGAAAGGTGATGAGACCACCCAAGGATGGGGTGAGTCCGCAAGGCATAGTCAAAACCAAGCTGTTTGTGCTGTAAGCCAAGGCCAAAGTAGTTGATGGTGGGATTCGTGGAAATGCCCGTCCGTAGGTAGACGTTTTTGACTGCTTCATACTCCACACCTGCGTTGAAAGTCGCCGGAAAGTCAATGTCTTTGGTAGTTTCGGCGTTGAGCATCACCTTGGAAATAGGTCGCCATGAGAGCCCGGCTTTCAACACCGTGGGAATACGTTCATCCTGGTAGTTAGCCATCCGGGCCTGGTTGAAGTTATACACGTGGGCGCCAAAAAAGAGCTTCGGCGTGATTTCGGTAATGCCGCCCAGTTCAAATAGCAGGCGTTTGCGGGTTCCGGTTTCGGAAATAGCAACCTGGAAATAATTCACTTTAAGACCCAAGCTTACCCGGTCTAATTTATGACTAAAGGCAATTCCTAGCTTTTGTTCATTATATAGCTGGTCGCCGAACCGTTCGAAACTGATGCCTGCTTTTACGTAACGGGTGGGAAAAACGAAGCCCGCCGTTACTGTATTGAAGCCCGCTAAGCCATACCGGTGATCACAGGCAAAGAGAAAATGCGGGGAAGTTACGCCAGTTAGCCCTGCAGCATTACTGAAAAGTGCCCAGCCATCGGTAAGGGTGAGGGTTGTACCGGCCAAACTCCAAGCCCGTCCACCGGCCGGAACGGGGTCGCCACTGGCAAAAAGTACGGATGAGAAAGAGGCGAAAAATAAAAGAAAAAAGTAAAAATGCTTCACAAATTAAAAATAAGGCAGCTAAACCACTTGCCAGTCGCTTTACCCAGTGTTACCTGACTTGCGTAAGGTAACAGTCTGAAAAATGAACAAACGTCATATTGGACGCTTCCGGGAACGTTTTAGCGTTTTACAACCCAATTGTTTGCTTCCCCGTTTATCCGTAGTAGTATGTACCGCGAAGGGTAAATTATAAAATTCGTTCTTGCCCACTGCCCAATACCCCTTTCCTGATTGGTAAGAGGGCATATATACGCATCAGCACATAATCTAATCGGCGCCTTATGCACGTAGCCATAGCCGGAAATATCGGAGCAGGAAAAAGTACGCTGGCCCAGATGCTGGCCCAGCATTATGGTTGGGAAGTGCTGCCGGAAGCGGCAGACACCAATCCCTATCTGAAGGACTTCTACGAAGACATGCCACGCTGGTCCTTCCAGGTGCAGGTCTACTTCTTGGGAAGTCGTTTCCGGCAGGTGCTGGAGATCTCCCAGCGTACCCAAACACTGGTGCAGGACCGGTCTATCTATGAGGATGCCTATATTTTTGCCCGTAATCTGCATCTCTCCGGTTTAATGAATGACCGTGACTACAGTACCTATCTGCAATTGTTCGAATCCATTATGGGCCTGGTTAAACCACCCGATTTGCTGGTGTACTTGAAGGCCGACCTGTCGAAACTAATGGAGCGGATAAAGCTGCGGGGCCGGGAATACGAAAAGAACATTGACCCTGCCTATCTGGCTAGCCTCAACGGGCATTACAACGAATGGATTGACTCCTATGACCGTGGTCCGTTACTGATCATTGATGCCAATCCGCTGGATTACGTGAAAAAACCGCAGGATTTTGAGTTCATAGTTCAGCAGATTGACCGAATGCTGTCTTAATTTGGTTTACGGTTTATAGTTTTTGGTTTCCAGTTGTTCAAATACAACATCATAATAGTTCTACCTTTTTCAACCGGAAACTAAAAACTGGAAACTCTTACCAACCCGCTCCTTTGGTGGAGGTGCGGATCCGGCATAAGTACCCGTCCGCCGTAATGTATAAGGTACTTCCATCTTCACCCCAGGCACAGTTGGCGATGGCTTGCCCCGTGTCAATACGGCCCAGCAGGGTACCATCCGGTGAAAATATAAGTATGCCACCCGGACCCGTCGCAAACAAGTACCCGTTCCGGTCCACTTTCAGTCCGTCGGGTAATCCTTTGAGGCCTTGCTTTGACATAGCTGTGGCATCATAAAATACCTTTCCCTTGTCGAGGGTACCGTCTGATTTTACCGGATAAGCCATCCAAATGGCCTTGTCAGGGTCCGATTGAGCCACATACAGGATTTTTTCGTCCGGTGAAAATGCCAAGCCATTAGGTCGGGTCATTTCACGGGTCAGCAGGGTAACTTTGCCATCGGTACCGACACGGTATACGCCGAAGAAATCCAGCTCCCGCGAAGGATCATCGGCTTTTTTGGCGAGTCCATACGGAGGGTCGGTGAAGTACAGCGTTCCATCTGATTTCACCACTACGTCGTTGGGGCTGTTGAAACGTTTGCCCTGATAGTTATCAGCAACCGTGCGTTTGCCGCTTCCCCATACCATGCGTGATATCCGGCGGTCACCGTGTTCACAGGAAATCAGGGCGCCTTGTTTGTCAAGGGTGAGGCCATTACTGCCCGGCTCGTCGCTGTACGTGCCCACTCCCGTGAAACCGGAAGGCTTCAAAAAAACACCTACTCCTTCGCCTTCTCTCCACCGGAGTACCTCGTTGCGGGGAACATCCGAAAAGAGCAGAAAGCTTCCCTCTTTAATCCAAACCGGCCCCTCAGACCAGACAAAGCCGGAGGCAAGCACTTCTATTCTGGCCTCTTTAGGTAGTATCTGATCTAAACGGGAATCATTACGGACAACTTGTCCAATGGTCGGGTATAGGGTTTGCGACATGGTAGTAAAGGGTAGAAAGAACAATATAATCATCCTGCAACCGGGGTTGCAGTAATTAGATTTTCGCATGAAAGATCGGCTGTTGATTTCGCAAGTATAGAATTTTTCGGGATGTCAGTCGTCGTGAATCCCTGGAAAATGGTCTCAAGAGGAAGAAAATAGACTTTATTAGGTAAACCATTGCGTAAATAATCACTTTATTTTCATCTTAGTCACTGCTTTACGGCTCTGGTTCACTGAGCTTTGTCTTACCAAAACGAAACACTCATATGAACACGATGCTTAAACTGGAGGAAGTAGCTCAATTTGCCCTTTCTATCGTTCTTTTCAGTCAATTACCCTTTGCCTGGTGGTGGTTTCCGGTACTGATCCTGGCGCCTGATGTGAGCATGATTGGCTACCTGGCGAATGCTAAAGCGGGAGCTTATGTATACAATCTGGCTCATCATAAGGGGATTGCCATTATGGTAGGCGTGATCGGCTTGCTTACTGCCCAATCTTCCCTGATTCTGGCTGGAGTGATTCTCTTTGGTCATGCGAGTATGGACCGGATGCTGGGCTACGGTCTGAAATACCCCGATAGCTTCAAGCATACGCATTTAGGGATGATCGGGAAGTAAGCATAGATAATAAACGTGATGGGTAATGGGTATAAAAAAAGGTTGGCGTTGATGCCAACCAATTGCTAGAGACGCGATTAATCGCGTCTGTACAGTATAAAAATAGGATTAATTCAGGTAGTAGTTCTGCATGTCGCGCAGGTCTTCGGTCTTCGGACTAAAAACCAGGCCTCCCATAAGCATTACGAGGGCAATTCCTTCAATGTCCGTCAGGTAGTTACCCTGAATAAAAATCAACTGCCCGGAAAAGTTTATATATAAATAAGGTTCCTCCGATGTATACATGGGCAGTATTAAGGGCTCATGCAGAGGTTGATTATCCATTTGTTTAGAGTGTCTGAAGTGAAATAATGTAATAAAAGTACAGTTATTCACTAAACAGTATCTTTTTATTCGACCAATCTCGCCCAAATGACAATTAACCCCTGTATAAGCTTTATAAAGGCACATTCCCGCTAATACATTTGCTCATAGTACTCCTTAACCATACGGTCGGCATCAAACGCCGGAATAATATCGTGCATGCTGGTTTTTACCATTTGCAGCCATTGATCCGGATAGTCATAATACATCGGTAGTATCCGGTTCTCCAGAGCTCCGATTATATTTTCGTAGTCAAAAGCATCCTGGATGTGAAGTGGCAAGCTTGCATCAGCTGCGGGAACCGTAAAAGCGTTCTCTCCATTCCGGGCAAATTCCGGAATCCAGCCGTCAAGCACGGAGAAGTTGAGGGCACCGTTCATGGCGGCGGTCATACCACTGGTGCCGGAAGCCTCCCGGGTGATCCGGGGATTGTTTAGCCACACATCAGCGCCGCCTTTGAGGAGGCGGGATAGTTTTAATTCGTACCCTACCAATATAGAACAATTGTAATACCTTTTGGTAATCTCCACAATCCGGTTGTAAATCGTAATAGCCCGGAAATCCATCGGGTAGGGCTTTCCGGCCCAGATGATCTGCACGGGACGGTCTTTATTGGTAACCAGATTATGGAAGCGTTCCTCATCGAACAAGAGCAAATCGGGACGTTTGTAGTCCGCAAAACGGCGGGCCCACACAATGGTGAGTACATTTTCGTCGTACAATTCTCCGCACTGGTCAGCCACTTCTTCGAACAGCAGCCGTTTCAGTTCCCGTTTACGTTGCTGCATTTCCTCGTCGTGTTGCCGGGCAAACGCCTTATAGAGGACATCATCGGCCCAATACCGCCGGTTCTGGGCGTTGGTAATATGCGAGATCCTGCAAATATTGTCGTATTTCCCCCACATTTGCCGCGCTACCTCGCCATGCATCCGGGAGACGCCGTTGGCTTTGCGGGCAAGACGCAAACCACCCAGGGTATGGTCAAAAATATCTTCTCCGGTTCCGGTCAACTCTTTGACCAAAGGCAGGGGCAAACCATTGAAAAAGCCCATTTTATCCAGCAAACGGATATCGGTTTTTTCGTTGCCGGCTTCTACCGGGGTGTGGGTAGTGAGTATCATCCGCTTGCGGACTTCTTCCTTGTCTTTGAATTTTTCGAATAAATAAAAAGCTAAGGGCAGCGCATGGGCTTCGTTGAGGTGGTACGTATCAGGTTCCCAACCAATCAGGTCGAGCAGTTTGGCCCCGCCCACGCCCAGCAATACACTGGCGGCGATTCTAGCCTCCATATTGGCATCGTACAGTTTGTCGCTTATAGTACGGGCCAGGTAATCGTTTTCGGGCAGGTCCGTGGAGAGAAAAAACATGGGAGCAGTCCCGAAAATCTCCGGTGACAGGTACCAGGCCTTTACTTTCACCGGATGCCGGTTTACCTGAATGTCGAAAACAATGCCAGTTTCCTGCAAGAAACCGTAAATCTTTTCCTGAAAAAGCGCGGTCATGGTCTGGTCACCCTGACGGACCTGGTCGTAATAGCCGTATTTCCATAAAATGCCAATGCCAATCAGGTGTTGCTGCAGATCGTGGGCGCTGCGCATATGGGAACCCGCCAGAAAACCTAATCCGCCGGAATACACTTTAAATGGTTGGTGAATGCCGAATTCCATGGAGAAATAGGCCACTTTTTTGGAATATTCCGGACGGACGGGAGCAGGAAAAACGAAAGGCTGAAAAGAATTCATAGTGCAGGTTGAATGGGTTGATTAGGAAATATAGCATAAAGTCGCTTTTATTCGCAACTAATTCCCTCTTTTACGGCATTTTCTGTAATTTATTTTTACAAACTGGTAATAAAATTTTGCGAAAACTGTACCTTTCGATCACCCGGGGTGTACGACAAAATGCAGAGCGTTCATCCGCATTGCAACTATTCTCAGCGAAGCTAAATGCGGAACAACACGAACAAAGTTTAATGGTTGATCTGCAATTTGTCGTACACCCATCAGCAGCTATTACTATCAATTTATTTAATCAACCATGTGCTAATTGAGACAAAGAAATCAGACTCTTTAAATCTTTTATGCCAGGGAAATGGCCTGCCGGAATCCGGTTATTTTGTCCGCATCCACTACCGATAACTCATACTCAGGCAGCCGCAGATCGCCGCCCATAGATACCCGTTCATTCCGGTAAACCATGAGGCTGGGTAGTTTTTTCCGGCCCGAAACGTGTATTTCCCGGGCTCCGGTTTCCTGTACAATGCGGTTGATATTCCGTTCGGTGATGCCGCCGCCCGGCATGATGATAATGCGGTCAGCCACCTCCCCAATTAGCTTAGATAGTAGTGGCGTACCTTCCAGGGCAGATTTTTCCTGTCCTGAAGTAAGTATCCGTTCTATACCCAAATTCACTATCTCCTCCAGTGCCTTGTAGGGGTCAGCCGTCACGTCGAATGCCCGGTGAAAAGTAATCTTCAGGGGATGGGCCAAGGCTACCAATTGGGCAGTCCGTTCCACATCACCCTGCCCGTCGGCCAGCAACATTCCGATCACTCGGATAGGGAGAATTCGATAATGGGAATATTTTTACGCTGCACAATCGGGCTGATGTCGATGTGACTATTGTTACCATCCAATTGGATCAGGATATCGCTTACCTCGCTGATAAACGCATCGGTCGTTTCGGCCTGCATTTCCAGAATAGCATTTTTACGTTTTTCCCGGATAAGCATGTCGTCCAATTGTTCGCGCAGCGCGTGCTGTTCGGTAAGATCAATTAAGATGGCCAGCACCCGGTAAATACGACCTTGCAGATTTTGGAGGGACTGAACCAAACCAGGTAGTGTTTATAGCCGCCGTCGTCGGAACGCATCCGCAAGTTCCGTTGACTAATCGTTCCCTGACACAGACTACTCCATAGGGCGACAAATTCTTCGCTTTGGGCCACCTCCGGATCCAGCAGGCTGAGGAAGCATTTGTTACGCAATTCAATCCGCTTAAACCCGAAAGACTTCAGGAAAACGGAATTGCCTGTAATAATTTTTCCTTCCAGGTTAATTTCGAGCACGGCTACTGCTTGGTTGAGCGCATCGATTTTGCTGACCAGTTCCAGCTCCCGTTCTTTTTGTTCGGTGGTAAACTGAGCGAATTGCACAATCTTATATGGCTGCCCTTCCAGGTTGAAAATAGGACTGTACGTACCCGTAAGCCACAGTTCCCGTCCGCTTTTACTCATTCGTTTAAACTCACCCGAATTATACGCCCCCGTCCGGACGCTTTCCCACATCATATCGTAGCGCTGGCTGTTGAGTTCGTCGGGAGACACGAAGTTTTTTTCCGGACTTCCAATCAGTTCCCTGGCGGTATATTCCATCAGACTCAGGTACATCTCGTTTACGTTGAGAATGTTTCCTTGCATGTCCAGTTCCAGGCCGCGTTGGTTTTGTTAATGGCATCCAGAATAGATTTGGTCAGCACGGATTCCTCCTCAATCTGTTTGAGCTTCTGGTTCAATTCCCGCTGCATCGCGACCAGCTCTTCGGTGTTCTGCCGTAGGGTTTCTTCTTTGGTACGTAACGCTTCGGCCTTCTGTTCTGATTCCTGTAACAGTTGTTGGATGTTCGCCTTTACCAGTACATTTTCCAGGGCAGCGGCGAAGCTTCCGCACACGTTTTCCACAAACTGAACTTGGTATGGGGGAGTGGTTGCAGGAAAGCCAGTTCCACGGCTCCATATACCCGTTCATTGCGCTGTACGGGCACCAATACTACACTTTTAGGCCGGGCAGCCCCCAAGCCGGAAGTAACCGGATAGAAAGTTTCGGGAACGGCATCGAGAGAAATGGTTTCCTTCTCGTACACACTTTGTCCCAGCAATCCTTCGCGCCACGCTACCCGGTCCGGCCGGTCGCGGTGACAAGCGTAGCCCGCGGTCAGTTCCAGGTACGGCTCCGGTTCTTCTTCACCCTCTACCAGATATACGGCTCCCTGGGACTTAGCAGGTAACGGGATAATTCATCAATAAATACCTTCGCCAGGGTTTTGGAGTCACTTTGCTGGTGGTTGCGCAGCAGTTCGCCCAGCTTGGCTTGTCCGCTGATGGTCCAGGTACGCCGCCGCTCCTCCTCAGCCAATTGCCGCAGATAGGCACGCATTCCTGACAAAGCATTGATCAGGCTACTTTGCCTGGTCTCGTCTAGTGCAGCTTCCAGATTTCCTGACCCAGCGCGGAGGCAAAAGCAGTGGCAGTTTGCATTTCTCCAGCAATTTTTTTCAGATGCTCCAGCCATTCGTTACCGGTACCCGTTTTAACGGCGGCCACTTCCTGCAGGCGTCCTTCAGATAAAGCCACGGTCACGCGGGAAGGTCTGGTTGACGAAACGTAAGTAGTTGTAAATAAAACCGGCCAGCAACAGGGTGCAACCCACAGCCGCTGATAGCAAGGCCAAGACGAGTAGCTGAGGGTATGGCGCCGGAACGGGTGGCCCCAATTGAACGTATAGGTTTGCGCCCACGATTGCCAGCAGCACCGTCAGCGTTGCCAGTATCCGGTTACGCAGCCGTACATTCCTCCTGTAAACAGTATTTTCTTTCGTTTACCATAAAGAAATTACTCTGGTGAAATGGAATTGATAGTGGGTACTGGGTATTCAGGTATTGGGTACTAGGTAGTAGTATTTCCTGGAATAATCTTTTTCCCGATGGTTACCGAACAATAACAAGAAGTAGTATCGCCTGACCAATTACTGACTTAATGTCTAATACCCCGTACCTTAATACCCATTCACCCTTGTCTATACTTTTATTAGACTTGCTGCAAGTTGATTTAGAAGGAGTTACAAAACAAGGGGTAAAATTAGGGAATAGAGCCGTAATTTAGCTTCTAAAAAGCGGATGCTTAGTTATCAGCAGATTCGGAACGAACGACAGTGGAAGTCGAGTACCGGTTTGAGTGAACAACAGTTTCATCGTCTGGTGAAGTATTTTGGCGAGACGTATGAGTTTTTTCAAGGAGTGTCTTTGAGTACCTTAGCGGCGCGAACCGAAGTAGACTTACTGCTGCCTACCTACGCGGACTGCCTGTTTCTGGTCTTGTTCCAGCTTAAGAACGGCTTGTGCTAGGATAATTTAGGTTTGTTAATCGGTACGGATGGCTCGAATGCCCAACGCAATTTTGAGAAATACCTGCAGTTGCTCACTTACACGTTAGAAAGAGAAGGGGCAATGCCCAGACGTAATTTTAAGGATGCTGCTGAATTTAAGGCGTATCTACAGGAGGAAAAGGAGATTATCGTGGATGTAAGTGAACAGGCTACGCAGCGTCCCAAGAACCAGGAGGCGCAAAAGGAGCAGTATTCCGGAAAAAAAAGCGACCTACCCATAAAGAGTTAATCATTAGCACTAAAAACAAGCAGATACTCTATATTAGCCAGTCTTACAAAGGCAAGCAACCTGACTACAGCCTGTTACAAGCCGAATTTCCACCCGATCAAGACTGGTTTACCCGAGTAGTAAAGTACGCTTAGATTTAGGTTTTCAAGGATTTGCCGACCTATATCAGTGTGAACAGCTCTGTATTCCTATCAAGAAGAAGCGAACACCTAAAGGCGTCTGCAATGAGTTAACCGCGCAACAAAAAGAGCACAATAAGCAAGCTGGGCAAGAACGCATTTATGTCGAACACGCCATTGGAGGCATGAAGCGTTATCGAATTCTGGAACATCGGAGCCGGATTAAGTCGAGGAAAATCATCAATCAAATTATTGGCGTTTGCGCTGCCCTTGGAACTTTTATCTGTTAAACCTTTGAGTCTCAACTTACAGCAAGTCTATTATTTCATTTTTCAGCAAGCTCAACTGCTGCTTGTCCTGAATCAGTTGCTTGATTAAGGCGATAAAGTCGCTGCTGAAAAACCACACAAAGGAGGGTTGCAGATTGGTCTGGTACGATTTAAAGCGGGCCCTGACGTTGAAGATCACATCATATTGCCTGGTTTCGGCCTTAAAAGATGCTAAGGCCTCCGATGCGGTCAGCAAACGCAGCGCGGGCACGTCTCCGTAGGTGAATACATTCAGAAAATTAGAGAGCTGCGTGACTACGGCCGCCGAAAGGATATTGTCCAGCTCCAAAAGCAGAGCCTCCTGAAACTCACTGAGCGGCGCACCTGGCTGGTATGCTACCTTCGGCATAAATACTTCTCCGATTCGTTCCAGGTCACGCTGGTCGAAAAGTAAATAACTGATTCCTTGCAGGTTGCCCCGTACGGCAGTGGTAAGTACACACAATGGTTCGGCGGTGTATTCCTGCAGCACCTGATCCATGGAGATTGTATCCATCACTGCCAAGTCAAATCCGTTAATCAGCACTTTCTCCTTAGTCAATTTTGAAAAAGCATCCGCCGAATTAGCCAGGCCAATGTTGAAAAGCTCTTTGGTAATATCCAGTTCGTAATCCGATAGTAACATAAATAAGACAATAGATAAGTAAGTGAACCGTTTAGATTTTATGAGTTCATTGAGTGGATGAGTTAAAAGTTATCACGCATTCACCAGCAACTCCTTTACACTCATAAACTTTATTTAAAATTATCATCTCATCGGCAAATCCTATAATCAGCATATCTACTTAACATTACCTGGTTTTAATATTCTTAAACAGAAATTGTACGATAGAAGGCGGGTCCAGTACCAGGCATACACTGCCATTCCCCAGAATAGTGGCGCCCCTGATAAATTTCACGTTTTCCAAGGATGACTGGAGGGGCTTCTCCACGATCTCCTTCTGCTGCAATAACTTATCTACCACAAAGCCCATCTCCCGGTTGCTGAAGCTGATCAATACGATGTTCAGTTTGGTATCTGGTTAAACTGTTAAATGTTTGGTGAAGCTGCCCTTCTGCCAGCGTAGCCGTTGCGTCTGCCAGTCGGAATAAGTCGTTGAGGAATACAATGGAAATATTTTTGCCCAGGTGCGAGGCCATCAGACCGTTGCCTACTTTATGAATGGCCTCCCGGGTGATTGAAATGACGGTTTTGGTGTAAGAAAGCGGAATCGCGAAGGTATTGTTTCCTAACTCGAAAAGCAGGGTAGCCTTTACCGCCATCGAGGAGGGCAGTTGCAAGCGAACCGTTGTACCGGCTTCTACAGCAGATTGCACCGAAATAAAGCCGCCAATTGAATCCAGTGCTCGTGTTACTACGTCCATGCCCACGCCCCGGCCCGATACGGCAGTTACTTGTTCGGCGCTGGAAAAGCCCGGCTCGAAAATCAGTCCGAACCCACAATCGCAATACCCTGGACGGCACCCAGCATATCAGTCAGCACCAGGCGCATAAACCCCGAATCGTCGGCCAGTAGTACCTTAATTTTCGGAGTAGCAACCATTTGGGTATTAGTCATTGGTCAGTTGCTATTGGTAATTAGAAAAAGGTTATTCAGGAAAACCAATACCTGGTACCTAATACCTATTTAGCCTATTTTGCCAATTACGCTTACCAACTGTTCGGTGGTAAAAGGTTTAACGATGTAATCACAGGCTCCCAGTTTCAGGCCTTCTTCCACTACTGACTGTTGTCCTACCGCACTGATCATGACTACTTTAGAAGGAACTGCTTCTTCTTTCAGCACCTTGAGAATGTCAATACCCAGCATATCGGGCAGAATATTGTCCAGGGTGATAATGTCGGGCTGCAGTTCAAAGGCCATGTCAATGGCGGATTCCCCATTGGCCGCCATGCCCACGATTTCGTAGCCAGCACCTGATAAGGCATCTTTGATCAGGGTGCGCATGTATAGAGAATCGTCAACTACTAAAACTTTTTTACTCATAAGTATTGATGTGCGGAGTTAATATGCGGATTTATATGGTTGAATTGCTGGATGGTTTTATTATCAAATTGTTAGATGGCTAAACAGTAGGTATCCTTTTACAGGCAGTCAAACAACGCTCAGATTCCCATTGGCTTTGCATAGCCTTGTTGTTGAAGGTGTGCCCGGCGGTAGTGGTTGTTACCTGTTCCATAAATCCTTATTGCTTCTGTATAATAGAGTTATTATAAGCTGATAATGAATTGTTTACTTTTGTGGTTTACTTGCAAAGCTATTTTCCCATGTCAAGCATCTACAACAATCTACGAACCGATAAGCAGTATAAAGCCGCCACCGGACTAAGCATAGCTGAGTTTGACGCCCTTTATGAGAGTTTTAGTCAATTGTACATGCCTAAGACCGGCAATCCTTATTCAAAGAGAACAACTCCGGTTTTAACCCATAAACGCGAAGCGCTGTTTTCATTTTACATTACTACAAATCCTATCCTACGCTGCAAAACTTAGCCTTATACTTTGGCTTTTCCGAATTTGCTGCCTCTCACTATTTGGGTTTACTCAAACCGGTTCTCAAAGCCAGCCTGGAAAGAAATACTTCCTTGAAAACAACCGTTTTTAACACCCAAGCTGCCTTTGATGAAGCCTTTGCCGGGGTGGAGGAAGTATGCATTGATGTGACCGAAGTCATTGTTGAACGCCCGCAGAATGAGCAGCTTCAACAGGAAAGGTCTAGTGGTAAAAAAACCCATACGGTCAAATGGTTAATCGTTTGTGATAAACATAAGCGGATTTTGTTTGTCAGTGCCATGTATGAGGGTAAAACGCATGACTTTACTATTTTCAAAGCTATTTTTTCGGGTATGGATTTTTCTGCCCTGAAAGTACACGTGGATTTAGGCTTTTTAGGCATCAAAAAAAACATAACTTTCTCCAATGTATCCATTCCCCATAAGGCCTCAAAGCACCACCCGTTGACTGAAGAACAAAAAAGTGAAAATAGTACTTTAGCTGCCATACGGGTAGTAGTAGAACATGCAATAGCCAAAATGAAAGCGTTTTTTATCTTACGAATTGAAAACCGAATGAAACACAAAGAAAAGCTAGCCGATGCGTTTGGCATCTGCGCACTGCTGGCCAACTTCAAAAACAAATCATTGATCCTCAATCAATAAAAGGTCTAATGATAAATTGTATTGATTTTTCCCGATGACTTGGATGATTGTACTAATTGAAAAAATATAGAGGCGCGTTATTGCCTATATATAGATCCCTGGCAGAAAAGAAAACTATCAGCGATTGATACCCGATGGTAAAGCGTTACCCGAAAGCAAAAAATATTTGTCTCAAAGTTAAGACATGTCTCCGCGATGTAAGGGGGTAAAAAGGGAGGCTTGGATATAGATGTAATACTTTGTAAAAGTCTGAGGATGCCCAATCTTGAGGCGCTGCTGCCTCAAAATGCCGGTGTGCCGGAAAACGATTGTAACCGGGCATAAATACCGTTAAAAAAGCAAAACGGAACTGATGGTGATTAAGGAGGGGCGTTATTTTTCCCGTAAAGGTAATTGGAGGATTGGGCTATTTTGAGAAAACCGGTGTCAGAATTATCGGAAAAAAGGGGAATATTCATTCTGAAACTGTGCTATAGTTAAAATATCACATAATGATCCCGGCAATCCGGGTAATAATCGAGAACCCTCCAACCCTCCGATGGTACATTGACCGAAAGGTGAAGCTGGTTTGTGACCAAACCGGGAGAGAGGGCAGGCTCAATTGGCTATCAGAAGAACAGGTTGAGTATCTTTTCCGCTGAAGTCCGTTCATCACGGGCATGTCGATGTCGAGCAGAATCAGGTTTGGATAATTTCCTTCTCTGGCACAAGTCTGTAAGCAGGAAGGGGCTTCCTGGCATCGCCGCCAGAAAGGATTTAATGCGATTCAGGTACAGCTGCTCTCCGACTGGAAACAGCAAAAAATGCGGAAGGGGCCCATTGCACAATATGAACGACCTTTCTACCCCGAATAAGGCATTTTTTAAGCGGGTAGAGAAAATAGTTCGCATGGCCAACCGGAAGGGCATGCTGCTGAGATTACCCGAAAGAATGCTAATCTTTGACCTGAGCCGCATGGCCCGGACCCGTACAAGCCTCCTGGTATGATCCTACTGATGGAACGTATCAACAAATAGCAGATTCCCCGTTTCCCCGTTCCGGCAACCAATAAAGGTGGCAACCGCGATTGGGTACTATTACGCGATTGGGTACTATTACTGGAAGTAAAATAGGGTTTTGATTGTGCCGGGTACTAATTACTGCTATCACCCGGCACAAAGCTGGTTACTTTAACAATCCGCTGCGGCGGAGCATGGCTCTGGGAGAAGGCTCACGGCCCCGGAAATGGCGGTAAAGCTCCGCTGGATTCTGACTGCCGCCCTTTTCCAGCACGTATTGCCGGAATTTTCCGGCCACTTCCCGGTTAAACAAGCCTTTTTCCTGGAAAAGCTCAAAGGCATCCGCATCGAGTACTTCGGACCATTTGTAGCTGTAGTACCCGGCCGAATACCCGCCGGCGAAGATATGGGAAAAGGCCGTACTGAAAGCGGTATCCGGTACCCGGGGAAACAGGTTAACCTGGGAATCAATCTTGCTTTCTACTTCGGTTACGGCTTCTCCGCCAGGGACGCCGCCGTGCCAGTGCATATCCACCAGACCGTACCGGATCTGGGTCAGGCTGCTTACGCCTTCCATAAAGTTCTGGCTGGCCCGGATCTTATCAATCAATTCCCGTGGAATTACTTCCCCAGTCTGATAATGCCGGGCAAAAAGTTGCAATGCCTCGGGTTCGTAGCACCAGTTTTCGAGCAGCTGCGAAGGGAGTTCCACAAAATCACGGTACACGTTGGTGCCAGTCAGGCTTTCGTACTTGCCATTGGCCAGCATGCCGTGCAAGGCATGACCAAATTCATGGAACAGCGTAGTTACTTCATTGAAAGTCAGCAGGGATGGCCGCGTTTCGGTGGGCTTGGTGAAGTTGCACACATTGACAATATGCGGACGGATATTGCGGCCCTCCTGTATTTTTTGCCCTTGCAGGTCATTCATCCAGGCGCCGCCCCGTTTGCCTTCCCGCGGGAAATAATCGCCGTAGAACATGGCCAGAAACTTCCCGTTTTCGTCAAACACCTCGTAGGCTACTACTTCCGGATGGTAAATGGGTATGGCTTTGTTTTCCTTAAACTGGAGGCCAAACAGCTTATTGGCTACGGTGAAAATGCCGTCTAGCACGTTTTCCAGCCCGAAGTAAGGCTTCAGCACCTCATCATCCAGTTCGTATTTTTCTTTTTTGAGTTTTTCGGCGTAATAATTATAGTCCCAGCGTTCCAGCTGGTCACCCGCAAAGCCATTCGCTTTGGCGTACGCCGTTAATTCAGCCCATTGTTCGGCAGCAGCCGGTTTGGCATAGCCGGCCAGTTCATCCAGAAACTGCCGGACCTTCCCCGATGAGCCTGCCATGCTTTCTTCCAGTACGAAATCGGCGTGGGTTGGGTAACCCAGCAGGGTAGCCCGTTCGTAGCGGAGCTGCACAATTTTCCGGATAATTTGCTGGTTGTCGTTTTTGTCGCCGTGAAAGCCGCGGGAGTTGTAAGCCAGAAATAACTGCCTGCGTAACTCCCGATTATCGGCGTATTGCAGGAAGGGGACGTAACTGGGCCCCTGCAGCGTAATGACCCAGCCGGTTTTGCCCTTCTGCCGGGCGGTTTGCCTGGCGGCTTCCCGGACATAATCAGGCAGTCCGTTCAGGTCGGTCTCATTGGTTATTTGGAGCAGGTACTCGTTGGTTTCACTGAGCACATTCTCCCCGAATTGCAAGGACAGCTGCGCCAGTTCCTTGCTGTTTGCCCGGAATTGCTCCTTGTCGCTTTCCGGCAGATTGGCTCCATTGCGGGCAAATCGTTTGTAGGTCTGTTCCAGCAGCATCTGGTCTTCAACATCCAGGTTCAGCCGGTGGCGCTGCTCGTATACCGCCTTGATCCGGTCAAACAGTTTTTCATTCAGCGTAATGTCATTGCCGTATTCAGTGAGCAGAGGAGAAGCTTCGCGGGCAATGTTTTGCAATTCGGGATTGGTTTCAGCATGGTTCAGGTTAAACAGCACCGACGATACCCGGCTTACCAATTCGCCGCTCTTTTCCAGCGCCGCAATGGTGTTCTCAAAAGTGGCCGGTTGGGGATTATTGGTAATCGCATCTATTTCCTTGCGGCCATTTTCAATAGCTTTAGTCAGGGCGGGCAGGAAGTGTTCATTTTTAATCTGATCGAAGGGAACCGTTTCGTGCGGTGTCCGGAAGGGTTGCAATAATGGATTTTCAATCATAGCGGTTAGAGGGTAATAATAAAATTTAGCCCGGTTGATAGACTAGTAAACTGTGAGCCTGGTACTTCCCCGGCTTATGTCTCCCCGTCTAACGTAAGGCAGGGCTACGGGAGTTTCCGCGTGTTCTGTTCGGAATATTAAAAAGAACCAACGAAAGCTCCCATTTCGGAGAAGGAAAGCGAATCTAATCCGAATAATCGAAATGCACCCGGTTGATTTTCCCATTCCTGATTTTATAGTTCTTCCACTCACAAATCGTACAATAGAGAGTAGGTCTGGATAATCTTCCCTGCTTCGTCTTTTGCTTCTTACATCATTCTCAGGAGGGGCTTACTTTTTTGGCATTGCCCCAAAAAAAAGTAACAAAAAAGGTCTAGGCATAAAAACGCTTCCCCGCTACTAGCCTACGCGCACCTCGCTTTTCTGCCGGGCTTACACGCAGGGAATTATTGTTTTTTATCTTTTTAATTCCTGTTTCCTGACCGTCTCTTTCATTCGTGTTTTCTTTTAAGAAAGAGGCGGGGAGGCGGTGCAGCAACAGTGTGTGCCCGTTCTGGCTAGTGTGCTGGCCGGAGGATTGTGGGCTAGGCCTTTTCCAAAGGGGGGCAAAACGGGAGTTTTGGGCCAGCCTGCGGGAAGCGGCTTTGTTGCTGCTGCCTTTTTCTTTTGTTACTTTTCTTTTGGGCAAACAAAAGAACCCTTTAGGGCTCGACGAAGTCAAAAGTAAACCTCTAACTACAGAAGTGTTTATTGTTAAAAGAGTAGTTAGATTCACTATATAAGTGACAATTGATTCGATCAGTTTTCCTTCCCTGCAGCCGGGGATCTTTCACGAAGTAGGATTTGTAGGTGTCTTACTTGGTATACGCCGTCAGCAGCATGTAGCCTGTTCGTTTGCCCTTCTCATCGTAGGATTCGTTCCTGACCATTCCCGGGCCTTTGGCAAACCAGGTTACTGATTTTAAAGTTCTGGTTTTTCGCATCATACCGGTGGTTTCGGTTAGGTAGCTGACTTTAAAGCAGTCAAATTTGCCGGCTGGCGTTTCGATGGTCTCTTTGTCTTCCACTTTGCGTTCCTTAATGATAAAGTCCCGGTCCATGAGTTTCACTTCACCCATGATACCTTTCAAATGGAAGGTTGCGTCCTTCAGGGTTTGGCCTACCGCCAAATTGGAAGGCAGTTCGAGGGCGTCGCCGCTAACCTCTAATTTTATGGCGGCGTTCTGCATCATCATGCCCGGTCCCATCATATCGGCGATATTGAGTTTAACGATCCCATTCTGGCAGTTCAGTTCATACGTACCAGTGCTTATCGGCTGCCCTTTAGAGTCAGTCATTTGTTGTTCCAAACGGGCCGAAATACCACCGGGTGTATGGGTCACCTGCTTATAAGTATGCGTGATCCGGGTGGTGGGTTTGTCTTTGGCGTCAAATGAGGTCATGGTAAAAGTAGTGCCTTACTTCTTGATTCTCAACGCTTTTGCTCCTTAATGTCAGCAGATTGAAAAAGTAACTGCAAAAATTAGTGGAAACCACCCCGTTGAATAGTCATCATTCTTTCTAATTTTGTTACACTTAGCTTATCCGCCTATTTTTTACTAGATGATTGAAGTCAAAGGTGTCACCAAATCCTACGGCGCATTACAGGTTCTGAAGGGCATTGACCTGACCATTAAAAAAAATGAAATTGTGTCCATTGTAGGCGCCTCGGGTGCGGCAAAAGTACCTTGCTTCACATTATGGGGACCCTGGACCGGGGCCGATGCCGGTACGCTGCTAATTAATGACAACAATATGGCTGCCCTGCGCAACAGTGCTGGCGCGGTTCCGTAACCGCCATATCGGGTTTATCTTTCAGTTTCACAACCTTTTACCCGAATTTACGGCCTTGGAGAACGTGTGCATTCCGGGCTACCTGGGAGACACTGACCCGCAACAGGTCAAGAGCCGGGCCACCGAACTGCTGGTCATGCTAGGCCTCCAGGATCGTCTCAATCATCCACCTTCCCGGATGTCGGGCGGCGAACAGCAAAGGACCTCCGTAGCCCGGCCCTGATCAACAATCCACTCGTCATTTTTGCCGATGAGCCCAGCGGTAACCTGGATTCGAAGAACGCCCATGACCTGCACGACTTATTCTTTAAACTCCGCGACGAATTCGGGCAGACTTTTGTGATCGTTACCCATTGAAGACCTGGCCAATATGGCCGACCGTAAGGTAGAAATGAAAGATGGCCGGGTGTTTTCCTACAGCAGTTATTAGCCATCAGTGGTACTGGCGGGAATGGAGCTGTTTTTTGGCAAGCGATTAGAAGCTCGATTAACACCTCACCCTAAATCCAACCCACTTAGTACCTATCCGAAAACCTCAGGAGAGCAGTAATTTTGCAAGACACGACTCCAACAAAATATCTCTCTCCATGAAGCGTTCGGAACCCGAAAGTAGCATAAACAAAGCATATTTGCCAACCCAAGAACTATGGTTAGCGACGGAACCACTACTGCCCGTCGAAAAACCCAAACCCCAAGGAGGCCGCCCCAGAGGGGATGCCCAACAACTATTCAATGCCATGTTCTACGTGTTAAGAACGGGCATTCAGTGGAAGGCTCTTCCTAGTCAACTTGGTGCGGCTTCTACCGCTCATGACCGCTATCAGGAGTGGGTCAAGGCAGGAGTATTCGAAGAGTTATGGCACTTAGGGTTGATGCAGAACCAGGTGGAAGGCCAGTTAGACTGGGAGTGGCAAAGTATCGATTCGGCTTCCAGTAAAGCGCCACTAGGGGGAGAATCCGTCGGAGCTAATCCCACGGATCGAGGAAAAGGCGGCACGAAAAGACATATTATCACCGAAGCCCATGGCTTACCCATTGCCCTAACCGTAACGGGAGCCAATGTACACGATAAAAAACAAGTAGAACCTTTGCTGGATAGTATGCCCTTCTACCCCCTTTGCCGGATGAAGAAAACCCACAGCACTTTTGTGCCGACAAAGGGTATGATTATGCAGACATTCGTTCGGTTATCCTTTTATTTTCTATCAGGATCACATCAAAGCCCGAGGAGAAGAACAAAAAGAACTCAAAACGCCCGGTTACAGAGCCAGAAGATGGGTCTGCGAAAGAACCATAGTTGGATGAACCGCTTTAGACGCATTCTAATCCGCTGGGAAAAGAAAGTGGATAATTACTTAGCCTTTCTCCACTTGGCTTGTGCCCATATTGTTTGGAAAAATTGTACTCTTGCCGATCCTTTTTAGGTTTTCGGATAGACACTTAGTACTACTTTGACAGTTTAAAAGTTAGACTAAAGGAGGATTATAGTGAATTTAACCACTTTATTAACGATAAAAACCTTTGTAGTCAGAGGCTTACTTTTGACTTCGTCGAGCCCTAAAGGGGTTCTTTAGCTTGCCCAAAAGAGGGCAAAACGAAAGTTTTGAGCCAGCAATGTGAGAAGACGAGTAACAAAACAATCCTGAAAGGATCAGCGAAGCTAACAGGGCCGCAGCAACAACCGAAGCTCAGCGAAGCTAAAGCCCGTTCTCTCGCTTGAAAAGGTCAATCCCGCAATCCTCCGGCCTTCACGCATTGCCAGAACGAGCCACGCGGTTGCTGCACCATCCGCCCGCTAGTAACCCGTAGGAGAAAGGCTAATTGGGAAAGCAAGAGAAGAATGAAAAATAAAAAATAAAAAATTCCATGTGTGTAGGCCCGGCAGAACCGTAGCGAAGCGGAGTTCGCCTGTTTCGGCAAAAGCGGGGTGCGCGGAGGCTTAAAGCGAGGAAGCATGTTGATGCCTAGACCTTTTTTCCTTCGCACCGGCTCGCTCAAAGACTTGCGTCTTTGCCGCTTTTTGTGGCAATGACCACTGCGAAGCATTCATGAACACCTTATAAAATAATTAACCAGTGAATAAAAAGTAACAAGCTTCCTTAGAACAATCTTAGAACAATCTTTGAGGCAAAAGACAAAGCTGGGAAGATGATTTAGACCTGTTCTCTATTGTATAATTTGTGAGTATAAGAACTATAAGTGGGTTTTGCTAAGAATGAGCAATAGATAAAATTAAGTAGCCTAGCGGCCTATGTGAGGGTTAATTAGCAAATTCTATTTTTTAGTTCTGACTCATGTCCTGATACTAAAGTCTGGCGCTTCTATACGTATAGTCATGTCTACCGTCTGTTGTCATCCTGCTTACTATAGTTTACTTATTCCTGATTATTCTCTTTCCGCTTGGATAACTTTTTAGAGCCTTCATACATATCAAAGCGCATAAACCGGCATTCGAGCTGACCATTGAAAACCGGAATTTTTTTGCTTGGCCGCAAGCCCACGTATTTAAAGGCTTCCCGGTTCGAGCTGATAATCCAGGCACTATACCCTTCATACTTTTTTTTCAGGGTATCTCCTATGCTTTGGTAGAGTCCGTTGATGTCTTCCTCCTGATGCATCCGCTCCCCATACGGCGGATTCATGACCAATACACCGGGATCGGCGGGAGGGTCAAACTCCTGAAAAGAAGTATGATGCACCGTAATCACGTCCTCCAGCTTCGCTAGTTTAATATTCTCCCGCGCCTTTCGGGCCACATTTCGGGAGAGTTCAACCCCAATGAGCTGAACGGGATTATTATTTATTTTTTTGAGTGAAGCCGTATAAATAGTTTCCCATAGATCCTCGTCGTAGTCTTTCCACCGCTGAAAGCCGAACTCTTCCCGGTAGTAGCCGGGAGGAATATTGCCCGCCAGCAAGGCCGCTTCAATCAGGATGGTGGCTGAGCCGCACATAGGATCAATAAAAACCGAGCTTTTATCCCATCCGCTGAGCATGACTAGTCCGCAGGCCAGCACTTCATTAATGGGCGCAAGGTTGGTCTGGTCGCGGTAGCCCCGCTTGTGCAAAGATTCGCCGGAGCTATCCAGAGAAACGGTACACGTATCCTGATGGATATGCAGATTGATCCGTAGGGTAGGCCGGTCCAGCTCTACGGATGGACGCACCCCAAAGGCGTCCCGGAACTGATCGACAATGGCATCTTTGGCTTTCTGGGCCAGAAAGTGTGAGTGCGTGAAATTATCGGAGCTGAGTACGCAATCAATGGCTAGGGTATCAGTTACATCCATGTAGTCAGACCAATTGATTTTCTGGATTTCCCGGTACAGCCACTGCTCATCTTTCACAATGAAACTTTTGATTGGCTTCAGTATCCGGAGGGCAGTCCGCAGGTTCAGATTTGCCTTGTACATAAAGCCTTGATCACCGACAAAGCTAACGGCCCGGTTATGTTTTTCGATCCCTTTGGCCCCCAGCTTCACTAGCTCATCGGCCAGAATGTCTTCTAATCCAAATAAGGTCTTGGCAACCATCGGGAATTCTTGCCCCTTTTCTTTGACCATAGCTGACTGATTAAATCAGGTAAATAATAGCAGACTGGTTCCGGTTTGTTTTTCAATAAGGTAGCCTTAGGATAGCCCACATTTAGCTCATTATGAAGCAACCGGAACCAGTCTATTGCGCAAAAATACCCCAATAAATACAGGGACAGAATTATTTGAGCTTATACCCAATAAATTTCCGGATAATGGGGAAATAAAAAATAATGGGGATGTAACAAAATGATAATCTTCCCGGCAATAGGGTACCGGTGAATTGGGGTAGTATTACAAAAGCAGCAATCTGTTTTTACCGTTCATTATGTGCTCAACGTGAAACAAAACAAACAGTATTAGCTCAAACATGGAAGATCCAGGTAATGTAATCCTGATCAGCAAAGCAGCGTTAGACCCAGTTCCGGAGCTTAAACGGCAGTTGAAAGCCCTTACGGAAGGGCTTACCGAAACCAATGGCCAATACGTGTACCAGCCAAGAGCCCCCTTTCTGCATACTTTTCTCTGGTTGCTGGAAACTCATGAAGTTTCCTACCACTTATTTGAGCCTTTCCCTTCCTGGCCCCCCGAGAAGTAGTTCTATACATTCCCAAAAGCAGGATTTAGCAGCAAGATACCTTACTGACCTCAGGTAGCATAAGGACTTGCTACTAAACACTACTATCCGGGCACGTTAAACAGAAGGGGAGTCCGGTGATTTTTTTGTTTTACCTTTTATCGCCGCAGCCGGTTCTGTAGTCGATGAAGCCGGTTGTTTGGCAAAGAGGTTGTTTACTGAATCTGATAAATTGCCCATTACCTGCTGTCCTTGCTTGGATTTAGCTGCTGCCACCAAGGCTGCTCCGCCAGCCGCCGCTCCCAGTGCAATTAATAGTAATTCGTTATTCGCCAATACGTTCTTTAACGTTTTGGCGAATGTATTCTCTGGGCTTTTCTGTTTATTCTTTGCCATAATCAGTTGTAGGTTGATGTTGGGAAAATAGTTGTTGGATTAACAAACGGGTAAATAAAAGTGAAAGTTGTATGGCTATTAGCCCGTAAATTCCTTTAGACCTATATTTCCTAAAAGTGGAGGCTATAGGTCTGACCCGATGTTTGCCCGTTGACCATTTGAAATCTAAGGTCAACCCTCTTGTAGTTTTCGTTTGGAATGGCTTTAAGCATGACAATAGTTACTGGCAGATGCCAATAACAAAGCCGTCACCCCTAAACGGATGACGGCTGTTATCAGAACCTTTTTTCCAACCACTACTGCTTTTCCCCCTCAGTCGCTGAATCAGCAGATTCAAATCCCTTCACGGCCATGATGTCGCCGCCACTGCCATAGATAGCTCCGGTTGGTCTGCCTGTCTGTTTTTCGGCATCTTCATCTACGGATCTGGCCACTGCCTCTCGGCTATTTTCAACCACTTCCTCCCGGCTAGGAGCCGCATCCAGATCAGCCTGGGTTAAGCTGGCATTGCTGGGGTTATTTTCCTGATTAGTAGCTCCCGGTGATTTATCCAAGGGTACGTCCCCAATGTTTACATCTACTTCATTCAGGTAATCATTGGTTGTATTATTGTTATGTAAGGCATCGGTTTTGCCCTGGCTGTTGTTGGCTTCACCTACCGGAATGTCGGCAGTCACTTCATTGCCTGTGTTCATATCATCTTCCTGCATCTCGGGAGCTACGCCGGCAGCAGCCAGATCGTCTGCGCCAGCATTACCTTGCGGATCAGGCATAATGTTTTCTACCCGGTTCTCCTCTTTGCCGGTTCCCTGATTATGAATCTTTCGGTCTTTTTCCATAGCGAATAATGATTAAATGTTTGTTTATCCTTTTCCTGATGTAACAGTTATGTATAATATGTATAAGGTCCATTCGTAGGATTTCTCCTTAAAAGCCTACCTGTCTTGTCTATTTTACCCTTGTCTTTTCCCGATAGGGACTTTCAGAGCCTTTCGTAAAAACACCCATAAGTTGTCAATTTACGGATGTTTTCATCCTTCCCTAACCAAAGTACTCATCCTACCTAACGTTATTTTCTTTCGATGCCAAGGCTATGCATCCTCTACTTCCTTATTTCTTTATCACGTCAATATTATATACGGCGGCTTCGCATCCGGGAAGCAGATTACTGCTTAAGGGTGAAATACTTTCATTAACTGCCTTTATTTAGTACCAGTTACAAAGCAGAAGCGTACTTTCTATTCAGACTGTTTGCCCTATGAAAAAAACGATGTTTAATAGTCTTCCGGAGGCATTGAAGTATTTATATGCGAAAGGTTTTACGCATCGGTTTATCCGGTACAAAACCGGTTGCGGTGCATCGAAACGGGCAAAAGAATCAAGCCTAAAAAAAGTGCTTGTTTGCAATTTTAAACGGTTTCCCAATGCTAAGACTATTTCTGATGAAGGTGGCTTATTTATCATCCGGGGAAAAAGCGGA
>JAUJNL010000160.1 GCA_030448185.1 Cytophagales bacterium | reverse complement strand
CTGGTCATACCTTATCCAATAGAAAATTTGATCATTTGATTTCTCTGATCGATGTTATGCCCACCGTGCTGGATGCCGCCAACATCACCAAACCGGCAAACCTGGAAGGTAAATCATTGATTAATCTTATTCAGGGAAAGGGTAACTATACGCCAAGAACAAATTTGGCCTGTGAGTATACCAGCCACGTGTACACCCAAAATGCATTTTACCCCCGCAGAAGTATAAGAAACGCACGCTATAAACTCATTCTTAATTTACTGCCTGAGAGAGGTTGGGAAGGCACCAATCAGGAACCTTACGCTTTATCGCAAAGCGCAGAATATGTAAGTACCAATATTGGGAGGGCGTTCAGAACACTCCACCAACCCGGGCAGTATGAGCTGTATGATCTGCAGGAAGATCCTTGGGAGATGAATAACCTGGCCGGTAATTCCATTTATAGTTCCGTTCTAAAAGACCTGATAAAAATGCTACAAGCCTGGCGGGAACAAACCGCTGACCCGTATCTGGAACCGGCAAACCTGGTAGCAGCAGTAGCCGAACATGATTCACGCCAGGAAAAAAAGAAACCGGCAAATGCCAAACAAGAACCTAAGAAACAAGAATGATAGCTTTTAAATCAGGCAGACTCAGACCAGACCATAATCAGATAAAAAATACTTTAGATAACCTCATGCAACAATATTTAACCCGCCTGAAAATCATTCTTCTCTTAGTATTGGCGTACAATGATGCTTTTTCACAACAGAGTGTATTTACTCAGCAAGCCGGTGGGATTACCAAATATTGGACTGTAGCACCAGATTCCTTGCGTCCCAAAAAATGGCAGGCTTACTGGATATGGCACCAAGGCGACCCGAAAGCCACCAACCAAACCATGCTGGCCAGGAAAAGTTTCACCATTACGGATAAGCCAACAAAAGCTATTGTATATATCTCTGCCGATACACAATATAAACTCTATGTAAACGGAAAATTCGCTAATCGGGGTCCTGCCAGGTCTGCGCCTCATCACCAATCCTATGATATTTTGGATATCGCTTCGTTAGTAAACACCGGAGAGAATTTAATAGCTATTCAAGTACTCCATCACGGTTCAGAAAGAGTTTATTATGAACCGAGCCGGCCGGGTTTGTTAGTTCAAATAGATATTACATCCACATCTGGTTCACAAACAGTTATTTCTGATGAATCCTGGAAAGTAATGGATGACCCTGCCTGGGATAAGTCTGCGATGCGCGTTAATCGATTTCAGCCTATCTACACGGAGCGATATGACTTCCAAAAGTTAGAAAAAGGATGGAATGAAACTGGGTTTAACCCAAGTAATTGGCAAAACGCAGTAAAAGCCAGAACCACCGGATCGTGGTGGGTGTATCAACCGAATTCGCTTCATAGAGGCGAGTCGGCACCATGGACCATGCTGGTACCCAGAGATATTCCCTATCTAGAGGAGTCTAAGGCACTGGTGAAAAGTATAAAACAAAAGAATGATCTATTAGAATATACCTTGTTTGATGTTCATTATGCTTCAAAAGGTTTACTATTACCTCTTAAACATTCGACCATAGAAGGCGAGAGTGCTTTTTTAAAAGGCCAGGGCCCTTTAAAAATTACAACCAGCAGCCCCGCTAAAGTGATAGGTGACGGTGGAATTTATAATTCCTTTATACTTTTAGATTTTGGTACCCTGCAAACCGGATATCCTAAAATATCCACAACAGGTAAAAAGGGTACGGTAGTAGACATTTATTATGCACCGTATCTGGCTGACGGAGAAAACTTTATTCACAGCCTTTCCTATGGAAATTATGAAGATAAACTTACCCTTTCCGGCCAAAAAGATAATTGGGAAGGAATGGAATTGAAAACGTTTCGCTATCTGGCCTTGGCGGTAAGAGGTATGGGTTCATCCGCCCAACTTCACGAGGTAAGCATGGACCTTAGTTCTTATCCTTTTCAGGAAACCGGCACTTTCAAAACGCCTGATGATCCTGAACTGGAAAAGCTCTGGCAGGCAGGTTCTAATACAGTGCGCGGAATAACTACTGATGCCTACACGGATAACTATCGCGAGCGCAGGCAATACCCGCAAACTTCGTATTATGCAGCAAAGGGCGGTTATGCTTCTTTCGGCGATCCTTATTTAATGCGCCGTTTACTCATTCAAAATGGACAAGAGCAAGTAGGAGATGGGCGGCTGCCTATGTTCGCACCGCGTTTAGACCCGGAGGCACCCGTAAGCTTTATATTAGAAACAGACCTGCTTTGGGTTTCAGGACCTGCTTTGGGTTTCAGGACTTTATGATTATTTTCTTTTTTCTGGCGATGAAACTACGGCAAGAGAACTTTTGCCGGTAGCAGAACGAAATCTAAAGCGTTTCAGCCAGATGGAAAATGCGGATGGTTTGCTAGATGAAGTTCCTTATCCTTACTGGATAGACTGGGCTAAACTAGACCGCAGAGGTGCAAATTTTGTCATGAATGCCTTCTATCTAAACGCTTTACAAAACGTAGGTAAAATGATGGAATGGCTTAAAATCCCCGCAGCTGCTGATTATATTTCGTGTTCTCAAAAGTTGAGGCAAACGCTTCAGACTCAACTATGGGATAATAATAAACAACTTTTTGCTGATGCTAAAGTGGATTCTGGTTTGTCTACCCATTTTACAGAGCATGCCAATACAATGGCCTTATCTCTTAAGATAGCTCATAAAGACCAAATTCCTTTAATAGCCAACAAATTAGTCGGCAATGATAACGGAGAAAACATGACTCAGAATGTACTATTTATGTATTGGATGGCGGAAGGCCTGTTTGAAGCAGGCTATCAGAAGGAGGCACTGGATATTTTGAAGAAACGGTATAAGCATATGATTGAAGCGAATCATGCCGGCTACCCTACACTTTGGGAGCAATGGTCTTTGTTTGCTACGTACGAGGGAGGGCAATGGAAGCCTGCTGCCTGGTGCATTGCGCAGGGTGAGAATGCGTATCCTTCACATACCCTATCCAAATGGTTACTCGGGCTGGAGCCGGTTAGTCCCGGATTTAAAGAAGCTAACTTGCGTTATAATAAAGCGGGTATTGGTAACGTGGCGGGAAAAATACCTACCCCTCAAGGAGCAATTGATATAAAGTGGGAACAAAAGAAAGGTCAGAAGAGCTTGTTTATTCAAATACCTGAGGGCATTAAAGTGAACCTGGATATAAAGAGTTTAAATGCCAGCTCAAAAAAAGTTATGGATAACGGGCAGTTGATCAATCAACAAACTTTAAATGGTGGGTTCTACATGATTACTGCTGGAACGCATAATCTGCGTTTTTAATAAAAGCTCTTTAGTTATTTAATCAAATTTATTACTCTGGTATTATTAAGGGGGCGAAATTGAGTACGCCTAGTCGTGCCTTACTTGAGGTTAGTCCTACAAGTTGGTTAAATGTCACATCAATTACCGAGAAGTATTTGTTTGACAAAGGTTTAGTATGCATCCGGTGGTGTGTCCTGAAGTTCGAATAGTCGAATATGCTCTATTAAAGATGAAGGTAGGCCCTTCGATATCGCTATTCAAGTAGAGGTATCAAATCAGCTAGTGTTGCTGGGCTGGAAACGGCTTGTGGATAATATGGGGAAACTGACCCACTGATTCCGGAAAGTAGTCACCCGGGGATTCCGGGCAAACTGACCCACCTCGAGGAAAGGTAGATGGTTTACGCAAAAATGCTTTAGTTCCGGGGCAACAATCCCCTGGAACAATGGCCAATCAACGTAAACCCATGCACCTGATCCGACACCTGCTTCAACTCCAAAAAGAGGGAAAGTCCATCCGGCAGATGAGCTGGCTGCTTGGTATTTCCCGCAATACCGTCCGCCACTACTTAAGGCAATTAGCTGACGCTCCATTGGTGGTCTTGCCCGAAGAAGAAAGTGGCCAGCAGTTGGAAGGACTTCTGAAAAAGTCAGACAGTGGTGTTGCTTCCATGAACCGGTACCAGGATTTAGAGAGCCGGTTTGAAGAGCTGGAAAAAGAGCTCGTCCAGCCTGGGGTGAACTGGACTTGCTATATTTGACTGGAGGCAAAAAGGTAGGCAGATGTTACCCTGAGGAAAAGCAGCACGAGCGACGTGAACTGTTTCGGCGGGTATGACGGGAATTGACACTGGACGTAATGACATAATTGACTGGTTTACTTTGAGTCCCAACTACTGGAAGCTTAAATAGTCAACGCCTCATCAGCCCGCTACTGTATGGAAACTCACCCTGAAGGATGCCTCTAACTACGGCAATTTCGGCCTTTCCTGATTTCGCCAACAGTATCAAACCTGCCGGAGAGCCATTTTTTGGGGGAATACCAAGGTGTATATATTACTGAAAAGTGGAGGTAAAAAATCATCCCCGGCCTCCTTGAGCGATAAGCCAAAGAGGGCCGGGGATGAATGGTCCGTTATGGGTAGAGAACTGGCAAAATGTTTGGTACCTTGCGGAATAATCCTTGCTAGTTTTTGCGCCCCCTATTTCCCGGAATTACTCGAAGCCGCACCGGTAGTTTCCGCTTTCTGGTCACTGCGCAGCGTAGGATATTTAATCCCTAATTGTTCCAGGTACGACTTGTATTTCCTAGGGTCGTAATAATATTTTTTCATCTCCGGACGGAATTGGGCCATAATTTTCTGATTCAAATGGATAGCGGGTTTATCGGTGTCTTTTACGAAAGGAATGTACTTGGTTTCTTTGGTCTGCACGTCGGTATAGTAACTCCAGGCATTCTTAATGATCTCGGGCTTGACGAACAGATCCAGCAGGGTCATTGCTTCAGCCTTGGCCCCGGCTGTTACACCCTTATGGGCAATCGGCGTAGCCATGGAAATGGCATTCACCCAATTGTGCCCCGGCAGGCCGGGAATGTTGGAAGGAAAGCGCAGCACAATGGTGGGTACCGTCCAGGAAATATCGGCAATGTCGTCAGAGCCGCCTCCCATCATGTTATTTTTAGGCGGGGCCAGTGTATCCAGCTTACTATCGAGACCGTCAATCTTTTTCCCGTCGTAGGGATTTACCGATGGTGCTTTGATTTCTTTTTGTACCGCCCGGGCCAGCAATTGATCCTGCTCACTCCACTTGGGCAAGCCTACCTGCTTAATATTCTCGTACATGGCTTCGGCAATGGGTTTGTTGAAATGGCCCGGCCAGGCACTGCCCAGGTAGCGGTAGCTCATCTTGGTATTGGTCATTTTGGCGGCTCCTTCCGCAATGGCAATGGCGGCTTCGTACATATCCTTGATGGCCGGATAAGTCCGATCGCGTAAGTAGTACCACACGCTGGCTTTGGAAGGTACTACGTTGGGCTGATCCCCACCATCGGTAACGACGTAGTGCGAACGCTGCGAAGGAGGCAAGTGTTCCCGCTTGTAATTCCAGCCAGTATTCATGAGTTCTACTGCATCCAATGCGCTGCGACCCCGCCAGGGGGCACCGGCACTATGAGCGGATTCCCCCTCGAAAGTAAATTCTACGGAAATCATGCCGTTACCGCCGCCGTCCCCGTAGCTTACAGCCAGGTTATTGGCTACGTGCGTGAAAATACAGGCATCCACGTTTTTAAAGTAGCCATCCCGTACATAAAAGGCTTTGGTGCCGAGTTGCTCTTCTGCTACTCCCGGCCATAGCATCAGCGTACCGGGTATTTTCTCGCGTTCCATAATTTTTTTAAGCGCCAGCACAGCCGTTACGTTGAGGGGCTGACCGGAGTTGTGTCCTTCTCCGTGTCCGGGAGCTCCTTCAATAATGGGATCATGATAGGCCACGCCCGGTTTCTGGGAAGCTTTCGGAATGCAGTCAATGTCGCTGCCCACGGCAATCATCGGTTTGCCCGAGCCCCACTTGGCTACCCAAGCCGTTGGAATCTTGGAAATGCCGTATTCAATCGTAAAGCCGTTTTTCTTGAGAATATTCGTCAGGTACTTCGACGTTTCTTCCTCCTGAAAACCAAGTTCGCCGAAACTGAAAACCATATCCACCATATCGGCGGTAAATTTTTGCTGCTTATCAATCTCGGCCGCCAGCTCTTGCTTCAGGGCCGCTACTTTAGCCGGAGACATAGCGGTTTGGGCAGCGGCCAGGAGTGGCAAACACATACAAAGACTGGTTGCCAGTAGACGCCGTACTAGCTGGGGCAACTGACTGCCGCTGGAATACGAATGTAAGATGTGGAACATAGTAGTATAGATTGGGTTAAAGAAGTTGCAGAGGAG
>JAUJNL010000159.1 GCA_030448185.1 Cytophagales bacterium | reverse complement strand
GAGGAGATTACCTCGGCCTTTACGTTGCGGGCCATATCGGTTACTTCTTCCGGACGTTCGTCGATGAGCAGGATCAGCAAGTATACTTCAGGATGGTTTTCGGCAATGGCGTTGGCAATCTGCTGCAACAATACCGTTTTACCAGTCTTAGGCTGGGCTACGATCATGCCCCGCTGGCCTTTCCCAATCGGGGAGAACAAATCCAGGATACGGGTGGAATACTGGTCGCCGCGGGTGCTCAGGTTGAGACGTTCCTGCGGAAACAGCGGGGTCAGGTATTCAAACGGAATCCGGTCGCGAATCTCTTCAGTAGTTTTACCGTTAACGGTTTCTACCCGCAACAGGGCAAAATATTTTTCCCCTTCTTTTGGTGGACGAATAGCCCCACGAACCGTGTCACCCGTTTTCAGACCAAATAATTTAATCTGGGATGGGGATACGTAAATATCATCGGGGCTGGCCAGGTAATTATAATCAGGCGAACGCAGGAAACCATAGCCATCCTGCATAATCTCCAGCACGCCTTCATTCTCAATTAAGCCATCAAATTCTTTGACGCTGAATTTTTCTTTTTCATTCCGGCGGTTCTGACGGTGCTGGTTCTGATTGTTCGGCGCATTGTTAGTCTGGACATTTTCCCGGGCCAGTACGTTTTCCCGATTCTGTACATTTTCTCTTTCGCGCATCTGGGGTTCGCGTTGTTCCCGAGGTTCGCGATTCTCCCGGTTTTCACGCGGTTCCCGTGATCCTTTCGGTTCCCGTGGCTCCTTTGGTTCGCGGTTCTCCCGTGGCTCCTTTGGTTCCCGCATCTGAGGTTCCGGCTTTGGTTCTTGCCTTTCAACTGGTACTGCCGGTGTTTCCGGAACCGGAGCAATAAATACCGGAGTGGTTCCTTCTCCGTCAAAGTTGGTTATTTTCAGCAAATCTTCATTGACCGCATTGCCATTGGAGCCCGCGTGCCCGTTCTCTGCCGGACGGACATTTTCCCGCTTTACCCGTTGGCGCTTTCGTTCTTCCGTACCGGATGGCTGAGGTTTAGGACTGGAGGCGGTTGGTTCGGGGGGATTCGGAAGAGGGAGCGGAGCGGGTGGAGTAGGGGCCGTTTCAGTGGCAACTTCTACTTCCGGCATAATAGCCTGTTGATCAAGTATTTTATAGATCAGTTCTTTCTTGGCTAACTTCTTGTGATTCTTTACTCCTATCTTGTCCGCGATATCTCGCAACTCGGACAGGAGTTTGATGTTTAAGTCCTCAATATTGTACATACACAGGGGTTGAATTACGGCAGGATATGCCGGTTCGGGGATTAAAAAGTAATTGTTGAGTGATTAGGTGGAAAATCGGAGCCGGTTTCAGATGAAAAGCGTAAAACCGGACGATACAGAAAATTCCAATACGCTAAAGTCCGCAATGATAAATTTTACGGTTATAATGATTCAAATAAATTGGTAATGAGTCAGTGAAACGTCTGCGCTCTGTCACTACCGCTTTGCGCGGAATACATCGTACAAGACAGGGAAAAGGCTTATCAGAAGGTCAAAGGATGGACAGGCCTGAACTGATGCGGCAAATATAGCACATTATCTATACAATCCTACCCCTTTCGCATCTTTTTGCTGTTTTATACGACAGTATTTGAAAATGGTTGTTTACTATTTTTAGTTTCCAGTTTTCGGTTATACTAACAATAATAGTATAGTCTTCGTAGTGTACTCCTTAAATAACCCTCAATTGGCAACCAGCAACCAGAAACGTTAATTCCGCTCCTTTACCAGAAAAGATTTTTCAAGCTCTTCCACGTGGATCGTACGGGTCGGAAATGCGAAATCTGCTCCGTGGCTTTTCACAATCTCAATAATGCGGTAGTTAACCGCTTCTTTCAGACGCATGTACTCACCCCAGTCAGAAGATTCAACGAAGTATAGTACCAGAATGTTGAGTGAGCTTTCGCCAAAATCGGTAAAATGCACTACCCCTGGCTCACTTTTGGTCAGGTCATGCTCCGCTATTGCCTGGCGTATGTCTTCGCAGATGGCTTGCATCGTAGCAATAGGCGTATCATACAGTAATCCGATGGAGAAGTTGGCCCGCCGAAACTGGCGCAGGGTTAGGTTGTCCAGCGGCTGATCAATCATCATTTTATTGGGGAATTGTCAGGGTACTTTGTCCAGGTGTGCGGATGCGGGTACTCCGGAAACCCACTTCCACTTTACCCGTAATACTTCCTACCCGCACTATTTCACCTACCGTAAAGGGCCGGTCCAGGAAAATGGTAAAGGAGGCAAACAGGTTTTCCAGACTTTCTTTACCCGCCAGGGCTACTGCCAGACCGCCAATTCCCAAACCCGCCACGATTGAGCCTACATTCAGGTCGAAGACTACGCCCAGCATAATAAAAATAGCGCACAGGACGACCAGTACTTTGGTCACCTCTTTGGCAAACGGAATAAGCTGAGCCGTTACGGCCGATTGGGTACGTTCGGCCTTTTTAGTAAAAACCAGGGCAAAAAAGTCGATAAACCGCATGATAATCCAGGTAATCGAGAAGATGAGAAGTACCTGATAACTACGCAACAAAAACAAGCGTAAGCCAAACTGGCTCACTGGAGCCAGTCCCCACTGGGGCGGAAAACGGAGGAAGGATAAGGCGGTATACAGGAAAACCAGCGTAATGAATAATTCCACCGGTTTGCGGAGAATATTCAGAAAATCACTTACTGGCAGGTTTTCTGATTCTTTCCGGACGAGCCGGTAAAGCAAACGGCCCAGTAGCTGAGAAAAAACTCTTTTGAGCAGCAGGCCGAATAGTAAGATGCTTACGCACCAGAGTATATTTTCGACGCGGTTGCTCAGAATTCTTTGTTGAATAAAGTAGTTGAAGTCCATAGTTGGGTTTCCGGTTGAGTGTTTCCAGTTTCCGGTTGTTTGTTTAGTGTTTCTCGTTGCCGTTTGGATAAACGCAACCTATTCTTTTTCTTTCTTGTATTTAGAACCTTTGATAGCGGTGTTGTTCAGATAGCCGATTAGACCTTGAATCATTTTTCCAATTTGATCGGTTAGACTATACAAGTGGACAAAGGTGGGTTGAGTAATATATTCCCTATCTAATGCTCTGTATAATTGTGATTTTACTTCACCCGCCGAACCTTTGGCCATGCCCAGAAACTGAATAAATTCTCCTTTTCCACCTCTCTCAAAACCTTCCGCAATATTATCCATAACCGATCCACTTGACCTTCTGATTTGTCCTCGCAAATCGTAATCCTTTGAAAATATGCTTTCATTCGTAATCTCATAAATATAATTGGATAGTTCTCTTGCCTTCTGCCACGCCTCCAGATCTTCAAACCGCTTAATAGTTGCCATAGATGCAGTTTTAGTTTCTTGTTTACAGTTTCTGGTTTTTAGTTTTCGGTTTCCAGTTCCCAGTTCGGAGTAGTGGTTATACGGATAGAAAGAGTACTGTCTTCGTACCGCATTCTTAACCGACAACCGAAAACCGCCAACCCGAAACCCTCACACCAACTGCTCCAGGGCAATCCGGAATAGGGCCTCGGCAATGCCGGTTTTTGGTGGATGGATTCGGTGAGCCTTCTCCAAGGCATCCCCAATGGTCCGGGAAATATCCGTAAAAATGGCTTCATCCGTGATCTCTACGTCCTGCTGCATTAGGTACGCAAATACCCGGGCCATCCCACAATTAGCCACGAAGTCCGGAATAAGCGACACCTGCCGGTCAGCCAGCGCCGTAGTAGGACCAAAGAAAATTTCTGCATCCTTAAAGGGGACATTGGCTCCGCTGGCAATCACTTCCAGAGTAGTTGCCATCATTTGCTGTACCTGTTCGGCAGTGACCAGCCGGGAGGCGGCCGCCGGAATGAATATCTCGGCGGGTACGGTCCAGATCTGGCGGTTCAGCTCCTCAAAAGGAATTAAATCTGGTTCATTGAGCTGGTTAGAGATTTTATTAAAAAACAGTCGTTTCGTTTCGTCCAGCCCGAGGCCTTTTTCGGAAAGGATACCGCCATTCCGGTCGATAATGCCCACGATGCGCACCCCGTACTTGGCCAGGTATAAGGCAGCAGCGGCGCCCACATTGCCCCAGCCCTGGATAACGGCCCGTTTAGTGCCTATATCACCACCCCAGAGCCGGTAATAATGC
Organism: Cytophagales bacterium; assembly: GCA_030448185.1. Taxonomy (GTDB): domain Bacteria; phylum Bacteroidota; class Bacteroidia; order Cytophagales; family 172606-1; genus CADCTQ01. The sequence goes on along the minus strand of JAUJNL010000159.1, from coordinate 2,215 downwards.
CGTACCGCCTCCGCTACTCCAAATCCGGTAATGAGATCCGAAACGGTGTACCGCTTTTTCCGGGAAGTAGGCGTATAGTTATAGTCTTCAATCACTTTGGAAACGCCCTGGCGGAGATGACCAATTTTATGAATCTTCTGCGGTTTGGATGCTTTAAAGTATCCGTTTACAATGCCCTCCTGTGGGTGCCAGAGTCCGTATTCTTCCGTGATCGGGATTACCTCGTGAATTTCATCCACGTTGAGGTCTCCGCCGGTACCGTAGTAGTTTTTTAGAATAGGATAAACTGCCTTGAACCAGCGTTCCAGCACGCCGTGCTTCCGCGGGTCCGCCGGGTCAAAGTTGATGCCTGATTTAGCGCCGCCAATCGGCGGACCCGAAACCGTAAACTTCACCTCCATCGTTTTAGCCAGGGATTCCACTTCGCGGCGGTCCAATCCTTTGCGCATGCGGGTGCCACCCCCGGCTGCTCCATTACGTAAAGAGTTGATAACTACCCAGCCTTCCGCTTCCGTTTCGGAGTCTTGCCACTCAAAAACGATTTCCGGCCGCTTATTTTCATATTTTCGGAGTAGTTCTTTCATAGGGGAGACGTTGAATAGGGCAAAAGTAGTTTTATCCCGGGGCTTAACCATTCGTTTTTTAAAACGAAAATTACGCCTTAAAATGGTTGCCTATCGAATTAAACCTATCTTTGAATGACAGATTATTGATTTTTTCGTCACAAAATCACGCTGGTATTACAGATTTGCGACCACTTACGGAGGTACGCAAAGTCTCTAATATTTTCAGGCAAAGGCGCAAAAAAGAAAACTTGCTTATTTACAATCGAACATCGAGAATCGCACATATCCGAAATTTATTATGCCTACCCTAATCGAAAAACCGACCCTGATTACCGCTGCTGGTAACAAGCCCAAAACGATTGAAGAATATGCCGGCCGCGTCAATACGGGTCACACTGGCGTAAGCGTAGCCCGGATGGTTTCGCCGGAAGGTTGGCTGGAGCCGGGCCAACGGCCGGAATTTGAAGAAATAACCGTGGTGCTGAAGGGAATGCTACGGGTGGAATACGAGGGCGGTGTGTTTGATGTAAAGGCCGGACAAGCAATTGTAACACATCCGGGTGAATGGATTCGCTACGGCAGTCCGGAAGCGGGCGGCGCTGAATACATGGCTATCTGCCTGCCGGCTTTTTCTCCGGATACGGTGCACCGGGATGAGTAATCCGATGTGCAAATGAGGGTATGGGCCAATTTGCTGACCAAATGATACCTGTTTGCCCCCTGCTGCCATCCGTATTCCAATCGAGGCCAATTACCAATTAGTAAAATAAGCACTGGGATGTAACTTGAATAAATAGCCATCCAATCACCAGGCGTTTAGCCTTTACAATGCCTTATTACTATTTATTGACCAACCACTTGCTATGACATACAGCCTGATTGACCGTTACCGCCGCTGGTTTGCCTACGAAAAGGATATGCATACCGAAGTAATTACCTCGCTTCAAAGTGCCATGCCTGCTCAGCAGTCAATGCCTTCCTTCCAAAAGGCAGTCGATCTTTTTGGGCACATGATGACCGCGAGGCGGCTTTGGCTGTATCGGTTTGGTGTGCTTACTGAGGGGCCAAAGGAATTGTTTCCGCAAAACGTAGCGCTGGAGAGCCTTCCGGAAGTGGCCGGTGAGATTCATTCGGTGTGGACAGCCTACCTGGAAAGGTTGAACGACGAAGAATTGAACCGGATATTCGAATACACCAGCATCGATGGTTACCGCTTTCAGAACCGCATTGAAGATATTCTGACGCAACTTTTCGGTCATTCCTGGTATCACCGGGGGCAGATTGCGATGCTGATCAAGCAGGGAGGCGGCATTCCGGCAGTGACTGATTTTGTCTACTGGTGCCGGGAGTCGGTGCCAAATCAATCTTTATAATGTCTGCTTTGTTGCAGCAGGAGCATTAGCGCATGTATTACCGGCCCGGAATAGACTGGCAAATTGCAAAATAGCTTTCATCGATTTTTGGAAGGTTTCCCGGCAATTGGTAGCTATGCGGCGTGATACGCGCAGAACGCTTAAACCCGCTTGAAGATTTCCTCCATGCGCAGATGCCTCTTACGAAGCATATGGGAGTAAAAGTGTTAAACTCGGATGCCACAGGAATCCGACTGATGGCACCGCTGGGGCCTAATCTTAATCATCACCAGACCG
>JAUJNL010000158.1 GCA_030448185.1 Cytophagales bacterium | reverse complement strand
CAATAAAGCTAATAATAGTCTGATCATCATGCTCTTTTCCGTTCAACTTAGCCATGATCATAGCCTGATTATAGATTATGGCATCCAGCATTGCCCTTAGTTGGAGGGTATTTAAGCCTATATCGGGTATTGGCATCCGGAATACTTTTCCCTGGTACCGATCATTCTGCCCCTCATTCGTAGGGTTCTGATTTGGTTCATCTGCCTGAGCCATAGTGGTTCTGGGTTAAAGTTGCTAAATACTTCTTTATGAAAACGGGAGGTTGTAGGCTATTCTACGGAATATTTTACTAAATGATATAGAACTTAGGTTAGTGATTTTCCGTGAACAGCGTAAAACAAGCAGGTGATAGCAAGCTTTTTAGCCTGAATCACTCCGGCATAAAGAAATTTTTATAATTTGTTCTACGTATGCTATGCCAAAGCGGCCAAATGTAAGTGCTGGACTTATTCTCTTTCGACGCCTGAATGGGGAACTGGAAATTTTTTTAGCGCATCCGGGCGGACCATTCTGGAAAAACCGTGATATAGGCGCCTGGACGATTCCTAAGGGAGCCATTGATGAAGGAGAAGAGCCAATAGACGCCGCCCGCCGAGAGTTTGAGGAGGAAACCAGCATTCACCCCAAGGGCTACTTTATTCCTTTGGGCAGCATTAAACAAAAGTCTGGTAAAACGGTATATGCCTGGGCTTGGGAAGGTGATGCCGATCCCAAAAAGGCCAAAAGCAATCTGATGAGTGTAGAATGGCCCCGGAAGTCCGGGCAATGGTTGACCTTTCCGGAAGTAGATCGTTGCGAATGGTTTGAAGTGGAAGAAGCCAAACAACGGATCATTCCTGCCCAGGCCGAACTCATCACCCGCCTGCAGTTTATGCTAAAGTCCTCTCCACTATCTTTGGAGAAAGGAGCCTCTTAAAAATTTCGGATGTCGGAATGTGGATGTCGGAATCGTTAGAGGCTTGGTTGTAAGCTCCCATTGAGAATTAGGGTTTTGCGTCAGCATGGTTTTCAATAGACATCAGGCAGCTATTGACCTTTCCAGTTGCCGGATGTCATGCAAATATTCCGAAGGCAGCAAAGCCCGCTGGATAACCGGACGCAACCGGAGTTTACGCAAAAACCGGTATAGCCATAGCGTTGATGATAGCAGGGGCCTGGCCGGAAGTTCTCGCAGCAAACTATGGGCTGGCTCCGGAACCAGTAAGGACTGGGCCTGTAAAAGCAGGTAATAACGCCAAGTACCAAGTTGCTGGCGATACCGCTCAAATAGCTTAGCTGTATACTCACTATACACCAGGTCGCGCTGCAAGTGTAATTGCCGGTCGAGGTTCCATTCCTGGTAAGTCCTGGGTAATTGCGGAATGTGAAGCCCCTCTCCCACCCGGCGGAATACCTCATATACCTCTTCCTTTTCGGGTTCGGTGAGTAGCCGGTGGAGTAACTCGTAAGCTCGTACCGAGTAGTCAATCAGCATATACAATACATCGCGGTAGGCCCAATCCGGTATTGTAAAACCCCGCTTTTGCTCTACCCCTCCATGAATAGCCCCAATCCGTGCAATAGCCTGTCTGGCAGCAGCTTCTTCCGCAAATACAATTTCCTGGGCATAACGCACCGTTGAGAACAACCGGGCAATGGGATCAGCAGGGAGCTTACCCGTAAAAAAGAGCCAGTCCACCGCGCGGTTAAGGGCAAATTCAGCCGCTGAGCCCGCAAAAATTAACAAAATGGTGTCCGCATCTCCCCAAATAGATCGTACAATAGAATCAGGTTTAACAAAATAGTTCATACAAGCAGGTAGGCAGATTAAAAAATGGTAAATGCTTAATGGGTATTGGGTATCAGGTATTAGTTTTTCCTGAACGATCTTTTTTGCCGATGGCTCATCAACTTTTAACTCATTTACGCTAAACTTTTTTACTAATACCCAGTACCTGATACCCAACAATACCCATTACTAATTAGTGCATACGGTCTCCCCGAACAGCTAGACTAGCTATAATTTGTGCTTCAGCATCCAGAAGTTCCTGCCAGCGAGCTTTTACTATTTCTTCAGGCATATACTCTTTAGCCAATTCCAAAAAGGTAGTATAATGATTGGCTTCAGAAACCATTAGCTCATAGTAAAACTTTCTTAACTCCTCATCAACAATCTCTTCGGACAAAAGCCGGAACCGTTCACAGCTGCGGGCTTCGATCAGAGCGCTGATCAACAACTTATCCATCAGCTGCCGGTCAATATGTCCACCTTTACGTTCAAGCTTATTGAGCTGTACTGCATATTCATCGGCTCGTTTGTGCCCCAAGGTATAACCCCGTTTCTTCAATTCGGCCAGTACCCGTTCAAAATGGCTCCACTCTTCGGCTACTATTTCTGTACAAGTATCTACCAGTTTTGTCCGTTCGGGAAACTGCACGATAAGCGAAATTCCATTAGAAGCTGCCTTTTGTTCGCAGTAGGCATGATCGATGAGAATATCTTCAATATTTTTGGTGGCAATATCCACCCAACGGGGATCAGTAGGAAGTTTTAAGCCAAGCATAATGCAGTTGCGGGTTATTAATTTACAGCATTTTCCTTCTCCTCAATTACCACTACCAACTCTTTGTACCAAGCTTCTCCATATTTACGGATGAGCGGCTCTTTGAGGAATTTATAGATGGGCATCTTTAAGGATTCACCTAACTGGCAGGCTGGTTCACAAATCTGCCAGCGATGGTAGTTCACGGCGTGAAACTTATCGTACTTCGTAATTCGGATAGGATACAAATGGCAGGAGATAGGCTTTCGAAAATTGATTTTACCCTCCAGATACGCCTGCTCAATTCCACATTTAAGAATACCTTTTGCATCAAATATGCCATAAGCGCATTCCTGATTATTTCCAACTGTCGGTGTCGCAAAGTCACCTTCTCCATCCAGTACATAGAGTCCCTGTTCCTCAATAGCTCGAATGCCCTGGGTAGTCAGATAAGGCTTTACCTGCTCATAGTTCGCTGCTAATATTGACAATTCCTCTTCTTCAAGCGGAGCGCCATAATCACCTTCCGTACAGCAGGCCCCTTTGCACCGGTTCAGATCACACACAAATCTCTCCTCAGCAATATCATCACTCAGATACGTATCACCTACTACTATCATTTGAAAAAATAAATTGAACATTTTGCAAAAGTAGGAACAATAAACCCGTCAGAAAAATTGCCTTACTAATAAAAAAGCCCCACCAAAGGCGGGGCAAATAGTATTAAATTATTTTGCAAGCTGTTTATCTCGGCTTCTGACACATTAGCACCAAAGAGCGGGCCTCCAGCTTGAAGTTCTGAGTACAGGAGTAGAGTTTGGTCTTTTTTGGATTTGGCTCGTGCGTATCTACCATTATTTCCCACTCGGAATCTCCTTTACTGCCTGGCAATTTAAAGGTAATCGGTTCCCAGTAGCCATTAATGAGCAGCAATAAAATATCATCCTTGATGCGCCGGCCCCTTTCGTCGTATTCATCCATTACCTGACCATTAAGTAACATGCCCAAGCAGCGAACATGTGCGGTGTTCCATTCATCCTCCGTCATGTCAGCACCATCCGGGCGTATCCAGCGGATATCACTTACGCCGGTACCTTTAATGGGACGGCCATGGAAAAACTTACGGCGGTGCAGCACCGGATAATCACTCCGGATTTTGATCAGTTTTTTCACAAAATTGAATTGTTCTGCCTGCTGATCGCTCCACTCCCAATTGAACCAGCTGATTTCATTATCCTGACAATAAGCGTTATTATTACCGTTTTGGGTTCGTCCATATTCATCGCCCATCAGTAACATAGGTACCCCTTGACTAAAGAAGAGCGTAGCCAGGAAGTTACGCTTCTGCTTTTCGCGCAAGGCAAGTACTTGGGCATTATCAGTAGGCCCCTCTTCACCGCAGTTCCAACTCCGGTTGTGACCTTCACCATCCCGGTTGTCTTCGCCATTGGCCATATTATGCTTTTCGTTATAACTGACCAGATCCTGTAGCGTAAATCCATCGTGAGCAGTTACAAAATTAATACTGGCACCCGGTAGACGGCCCGTTCTTTGATACAAATCACTGCTGCCGGTAAGGCGGTAGGCCAGTTCGGCTACCTGACTTTCTTCACCCCGCCAGAAATCACGGACACAATCACGGTACCGGCCATTCCATTCGGCCCATAGTACCGGGAAGTTACCCACTTGATAACCACCTTCTCCTACATCCCAGGGCTCAGCAATCAGTTTTACCTGCGAAATAATCGGATCTTGGTGGATGGTGTCCAGGAAAGCAGACAGTTTACCTACTTCATGCAGTCCTCGTGCCAATGCTGAAGCAAGATCAAATCGGAAACCATCAACGTGCATTTCGATAACCCAATACCGCAAGCTGTCCATTACTAGTTGCAGGGATCGCGGGTGCAGCATATTAAGGGTGTTGCCAGTGCCCGTATAATCCATATAGTATCGAAGCGTATGGTCATCATTGCCGCAGAGCCGGTAGTAGGCCCGGTTATCTATGCCCCGAAAGCATAAGGTAGGGCCGAAATGATTTCCCTCAGCCGTATGATTGTAGACTACGTCCAGGATTACTTCTATACCGGCTTTATGTAAGGCTTTTACCATAGCCTTAAACTCTTTTACCTGCTGACCAAGTTTGCCTGAGGAAGAATAACCGCTATGCGGCGCAAAGAACCCAATGGAATTATATCCCCAATAGTTGGATAAATTCTTGTCAACCAGGGTCTTGTCATTTACAAACTGGTGCACTGGCATGAGTTCCACCGCAGTGACGCCAAGGGCCTGCAGGTATTCTATAGTCTCGGGCAGAGCAATAGCAGCATACGTACCTCGCAGTTCGGCTGGTATATCCGGGTGATTAGCCGTAAAGCCTTTCACGTGCATTTCATAAATAACCGATGAGTGCAAGGGCGTGTTAGGGCTTTTGTCTCCCTCCCAGTCAAACGCCGGATCAATAACTACGCATTTAGGCATACCAGCTGCACTGTCACGTTCATCAGCTAAGAGATCCCGCTCTGGATTTTCTACTTGATGTACCGGGTAACCAAACATAGCGTCACTCCAGTCGATACGGCCACTGATGGCTTTGGCATAAGGATCAAACAGCAGCTTATTTGGATTAAAGCGTAAACCTATATTGGGGTCATAAGGACCATGCACCCGATAACCGTAAAGTTGACCCGGTTGTAATCCCGGAATGTATACGTGCCAGACATAATCAGTCTGCTCTGTTACCTTAATACTGGCGTATTCTTTATCATCACGAGGTGAATTGAAAAGGCATAATTCTACTCCCGTTGCATTCTCGCTGAAAATGGCAAAGTTCACGCCTTCTCCATCCCAGGTTGCTCCTAAGGGATAAGGCTTGCCCGGCCAAGCTTTGGGTATAACAGGTTTTACTTCATTTTTCTGGGGAGTACGGATTAATTCAAGGTCTTCCGCATTTTTATCGGTAGCAATCTTCATAGGTATTTGTAAGGGCTATATTATTGGAGTATTTAAAATAGGAGTATTTAAAAAGGAATTCAATTAATAAGGCTATACGCAATTAAACAGATCTAGGTTGTGAAGGACCTGAAGCTGGCCTTTGGAAAGTTATATTTTCGCCTAGTATTTTAAAGAGCCATTATAATCGTTATAGCAAAGTAACGATTATAGCGGTTTTTAAGCTTTTATAGGCTTATATATAAAAAGTCAGGCCGGAGCGTTTCTCCGGCCAGACTACAAACATAAAAATTATGATCGAACACTCAAAGTAAAACCCGTAGTATGATGCTAGTTTTATGTGGTTGCTGACAGAACTAAAAAAACATTTACCAAAGATCAAAAAGATGAACGCTATCACCAGGTATTGCTGGCCAAAAACAAAAAGGGTTATGAAAACTTACTTAAGCTGACCTCACTTGGCTATACTGAAGGTATGTACAGCAAGTACCCGAGAATTGATAAAGAACTCATAGAAAAGTATCACCAAGGATTAATAGCTACCACTTGTTGCCTCGGCGCTTATGTTCCTCAAACTATCCTCCATGATGGTGAAGATGAAGCTGAAAAAGAATTTAAGTGGTGGTTGAATATGTTTGGTGAAGACTATTATGTAGAGCTGCAACGACATGGCATAACAGAGCAGGACAAGGTGAACCAGTTATTATTGAAGTTTGCAGTTAAGCACAATGTAAAAGTAATAGCAAGCAACGACAGTCACTATACTGACCAGGAGGATTATAATGCGCATGATATTTTACTATGTCTTAATACAGGTGAGAAGAAAAGTACACCTGGTTATGATGACTTTATAAATGATGATGTTCA
>JAUJNL010000157.1 GCA_030448185.1 Cytophagales bacterium | reverse complement strand
CGCCCAAGCCGTTGATAATGGTTATGTTGTTGGAGGGTTGCAGCACCAGTTCGGTGGATCCATTGGTTAATTTCGGATAAATGCCGTGCCAGCGTTCGGCAATATCGGTATCGGGAGCTTGCAGGAAAGTGTGAAGATAATCCAGAATGTGCCGGTTGATTTCTTCTTTGTCAAAGGGTTCGGGGGCCCAGCCGTATTCGTGGGAGTCGCCGATGACCAGTTCGCCCAGGCCATTCTGCGATAATAACACGTGGATGCCCCACTGGTCAAACCAGGGGGATTCCGTACGGATTCGCTGGTCGTAGGCTGGCAGGGAAGTGCAATGTTTGAAGGACGAATAATGCCGGAGGGTAAGACCGGCGCATAGTGAAGGGCCAATGCGCCATCCATTAGGTTGAGAGGCAGTGCGCATCATTTGCAGCTTACACTTGGTAATCGCCTGCTGCGCAAAGATTTCCGGATATAAGGTTTCAAAATCCGCCCCGCTGCAAACGAAAATTCGTTCTGCGGTCCAACTTTCGGCTTTCGTAAAGATTTGTGGATAGGAAATGGCATTCACTGCGGTACCAAAACGGAAGGTCACGCCATAATGGGATTCCAGGAAGGCGGGTAATTCCCGGATCACCTGCCGGGGGTCCACGGTCATTTCGGTGTCACTCCACAAGGCTCCCTTCAGTCCGGCTGCTTTTACGGCCGGACTTTTCCGTAAGACCTGCTCCGGGGGCAACAGGGAACATGGGCGGAAACCATTGGCGCCGGCGGTGTCCGCAAACTCCTCTAGTACTGCCAGTTCATCAGCGTGGTACGCCAGGTGCAGCGACCCGTTCCTGGAAAGCCAGAACCCTGCTTGCGCGGCCAGCTCCAGCCAGATTTCCCGGCTGCGCAGGGCCCGCTGGTAGGTAAGGCCCGGCGCTTGCCCGATGGGCCAGATCATGCCAAAATTGCGGATGGAAGCTCCGGAGGCACGTGGGTTCCGTTCAAAAACAATGACCCGCTGGCCTTCTTTCGCCAGGGCATAGGCAGTAGCCAGTCCGACAATTCCGGCGCCAATCACGGCGACATCGGCGTGGAGTGTAGTTTTCATATCGGAAGATTATTTTTAGAAATGGCACTTAGTTCCGGCGTAAAACGGGCCAGAGGCCCTTCCAATAGTCGTCACTCGGCCGGAGCCAAGCGACTGGAAGAGTAATGTCCCTACAGGATTTTCGGAATTAGCACGATTAGCAGAATTAGGACAGTAAAATCAGGTTAATCCTTTAATCACGTAAACCATGGTTCAGACATTCTCTCCCCCGTTGCCATTACTATTAGGCGGGATTAGCAGGTAAATTACCAGCATAGAGGCCGGTTCGTTCGTTTGATTTATGGGTACGTGAGGGATTTTGCCATTGAAGAAAAGTGAATCTCCCTGCCGGAGTACCACGGTTTCCTCGCCCAGCTGATAAGTCACCTCGCCCTTCAGCACGTATTTAAATTCAAAGCCATCCGTGGTAATTTTTTTCCGCTGCGAACCGGGAGCTAAGTCCAGAATAACCGCTTCCAGTGCCAGATTAAGCACATTGCGGCTGAGAATATGGTGGTACAGAAAGCCCAGGGCCTGCTCCTTTTCAAAAGGTTCGTATTCCGAAGCTTTCCGGTGAATAAAGGCCGCTTGCGAGGGCATATCCAATCCTTCGAAAAAGGTGGACAACTCCACTTTCAGGGCCTGGATAACCGCAATCAGTACGGGCAGCGAAGGAACAGTACGGCCATTTTCAATTCTGGATAGCAGTCCCTTACTAACTTGAGCCACTTCGGCTACTTCGTGCAATTTCAGACCTTGCCGGCGGCGCGTTTCCCGGATGCGCTGCCCAATCCGGCCAATTAGCGGATACCCCATGCAGAATGTGTAATAATACTTAGAAACTGTTTAAAAACCGCTACGGTCATCCCCCTACCCCCTTCGGCTAGACTCTTTTCAGCCGCATAACTGAGGTTTACCCACAAATATTTATACTATAGAAAGGTATTTCAGGCTTGTTAATTCGTTCTTACATTCTTCTTAGTCAGGCACTTACTTTTATTTTTGCTTGCCCAAAATAAAAGTAACAAAACAAAAGAACAGCCGCAACCAAGCCCGTTCCTCCCTTTGAAAAAGGCCTATCCACTTACCTCCGGCCTGCACGCAAGGCCAGAACAGGCCACACGGTTGCTGCACCCCTGCCCGCCCCTGATAATCCGATTATTTGTGGGTAACCCTCAGTTTCAGCCGCATAAGGGGGACCAGCTCGGTTCAAAACTCCCCCCTTGCGGGAAGCTTTGTGCCAGAGCCGAAGGGGGCAGGGGGATGATGGTTGAGGTCCAAATACCCTTTTAAAACCGCTTCTAAGGATTTTGCTGAATGAAATATGGTTTTCGGTCACCCTTTTGTTAAATCTTTCCCGGGCCAATACTACTTCTAAAGCTGGGAATTGTAAACTATAAGTAGCCGAAAAGTTTAACATTTAACAAATTGGTAAAGAAAAGTTTAATATGAGTAAACTTTGGTTAGCTACTTTTGGCCCACACAAACGTGTTGCTTCGCACGTAACATTCTGATAAATTTTACCCAGGTAACCCTGGTTACCACTTTGGCAGGCGCATAAAAAACCGGACTTGCGGCCACAATTCCGGTCTGAATTAAAGCGCCTCGCTCCTGATTTCACGTCCCGTGGAAGACGGTTCCCAGACCGTAGCGGCTTCTTTTTGCCTAACAGAATCCTACAACCCAATAAAACAAGTATCAAATATATGAAAAATTATTTACCATTGAGCAGTCTGCCGGTCCAGAGGCAACTCATGCTGGGGTGCCTGCTTCTCCTCCCAGTATTGGGTTTCAGCCAGATCCGAACCGTTCGCGGGAAAATTACTGCCGCCAATGACGGTACGGCGCTGCCGGGCGTATCGGTCATTGTAAAAGGCACTACCGCCGGGTCTACCTCCAACTCAGACGGGCAATATTCTCTAAACGTTCCCGAAGGAAAAGAAACGCTGGTATTTTCCTTTATTGGGTATGCTTCGCAGGAAGTATCAATTAATAATCAGGAGGTCATTGATTTGGCGATGACTGAAGATGTGACCAGCCTGTCGGAAGTAGTCGTGACGGCTTTGGGAATCGAGAAAAAAGAACGGGCCCTGGGCTACGTTACCCAACGGATTTCTTCGGAAAGCATCACCCAGGCCCGCGAGACCAACGTAGTCAACCAGTTAGCGGGTAAAATTGCCGGTGTCACAGTGGTCGGAAGCCCGGCTGGGGTAGGCGCTTCCTCCCGCGTCACAATCCGCGGGGAACGTTCGCTGAATATTAATGCCAACCAGCCGCTGTTCGTGATTGACGGAATGCCGATTAATAACAATTTCACGGGTTCGTCGGGCCGCAACAACCAGGAGGCTGACTACGGCAATGGTGCGGGCTTCGTTAACCCGGATGATATAGAAACCATTACGGTGCTGAAGGGAGCCAATGCTTCTGCTCTGTACGGCTCCCGGGCCGCCAACGGCGTAGTGGTGATAACTACTAAAAGCGGCAAAGGCACCAAAGGACTCGGCGTAAGCGTCAACTCCAACATTACCTTTGAAACCCCGCTGCGGCTACCGGATTACCAGAACGTATACGGTCAGGGTTTGGGCGGTGAATTTAATTTCAGGGATGGCGCCGGCGGAGGCTTACGCGACGGCGTAGACGAAAACTGGGGTCCCCGCATGGAAGGGCAATTGCTGGTGCAGCACGATTCTCCTACCGATAAAGGTCTTCGGGCGGGTGACACCAAGGTGCCCGGAGGTCCCGGCAACGCCACACCTACGCCTTTTGTAGCGCGACCCGATAATGTGCGTGACTTTTTTGAAACGGGTAAAACTTTATCGAATAATATTGCTTTGACCGGCAGTAATGAGTTCGGTGATTTTCGCCTTTCGTACACCAACCTCAATCAAAAGGGTATTGTGCCTAATACGGGACTGGAGCGGAATACCTTTTCGTTTAACGGCGGGTATAAGCTGACCAAGAAGTTTACCGCCCGGGCCAATGTCAGCTACATCCGGAATACCAGCAATAACCGGCCGAATCTAAGTTACGGTACGGAAAACATCATGTACCTGTTCAACTGCTGGTTTGGCCGCCACGTGGACATTAATAGTTTAAAGAATTACTGGCAATCCGGCCTGGAAGACCGGCAACAGTTTAATTTCAACTACAATTACCACGATAACCCCTACCTCAACGTCTACGAAAACACCAACGGGCAGGAAGTAGACCGGCTAATCGGTAACATTACTTTGTCTTACCAGCTTTTCCCCTGGCTTACCTTGCAGGGTCGTACCCAGGTAGATTACCAGGACGAACTCCGGGAGCGCCGCCGCGCTTTCAGCACCCAACGCTATCCCTTTGGTTCCTTCCGGCGGGAGACAATTGAAACCATTGAACGCAACACGGATTTGCTGCTGTTATTTGACAAAACCCTGAATACTGATTTCTCCCTGAGTGGTACCTTAGGCGGTAACCAGCGGGTAAATACGTTTGACTACCTCGATGTTTTTGCCCCGCAGCTAACAGTTCCCGGCGTGTATAGCCTCAACAATGCCCGGGTTCCATTGCAGTACGGGCAGAATGTGACGGATAAAAAGGTGAATAGTCTCTTTGCTTCCGCCCAACTCGGCTTTAGAAACTACTTGTTCCTGGATGTAACTGCCCGGAATGACTGGTCTAGCTCTTTAACCCTGCCCGAAGGAGTTACCGGGAGTGCGGACAATTCTTACTTCTACCCTTCCGCTTCTTTGAGTGCGGTACTCTCGGATATGATTAATCTACCTAATGTAATTTCTTTCGCGAAGGTAAGGGCCGGCGTAGCACAGGTAGGAAATGATACCGATCCCTTTCAGTTTTCGCAACCTTTTAATCCGGGCACCCCTTGGGGAACTACCCCCACATTTAGTGAAAACGCTCAAATTCCTAACCTGAACCTGAAGCCTGAAATCAGTACTTCCCAGGAGTACGGTGCGGATGTCCGTTTATTGGGCAACCGGCTTGGAATAGATTTTACGTACTATCGCACCGACAGCAAAAACCAAATCATTTTTGTACCCCTTTCTAACACAACTGGTTATAGCCGGGTGGTACAAAACGCGGGTAAAATCCGTAACCAGGGCATCGAGGTTATGTTAAACTTCACTCCCATCCGCACCCCCAGCGAGGGTTTCCGGTGGGATGTTAACGTTAATTTCTCCCGCAACCGCAGCAAAGTACTGGAATTGGCCGATGGCATTACGCGGTATCAGTTAGCCGACCGCTATTTCTCCGTGGAAGCCCGCGTAAACGAACGCATGGGCGATATGTACGGGTACGGGTACTCCCGGGTAAGCAATAATCCGGACGACAAATACTACGATCCAACCGGTCAGTACGTTGGGCAGGTAGTAAACGAGGCCAATACCTACTTTAACAGCGCGCTGAACCGGATTGATACTTCCTACGCAGTGCCCATCCGCACGGCCGCTCCCATCCGGTTAGGCAACTATAATCCGGATTGGCTGGGCGGTATAGCCAACACGTTTACGTACAAAGGTTTGAGCTTGGGCTTCCTGTTTGACATCCGTTACGGCGGGCAAGTATATTCCCATACCTACACCGTGGGCCGGGAAGGGGGCATATTGGAAGAAACCCTGGAAGGCCGCGCCAATGGGTATGATTTAAGTGACCCAGCTAATGGGGTATTTGCACCAGGCGTGGTGGCGCAGCAAAACAGCGATGGTTCCTACTCGTACCATACCAACGGTACGCAGCCCAGCGACGAAAAAATGTCTTCCCGTGAATGGCACACGGCTTTCACCTTGGGGCGTAGCGTACTGGAAGGGTCTATTTTCGACGCTACGTATGTAAAGCTGCGTGAGGTGAAGTTAGGGTATACCCTGCCTAACCGGTTACTGGGCCGTTTTCCGCTCCGCGACATCAATCTTTCACTGGTAGGCCGGAACCTGTTCTTGTGGACGGATGTACCGCACATTGATCCCGAAACTTCCTCCGTGTCGGGTGGTACCGTAATTCCGGGCTCCGAATCCGTAGCCATTCCTTCTACCCGCAGTTACGGTATAAACCTAAGTTTCCGTCTCTGAGAATCTACCCGGAAAACCGTCGATGTTCTCCCCGCCGTTGTTGGTGTTCTCACCAACAACTTCCTGGGTGGGCGTTAAGCATCTTCTAACTTGTACATCTATTCTATTCAACCCTTACGCAACGGATATGAAAAAATATATTAACCTGAAAATAATCGTATTAGCGCTTGGCGTTTCGCTGCTGAGTGCCTGCGACAAGGATTTCGAAGAAATTAATACTAACCCGAACGTACCTAATGCTGTCACTTCGGATTTGCTTCTACCTACTATCATTCGATCCAGCGTGAATAGCGTGATGGAAGAGTCCTGGGGGATTGGCAACATTGTCAGCCAGCAAACCGCTAAAATTCAATTTGTAAACGAAGATCGTTACATCTGGGGTGAACGAAATACCATCTGGACGAGGATGTATGAGACGCTGCGGGAGGTGAACAATATGTACACTATTGCCGATAAAGCCGGACAGAACAATTACAAAGGAATTGCGCTGGTAATGAAGTCGTGGATGTTCTCGGTACTTAC
>JAUJNL010000014.1 GCA_030448185.1 Cytophagales bacterium | reverse complement strand
AGGCGAGGAGCATCTGGGCGAGAACCTTGGCACCGAAGTGCAGGTTGCCAAGGTCGTCCACCAGCCCGACGCCCCACATCAGAGCGGCTGCAACGAGTAACGGCCACGCCCCTCCGAGGCCCTCCCAAAGACCCAACACCGCGATGCCGGCCAGGGTCCCAACGAAGATAGCGACCCCGCCGAGCCGGGGCGTCGGAACCTCGTGAAGCCTACTCTCGCAGTGAAAGAATGTCTTCTCTGGTCAGGGATTTCACGAAGCTCTCTTCCGTAGTAATCAATTCGTTAGCCAGCCGCTGTTTGCTGCGTTGCAAGGCTAAAATCTTCTCTTCTACCGTATTACGGGTGATAAATTTGTAGGTAAATACGGTTTGCTCCTGCCCGATCCGGTGGGCCCGATCCACAGCTTGCGCCTCGATAGCGGGGTTCCACCAGGGATCAAGAATGAATACATAATCCGCGGCGGTTAGGTTCAGGCCGAGGCCACCGGCTTTGAGTGAAATCAGGAATACCTGAATGGAGGTTTCCTTCTGGAACAATTCTACCTGTTCTTTTCGCTTACGGGTGCTGCCATCCAGGTAGGCGTAGGGTAAACGCAGCTCTTCCAGGCACTCTTTCAGAATAGCCAAATGTTTGACAAACTGGCTAAATACCAAAATTTTATGCCCTTCACTAACGGCAGTTTCCAGCCGGTGCCTCACATCTTCGAGTTTGCCCGAGGCTCCCTCATAAGCCGGATCTACCATCTTGGGGTGATTGGCAATCTGGCGGAGTTTGGTAAGCCCCTGCAACAAGATCAGCTGCGACTGCAAATGGCCTTTCTCATCCATTTTTTCCAATACCTTGTTCCGGAAATAGGACTTGGCTTCTTCGTAAGCGTTTTCCTGCTCAAGGGTCATGCGGCAGTACTGCACGTGTTCGATTTTACCCGGCAGTTCGGTCGCAACCTGGGATTTGTGGCGCCGCAGCAGAAATGGATTAATAATGGCATAGAGCCGCTGCATTTTCTGCTCGTCATTTTTCTTCTCGATGGGAATCTGAAATTCGCTGCGGAAAAACTTTTCTGCCCCTAATAAACCGGGATTAATAAATGACATCTGTGACCACAGATCCAAAGTGCTGTTTTCCAGTGGGGTACCCGTCAGGATCAGCCGGTGCCGGGAATTAAGATTACGCACCGCCTTAGCAATATTGGACGTAGGATTCTTAATAGCCTGCGACTCATCCAGGATGATATAGTGGAACAGATACCCTTTCAGCATATCCGAGTCAATCCGGACGATGCCGTAGGAGGTTAGTACCACATCGTAGCCCGCAAACTGTTCTACGTTCTTTTCGCGGTGGGTACCCGTGTACACAAAAACTTTAAGTTCCGGCGTAAACTTCCGGGCTTCTACTTCCCAGTTGTAAATCAGCGAGGTAGGCATCACCAGCAGAGACGCCTGAGTGATGCCTTTTTCCTTCTGCGACTGTAATAAGGTGAGGGTCTGAATGGTTTTACCCAGACCCATATCATCGGCCAGGCAACCACCAAAATTGTATTCCTGCAGGAAACGCATCCAGTTATACCCTGCCTTCTGGTAAGGCCGCAGTTCTCCTTTAAATGCAGAGGGTATGGCGTATTCATCCATCCGGCTAAAGTCTTTAAGCCTTTGCAGCTTGTGACTCATCGTGGTTTGGGCCAGATTGTCCCCTTCCAGATGCTGCACCAGTGCTAGGTGATGCTTGCGCAACGTGAGACTACCGGCTTCCCCCAGATCCTCGGAAAAAGCCAATAGTTCGGAGTATTGGGTGAACCAGACTTCCGGAATCACGGCAATTTCTCCGTTAGTAAGCATAAACTCCCGTTTTTTCTGCAGGATCAGGCTACGGAGCTTTAGGAAAGGAATCTCAAATTCGCCGAACCGGACCTTGCCGTAAATGTCAAACCAATCCTTATTTTCGGTGATATTGATATCAATGGACGAAGTACCCAAAAAGTATCGTTTGCCGCTTTGATTATGCTGGTGTAGAATAAATCCTTGTTCCTGAATAAGTGGCCGGTACCGGTACAGCCAGTCGAAGGCCCGACTTTTTTCCAGCAGCGTACGACCATTGCGAAACTCCAGACCCGTTTCCCGCAGCAGATTCAGATGCCGGGTTTCCTGCGTTTGCTGTCGCCTGATCTTGTGAAAAATATAGGAATCTTCCGTCTTCTCCAGACTGACATTATCAGCAGTACTATAATTGGTCTGAAAAGAAAATTTACCGTATTGAAAAGCTAGGTCCAGGAGGATTTTGCCTTCCGTTTCCTCTTCTTCCTCTTCGGCCACGCCATCACCCGCAAAAAGGCTAAGCGCCGGAGCCGCAGTTTTCCACTCCGAAAAAGTAAGGACGGGTATCGGGTGATAGGACTCCGACCGGATCTCAAACCCTTTGGCGTATACATCAAACTCGGCCACCAAGGGAGCCACAAATTTTTCGTAGTACGTTTCCTCCACTTTTCGCGGAATCTCAATAAACTTCTTGTTCAAAAAAGGCTTCAGTTTCTTGCCATCCACGTTCTTCTCGAAACTGAACAGTTTATCATCCAGAATCATCCAGGCGGGTTCATTGCAGATGATCAGGGCGTTCTTATACTGAAATTCGAGTTTCTCGCCGTTATGCTTAATGGTGGGAAAATAATGCGTGTTATCTTCATTACGGCGAAAGTGGAACAGGACGGAAGCTTTCTGCGATGATAGGAAAATACGCTTCCAGACCGGGTTGCCGTCGTTGCCCATGATATAGAGCCACTTATCGCCCAATAGTTCCAGGATTCGGGACCGGCGTTCTTCCAGATAGTTTTCAATAGCCTCCTGAATATCCTTATCTCCTTTTTTAGGGTCATAAATTTTCAGGAAGAAGTCAACCGTACTAATTTTTTTATTGTAAAACTTCCGCAAAATTACATCCTGCGCAATAGAATCCATCAATTCAACCAATTGGTAATCAACTTCATCTATGCCGGCAGCGAATTCATTGGCGTTCTTAGTTGAAATATTCTGGTACTGGAACGTGAGTTGACCTTTGGAGTTGACCTGCACGACAAACGATTCGAATAAGTAACCCAGGTACTCATGCTGATAAAGGGAATAAACAATCTGGAAAGGTTGGGTAGTAGAAACGTTCATCTTTTTGGGCAAAAACCATCCCAAATTAACTAATTTAGCCCGTAACCTGTGTTATTGAAGCGTTAAATTTTCTCATAAAAAAGTCAATAAACTTACAGATAACTCTCATTTTCAATGCAAAACGGCTGGAAACGCCCCTCTCCCCTTAAGAAAGGCAGCACCGTAGCCCTCATTGCCCCGGCGGGTAAAATCCCGGTGGCTGAGGTGCAATCGGCCATTCGTACCCTGGAAAGCTGGGGATGGCAGGTAAAACCCGGCAAATTTCTGTTTTCTACTTCGAATCAGTTTGCTGGCACGGATGAACAACGCCTCACCGATTTACAAAACGCCCTGGATGATACAAAAGTACAAGCGATTATTTGTGCCAGTGGGGGCTATGGCACTACGCGGGTTCTTGATAAGATCAATTTTTCGAAATTTCGGCAAAACCCTAAATGGGTAGTCGGTTACGGTGATATTGCGGCCCTCCACAGCCATCTGCACCAGTTGGGAGTTGAAAGCCTGCGCGACCATGCCGCTGCTTTTTTGACCGGGACACGCCCCAATCCATCAATAGCCTCAAAGATGCCCTGTCGGGTAAGGAACTCACTCCCAGACCGCACCTAATCCTTTGAACCGTCCAGGACGGGCCAGCGGTGTACTTATCGGTGGTAACCTTTCGCTGTTGGTCACCATTGTGGGTACAGCTTCGGATGCAGATACTACCGGTAAAATCCTGTTTCTGGAAGACATCAATGAATATCTGTACCACATCGACCGGATGATGATCCAGCTGAAGCGGGCCGGGAAATTAAAAAAACTTAGCCGGGCTGGTTGTTGGACATTTTACCGATTCCAAGGATAACGAAACGCCCTTTGGCAAAACCGACTACGAAATTATAGCCGAAGCCGTATGGGAATACAACTTCCGGTTTGCTATGGTTTCCCTACTGGCCACGAACCCGAAAACTGGGCTTTACCCTGCGGAAGACTTGCCCCAGTTGCAAGTTGAAGCGAACGGGGTAAAGCTTTGGACGGGACAAAAGAAGGGGGTTGTAGGGATTCAGCGATCAAAGTAATAGACTTGTCTCTAAATAAGGGAGGAAAGATTAAAATAAGAGGTAGTATGCGTCATGGATGTAAATTTAATTAAGGATGACCGGCAAATGCGTTCTTAACCGGACTGGATTTAAAGCGAGTTCTGCTTACTAAGTGTGCATTTTGCCCAAGGCTATGAGCAAGTATTAGATTCTGGTTTCGATTCAATCAATAAGCCCCGAAAACGAAAAGCAGGTGGTGGCCGTAAAGGCATCTTGTCCAGTGTAGAAGCTAAGTTGTTTTTCATTCTGTATTACCTGAAAGTGTATCCTACATTTGATGTACTGGCTACCAACTTTGGCTTATCCCGCTCGAAGGCCTGTGAAAATGCCCATAAACTGGCCCTGGCCCTAGAGCTAACTTTGCAAAGCCTAGGCGTGCTACCCACGTCCAGGGAGATTACTTCGCTAGAACAGATGCAGGTATCCCATGAGGTAGCCATAGGTGTTTAAAGACTTAAAAACGATTCTGGTAGATGCTAGTGAACGTCCTTATTTACGCAGCCTTGCCTACTTAGAGCAGGAGAACTATTCGGGTAAAAAAGGCATACCTGGACCTGATACGTTGTACATCTTCGGAACTAGAATACCTTAATTGCCGGTGAAGATACCTATATTCATTACCTGGGCCAGACCGTAAGGGGTTCGATGCACGACTATACTTTATTGAAAAGCGAATTTGATGTCAACTTAGGCTTATTTGACGATTACCGAACGTTAGTGGATTTAGGCTACTTAGGCATGGACAAAGACTACTTTACTGATTCCATTCAACTACCCCATCGCAAACTCCGTAAATCCAAAACAAACCCCATACTGAGCTCAATCAACAACAAAAACAAGAAAACCGGGAGCACGCTACCATTCGGGTGAAAGTCGAGAATGCCATCGCAGGTTCTAAACGACTAGGGGTTGTTGCCCAAGTCTATCGCAACAAATCTTTAGCCTTCAATGATCGAGTAATGGCCATTGCGCCTGTGGAATCTGGAATTTTCATCTTATGGAGTATCCGCTCACTATTTAGGAACAAGTTTAATGCCTTAAAAGAGTTTATAAGTAAATCAATAAAAGTAAACTTGATGCAACGCTCAAAAGGTTGATTGGGTCATATTAATATGAGATTATCCTATAACAGCTTCAGAATTACTAGCTTATTATTGGTTGCACTTAGTGTTTCTATGTGCAAAAAGACTGCGCACAATCAGAAAGATGCCAACTGGAACCGGAAACAGGGCCTTGCCAAGCAACTTTATTAAATACTATGATAAAGAGGAAAAACGATGCAAAGAATTCACTTATGGGGGATGCCAGGGAATAGTTCCTTTTGAAACTCTAGAGGAGTGTAAACAGTGTGAGTGTAATTAGCGTTTTACTCAAATTAAAGGTTACCATTCGAATTCTTTTAGCGCATGCTTTAGATTTGGCAAGTATCCCCAAAGCCACCGGTTCTTACAGGTGGCTTTTTATTGATTCTGGCTACCTTTACGAATGCGGCTGTTTTTCACCAGCACATTGCCACATCCACCCATCACCCGGTACCTAAGCCCGTCCCGTATGACAGCGAATTACCCCCAATTACTTGCTCAAATCAGCAACTCATCCAGCAGTCTCAATACGAGGCACTAAAGGCCGTTAATAAACAGTTGATTGAGCTCTACTGGCAGATCGGTGAACGCATTGTGGAACGACAGCAGGCTGAAGGCTGGGGTAAATCAGTGGTGGAGCAGTTAGCCAAGGATTTACAGCAAGCCTTTCCGGGTACGGAGGTTTTTCAGTGCAAACCTGTGGCGGATGCGCAGTTTCCTACCTTACCTACCAGGGAAAATACTGTACCTCTGGTGCGAGAAATTGCCTGGTCGCATAATTTAATCATTATGGAAAAATGCAAAAAAGATGAGGAACGGGAATTTTACCTGAAGATGACCCGCAAATTCGGCTGGACGAAAAATGTGCTCTCCCTGCAAATCGCTAACCATAGTTTTGAGAAATATTTGCTCAACCAGACCAATTTTGAGCAGACCTTGCCGGAAAAGTACCGGCAGCAAGCCAATTTAGCAGTAAAAGACGAATATACTTTTGGTTTTCTTGAGCTAGCCAATGAACACGCTGAGCATGAACTGGAGGAAAGCCTTGGTGAAAAACATCCGCAGTTTCCTGCTTGAAATGGGAGGCACTACACTTTTGTAGGAAATCAGTACCGGATGGAAGTTGAGGGGGAGGAGTATTTCATTGACCTGTTACTATATCACCGAAAGCTGCGGTGTCTGGTAGCCATAGAACTAAAAGTAGGAGACTTCAAGCCTGAATATGCCGGAAGATGCAGTTCTACCTGAGTCTGTTAAACGATAAAGTACGGCTGGAGGAAGAAAACCCTTCGATTGGCATCATTATTTGCCAGACGAAGAAACGCGCTTGGTGGTAGAGTATGCTTTTAAAGGACAGCAATCAACCCATTGGCGTCTCGTCTTATACCATTAAAGACCAACTCCCCCGCGAATTGGAAAAACTGCTTCCTTCGCGGGCCGATATTCAGGAGAAGCTCCGGGCCTTGGATATAGCCTTAGCGTATTATTGATTCTGGCTACCTTTACGAATGCGGCTGTTTTTCACCAGTACATTGCCACATCTACCCATCAGCCTTTTACCTTCATGCTTGCGCAACCTTTCAAGATATATAGTTCCTCCGCCGGTTCCGGTAAAACCTATACCCTTACCAAAGAATACCTCAAGCTGGCCCTGCAGCACGACAATCCGAACTACTTCCGGCACATTCTGGCCATTACTTTTACTAACGATGCCGCCAGCGAGATGAAAGAACGAATTTTATTGGCCCTGAAAGGGTTCGTGAACGAAAATGACCTTCCGAATCAGCGCGGGGCGGCAACGCGCCACTGCCGCGGAGCGTGATCGAGGAACTGAACCACTACCCCGATCCCGAAGAACGGATTACGGAAGAAATCATTCGTAAACGGGCCCGGCGCATTTTTACCAACATCCTGCACGACTACTCTGATTTTGCCGTCAGTACTATTGATAGTTTCGTTAACCGGCTGGTTAGTGCCTTTACCGAAGAGCTAGACGTGCCTTTTAACTATGAGGTGGACCTCGAAACCGCCGACTTGCTTGACAACGCCGTAGACCGTCTGCTGAACCGGATCGGAGCCGCCGAAGAAGTGTTGCTTTCGCAAACGCTGGAGGAATACGCCCTGGAAAAAGCCGATGAAGGCCAAAGCTGGGGAAGCTTGCCGCTGGATTTGTCCGGTTTCGGGATGCAACTACTAAACGAAAAGGTATACGGGGCAGTAACGAAGCTGAAAGACTTGACCTTAAAAGACTTCCGGGAACTCCGGGAAAGTCTAACCGGAGCCCAGGAGTTACTGAAAGGGGAAATCGGAGCCCTGGCGGATACGGCTCTGCACCTGATTGAACAAAAGGGACTGGACAGCAGTCATTTTTCCGGTGGCAGAAATGGTATTTTCGGCTACTTTGAAAAATTGGTCGAAAGTCCCGAACGGAATCTCGACAAGGAACCCTCCGCGACTATCCAGAAAGCGGTGTATCAGGACGAATGGACTCCCGCCAAGATCAAAGAAGACAAGCGGCACGCCGTGCAGAATATCAGTTCTCAACTGGCCGAGTATTTTGAAAAAATCGAGAGGCTGAAGGGCGAATGGATGCTGCTGGGCTCCATTCTCAAGCATTTCTATAAACTCTCCGTGATCCACGAAATTAACCGGGAACTGGCCCGGGTAAAGACTGAAAAAAACGCCATTCACATTTCGGACTTCAACAAGGCCATTATTAACATTGTCTTGCAGGAGCCGGTTCCTTTTATCTACGAACGGCTGGGTGAACGGTATAACCATATTTTGATTGACGAGTTTCAGGATACATCTGTCTTGCAGTGGAACAATCTACTACCGCTGGTGGAAAATGGTTTGGCGAAGGGACACTTCAGCCTGGTGGTGGGTGATGCGAAACAGGCTATCTACGGCTGGCGGGGCGGCGACATGGAGCAGATTGTATTCCTGTCGCAGAAACGCTTTCCCGAACTGATTGCCCGGCACGACCAGCAGGACGTACTGGGCATGCGCTACGAAACCTTTGATTACGCCCTGCAACTCGAACGGCTGAATACCAATTACCGAAGCGCCGCCGAAATTGTGCAGTTCAACAATCAGCTTTTCCGGCTGCTGACCGATAAATACGGGCATGACAAACAACTACTGGCCGACGTATATGATGCCTATGCCGCCCAGGAAGTGCCGGTACAAAACCCAAAGACCGGTGGCCACATTGAAGTTCAGTTTATCGAAAAAACCGATGCCGAAGATGCCAAGATAGTGCCTTCTAAGTACCAGACTGCCACCTTTATGGCCATTCTGCAAAAAATCGGAGAAGCCCAGGCCGCCGGGTATTCGCTGGGTGACATTGCCGTGCTGAACCGCAGCAACCGCAATGGAAAGCTCATTGCCAATTTTCTAAAGGAGGCAGCCATTCCAGTCATTTCCCAAGACTCATTGTTATTACAGTATTCACCCGCCGTTTCGCTGGTGATTGCCTTCTTCCGGGTATTGTACCAGCCCGGCGACGCCTTATTACGGTACGAAGCCTTGCATCTGTTTCACCGGGAAATTCAGGGGAATGTGCCGGTTTTCACCACCGAGGAGCAGCAAAACATTACGGAAAGTCTTTCTTTTAATCCTTTTTTTGACTACCTGAAGGAAAAAGGCTATTCCCTGAACCCATACCGCCTGCTACGGGTAGGCTTGTACGAACTCGCCGAGAAACTGATACAAACCTTTGATTTGCTTACTCAGGCGGGCCAATCGGCCTACCTGTTCCGTTTCCTGGATATAGTACTGCAATTTTCCACGAAAGAAAGCAACCACCTGGCTGATTTTATGGAGTACTGGGAACGGAAAAAGGAGAGCCTTTGCATTAATATTCCCGAAGGACAGGAGGCCGTGACGGTTACTTCCAGTCACAAAGCCAAAGGACTGGAGTACCCGGTAGTCATTGTGCCTTTTGCCGAGTGGTCGCTGGAACCTGGCCCCCGGGATACTTTCTGGCTGCGCCTGGAACCAGAATCCTTAAGTTATCCCACCCAGCACCTGCACAAATTTCCCCTCAAAGCAGCCGCGGTCACTTCAAAAACCTGAGCCGTACGCCACTGCGTACGCAATTCAAGCAGGCATCCGATACCATTTTTATCGAAAACCTGAATATGCTCTACGTGGCCCTGACCCGGCCCACGGACCGCCTGTATCTGATTGCCCGTCTGGATGAATTTGAAAAACCCCGTGGGGAAAGTGTGGAGTATCTTCTCTACCAGTACCTTAATGATAACGGTCTCGGGAACCGGAGCGACAGCACTTTATATTAACTGAAGGGCTACCCAAAAAGGGCAAGCAGCGGCTTTGGAGACGGAAGATATTCTATGGCTGGATAATCCTGCCGGAGGTGATTGGCAGGACAAAGCCCGGCTACGCCGTCTGGCGGCTTCCCTGTTCAACGTAGATTCGTACGGCAAGAAGAACGACCTGAACCAACGGATATGCACTGCGCTGACCCGGTTGGAATGTTCGGATGACTTGTCTAACTGTCTCGAAAGACTGCGCCTGGAAGGAGCTATTGACGACGAAGAACAGACCGCAATTGGGCAGGACCTGACGGAACTGCTGCTGCATCCGTTGTTGCAACCTCATTTCAGCGACTCAGTTAAAAACAAGCCTTCCCGTGATATTGTCTGCCGCAAAACCCTGAATCTTCAGCTCCCCGACCGGGTGATTGCCAACGGGAAGAAAACAACCATTATGAATTTTGTGCCGGGCAAAATCTCGGAAGCTAAGCAGAAAGTATTACACCAATACGCCAAGCGCACCTTCAGGATATGGGCTTTACGGAAGTGGAGAAGCTCATGGTAAGTACCGGAGAAAAAACCGTAGTAGCGATTTGACAAACTCAAGGCAAACTGACAATTTTCCGGATATTCTCTTACCCATATGAAGCACTTTACTCTTGTAGCTTACTTGCTACTACTGCGGTTTACGGGCAGGAAAGCGGATACGATGCCCAGCAAAACGTCAATGCCCTGGCCGGCAGCAGCAATGTGGTCCGTACGTATGATACGCGGTATGAAGGGGTAAAAGGTTCACCGTTCTTTACGCAATCCTGGTCCGAAGGCGTGTTATTCTACAGTGATGGCAAAAAATCAGCCGCGCTGCCCCTTAAACATGATGTGTACAAAAACCAGCTGGTGGCCAAACGCCCCCAAGGAGATTCCGTTTTGATCAATACGGGGAATGTAAGTCATTTTCAACTCAAGGACATCCGGTAAGGTGTACCTGTTCAAGAAGTTTCCCGGACTGAAGACCGCTGATGCCGGGCTTACATCAGCATTCTTTCAGGTACTTTACGAGGGTAAAATGGCCTTACTGATCAAACACAATAAGTCTTTGGTAAAGGCTAATTACCAGGTGCCTACAGCGCCGACCGGCCTACGATGAGTTGGTCAGCCAGTCAGAGTATTATCTCAAAAAGCCGACCAAACGCTGATTAAAATACGAATGAACAAAAAAGCTATTTTGGATATTCTCCAGGATAAACAGTCGACTGTAAAAGAATTTGTGGAGAAAGAAAAAATCGATTTCAAAGACGAAGCTTCGGTAGCAAAGCTGCTGGCGTACTATGACAGCTTGTAGCAAGAGCTTGTACTAAAAACGTGAGTTTTGAGGGGAATTATCAGATAAGTACAATATTTAATGATTCACCTTTTCCGAGTTTGAAAACGTAAGTGGAAATAGAAGGAAATGAATCCATAAAGGTATAAGCTAGGAGAGCTGACCATAGGAGAGCTGACCAGAGGTTGATGAAGAAGTTTTCACGCTGCGATGGCGGGAATGCTCCTATTACACAAGTTCTTTAGCTGGTCTCCTTACAAAAGCAGGACTATGCCCCCTGTCCTGGCAGGGCTGTACAGTTTATGTATAATATATTGGACCTTAGTAGATTTACTTGAAAACACAATAGAGATGAGGACAAAATTTACTCTCATATCTGGAAAACATACCTGACCCACGTCGTCGGGCTGGTAGTCGGCACCCTTTACCAGCGGTGCTGGCGATGGTAATCATGGGTAACTTGAGTGGACGGTATGGCTACCGGGAACTAGCCCGTTTTATGCAACGACACCTGGGAATTTGTGAGATTATTTGGCTTTGGGCATGGCGTACCTAATCATGTAACGATTAGTAGTTTACTAGGCAAAGTGGATTTTCAAGCCGTCAAGCAGCAGTTTGAAGCCTGGATGCAAAGTCAACACTTGCCGGTAGAAAACTATTCCCTGATGGAAAGAGTTTGAAATCTACCTTAAGTGATTATAAA
The DNA here is from genome assembly GCA_030448185.1 of Cytophagales bacterium. Taxonomy (GTDB): domain Bacteria; phylum Bacteroidota; class Bacteroidia; order Cytophagales; family 172606-1; genus CADCTQ01. The sequence goes on along the minus strand of JAUJNL010000014.1, from coordinate 71,700 downwards.
AGCTACCAGGACTTTGTGGCCATGGTCCAGGTGTTTTCGCATCAGTCTGGTTTAGTGCATAGCCTGGAAGCTTATCATAATGGCAAGGAAGATGAAGCAAAAGTGGTCAGGCGTTAATCCAACAACTGCATCTAAAAGGCGCTATGCTCACGCTGGATGCGCTGCATTGCCAAAAAAAACACTAGCCGTGATTGTTGAATCCGGCAATGATTACTTGATTCAGGTAAAAGGCAATCAAGACAAGCTCTTAACACTTATCAAGCAGGAAGCCCTTGCCCAAAAGCCTACTGATAGCCATGAAAGCGGCACAAGAACCGGGGCAGACTCGAACATCGGAGGGTGCCTTTATAAAGCTCCCCCGCATTGGCAGCAGACGTACGTAGGTATTGCTTGCTTTCTCGTGCTGAGACGATGGGGATTAGAAAAGGCAAAACCTATGATAAGACCCATTACTATATCCTGAGCCGCAACATGCAGGAAGCCGCTCAGGCTGGAGAACTTATCCGTTCCTACTGGTCAGTGGAGAATCGCTTACACTACGTAAAAGATGTCACAATGGGAGAAGACAAAAACCAGATTGCTCACAAACAGGCTGCCAAAAATGTATCCTTGCTCAAAAATATTGCCTTGAACTTAATGCGCCTAAAAGGATATAAATGTGTCAAAAACGGCCATTGATCTCCATGCGCACAATATTAAAACCCTATTTCAGTGGTTGTTATAACTAAACTGTACAGCCCTGCCTGTCCTGGAAGTTTACTGTTGAATAGAAATGAAATTGAAATTCGATCCGAAATCGAATCAAAAATTCTCTCTCGATAAAACAAAATAATATGGGGCTCAAGAGTAGTGGAAGCCGAAAAGCAACTCTTAAGCCAAATCATTGGAGAATGTATTGAATTTGTAACTTCTAATGCCTATTTAGAAGTTGCAAAAAAAATGACCGGATAAAGTAACTACGCACAACACCCTTCGACAACCCGCCCTGCCTCAGCGCAGGACCAGCCGCGCAACGGGAAGGGTATGCGAGGGTTTTGATACGTTGGAATGGCCTAGAATGGAGGCTGCTCCATTTTTGCCTCGCCGGTCAACTTGGTTATTAGGCCTTTTCGCCCGCTGCACATCCGGTTGCAATAGCTAGTGGGGTAACGATCATACATCTTCTTAAAAAAATTATCCGGTGACTGGCTAATAATTATAATAGATCATTCAAAAAAACGCCATCTTCAGACTATGAAAAAGCTATTGTTTAAGTTACAACCTGTATTTTTTATTCTAATTTGTATTGGCGCCCCTGTCATGCCGGAAAAAACACACGGACCAGTCAAAAGAGATCAGTACTGAATTGGATCTTAAGCGAGGCGAAGTGATTACCTGCGGACCACCAGATAAGGAATTTGGATCAGTGGCCTTTGCCACCTCCTGCAAGGAAGAAGAAGCCGACTTTAATCTTGCTCTGGCGCGCTGTTGCACTCTTTTGAATACGATGAAGCCGAAAAGGTTTTGCAGAATTATTGCTAAAAATTCGGAATGTGCCATGGCATACTGGGGAGTAGCCATGAGTAATTTCCACCCTTTATGGACGCCTCCTTCGGACCGGAACTTAAAAAGGGTCAAAGCGCTATCCGACTAGCCCAGGCCATCACCCAAAAGTCAAAAAAGAAGCCGACTATATTTCTGCTATTGACTCCTTTTATAAAGATTGGGATAAAGTCGATCATCCTACCCGGTGCTTAAAGTTTGAAAAGCAATGGAAAAATTATCCATCAATACCCAACTGATAAAGAAGCGTCGATATTTTATGCTTTGGCGCTGAATGCCGCCGCAGATCCAGCCGATAAGTCTTTCAGCAAGCAGAAAAGAAAAGCCGGCTCTATCTTAAATGCACTGTATCTGAGTCAACCCCACCACCCGGGAATTGTCCATTATATTATTCACACCTACGACTCCCCTAAACTGGCCCCATTGGCCTTGCCAGCAACCAGAAAATATGCCTCTATTGCTCCTTCCTCGGCCCATGCCTTGCATATGCCTTCGCACATCTTTACTCGATTAGGGCTTTGGGAGGAATGCATTCAATCAAATCTGGCATCGGTTTCTTCTGCCCAATGCTATGCCCAAGCGGCGGGTACAAAGGGCATTGGGATGAAGAACTCCACGGTCTGGACTACCTGGTGTATGCCTACCTGCAAAAGGAGAAAATCAACTGGCAAAAAGGCAATGGGATTACCTGAAAACAATGAATGAGGCATCCGGTTAATTTTAAAGTGGCCTATGCCTTTGCGGCTATTCCTGCCCGGTATGTACTGGAAAACAAACGCTGGCAAGAAGCTGCCAACCTACAAGTTCATCCTGCAAACTTTCTCTGGAAAGATTTTCCGTGGCAGGAAAGCCATTATCCATTTTACCCGCTTGCTAGGTCTCTGTTCATACCGGCAATCTTGATTCTGCCAAAAACGGGAATTAAAAGAACTTCACCGGATTCATGAGGGACTGACGGCACAAAAAGACGCTGCATAAAATGAATCAGGTACTTATCCAGGTTAAAGCCGGGAAGCCTAGCTAAAGTTCAAAGAATGAAAAATGAGGAAGCTTTGAAGCTAATGAATCTTGCCGCAGACCTGGAAGACAAAACTGAAAAACATCCCGTAACCCCAGTGAAGTCATTCCGGCCAGAGAATTACTAGCCGATTTGTTAGTGCAAATGAATAAACCGGACCAGGCACTGGAAGCTTATGAGAACAATTTAAAAAACATCCCAACCGGTTTAATGGACTTTATGGCGAGGGTCGGCAACTGAGAAATCCGGCAACCCGCAAAAAGCGACCTCCTATTACCGGCAATTAATCAGTATGGTAGCACCACGGCTAACTCCACCCGGCCTGAACTCATTACCGCCAAGCAGTTTTTAAAGGAACATGAGTATTTTTAGGAATGTAATGTCCCCTTCTCGGGTTCATCCTGAGAGACTATATAGCTCACAAAAAGGTTTCATTCATCTTATTTACTGCCGGTGTTTGAATTGATTTTATAACGTAGTTGTGTTTACTGCTTAAGCCTATGAAATACGTATCCCTCACTACTTCAGTGCTGATCTTGCTTTTGGTGCTCTCTTGTAAATCAGGAAAAGAAGTGGCAAAGAAGTACTCCCCTCAATAAGCCTTCTTTCGCGCTGCCCTACGAGAAGTTTACCCTCGATAACGGGCTCGAAGTAATCCTGCACGAAGACCATTCCGATCCCATTGTGGCAGTGGCTACGATGATGCACGTGGGTTCCAATCGGGAGAAGACTGGTAAGACCGGTTTTGCCCATTTCTTTGAGCACATGTCTTTCAACGATTCCGAGAATACGCCGCAAGGAGCCAATCGTAAATTGATTCCCGAGTGGGGTGGGGAACGGAACGGAAGCACCTGGTCAGACGGCACGGTGTATTATGAAGTAGTTCCCAAAGATGCTTTTGATAAAATCCTCTGGATTGATTCTGACCGCTTGGGCTATATGATTAACACGGTCACCAAAGAAGCGCTGGAGGCGGAAAAGCAGGTCGTGAAGAATGAAAAACGCGAAAGAGTAGACAATGCTCCCTACGGTTATACCGATGAGATTATCCGCTCAAATCTGTATCCGAAGGAGCATCCCTACAACTGGACAGTAATCGGTTCGCTGCCCGATCTGCAGGCGGCTACGCTGGAAGACGTAAAAGAATTTTACGAACAGTATTACGGGGCAAACAACGCTACGCTGGTGATTGCCGGAGACATTGATGTCAAGCAGGCAAAAGCAAAAGTACAGCAGTGGTTTGGTGAAATCCGAAAGGGACCTCCGGTACAACCTTTGAAGCCCATGCCGGTCACATTAGCCCAAACAAAGTCACTCTACCTGGAGGATAACTTTGCCCGGCTGCCGGAACTGCGCATGGTATTTCCTACCGTGGAAAATTACCATCGGGATATGTATGCCCTCCAGATGCTGGGCGAACTACTGAGCGGCAGCCGTAAGTCACCCCTGTATAGAATCATTGTGGAAGAGAAAAAATTAGCCCCAGGCGTGAGCAGCTCGCAGGATAGCGATGAACTGGCCGGCCAATTTGTGTTTCGGGTTCGCGCCAACGCCGAAACCGATCTGGACGAGGTAAAAGCATCCATTGAAGCAGGGCTGACCCGTTTCGAAAAAGAAGGCTTTACGGACAGCGAGCTGCAGCGCGTAAAAGCCGAAAAGGAAACTTCCTTGTATCAGGGGATTAGTACAGTGCTTGATAAGGCTTTTACCCTGGCCGGGGACAATGAATTCATCGGAGATCCGGCTTACATTATTAAGTCAGCCAAGTTGACACAAGCCGTAACCCGTGAGGATATTATACGGGTCTACAATCAGTATATAAAAGGCAAAAACTACGTGATGACCAGTGTTGTGCCCAAAGGCAAAACTGCCCTGGTAGTGGAAGGCTCCCAGCCAGCCACCGTGTGGCAGGAGCAGATCGTAGCCGGTGTGCAGAACGAAAACGTCTCCCGCGGTCAGGAGGCACACGTCGAAAAGACCCCTACCAAACATGATCGGTCGGAGCCACCTTTTGGGGAGCGGCCTCTTTTCAAAATGCCCGAGGTATGGCAGGCAAAGGCCGGAAATGGGCTTTCTATCTTAGGCCTGGAAAATAATGAGATTCCACTGGTAAATTTTGATATTACCATTCCGGGTGGTCATTCCTTTGACCCACTCCAGAAGGCCGGCACAGCCAGTCTGATGTGTCAGCTGATGATGCAGGGAACGGCCAACCGAACCCCTGCCGCACTGGAGGAAGCTATTGGCTTGCTGGGCTCCTCCATTACGGTCCATTGCGCTAACGAGGAGATCCGCCTCAGTGCCAGCTGCCTGGCGAGAAACTTTGGAGCTACCTTCGCCCTGGCGCAGGAAATGCTGCTTCAGCCCCGCTGGGACGTAGCAGAATATGAGCGGTTAAAAAAAGCACTGGAAACCAATCTGAAAGGTAGCGAAGCCAATGCGCCGGCCATTGCCGCCCGTACGTTCAACAAACTGCTGTACGGGCAAGAGCATATCTTCGGTACACCTGTGGCAGGTACATTGCAAACGACCGCAACGATCACCCTGGATGATCTGAAAAACTATTACTCTTCCTGCATTTCTCCGTCGCGGGCCTCCTTTCACATTGCCGGCGCAGTACAAAAAGAGCAGGTACTTAACACAATACAGAGTTTAGAAAATGCCTGGCAACCGAAAACAGTCAGTGGTCCTGCTATGGGGGCTCCCAAGCAAGCACCCGCCGGCAATGTGTACTTTGTAGATTTTCCTGGCGCCAAACAGTCCGTCTTGTACGCGGGAAGGCTGGCCCTTGCTGCCACTGATCGAAACAGCAATAACCTTGATTTTGTCAATGAGGTACTGGGCGGCGGATCGAGCGGAAAACTCTTCCAAACGTTACGAATTGAAAAAGGCTATACCTATGGCGCTTATTCGTTCGTCAATAAAATGAAAGTACAGAGCCCGTTTATGGTGACCACCAGTGTCCGCAGCAATGTTACATTGCCTTCCCTGCAGATTATTCAAACCATACTCGGTGGGTACGGGCAAAACTTTTCTGACCAGGAGGTGATGATTACCCAAAACAAGGTTTTGAAAAGTAACACCCTGGCTTATGAAAGCCTGGGCGCAAAACTGGGGGTCTTACAGCAGATCAGTAAATACGGCAAATCAATTAAATTCATCGAAGAAGACCAGCAGGAACTGATGAATATGTCACTTGCCGATTTTAAATCCGCGATAAATACGTATCTGAAGGAGGGAGATATGATTTACCTGGTAGTGGGTGATCAGGCAACCCAACTGGAGGAAGTAAAACGGTTGAAAGGAAAAGTGATCCTGTTGGATTTGCAGGGGAATCCAGTGCAGCTGGATGGTCGTTAAAATAACTGGCTCCCGGGACTAGTGTCGGTTTGGAGATGGAGGCCCTTCGGTTCAATGACAAAGTGACCTGCCAGATTACTCTAAAAGAGGAACTTGATGCCCTGTTTGTTGAGATTCTGCCCCTGCTGGCTCAGCCCTATAAGCCTTTACCCGAAAAGACTTTAATAAATAAATGAGGGGTGGTGCTAAATAAAAAGGTCTACAATAAGCTACTGTAAGGCCTTTGGCGATTGCAAATCCGCCATTTCTCCAGTTCGGCATGGCAACTATCTCAGTGAAGCTAAATGCGGACCAACCCGATGGTGGCCGATAGTTGTTCGGCATTTAGCTTCGCTGAGATAGTTGCCATGCGCACACCAGGTGAGCCCGGATTGGCAATCCGATTTATCTCCTCCCCTCAATAACCTCAATAAATGGTTAGTACCAATCTGGTGGTAGGGATACGACCGGTAAACACACGTAGAACTTGTTTTACGCTCCGCTTGGGGCACTCCGCCTCCTACTGCTTCCACCCCGCCAAAACTGAATAATCTGCCCCCTTATCTTACAAAAGATCGGTAACCATTCATTTCAATGGCGCTTTGAGGAAACTGCTTGAATTGACTGGTTTAGTTGGATACAATCGGAAAGATCCCCTACTTTTCTGCTTCCCGATTGGTCTTCACCCATTACGTTTTTTGCTTTTTCTTTTTGGCAGCCGGAAATAAAACATTATTCAGAATCAGGCGGTATCCTGGCGAGTTAGGATGCAGCGAAAGATCCGTAGATTCTTCTTCCGGCATATGCCAGTAATCTTCCGGGTCATGGCCGCCATAAAAGGTAAAAGTGCCTTTACCCACCGTGCCGTTCAGGTAACGCACTTCGCTGGCCATTTTTGTTTCCCCCATAATGGTGATATCCGCTTTCACGTACTGTTTTTTAAAGGCAGTGGTCTGCCCCATGAATCCTTTAATCATGGTTTCGTGGTTCTGCGTGAGCATGGCCGGAATCGGATCCCATTTAGCAGAAAAAGTGAACAGCGAAAAGAAATCATTTCCTTCTGAAAGGCCCCGTTCCCACCGGGAATTTTCAATTGTCGAAAAACCTCGATCCTCGATACTCAGGTTGACCCTAAAGTTCTGGAAGGCAAAGGTGTTACTGAAATCTAGTTTTTGCTGTGCCTGGGGGTCTACGCCATCTCCGTCGAATAAGGCCTCTACAATATCGACGCCATTGGCCGCCAGGGCAATATCATACGTATCGGTGCCCGAGCACATAGCAAACATAAAACCTCCTCCCAGGACGAATTCTTTTATTTTAGTAGTAACTCCCAGTTTCATCTGCGATACCTTGCCGTATCCGTATTGTTTAGCCAGTCCCTCCGATTCCTGCTTTTGGGCTTGGTACCAGGACTCGTTTCGGTGCCTGAGGGATCGGCCATACTGACCCGTGAAATCTTCGTGATGCAGATGCAGCCAGTCATATTGCAATAATTTTCCCGCTAGCACCTCTTCATCGTACACCACTGTATAGGGTATTTCTGCGTAGGTGAGCACCAACATCACAGCATCGTCCCAAGGTTGTTTGATTTTAGGGGAATAAATGGCAATGCGGGGGGCTTTTTCCAGCTTCATCACCTCCATATTAACCTCCGGGTTGGCAATCTGGCTAAGAATGTCCTTGTACTGGGCATCGGAGAGGACTACATAAGAGATACCCCTCACCACTAATTCGTTTTCCAGTTTTAAAGTATGACGGCAGGAGAAACTTCCGCCGTTATAATTTAACAGCCAGTCTACTTCCTGCTCGTTCTGCAAAGCCCAATAAGCCATCCCGTACGCTTTCAGGTGATCCCTCTGCGTAGCGTCCATTGGAATGAGAAGCTGGGCTGCCCTACTGGGAAGCAGCATCAGGAAAAAACAGACAACAATTAAGGTAAGGCGTTTCATCACAGCGGTTATCAAGTGGGAAGGGGTAACAAACGCTGAAAAAGGCTTTGTGGTGACAATAGAGATCCTATAAGGGGTACTGCATTATCGCCCACTGAAAACCGTTCTAGCTATCAATCAATTTACAGAAGAAATTGAGGAAATGCCAGAGAATTCTTTAGCAACATACTTTCAGCAGGTCCTTGTTTTGGATGGCACCTTCCCCGCAAAGCAATCTTTTTGGTTATAGTTGACAAAAGAGCAAAAAGCAGATAAGAAGAAACAGGTACTATCACCTCTGGCAGGTACCAGAGGGTGGGTATTCCTAAAGTCATAGCAAAGTCCAGACAATGGCACCCCATTCTTGCAGGTAAAGTTACTTGCTTAACCTTTGGAGTAATGACAGACCGTACCAAGTTTAACTCCGCAATTAAGCTTATTATCTTACCTGCTGTTGGTTCATTACCTGATCAAAGTAAACCGGCAGGCTCTGGACTAACTTTGGGGAAACCAGTACCCGTAAGAGGCCCTCTTATGCCATAATCTTTAGCGGTTTAGCTGCCAGAAGTTAGAAAAAATGCTAGAAACCTTACCCACCTAAGCTTTCCTGCCTGCCCGCATAATGGCTACCCATTCCCTACCAAAAGTATAGATGCATGTAGCAACCAGGAAGTTCTTAACCAGCAGTTGCTCCTAGAATCAAGTTTGACTTTACCCCAACCAAAATCATGTTAGCCCATCTTGTTTACGTAAGCAGTAGAAAAGCTAGTTGCAGCGGAGAGGAAATCGAAAAAATCCTCGCTTCCTGCCAAAAAAACAATGCCTCCTTACATATTACTGGCGTATTACTTTACTCCAAGACCAAGTTTATTCAGTATCTGGAGGGAGATGCCAAAGAGATACTAGGGTTATATGAGAAGATTAAAAGTGACAAGCGGCACGAGAAAGCATTGATTATTTCCTACGGACCGATTCAGCACAAGCAGTTTCCCAGCTGGCAGATGGCTGCTAAAGAGATTGCCCCTACCCAAGTTCAGTTTCGTACCGATATCAGCTCAGAAGATAAGCAAGTATTTACCCAACTGCTCACTGGTAATCAGCAACCAGCCAGCAGCGTACTTGGCTTACTCAAAAAGTTCTTTTAAATTCCTCTCCCTTCTCCTGCTTACCACCAGAAACATGGCTCTTATCAGGCCTGCTTTTCTGGTGGTAAGCCATATGCAAAATTAGCGTAGCCACGCAAGGTCCGGCCCGAACGCCGATCAAGCAACGCCTCGCAAATCAAAGGGCTAGGCTTCAAGCAGAGCTTTTCGAATGCTTTCTCCGAATCAAAACAGGGATACATTACGTCGTTACACCAGTTGTACACCTTCTATAAGATAAGGGCTGCCAGATTAAACGGCGGCTTGTCAAGTGTAGAAGGTCATTGCTCCCCGCTCAAAGACAAGTCGCAAAACAAGCTCCCGGCTTAACTGCCCGTTGAAAAGCAGGTAATACTATTGATGCCCGAAAATGGCAGCTGATCCATACTTCTGGGAAAATCTTAATCAACTCTTTTTGAGCTACTGATAAAAAGATGTTTTTGAGTACCGTCCGAAAGCTTTTGTCGTAATCCTGCGCCACGCAGTAAAGCTGCTCATCTACCTTCCAACTCGCTAAATAGCAGCACATACTGGTCCTGTCTATGTATTGGAACGTTACCGATTACGATGGTTAGCCATGCGTTACCTTTATTTTTTGTGCTTTTATTGTAGGAAGACCAATTTATGAGTACTAAAGCCTAGCGGGCCAAACAGCTAGGTATTCTCCTGAACTACCATTGGTTGCCAGCAAGACAGAGGCACTTTACCTGAAATCAAGATATACCTCGCCTTCCAGGTATTGCGTGCGCCCATCGGCTATAGTATGGTTTGATGACTTTTGCGTTTTAGGGCCAATTACACTGATCTCATGTAAGAATGAGATACCCGGACGAAAAGGGTGCTGCAGAGTTGGTTCGGATGGCGTGCTTTTGCCAAGACTATGCCTCACTGGGCAGGAATTAATTGATGGAGTTCCCGCCATGAGTGGGGGCCTGCAAAAGGTCTGCTGCCGTTGAAAGGTGCATGAAATTAATTGAGACAACCAGTAAGAGGCGCTCCGAAAAATTTATAGCATTTTTTCAGCAAAAAATTTTGTTTTTTCATATTAAGTATTACCCTCAATCATCTTTTCGATACATCGCGTATTTGCTCAAAAGGAGGGTACAATGGGAAAAGTCAGAGACATATTGCAGGTAAAAGGAAAAGTTATCTACTCCCTTTCTCCTGACAGAACAGTTTATGATGCCCTGCAAGTGATGGTTGAGAAAAACCTGGGAGCCTTGTTAGTGATTGAAGATAATCACCTCGCAGGTATTTTTACGGAACGGGATTACGCCCGGAAACTCATCCTCAGAGGTAAAGCCTCCAAAGATACTTCCCTTGGGGAGGTAATGACCGAACACCCTATCACGGTTACGCCCCACGATTCGGTTGATCACTGCATGGCAGTAATGGTTAATAATTACGTCAGACATTTGCCCGTAATGGACGGTGAGCAACTAATTGGTTTAATCTCAATTGGGGATGTAATTAAGCACATCATTGATGAGCAGAAGTTCATCATTGACAGCTTAGAGCATTACATCCACGACTCCCGGTAGTTTTGTCTTTCAGACACTTTTGCAGCTGACAGGATAAGATTTACCCTTGGCGGGAGGCTACCCCTCTACGTACTGCGACCATTTTTACTGCTCCATAGTGTGTTTTTTCCCAACCGGCCGCCGGAAAGAGAGTCAAATTTAGGGATGGAAACAATAAAAGACCGGTGAATCAGCGAAGCGAAACCGACTTTTCGACGATAATTAGGTCCTAAGATCAGTCTTTCCTAAAAGTCTAAACAGCTTTTATACTTTAAAGCTAAATCTGCGGTTCAGATCAGTCACGTGTCCGATCCCAATTCATTAGACAGTAAGTAGATCGAAACCGTAACTTTAAACATTGCTAGCCTGAGACTGGAATTTTAGGCGTGCCAGCTTTAAAGCCTTTTGGTTCGCAACCTCTTTTGGTTCAAAGCCGGTGCTTAGCGAATACTGCTGCTAGTTTTTCCAAGTCGGTTTACTGCCAGGAGATGGCGTATTTGTAGATGCAGTGGTTGTATTTGTCGAGTACATAAAGCTCCCCATTGGAGGTGACTGCCAGGCTGGCAATGCTGCGCCTTACCTGGGTGCTTTTGTCGGCGAAGTCAGTGGAAGTGACCCGGAAGTTATACAGATAGTCATCGGCGGCTACTACCTTGAGGCCGCCCCCCGTATCCACGACGACAAACAGCTGCTTGTTGACCGGATCGTACTCCAGGCGGTAGGGCTGGTAGATTCCGCTTTTGCTGCGCGGACCATTGGGCGTGTAGCCCGTGCTTAGCCCTAGGTAGGTAGATACGGTTCCGCTTGGCGTGATCATGCGCACGGAGTGATTTCCCCAATCGGGCAGGTAGAGGTTACCTGCCTCATCCAGGGTGAGGTCTTCGGTGGTACAGAATTTAGCCTCAGTCCCCTTACCGTCTTTGTAGTCGCAAACTTTATCGGTTGCCCGGCCGCCGGCCAGCGTGGTCACCGTGCCTTTAGCAAGGTTTACCTGGCGGATAGCGTGGTTAAGCCCATCGGCAATGTAGAGCAGGCCAGCTTTGTTCATGGCGATGCCCATGGGCTGGTTGAACTTAGCCTTGTCCAGCGGCCCATCGCGGTAGCCCCAGGAATAGCCGCCTTCCGGGTCAGCACCGCCACTCAGGCGCGTAACCTGCCCGCCAGGGCTGATGCGAAAAATACCGTTGAGCACGCCATTGGCGTCGCCGCTCTCAATGGCGTAGAGCGTCACTCCATCGCGAGGATCCACGCAAAGGTCGGTAACCGAAAAGAGCCCCTTAGCGAAGGTAGTCACGTTGCCGGCGGGGTCTACTTTCCGAATCACGCTGCCTCCCTGGTAACTGTAGCGCTGGTCAATCACGTAGAGATTGTCGTTTTTATCAATCGTCATCTGGCAGGGGTAGCTGAACTGAGCTTGGGTACCTTTTCCATCGACAAACCCTGCTTTGCCGGTGAAGCCAACAGGGGTGGTGATGGCAAAGGTAGGCACTTTGTTTTTACCCGGTGTGGAGGGCCCCGGAGCCGGAACTGGATCGGGAGCAGGGCAAGCCTGCAGGGCCACCATAAGAGTAGCCAGCAGACTGGCACGAAGCAAACTTGTTTTCATTTTGAAAGACTTAGGTGTGGTTTGATCAGAGATTGTAGAAAGAGCAGGAAAGAGACGGGTTCAAAGCCTCCTTTTACGCCGGCTGCAAAACTGGCGTAGCGCAGCGTTTGCACAGCGCCGGTCACGGGGTAAGGGGCTGCTTTGCCACCCATAGCGCCATTAGCATCAGGGTTCGGTTGCGTGCAGGTGCCAGCGGCATTTTGATACTGGTTACACACAGCTTAGTCATACAGAAATTACTTTTTAGGTCGAAGCTTTGATTGGAAAACTGTTAGCGCAAGCCGTGAGCTTTGTGCCCTTGCTGGGCACTGGCTAAGCGATTACCTCGCAAAGATGGGCGTTCCGGGCAGGGATTGATTGGATAAAACCGACTAATTGGGTAAGACCCTAACCCGTATCTGGGGCTGGTTGCCAAAACCAAACGGATCAGGTAGGCGAAACGGCTTTCCGGCCGGTAAAGCTGCGGGGGTGACGAATTCTAGCCGGCCCTGGGGTAGGGTTCTTTTCTAACTGTAGCGGTGAGAAAAGAGCAGATCCTATCCACTAAACCCGTAAAAAATGACGTTCATCTTTCTTTATTGGGATACACGAAGCCCTTTTTGTAATCCTGTATGTTTCAACCACCGTGTTACAATAACAAGATGAAACTATTATTTAAACGTCTGCAAAACGCCTCTCTTGAAAGAATTTGGGCCATTTATTTCAAACAAACCACTTATGCAGACCCAGGAAGCAGTAAAGAAAAACAGCCGGTCTTAACCGGCTGTTTTTTGAAAATATATAGCATTTAATGGGGTAATCGTGCACTTTCTATAGTTTCTTTGAGTGAGATAATTGATACCGCAACGGCGAATCTGTTCTTTCAGTTTATGTACATACTGGCTAAGCATGTACTTACCCTTTACCCTGATTAACTCAATGGCACACGTTCCGCACTTAATTATAGACCTTGCTTTAATTTTAGGGGCAGCTGGTATTACCACCCTGATTTTTAAAAGACTGAAACAACCATTGGTGCTGGGGTATATTCTGGCTGGCTTACTGGTAGGGCCTAACTTTCCTCTGCTACCTACCATTCTGGAGATAGAAAGCATCCGGATCTGGGCGGATATCGGCGTAATTTTCCTCCTGTTTGGCCTGGGGCTTGAGTTCAGCTTTAAAAAATTGGTAAAAGTAGGTGGTACTGCTTCTATTACCGGGGTAATTGAAATCGGTGCCATGCTCCTGCTAGGCTACGGCACCGGGCAGTGGTTGGGGTGGTCCCGGATGGATAGTCTTTTTCTGGGCGGAATTATTGCCATTTCTTCTACTACCATTATTATCCGGGCCTTCGATGAATTAGGCTTAAAAAGCAGGCGGTTTGTCAGTTTGGTATTCGGTATCCTTATTATTGAGGACCTGGTAGCTATTTTACTGCTGGTGTTGCTCTCCACGCTGGCAGTCAGCAATCAGTTTTCGGGGTTAGCATTACTCACGTCGATCCTGAAGTTGGGATTCTTTTTAATGGTATGGTTTTTAGTGGGCATTTTTGTGATCCCTTCTTTTTTACGCAGCATTCGAAAGTATATCTCTGACGAAACGTTACTGATTCTTTCCATCGGCCTTTGCTTTCTAATGGTGGTATTGGTTACCCAAGCTGGTTTCTCTTCCGCGTTAGGTGCCTTTGTGATGGGTTCCATCCTGGCTGAAACTATTTTCGTGGAAAAAATTGAGCACCTGCTGCAACCGGTAAAGGATCTGTTTGGCGCCGTATTTTTTGTTTCGGTGGGCATGCTGATTGAACCAAAGTTATTGCTGGAGTACGCCGGTCCGGTAGCCTTGCTTTCGGCAGTAGTAATCCTGGGCAAATCCATTACTGTTACCCTAGGAACGCTCCTTTCCGGACAGTCGCTGCGTCACGCAATCCAGACGGGTATGAGTATGACGCAGATCGGAGAATTCTCCTTTATCATTGCTACCTTAGGGGTATCACTAAAAGTGACCAGCAGTTTCCTGTATCCTATTGCCGTAGCCGTCTCGGCCATTACTACCTTCACTACTCCCTACATGATCCGGCTGGCCGAGCCTTTATACGTCCGGCTCGAAAGAAAACTACCCGTAAGATGGCGGACCTTTTTAAATAATTACAGCGCCAGCACCCAGCGGATTACCCAGGTGAGTGATTGGCAACAAGTGCTCAGAACCTATCTACCCATTCTGGCGACCAACACAGTCATTTGTATTGGTATTATTCTACTGGTGAGTAATTATCTTGCTCCGGTCGTGACCAGCCAGATAATCGAAAGCTCTTGGGGAGAAGCACTTACCGCCCTGGCGGCACTTTCCTTGATGGCTCCTTTTTTGTGGGCTTTATCCGTTCGGAAAATCCGGACAACGGCTTACAATAACTTATGGAAAAACCGCATCTTTAGCCGGGGGCCTTTGGTAGCCTTGGAGGGAGCCCGGATTGCGATAGGAATCATATTAGTAGGTTTTCTGCTCAATCAGCTATTTTCTCTCACCGTAGGACTGGTCGGCGCAGTCTTGCTTATTGTAGTGGTGCTGCCCCTTTTTACCCATCGCCTGCAAGAGACCTATGCCCGTATTGAGAAGCTATTCCTCTATAATCTCCATGCCCGGGAACTTTCAGTCGCTACGACTAAAAACGGCGCTACCCGGAAGGAGCTGGTTCCGTGGGATGCGCACCTGGCAGAGTTTGAAGTAAGCCCTGATGCGAAAGGGATTGGAAAGACCTTAACCGAACTGGCCTTCCGGGAAAAGTACGGAGTAAATATTGTTCAAATTGAAAGAGGGAACCAAATAATTGTCGCTCCCCGGGGGGAAGAAAGGGTATTTCCGGGAGATACACTCACTGTAGTAGGTACCGATGAACAACTGCAACGTTTTAAACCGGTTATCGAACCTGCTCCGGCTGATATCCCGGTTTCTCCTCCCGAAGTGATCTTAAAACAATTGATCGTGAATGAGCAGTTCCCCTTTCTGGGTATGAGTATCCGGGAGTCACGTATTCGCGAGAAAACCCATGGTTTAATCGTTGGCATTGAACGAAACGGAAGGCGTATCCTCAATCCGGATCCTTCTACCATCCTGGAAAAAGGAGATGTTGTCTGGATGTCAGGAGAAAAGAAACTGATTCAAACCCTGGGGCAACCAGCGCCGCTACCCAAGCCTTGACCAGAATCACCACATAATCTTATGGCCCACTGGGCAGTTCGTCCTCACGAAATTATTTTATAAGGAAATCACCCGGAAATACTTCTGATACAAATACAAGCCCACTACACTAAGCAGCAATGCCGCTAAGCTGGAAATGGTGACAAACAAACCAATCAGCAGCAAGAGAACACCTGCCAGGGTTAATTTTTGGGCCAGCAGGAAGATTTTTTCCCAGGCATACGGGTGCTCTCCGTACCAGCGGAAGCGAAACCGGATGAGAATATTCAGGTGCAGCTGAACGGCAACCAACCACCCAAAGGAGATACGCAGGAGTAATAAACCCGTGTCATTCACAACTGGGACATCGAGTGAATTAATGGGCAGCAGCAATTGGTAACAGTCCGGCCAGAAGGAGTACAATACGACAATAAGGCAAGCCAGGGCAAGTAACCACTTAAACACACTGGCGGCTCTTAAAGCCCTGGTCACTTTAGGATCACCCGTTCCGGTCCAGTGTTGCTGCAACTGTTTTTGCCGGAGGTAGTTCCATACGAAAAATACGCCCACGAAGAAGAGTAGAAACACGGGCAGAAAAATTTCGATAAATTCTCTGGTCATCTTAAACAGGGGTATATTGTTCATCCTAGTAACGGAAAAATTTACCAAAAAGTAAATCATCTGATTAATTACCGGCAGTAGAATAAGAATACAACCACCTGCAAGCTCATTCCATCGCGTGTAAAAACACTTCTGCCCGGCCCGTTTAAAGCCTTAAAGCCATCCTTACCGGAAAAGATTCCGTACAAGGTTACTTATCTGTAAAGTGTATGAATCTCTACAACATCCTGCTGGTGCTGCTGGGCATTGCCATTATGGGCGTAGCCTGGCTCCCCTCGCTGCTGGCAAAATTTCCCTTGTCCTACCCGATCTTGTACGTCGCCCTCGGGATGCTCGTCTATACGCTACCCATCGGGTTGCCCATACCCAATCCTCTCCAGCATAAAGAACTCACTACGCACCTGACGGAGATTTGCGTGATTGTATCCCTGACGGGTACGGGGCTGAAGATCGACCGTCCTTTTGCTTTCCGTGAGTGGGCAATTCCCTTGCGTCTCATCTCGCTGGCCATGCTGTTAACCATTGGTTTACTGGCCCTCGCCGGCTGGCTGCTGGCCGCCCTCCCGCTGGCTTCAGCTATGCTCCTGGCGGCAGCATCAGCTCCGACCGATCCCGTACTGGCCGGTGATGTGCAAGTGGGCGACCCCAATGAGGGCGGGGAGGATACAGTCCGGTTTGGACTGACGGCCGAAGCGGGTCTGAATGACGGACTGGCCTTCCCATTTGTGCACTTAGCCCTGGCCTTGTTGCCCGCCATGATTCCCCTGGAGGACCGCCTGCTGCACTGGCTCTGGAAGGACTTGGGCTACCGCCTTGTGGTAGGGGTACTGGCGGGCTGGTTGTCCGGCAAACTCCTGGCGTTTCTGATCGTAGGCTTACCCAAGAAAATTAGCATCAAGGCGGCTGCCTACGGGTTTGTGGCTTTAGCCGTTACTTTTATTACGTATGGCGTAACGGAACTGCTGCAAGGCTACGGATTTTTAGCGGTATTCATTGCGGCCATTACCCTCAGGGCTTACGAACGTACCCACGAATACCACCAGCAAATGCACGCCTTTTCTGATCAGGTGGAACGGCTCCTGATCGTGATTCTACTCATTTTTTTCGGCGGGTCCATTGTGCATGGCTTGCTGGGTTCGCTTACATTACGGGGAGCTTTACTAGGCATAATCTTGCTGCTGGTGATCCGACCACTGGTGGGGATGATCACGCTTTCCAAGTCAAAAGCGACGCTTTCCGAACGGTGGATCATCTCCGGCTTTGGCATCCGGGGCATCGGTTCTTTTTTCTACGTAGCATATGCCCTACAGAAGGGAAATTTTGCGCAAGCCGAAGAAATATGGGCCATTATCGGTTTCACCGTACTGGCTTCCATTGTACTGCACGGCATCCTGGCTACCCCGGTCATGAACTGGCTCGACCAACGAAGGGAACGCCATTTGCCAGAACCGAAATAAGCGGGTCGCCGGGTCAAACTACGGGCTTATAAAATATTCATCGACTGCTCCTTGATCTTTTCAAGCTCTTCCTTCATGTCGATGACGAAACGCTGCACCGTGGCATCGTTGGCTTTGGAGCCGATGGTGTTGATTTCACGGCCAATCTCCTGGGCAATAAAGTTAAGTTTTTTGCCGGGTGAGTCATCCCCGTGGAGCACTTCCATGAAGTGATCCAGGTGCAGGCGGAGACGGACTTTTTCCTCGCTGATATCCAGTTTCTCTATGTAATAGATCATTTCCTGCTCGAAGCGGTTGCGGTCGAAGTTTTCGTCCTTTGTCACTTCCTGCAAATGGCCCGTGATCCGTTCGCGGATTTTCTGCACCCGGTCAGGGTCGTGCGCTTCGATCTCTTTTAGCATTTTGCCAATCCGGGTGACGTAGCCCGCCAGGTTTACTGCCAGTTCCTGCCCTTCCTTGATCCGAAAAGTATCACAAGCCCGCAACGCCTCTTCAATGGCCGTTTTAATGAAGGTCCATTCCTGGTTCAGCGATTCGTCGGAGCCCGTTTCAGTTAGGTAGGCCTCGGGCAGTTGCAGAGCCAGGCGGAGCAGGTCACCCTGGTCGGCGCCCACGGTTTCAGCTACTTCTTTCAATTGCTGGTAATACGCCTTTACCATGGGCTGGTTCACCGTTACTTTGGGCTTTACCTCACCGGTTTGCTGTACGTCGATGCTCAGGTTTATCTTGCCCCGTTCCAGGGTTTGGGTAAGCAGGCTGCGAAGTTCCAGTTCCTTGTCGGAATATTGCCGGGGCAGCCGGAAAGAGGCGTCCAGCGTTTTGGAGTTAAGCGTGCGGATTTCTACCGTAACCGCAATCATATCGTTACTGGCTCTGGAAGCACCGAAACCGGTCATGGACTTGATCATAAGTATGCAATAAATGTTTAATGAGCTGTTGGGGAAACCTCATCCCTAGCCCGTTAGCTTCGCTGATTCTTTCAGAATTCTCCTACTGAGAAGGGGAGTAAATTGTCGAATCTTGAAGTCCCTCTCAGCAGGGGACGAAAACGGAAGTTTTCGGGCCAGCCTGCGGGGAGGATTTGTGGAAGGGATTTAGGGTGAGGTGACTGCTAATAATAACCGTAAAGGTGCAGATTTACGGGGAACAATTGTTATTTTTACCCGCGAAAATACGTTCCGCGCTTCCTGAACTAATTTCCCGGATTCATCCTTTTTGTAGAAGCACATCGGCATATCATCTCATTTGCATATCGACCCTATGAAATTTGGCGTAATTGTATTTCCCGGCTCCAACTGCGACGAAGACATTATTCACGTACTGGGCAACGTACTGGAACAGCCCGTAGTAAAATTGTGGCATAAAGACACCCATTTGCAGGGCTGTGACTGCATTGTGCTGCCGGGCGGATTTTCGTATGGCGACTATCTGCGTTCAGGAGCGATTGCCCGGTTTTCGCCCATTATGGAGAAGGTAATTGCCCACGCTAAAAATGGCGGCTACGTGATTGGCATCTGCAATGGTTTTCAGATTCTGACTGAGTCGCATCTGTTGCCCGGCGCCTTGTTGCGTAACACGCACCAAAAATACAACTGCAAAAATATTTACCTCAAACCTCAATCCAAGTCGGCGCTGCTGACCGCTGATCTGGACGAGAACCGCGCCTACAAAATACCCATTGCCCACGGAGATGGCCGCTATTTCGCCGACGAGAATACCCTGCGACAACTCAATGAAAACGACCAGATCCTGTTCCGTTACTGTGACGAAACCGGACGGATTACGGATGAGGCAAATCCGAATGGATCACTGGAGAATATTGCCGGTATCTGCAATGCTGCTAAAAATGTATTCGGTATGATGCCGCACCCCGAACGGGCGGCTGAAGCTGCTCTAGGCAACACGGACGGGTATTACATTCTGAAAGCCCTTGTGCATAAGGTAGAAGTGGAGCAAAAGTAGTGTTGGAATAAAAAGACAACATTTAAATTCATTCGCTATGGAAACTGCTATTATCCAAATTGATTCTAAGGAAGATATGAAGTTATTGCTGGCCCTAGCTAAAAAATTAGGCGCCACTGCTCAGACAGTCAGTGAGGCCGAAGCTGAAGATATAGGCTCAATCAGAGCCATAAAGGAAGGGCGTACGGGTCAATCTGTCGATACTAACAAATTTTTGAAGAAATTGCGTGGCGAATGAATATCGTTATTGACAAGACCTTTGAGAAAGATACTGACAAGATAAGCGATAAAGATGTATTGATAAAAATAGCCGATTGTATTGAGGCGGTACAATCAGCGAGTAGTCTTTCCATGATTAAAAACATTAAAAGATGAAAGGATCCCGGAACTATTATCGTATTCGCATTGGTGATTATCGGGCTGGAATAATCGTAGAGGGACTAACGGTAGAATTTATTCGCTTTCTGCATCGTAAAGACATTTATAAGTATTTCCCCTAAAATTGTGTTCCCAGAATTAATGGCTACTCTTGGGAGTAGCTATTTTTATTTAACTTCGGCCCCGTTAACAATTAACCATTCATCCATTTAACCATTCAACTAATGAGCTTACTGGCAGTTGGTACCGTAGCCTTTGACGCATTGGAAACCCCCTTCGGCAAGACAGATAAAATTATCGGTGGTTCGGCCACGTATATTAGCCTGTCGGCCTCTTATTTCACGAAAAAGGTCAATCTGGTAGCCGTAGTAGGCGATGACTTCCGCAAGGAAGACATCAACATGATGGAGAAACACGGGATTAACACCAAAGGCTTGCAGATCAAGCAAGGCCAGAAATCATTCTTCTGGGCGGGCCGCTACCACAACGACATGAACACCCGGGATACCTTGGTGACTGAATTAAACGTGCTGGCTGATTTTGACCCCATTATTCCCGAGGAATACCAGAATTGCGAATATCTGATGCTGGGCAACCTGACTCCTTCCGTGCAGAAAACGGTAATTGAGCGGCTTCGTAACCGGCCCAAGCTGATTATGATGGATACGATGAATTTCTGGATGAACGTGGCCCTGCCCGAACTACTAGACGTACTTAAGATGGTAGATGTGCTTTCCATCAATGACGAAGAAGCGCGGCAACTTTCCGGTGAATATTCCATCCGCAAGGCCGCCAAGAAAATTCTGACCCTGGGCCCCAGGTTCCTGATCATTAAAAAAGGGGAGCATGGCGCCTACCTGTTCCATCAAAATTCGGTGTTCTTCGCTCCTGCGCTGCCGCTGGAAGAAGTGTGTGATCCAACGGGAGCGCGAGACACGTTAGCGGGTGGTTGTATCGGATCCCTGGCCCGCACCCGAGTCCTTTCCTTTGAAAACATGAAGCGGGGCATTATTTACGGATCTGCGATGGCCTCCTTCTGCGTGGAAAAATTCGGCACCGAACGGATCGTTCATCTCTCCAAAGACGAACTCGAAAGCCGGGTACAGGAGTTTGTGGACTTGGTGCAGTTTGAAATTGCAATGGGGTAAGTGGCGGTTAGGTATTGAGTAGTAGGTATTAGGTTCATGCTCTTGAAAGGGACTCATTCCTGCAAAGGCAGGGCTACGTACGCCAAAAAACACTATAGTAAGGTTGGCTGAAGAAATGCTCCCTTGCGTAAAACAATTGCCCGGCGTTTTGAAGCCTTACCGAAAATTTTCCGGGGGATGCCCGTCCATATCCATTTACGATTATATATCTTACTTATTTAGAGAGTGGCGCCGTACTGGTAGTTCCTTCCGCTCGGTATTGCTCCATTCGCCTGGTCAGTTCCAATACTTTCTCCGGATATGTGGTGTATACATTGTTGGTTTCGGCGGGGTCTTCTTTCAGATTATACAGTTCACCCTTCACCGGTGATACCGACACCTGTCCCCACTGCCGCTGCAATACCCCCGTACCGTTGCCGAAAATCAATTTCCAATCCCCTTCCCGAACGGTGTGTCCCTCAATGATTAAACCTTCTCGCCGGGCAACTCCTTTGTTGAGTAAAGCCGGCAATAGGTTATAACTATCCTGTTTTACCTCTGCCGGAAGGGTATCCCCCACCACTTCTGCAAAGGTGGCCAGCATATCGGTAAAGCAGAGTAGCTGGGCAGAAGCGGTATTGGACTCTATTTTACCCGGCCAGCGGGCCATAAATGGCACGCGGTGGGCGCCTTCATAGGCATCTAATTTCATTCCCCGGTAGGGTCCCGCTGCCCGGTGACTGAACCGCTGAACGTCTTTTTCAAACCATACCGGGCCATTATCACTGGTAAAAATAACCAGGGTGTTTTCTTGCAGGCCCAGCTCTTCCAATGCTTTCAGCACCTGGCCCACGGCGTCATCTGCCTGCATGGTAAAATCACCGTATTCCCCGACCTGGCTTTTTCCTTTAAAGGGTGGCTGGGCTACCCAGGGCGTATGCGGGGCCGTTAGGGAGAAATACAGAAAGAATGGCTGCCTTTTTTTCGCTTTCACGTGGTTTTGCATAAATGCCACCGCCTTTTGGGTAAAAGTCGGCAATACTTCTTCGTGCTTAAATCCAGGGGCTATGTTACCGCCCCGCCAGAATGCCCCGGAAATCGTACTGGTGGCATCGGGGCTCTGGTTCTCGGCAATAGTTTGAGTAGGTGCGGCTACGGCACGTTTGTTCTCGATATAAAAATAAGGCGCAATATCCAGGGAGGCATGCATACCAAAGAAATAGTCGAATCCCCGGTCCACGGGACCTCCCTCAAAAGGCCGGCGGTAGTCTACGCCTTCCCAATCCTTCACCCCGTCAAATCCCAGGTGCCACTTCCCGATCAGAGCCGTGTGGTAGTCATTCCGCCGCAGCAAGGAAGCAATGGTCAGGCGGTCCGGCGCAATCAAGCTGCCGCGCTTTACGTCCATGGGTTTGCGCAGGGGATACTGCCCCGTCATGATGCCGTAGCGGGAAGGCACGCACCAGGAACCGGCGGCATGGGCATCGGTAAATTTGATGCCTTCCGCGGCCAGACGGTCCAGGGCCGGAGTAGGGATTTTTGATTCCCGGTTATAACTGTGCACATCCCCGTATCCCATATCATCGGCCAGAATCAGTACAATATTAGGCTGTTCTTTAACGGGGTTTGTACCTTGAATATTAACGGAACTGGTGGAGCGGGGACCGGTGCAGGCTGCAAAAACAAGTAAAAGAACTAAAAAACGATACGGTATATAGTTGAATGGCATAATA
The DNA here is from genome assembly GCA_030448185.1 of Cytophagales bacterium. Lineage (GTDB taxonomy): Bacteria > Bacteroidota > Bacteroidia > Cytophagales > 172606-1 > CADCTQ01. The sequence continues at coordinate 49,174 of JAUJNL010000014.1, read as the reverse complement.
AATTTCGCCAGTAAATGTTGTTGCTTTTTGAATAGTAATAAAAAAGCCCTTGCACGAACACTAGAGTAAGGTAAGTACATGAGCACAACTTGTGTAGACTGTTTTTCCGTCAGATTCTTAAACGGCAAGCTAATAGCCAACCGCTAATTGCTAATAGGTGCTTATCGTTACTTGGCTTGGGGTGTTGGCCAGTTATAATTCATGGTACCAGCTCCTTTTGCTACGGGGCCGGGCACCGTCTTTTTCCAGGCCAGTAATTGCCCGGACAAGCGTTGTACGATATCGGGATGTTGCGCGGCCACATTGTTTACTTCCGTAGGGTCTTTGGTAATCTGGTATAATTCTATCCGGCTGCGGTCAGGATTCATAAGCAACTTCCAATCGTTATCGCGGATGGCCAGCGTCGGATTCTGGTTGATAACCGGTCCGATTACCGCCATGCGGCCTTCCCACATCAGCGGTTTGGTGCGCGGACGGGTTTTGCCGGTAATAATATCGCTGATGTCCTCCCCATCCAGGGCATGGGTTGTTGGAACTGGTACATTGGCCCATTTGCTCAAAGTAGGCAATAAATCCACGCCCGTTACCACCGATTGGTCGTCGATGCGGTTGGCGGGCACGCGGCCGGGCCAGCGCACAATAAAGGGCACCCGGATGCCGCCTTCATATAAACTACGCTTGCGTCCGCGGAACGGACCGGGGCTACCGGCGCCACTGTGCGCCGCATTGGCAATTGAAATTTCTTCCGGCCCATTGTCGCTGCTGAACAGAATAATGGTATTTTCGGCTAATCCCATTTCGTCGAGCTTTTCAAACAGGCGGCCCAACTCGGCATCCAGGTTGGTAACGGAGGCATAATATACCTGGCGGGGCGAAGAATAATGTACTTTTTTATCGGGAGCCAGGTTTTTATAAACATCCATTTGCTCCGGGGTAGGATTTAAGACGGCGTGCGGCACCCAGGTCCAGAGGTGTACAAAAAAAGGCTTGCCCTGGGTGTGCTTGATGAATTGAATGGTTTGTGCTCCAATCATGCCCGTTGATTTAGCAATAAAGAACGGGTCGTGCCTTCGGGTTTTTACAGGATGCGTCGGCGGAGTTCTGGGTTTTGTGCACATCAATGCCGTACTGAGTTAAGCCGGGCGAATCTTTGCTATTGCCCAGGTGCCACTTCCCGAAATGGGCCGTAGCGTAGCCTGCCTTTTTAGCTGCTTGGGTATGGTTACCAAGGGTAGCATCCAGGAAATCGGGCATGTTCCGTGGCGGCATTTTCCTGGTGCTTGGGCATTAAATGTCTATGAATACCATTCCGCCGGGTATTGTCGGTCAGCACTGCTGCCCGGCTGGGAGCACACCGAACCATTCACGTAAAACTGGGTAAACAGGGTTCCTTGTTGGGCCAGGCGGTCGAGGTTGGGGGTTTTGATACTTTTATTTCCATAACAGCCCAAATCGCCCCAGCCCAAATCGTCCGCAAAAATAAAGATTATGTTTGGGTTTGTAGCCGGTGGGCCGGTTTAGGACCTGCATAACTTAGCGCAGGCCAAAGAATACAGTATAAGCCAGACTTATCCGGGCAGCTACCACCAAGTATAAAAATACAGTATAAAGTAGCAAAGCATTGATTTTATTTATGAGAAAATTGCACAGACAACTGCGAGTATCTTTAAGTTCTTTGTGTCTTAATGGTAGCCGCTATTCCCAGCCGGGATTCTGCACAATATTCGGATTGGCATTGATAATACTTTCCAGAATCGGGAATACCCATCGCTGCGGATTCAGTAATTCGGGGAATTGAGTTCCTAGCACCTCGTCTACCTGCTCGGTGCGCACCAAATCAAACCAGCGGTGGCCTTCAAAAGCCAGTTCCAGATACCGTTCTTGCATAATAATTTTACGTAGTTCTTCCTGGGTGGCAGTAGCCGCCACCGGATTTACACCGGCTCCAAAGGCCCGATCCCGGATTTGGTTTACCAGCGCCACCACTTCGGTTTGATTGGAATTTAACTCGTTTAGCGCTTCGGCGCGCATCAAAATCACATCGGCTAAGCGAAGCAGGATCTGATTGTCATCGCTGAAGCTGGGGGTACCAATGGCACCAAATGTACCAGGGTATTTATTTACATAAGCCACACCAGCTCGGTTAAAATTGGGTGTAGTCGTTATGGCAATGGTTACATTTTTTCTTTTGTCATTAGGTGCAAAGCCGTTTATAGGATCTCTGTATAATTTCTCAGCCGGTGCCAGCAATTGCACCCCAATCCGGGCCGGTAAGAAAAATGTCTGAAACCGGTTATTGTTTTGTGTTTCATTATCGAACTGAATTTCGAAGATAGACTCCCGAGAATTGTCTGTAAATACGGCAGCATAATCCGGTTCAAGTTGGTAAAGCGCCTTCAGATCCAACACTTCTTTTGCTTTATCGGCACATTTCTGGTATTCTTTACGCCATAGATACACGCTGGTCAGCAAGGCTTTGGCGGCTCCTTGCGTGGCCCGGCCCCGGGTTTGTGCCTCGCTGCTATAAGAAAGGGGAAGTATTTTTTCAGCTGTGAGCAGATTTGCCACAATGGTATCCAACACCACGGCTTGGGAGGTTCGGGGCGTCTTAAAGTCCTGGTCTAAGGATAGGGAAGGCTCGGTTACCAGAGGTACATCGCCAAAAGCCCGCACGATGTAATAATAGTTTAAAGCCCTCAAAAATAAAGCTTCACCAATGATTTCATTTTTCCGCTTAGGATTAAAAGAAACATCCTCAATCAATGGCACAAATTTGAGCACATTATTGGCCCGGTTAATGGCTGTATACGCCTCAGCCCAGGAAGCCACATAGCCCGAATTGGTGGTTATCCGGTTGAGAGGAATGTTATACGTACCCGCATCCTGCCCCACATTGTTGGTGTTATAGATATCGGCCCGGGCTTCGCCCCAGTACAAATATCTGATGTACAACGGAGCATTGGTACCTCCTAGGTAAAAAGACTGGTACACGCCGGTAATGCCCATTTCGGCGTGCCGTCCGGTCTTCCAGAAGTTGCTGGAAGCAATATTACTTTCCGGCTGCAAATCCGTTACGTTACAGGAAGCCGTGACCAAAGCAAGCAGGATCAAGTATATGATTGTATTTTTCATTTTCGGAAAAGTTAAATTCCTAAGTTGATACCGAAGATAAAGGTGCGGGCACTTGGGTAGCTGCCGTGGTCAATACCCACCTGGATCGGGTTATCCGAACCTCCGCCCACATTGTTTACATCCGGGTCCATGCCGGTGTATCTGGTTAGCGTGAACACATTGGTACCAGTAGCGTAAATGCGCACTTTGTTTAATTTGATTTTATTAGCAATGGCGGCAGGCAGGCTGTATCCCAGCGACAAGGTTTTAATCCGGAAATAAGAGCCGTCTTCCAGGTAGCGGGTGCTGGACCTTCGGTTGCCTCCCGGGTCACCCCAGGCATAACGGGGTATATCGGTTATATCGCCTTCTTTTTGCCAGCGGTTCTTGACCAGCGGTAACTGGTTAAAGGCGCCAGCCGTGCTGGTAAGCCCCGAAACAGTAGTGTTGTATAATTTATTGCCATAGACAAACTGGCCGAATACGTTTAAATCAAAGCCCTTAAAGGAGAAGTTGTTGGTGATACCCCCGTTAAATTTAGGCTGCATCGCAAAAATCTGTCGGTCATCTTCCGTAATGATTCCATCCCCATTCAAATCACGGAAGCGCACATCGCCGGCACTGATATTCCGGTTCTGAGCTTTAATAGATGCCGGTATTTCATCACTGGTCGCATACACGCCATCATACACGTAGACCAGCAAGGCGCCCAAAGGCAAGCCTACCTGACCAATGCTCGGAGGAGAGCCAATGTTTACTTGAGTATTGGCGCCTATGATAATCCGGGCGTCATCGCTGTTTAGCTGGGTTATTTTATTGCGGTTAAAGGCTATGTTAAAGTTGGTATTCCATTTGAAAGCACGATCAATGTTTACCGTAGATAGAGAATACTCCATGCCCTTGTTTTCGACACTACCAACATTCTGTAAGGAAGAGCCAAAACCCGACTGAACCGGCAAAGCCACTGACAATAATAAATCACGGGGTTTTCTTCAGATAAAAGTCAGTAGAGAATTGAACCCGATTATTAAATAAGCTTACGTCCAGACCGGCATCATACGAAAGGGTGGTTTCCCAGCTTAAATCGGGGTTAACGATGTCGGATGGTGCCGCACCAGTACGGCCTAAATAATTATTATTGCTGCTATAGCTGCCTAAATAACGGAAATCACCAATATTCTGGTTGCCCACCTCACCTACAGCGGCCCGTAATTTGAGGTCACTCAGGAAAGGGATGTTTTGCATAAAAGGTTCCCGAAAATACGCCATCCGGCTGAGACAGATGGAAAGGTCGCGTACTTGCGATTGGTTGGAAAGGGAAGAAGCATCTCGAATATTACAAGCCGTTAATAAATATTTATCCTTTAAGGAATAATTAATCCGGCTAAATAAAGATTCGATGCCATTGCTGGTCTTACTAGACGTAGCAGTAGTGGTAGCGGCCGCATTAACTGTTTCAATATCATCGGCGCAAAGTCACTACCATTGGCGCGTAGTAGTTTGTAACGGGTTTGTTGCTGGCTGTAGCCGACCAAAACGAAAATTTATGTACTTCACCAAAGCTTTTATCGTAGGTTAACACGTTCTCGTTTATCCAGGAAAAGTCCTGTATGTTTACATCATTGGCGCTTATAGTACCTGCCAAAAACACCTTGGAATTATTAAAGTAGGATTCATTCAGAAACAGTAAATCTCCTCCGGCGCTTACCCGTAGTTTCAACCCCTTTCAGGATATCGTATTCACCGTACACATTGGCAATCCCCGGTGATTGAAAGCAGTGTTCTTCAACTCTTTGGCTAACCCATACGGGTTAATGTTTAATAAGCCTAACTTGGAAAAATGATAGGTACCATTTTCATTAAAAATAGGCACAATACTTGGCATAATTAACGTTCGTAGAAATACGGCTACACCGGTATCGTCGCCCTGAATGCGCTTGGTTTCGGATTTTTACTATATGAAATACTGGCTCCGATGCGTACTTTACTAGTGATTTCGTGATCCAAGTTGAGGCGGGAAGACAATCGTTTGTAGCCCGTATTGATGATGATGCCATCTTGGTCGAAGTAGCCCGCACTGAGAGCAAACCGGGTTTTTTCGTTTCCGCCCGAAACTGAAAGGTCGTAGCTGGAAATCGGGGCGTTGCGGAAGAGGGCATCCTGCCAATCCGTATTCACATTATCATATCCTTCGGCACTTAAATCAACGGTTGGTTTTAAACCCACATTCGCGTGTGCTCCGGCGTTACTCCCGGAACTCATCGCCGGTCAGTAAGGTATACTTGAAAGGCCGGGTCTGAAAACCAGTGGAATAATTCAAATTAACGGATGTTTTATTTGCCTTTCCTCTTTTAGTGGTAATCAGCACCACGCCGTTAGCGGCCCGGGGCCGTAAATGGCGGCGGAAGAAGCATCTAAGATTTCAATGGACTCAATGTCATTGGGATTGATATCGGCCATCGGATTGACTTCATTGCGGCTTTGGCCCACATTAGAGCTGAATTCGCCTTTCATCGGCACCCCATCCACTACATACAAGGGCTCATTGCCACCCGAAATGGATGCAGCTCCGCGGATACGGACACTGATGCCTGCACCGGGTACCCCTGAATTGGGATTGACCTGCACCCGGCGGCGCGGCCCTGAATTAAACCCTCTACGCTGGGTATGGGAATATTCTGAATTTCGGCGGCTTTAATCGAAGAAACTGATCCGGTTACGTCCCGCTTCTCCTGCGTACCATAGCCAACTACGACTACTTCCTGTAAAGATTTAATGTCGGGTACTAACTCCATATCTATCACACCGGCTGTTGATCGGAGTTTCTTCGGTGGTATAGCCAATGTAGGAGAAGACCAGGGTTCCATTAAGGTTTGCATCCGGCACCGAAAGCGTGTAGGTACCCTCTGCATTGGTAGTGGTACCGATGGTAGTTCCTTTAATCAGACCGTGGCACCGGGTATGGGCTCCCCCGTAGCGGACGTAACCTTCCCTTTATTTCGGTAGCTACCGCCCGAACCGACCCGTTAGCGGAGGTTTGCCTGCTTACCCGAAGGTTGGTTTCGGAAGGAGGCGGGTAAGTGAAAGTTACTCATGAGTGCCTGCTGGTGTATGCAAGGCAGTTTTGAGTGTACCGGAAGTAGGGGTGTTGGTAATGGCCTCGGGGGGATTAGGGGCTGCCGTAGCATAGGATAGTACCTGAAGGGACATTTGGATGAAAATCACCGACAGGCAAAACCTGATTGAAAATCGTATGGGTTTTTTCATAAAAATAGGGTTGGTACGTGATTGACTAGCAACTAACCGGTGGAGCTTGTCTGTATTAGCGGCCGGGCACAGGTGATATCCCAAGGTGATATCCCAAAAGGCTGATTGCCTACCCAACGGATATCAGAGCTATCATAAGGCCCGTTTTCTGCTGCTAATTCCCTAACCGGCAGGCAGACTTCTGCCGTAGTTTTTTCATTCAAGCATAGTTTATCCGGTGAGATTCGCTGTTCAGTTTGAATGTGGAGTTTTAAAACTTAGTTTGTCAGTACATAAGCTGTACAAAAGCAGGTTCATAGTGGTGATGTATTGCCTTTTTTACCCAAGCCCATTACCTAAGTTGGATAGGTAAATCTACTTGTTTACCTGGAATCAATACTATTTATTCCAAAAAAATAATAGAAGGTGCAATAATTTAAATTTACAGAAAGGGAATTCAGCCTGAAAATCAGGAAACCGCTGCTTTCTTTTATAAAGAAACTTTTTGTGTAGCAGTAGATATTCAGGTATTAAAATGGGATTCTTTTTGCTTAATTTTGTAAGAATCCTAGTAAAATGGATTTTATTCGAGCCCCAATTCAGTCATATTTTATTTAAGCATAAGCTCCCGTGGATGGCAATTATCATCTTACCAAATGCCTGGATTTAATTCAGGAGCAATTGCAGGGGGAAAGGTCAAGCAGCTTGACTAATAAAGACTTTGAAATACTCAGCGAAAAAAATTATGACCATACGGGTATCCTTATCAGCTATCCAACATTAAGGCGTCTGTTTGGTAAGGTAGCTACTTCTTCGCAGTATAAGCCTCAGCTTGAAACGAAAAATGCCCTGGCACTCTTCGTTGGTTTTAAAGACTGGGATACCTTTAAACGGGCACACCCGCTCCCCCAACCGGCTGTCCCGCTGGAGACTCCCGGCGTAGCTGCCGAAACCGAAGGAAAAGCCTCTGCGCATCCTAAAAAAGCATGGCCTAAAGCATTGGTACTAAGCACCCTCATTGCCGTAATAATAATTATTGGAGTGACCGCTTTTTTCCTTCTTTCCTATAAACCGACCATTGAAAATATTTCCTTTACGGGCAAAAATACAGTTGGCACGGTGCCTTTAAATACCGTTTTTCACTACGATATCCGTAAAGTACAAGCAGATAGTATCATACTGGATTTCGGAACCGAAGGGAAAAAAATGGTGCTGCCTAAAAATAAGCAAACCGTTACGATGTCTTATCTGATTCCGGGTTTATACAAAGCGTATGTACGGGCGGATAATAAAATAATTGGCCAGGAAACGATTCATGCCAAAAGTGCAGGATGGATGGGCATCATCTACACGGATACCGACTATTTCTTTCTGCAGGATAATACCCTTGTAAAAGAAGGCGTTATGCGCTATTTGCCGGCCTACAAAGGGGGTGTTCCGTCTAATGCCTATAAACCCATCAAGAAAGCAGATGTGGTAGAATTCAATAATTTTGAGGATTTTGGGGTGAGTGGGGACAACTTCATTTTTGAAACCCGCTTAAGGGTAGTTTTACCCGATAGTGGCAATTATTGCTACAAAGCTTATATCAAAGTAAAAGGGGACAACCATCCGATTCGGGCGGCATTTGTTAACAAAGGGTGTAATACCGATGCGCTGCTACAATTTGGCGAGATAATACAGGAAGGTAAGTTTCATGATCTTGCGTTGATGGGACAGTCGTTTACCGGGTGGCGTACCGTACGGATCGAGGTGAAAAATAAACAAGGAAGGCTTTTTTTAGATAATCAACTTTTATATAGCATTTCCTTTCAAAGAAGCATTGGCATGATCAAAGGCTTAAGCTTTCGCCTGCGCGAATTTGGTGAGGTGGATTACGTTAGACTGTATGACGGGGAAAAACAATTGAAATATGCGGAAGATTTTTCAGCTAATTCTCCACAGGAGCCGCTGAATCAATAAAATCTGCCGGCCGGTGCCGCCATCGTAAGCGGTGTTTTGTATACTGTTGCCTGAAATGTTCATCTCCTGCCTTGCATTTTAGAATTCTCCTAGAACAAAGGGATCGTCCTGGTCTTGCTTCATCTCGTTTAGTTCATCCTATACTAAATGCGAGCACGGTGGTCAGTTGGCTAACCTGTACTATTTGTGAACTGTAAAAGTACCGGTTATGAACTCCAACACTCATCGCTGGTTGATTTACTTTAGAGACTGGATAAACCGCTCCAACGGCAGCGTAACAGCAAACCGTTCACTTCTAAAAAGTCTCTGGTCGTATGATTCACTCGTGGATTTCCCTTTTCTTTGGGTTACTAGCTATTACCTGGCAACCACCCCAGTCGCCGGCGCCTCAAAAGAAAAATGTACTCTTTATTCTGGTAGATGATCTGAACGCTGACATGAGCACCTACGACCATCCGCTGGTGAAAACCCCGAATCTGGACCGTTTAGCTAAGCAAGGGGTTAAGTTTACCAAAGCGTATTGTCAGTTTCCGCTCTGCAACCCCAGCCGGGTCTCTATTCTGAACGGACTCCGGCCAGATACCACTCAAGTATTTGGTAACAGCACGTATTTCAGAGATCATTTACCCACTGCTATTACGATGCCTATGTTCTTTAAAAACAATGGGTACCGCACGGCCCGGTTTGGCAAAGGTTTTCACGGTGTGCCAGCTAAAGATAAAAGCAGAAAAAACATTGAAGACGAACCCGCCTGGGACCAGATTGTATACCCGCCTAAGACCCACGTGTATAACGAAGCGAAACTGACCGACTATACGCCTGGTAAACATATTGCAGCTACCCTTAATTTTCTGGCCGCCGATGAAGTAGCCGACAAAGACATGCTGCCCGACACCGAATTGGCCGATGAAACCGTGAAAGCACTGGAAAAGGTAAAAGACCAACCTTTTTTCTTTTTAGTAGGCTTTCACCGTCCGCACAGCCCGTACATCGCGCCGAAGAAATATTTTGATATGTACGACCTGAAAGATATCAAATTACCCGACGAACCGGAAGACGATCTAAACGACGTGCCGCCGGTGGCCTTATGGACCAATCCGCCTTACTGGGGCGTAACTGACCCCCAAAAAAGGAAAGAAGTAATCCGGGCCTATTACGCTTCGGTCAGCTACATGGACGCCCAGATGGGTAAGATCTTGAATGCCTTAGACCGCCTGGGCCTCACCAACAATACGGTCATTGTCTTCGTAAGCGACCACGGCTATAACCTGAGCGAACACCGGCAATGGATGAAGCAAAGCTTGTTTGAAAAAGCGGCCCGGGTACCGTTGGTGATTGCCTTACCCGGCGCCAAAGCAAAAGGGAAAGTAAGCGAAGGTCTGGTAGAAACAGTGGATCTGTACCGAACCCTGGCTGATGCCTGCGGTTTACCAGCGCCTGCCTATCTGCACGGTAAAAGTTTACTGCCCCTGCTCAACAACCCTATTACTGCCTGGAATTACCCGGCCTATACCCAAGTGGCCCGCAAAGGCTTAATGGGCCGCAGCATCCGCAACCGGCGCTACCGCTACACCGAGTGGGGAAATCAGGGTGCTGAACTATACGATTACCAAAAAGACCCCAAAGAATCGCATAATCTGGTTAAAGACCCGGCTTATGCAGCTACCATATCCGAAATGAAAGGTTTGCTGGATCAGAAAATCAAGAACCGGACCGACATACAGGAGTAGAAAATCAACCCTTAATTGCTGAAGACCGGAAACATACCTACCGGGCCTGAATGAATTATAAAATAACCTCCCGGCAAGTTCTTCACATTCAGTAGATTATTCATTTTCAATTGTCCATTTACTTAAAATATGTCTCCCCTTATTACCCAACGCCTCAAACGTTACCTGATACTTGGCTTTTTGGTCGCCCCATTAACTTCAATGGCCCAAAAAACAGTTATCAAAGCCGACCCAACTACCAGTCTGCGTCCGATCAACCCGGGCATTTATGGAGTAAACCAACGCTGGTTTGACTACGATTTGAGTCTGTGGAAGGATGAAAATTCTAAACTGCATAAAAACTACAAAGAGGTTGGGTTAGGCTCTTTTCGTTATCCCGCCGGTACGGCTGCCGGCGCTTTTGACTGGAAGGGCGCCATCGGACCTAAAGAAAAGCGGAAAGTCATTGAAGGACATACCTGGATTGGCCGGAAAGGCGCCGCAGGTGGCGATAACGGGGGTGGCGGGGGCACTATGTCCGTGGATTTCGGCCTGGACGAAGCCCTGCAGTTCTGCGAAAAAACGGGGTCGACCTTTATTTATATGTACAACTTTGGTACGGGCAGTGCCGCCGATGCCGCTGATCTGGTGGAATATCTAAATGCTCCGGTAGGCGCCAATCCCAATGACGGCATTGCCTGGGCGCAGGAACGCGCTAAAAATGGTCACCCTAAGCCTTATAATGTCAAATACATTGAAATGGGCAACGAAATGTACATACTAGGCCAGCAGCACTACTGGCTGGAAGGCAAATCCAAGCATGATCACGCCTATAAATATTGCTTTGGCGATACGGTAGCCTATACCAAACAGCTGGTGGGCGATTTAGATGCGCACTCACTGAAAGCAGCGACCAGTTCCCCGACGTCAAACCTGGTAAAATACATCCGTTACCGTCCTGTGCTGCCCAACTCTGCCAATGTGTACGTGGGAGAAACGTGCTGGAAACGAGTGAATGACCTGAAAACAGCCGGCGTCGAAAATGTGTATACCCTCGATGAAGCCACCGGTAAAATTACGTTCGGCGACGGCAGGCACGGCAACCTGCCTTTACAAAACGATTCGGCGGCGGTGATTACCGCTTCGTACCAGGCGGCCCGCGACGGTTTTGATGACCACTACCGGGCCATTAAAAGTGTAGATCCCAATATAAAAGTGCTGAGTTGCCTCATCGACATGGATTTTATTCGGCACATGGGGGCAAAGTCGCCTTACGACGGAGTTGCGATCCATCCGTATGCCGGTTTCTGGAATTTACCCAAGAAGGAATCCGTGGATAATTACCACGACCTGGTACTGCTGAACTCCGATGAGGAAGCCGACAGCGCCCGGCATACCCTCGACATTATGCGGAAATACGTTGGCCCTACCCAGAAGGATAAAGTACAGGTGATCTTCACCGAATACGGCATTGCCTTGGGAACGATTGCGCCCCAATACCAATCGTCCATCGATCAGGCTTTGTATACGGGGCGTATTGTCAGCGCCGCTATTGAGTTAGGCATGCCCTTAACCAGCAAGCACAGCATCACCAGTGTGATTGGCAGCGCCCCGCATTTTGTGATTACGCCCACTGGTTACCTGTTCAAACTGTATTCACGCATGTTTGGCACTACGCACATTCCCGCTTCCGTGGACAATAATCCGGTGCGCAAAGCCATAAATGGCAAAGAACTGCCCAAGCTACACGTAACCTCCAGCAAAGATAAAGCGGGCAATGTATACCTGATGGTGATGAACCGTGACCGGGCCGATGCGGTAACTGCGGACGTGGAATTAAATAAATACACCTTAACCAACCGCGCAGCCATTGTCTGGACCTTGTCAGCCCCCGAATATACCGCTTACAACACTCCCGAAAATCCCGATACGGTTTCGATAAAAGAATCGGTAGACAACGCCAAAGGCAACGTATTAACGCACACCTTTCCAGCGCATTCGATCACGGCTATCAAACTGACCGGAAAAGTGAAGTAAGTAGTAGTTGCTTCACTTTTTACTCGATTATATTTTAAACGTTTTTGCCTAAACAACTATCCATGCGAATTTCCACCCTAGTATTGGCCCTGATCTGTGGCCTGATTATTACCGGCCAGGCCCAAACCCAAAAAAAAGGCGCGGGTAAACCTCCGCAACGGCCCAATATTATTTTTATCCTGGTCGATGAACTGCGCTACAATGCCCTGAGTTGCACGGGGCATCCGTTCGTAAAAACCCTCTAACATTGACCGCCTGGCGAAAGAGGGCATGTTAATGAAAAACGCCTACGTAACCACTCCGGTATGTTCACCGAGCCGGGCTACTTATCTCACCGGACAGTATGCCCAAGCCCACCGGGTAATCAAAAATACCAAGTACAACGAGATGACTCATAAGCTGATAACGTATCCGTTATTGTTACAGCAGTCGGGATACCGTACGGCCTTTATTGGCAAGTGGCACATGGGGGATGATTATACGCCGCGACCAGGGTTTGACCGATGGGTGTGCGCCGGAGGCAACAAAGAACCAAAGGTAGACTCTCCGATGAATATAGATGGACAAATGGTACCAACCAAAGGCCACGTAACCGATGTGCTTACCGATGAAACCATTAAGTTCATTAAAAGCTACGCCAACAAAGAAAAACCTTTTTGCGTATCGCTCTTCCACAAAGCAGTTCATGGGCCTTATAAACCAACCGAACGCAATAAGGATCTATACAAAGACGAACCCATTGTCCGTACCATCAGCGCTACTTCACCGGTGACAGGCAAGCCGGCCCTGGTAGGTAAAAACGGTCAGCCGCCCGAAACTGATGAAGCCATCCGGAACCAGCTGCGCATGGTAGTGGATATTGATGATGGCGTAGGCCGGATCTTAAAAACGCTGGAAGAAGAAGCCATACTGGACAATACCTTCATCGTTTTCACCAGCGACAACGGGTATTTATGGGGCGAACATGGCCAGGGCCAGAAACGCCTGGCTTACGAAGAATCCATTAAAATACCGATGCTGGTCCGCTACCCGGCACTGGTCAAAGCCGGCTCCACCTCAGATGCTCCCATCCTGAATATTGATTTTGCGCCTACTTTTTTAGCCTTGGCAAAGGTGCCGTTGCATCCGCAAATGAAGGGCCAGTCAATTGTACCGGTGTTTAAAGGGCAGCCTTTGGTAGACCGAGAATCACTTTTGTTTGAGTACTACCTGGAACCTACCGGTATTCCATCGTGGAAAGCCGTGCGTACGGACCGCTATAAATACATTACTTACCCCGATTTAACGGATTGCAATGAGCTTTACGATTTAAAGCAGGATCCCAACGAAATGAATAACCTCATTAAAGATCCCAAAGCTGCCGTGGTTGTCCAAAAGATGGAGTCGGAATTGCAGCGGTTAATAACTGCATTCAAGTAAACCATTTTACGTGCCGTAATCGCAATCACTTATATTCACTAAAAGGCCACCGGAAGTAGAACCATAAGGCCTTTTAGTGACACGTTTCAATTGTATTTGCATCTGCTTATCAGACCAAGGAATTGCCCGCCAGCTAGAGCAAACACGCCAGCGGTTCGCTAATACTTATTTCTTTTTGTATTGAAACGCCTTCTCAAACGTTACTTTCTTATATTCATCGGTCTGGGGCAATACAAAATGATACTCCCAAATGTGATCCAGGGCTACACTCAGGTGATCGGCATTAAACTCCATCACGTGCCCGCCAAATTGCTCATCATCCGATATAAAATGCAAATGATAACCAGGTACGCTGATGTCTCCTACCAAGTCCGGACAATAGAAACCTACCATCGTTCCTTCAACGTTTTCCCTTTCAAAAACCGGTCGCTTCGGAATCAATACATCTAAACCGGTAGCATAGGGTTTATCCTGTTTATGCAGGCCACCACATTTCATATGGTTGAATTTCCCGTGAATTTTAAATGCATAAAAAATATTGGTAGTAGGCAGCTTTCTATTGATCCGTTGCCTTAAGGAATCATAATTGGGGATCGCATTTAAGTCGAAAGATTGATCTGACTCAAAAAAAGTAGCGTTGGTGTAAGCAATTTTTGCCTCATCCCCTGGTTTGTGCATAATTCCATCTTCAGTAATCTGGTACAATACACCATCTAACATGATCAGTTCTCCATCCAAGGCATTGTAAGAACCTAAGGCGATATCTCCCTTTGTTTTTAGTTCCTTAGCCGACAGCGTGCCATCATAAATCTTATTTACAAAAGCAAGCCATATGTTATAGTGATAAAAACTATCCGGTTTTTTCGCGTCAGGCGTCTCTTTTACCTCCTTAGAATCCGTATCAGAAGTCTGCTCATTCTTCCTTTCCACTGAATGTTTACAAGCCGTCAGAAGGAACAGGAGTAAACCGATAGAAACAAGTTTTTTCATAAAGGTATGTTTTAATGGCATTAGGGACAGCGGTAGAGGTATTTTTTAGTTGACGTTTATAATAAATTCAGATTGTAGTAGTAGGCCAGAGTTTAAAATGGAGGTTAAGCATGTATACTCGTTTGGAAAAGGATAAGGATTTTCTCACTAACCGACTGAATCGTTGTCTAATCGTGTTGTTAAGTCGTTCAATATGCGCCGTTTCTCCAGTCTCTTTCCCGACTTTCTGATGGGTTGCTTGCGGAATGCAGTTGTAGGCTTTCCTATCGGAGACGTTGTCACCACTACGGGTAGAAATCAGAGAAACTATTGCATTTGAGATACGAATAGGGCAATTTCCGCCATAATCGTTTACAAGACTCCATTGAGCCATCACCAATGAAGAAAGAAACAATTTGTCTGGTTTGTCTACACTGGGCGATCCAGATTCTGAGCTGCTTGATTTTGAGCAGCACAAAACTGAACACTTCATCTACTTCCAGTACGGCATCCGCCTTGGCCTCCCGGATGGTTGCTTTCAAAGGGGCTAATGACCGGGCTTTTTTTTTTAACCACTTTTGTACCGTCACATGACTTACTCCAAAAATACGGCCCGTCGAACGGAAACTGTTGCGTTCCTGATACGTCTGATTCACCTGCTCCATATCCACCTGGCGGCCTTTCTGCACCGAGTCCAGTACCCTAGTCACGCCACAGTCTTTGCACTTATACCGCTGCTGACCTGAAACATTCTTCCCATTACGAACAATATTCTTACTTTGGCAATTATGACAAGTCCTTACTTCAATTATCATCCTTTTACCTTTTTTCCTAAAGATAACTCATCAACTAAAAAGTACCTCTACCAGAATTTCCACTTTTATGGTTTGACCCCCCTCTACTTAAGGTAGCGGTCTTACCGCTGATACTGATCTGGGCGGGTGTGAAAATTCCAGATGATGTCTACCGGTACGGTGGCTTCCACTTCGTCCTGCACCAGTAACTGCTGGTTGCCGAGCAGCATAATTCCCCGCTGTGCCTTGGTTACTTGCCGGTCATCCCCAGTGATGGACTGATAGGCTTGGGTCAGGTCCGTGAGGGCAAACGTTTTAGCCGGGGAAGACTCAAATTTGGTCACCTTTGATTTGGCCAGCACGTTCTGATTGGCATATGCCAGCGGAGTCTGTTTGCGGCTGCTGATGGTGAGGGTATTGTGCCCCTCTGTTTTAAGGCGGTAGTAACTCCACTTGCGGGCATTCTGATCTTTGGAATTGCCGTGATTGATGGACATATCATAAGAGAGCCGCTCAATGCCCAAGTCTTCGCCCCAGCGTTGTCCCAGGGCATCTACTACAAAACTGCCTAAATCCAGATGGCCATGATTAGCCTGGTTATCTCCGTTTTTGAAGCCTGCGTACCAGGCATTCGGATTTTCCAGTCGCTGCGCATGGCTACCACCTCCGCCTCGCGGAAGTAAGCGGCGGTGGGCAGGACATTAGTGGAATTGATCAGACTGGGCTCATACCAAAGCAGCGATTCAACGCCGCCCAACCCAAAGTTATCGTACTCGAAGCGGGCATACAGCGGTTGATTAAACTTACGGGCCAGCCACAACACGACGCCTCCGGCGCCGAACACATCGGCATTCTGATCACTGTAAGAAAAGCTCTTTTTGATCGGACTAACCATGTGCAACCGATAGTGTCCCGTTACGGAGAATCCCGGCAACTGGCTTAGGCCAAAGTCGGTACCCAGGGCAGTCGTGGCACCTTCCAGGTAATAGATATTATAGCGCAGTCCATAATTCCAATAAGTCAAGCCTTCCAGCCCGGCGCCATCCGGCGAAAACATACTCATGCCCTTTTGCAGACTGATTTTTGAACTTTCAATGATACTTCCGGCTAGGTCCGGCGATTCGTCAGCAATGGCCACGGCCCCGCTGAGCAATCCGCCATTACACACCTGACTCCAGTTGTTGGTGGCCTTGGTCCACCAGGCGCCACTGGTAAAGGCTTGTTGTCCGGGAATAAGGCCTTTGTCAATAATAGCTTGACGGATTTTGCTCCGGTCATCCGCTGAAAGGGTAGGGTGAGAGCCAGTCGTAGCCAACGGCCATAGCCATTGTCATTTCGGCCACATCCAGGAAGTGACTGGGGTTCCAGCTGGGAAAAGCGGCCACATCCAGCATATCCTTGCGGGCCCGTTCGGCCCATCGTGGATCGCTATCCAGTAGGTAAAAGCCCCGCCAGTGTCTCAATATTCCCCAGTGCCCGGCGACTCATGTCCAGTAACCGTCCGCCCACCACCGTGTAGGTAACCAGACTGTTACTGTATTGCCCCGTCTCATCTTTCTTTACCAGGTCCTCTCCCTTCTTTTTAATGTCATCGTACATGCCCTTAGCTACGGGATCGGAGGCAATTAATTGCTTGCGGCTACTTACTGTCGCCTGGGTGAACAGCAGGCGGGGATGTTCCGGTCGCAGATTGGTAAGTGCACTACTGGATTGGGCGGCTGCTTGTCCGGAAATGGAGAGCCAAAGGCTTAGCATCAAGCCAAGTACGCTTGTATTCGTATGCATATAAAGTGGAATGGATGGTTTAACCGGATGAGGCGCTGATGAAAGAGCAGGAAATAGTGAGACCTTGCCTGGTTTCTTTGGATTGTTAGCAGTTTGAAAAGACGATTTCCATTGACTCCTTTCTGATTTTTTAGACAGGACGCAATAGAGCAGGCAGACTGTTACCAGCCTGAATTTTGCTGCAGATTCTTGCTAGCGTTATTCAGTTCGAACTGCGGGATTGGAAAACGATACATATTATCAGAGAAAAACCGGTTTTCTACCGGGAAGGGTTCGTATTTAAAACTGTTACCGGTTTTGGTGATTCGCATACCTGACACGGGTTGGTTGAAAAACTGTTCGCCTTTCTTCCAGCGACGTACGTCATAAAACCGATGCTCCTCGAAACACAGTTCTACCCGGCGTTCGTTGTGAATCCGGTCCCGCATCTGTGCCTGGTTAAGGCCAGCCGGTAGGGGAGGCATTCCGGCCCGGGCTCTCACCTGGTTGACGGAAGCATACACCGCTGGTTCCGGACCTTGCGCTTCGTTGAGGGCCTCAGCGTAATTAAGTAACACCTCGGCGTAACGGAACAGAACCCAGGGTCGCCGCACATTAGTTTGCGTGCCGGTGCCCCAAGCTGCGGACTCACTCAGGAATTTACGTAGGTAATAGCCAGTTTTAGTGGAGTTAACATTGGTAGGAATATTGTCTTTACCACCGACAAAAGTTTCTACCTTCTTGCCCTTAAAGCTGACATCGTTTAGTATAATAAATAACCCTAAACGCGGATCTCGGTCAGTATATGGGTTCTGAGAATTGTATCCGGACGTGGGATCAGTAATGGGCTTGCCAGTGCTTCTCATTTCAAAAGCGTCCACCAACTCCTGAGTAGGATTGGTACGGCCCCGGGCTCCATCGTAGCTAATAGGCGCATTGTTCAGCTCAATGGTGTTAACGTTGTCAGCTGCCGAGGCAAATATCACCTCCGTATTATAAGCCGTAGTGGAGTAATTCCAGACGTTGGGCAATTGGGTCCAGACGTTAGGTTGAGCCGCAGTGAGCAGGGAATGTTTGCCGAGGTCCATCACGTCTTTGGCTGCATCGACTGCCTTCTGCCATTTAGCTACATCTCCGGAGGGATTATTTAAAGGACTGGCCGCGTAGAGCAAGGTGCGGGCTTTAAGGGCCAAGGCTGCCGTTTGGGTAGCTCTTCCTTTATCACCGGCCGACTGGTCACTAATGGACACTGTCAGTACGGCAGCGGCTTCGTCACAGTCAGCTACAATCTGAGCAACTACTTCATCAAGTGAATTTCGGGGCAAGTCCAGCTCTTCTTTCAGCTTGAAAGACTGCGTGGCAAGAATAATGGCTCCGTAGCGCTTCATTAACTCAAAGTGATACAAAGCCCGCAGAAAATATGCTTCTCCCATCAGGGCTGGAACATCGCTAGCCGGCGTAATGGCGCTGGTGGGCGCATTTTCGAGGAACAGATTGGTCCGGCGAAGGTAGTTGTACATATTATAGTACTGATCGTCGAACGTGCGGAGCGATCCCCAGGTACCATTGTTAAAAACATTGATGGATGAGTTGAGATTAGAGTTAACCGCTTCATCCGAGGCTGAGGCCAGCAAAGCGCCGTTTCCATCAAGGCTGTACCGGTTGGGAACGCCAAGGTAAGCGTTGTTCAGGAAACCCCTGGCGTGCCGGTCGGATTTCCATATCTCCGACTCGACTCGGATCGCGCCGTCGGTGTAGTCAAATTCCAGGTAATCGTCCTTGCAGGCGGTTAAGGTTATTATGACCAGCAATAGCCACCGGCAGTAAATAATGTTGTGCTTTATCATATACATGTTTGCGAAATAGCGGTTAGACGTTAAAATTTAGCACTTAAGCCAATGGTCCAGGTTTTTAAGTAAGGGTAGTCATCGGCACGGCCAGCATTGGGCACTTCAGGATCTACATCCAGATTCAGCCGCGTAAATGTCAAAGGGTTAAACGCATTGACATAGAGCCGGGCACTCTGCATCCGGTATTTAGTAGCCAGCGACTGCGGCAGATTCAAACCCACTTCCAGGAATTTCAGTTTCAGGTAATCGGCGTTCTGCAGCCAGAAGTCAGACGGAGCTGTATTGTTACCCCGGTCCGAAATACCCAGGCGTGGGTATTTGGCCGTAGCCGCGGTTTCCGGCGTCCAGCGTTGCAGGCTTTCCTGGTTCAGCGCGAAAGGACCGGTATTAATCAATCCCTGCGTAATAATCGTCCGGCCGGCTACGCCCATAAACTGGGCCGATAAATCAATTAACTTGAACCGGATGGTCGTGCCAAACCCGTAATAGGTATTAGGCTCGGCCCTTTTATTGATACGCACCCAATCCAAGGCATCAATGAAGCCGTCTGGTTGTCCATCGGGCCCACCCACATCTTTATACTTAATATCGCCGGGGACTTCTTTCCCGGCCAGCGTCTGTACCGGACTGTTGTTGATCTGCTCCTGGTTCTGAAAAAAACCATCGGATAAGTATACTGCGTACCCTCCGGCAACTTTGCCGATGCTTTGCTGGTACTCGGGCAAACCTGTTTGACCGTTCTGCGCAATTACTTTATCGGTAGATAGTAAAATATTACCGTTGAAAGACAGGGTGAATGGCCCCATTTGCTTGTCATAATTCAGAGCGGTCTCGATGCCCTTGCTGTCTACGATTCCGCCATTCACCAGGAAGTTCTGCCCTAGGATACTTGGAATGGCCGAGACCGTAAGAATATTGCTCCGGCGATTTTTATACAGGTCCGTAGAAAGCGACAAGGCATTGTTGAAAAACCTGATATCAGCCCCCACATTGGTGGTCGTGATAGTCTCCCAGGTAATATCCGGGTTACCCAAGCTAGACTCATTGGCCGAATTGCTGGCCGAAAAACCGGTTCCGAATACGTAGCCGCCACCCGTTGGATTACGGGCATAGAAGGTTTCGAACGGAAAACGGTTGCCACCGATCTGGTCGTTGCCGCTGCTGCCGTGCGAAGCCCGAAGCTTCAGGTAGCTCAGCACGGGGTTCAAGGCCAGAAAGCGTTCTTCCGAAACGACCCAACCCGCTGATACGGCCGGAAAGAACCCGTAACGTTTACCGCGGGGATAATTTTCGGAGCCTGAGTAGCCAGCCACCAGACTCAGGTAATAGGTTTGTTTGAAGCTATAGTCCAGGCGGGCCGCCAAGCCCTGGCCTCTGAGATCAAGCCTTTCGGGAGAAGCATTGACGAAGCGTTGTCCCCGGAACGACGCATTCACGGTATGCAGACCAAAGGAACGGTCGTAATCCAGCCCCGCCCATATTTCATTGCGGCGGTTGTTATTGGTGAACTGAGCCGTGCGGTACCCTAAAGGCGTCTCGTTGCGGAAAACAGCGGGTGTAGTCCTGGTAAAGTCGTATACTTGGTAATCCCGGTTTAGCCCCGAAGAGTAGGTCCCATTGGCATCGTACGAAAATAACAGGTTAGCGGATAAACCCTTCGCCCAGAAGTCTAACTTCTGTTTTACGTTAATGGAGGCTAGCAGTACCCGGTCAATGGCACTGAGGTAACCCCGGTCCCGGATTTGCCCTAGCGGGTTGGTCTGGAACTGCGATGTACCGCCGTAAGATCCATCTTCATTCAGAATAGGAAAGGCATTTGGCGGCGTATTATATAATAAATTCAGCAAACTGTTGGCTCCCGTGTTTTCGGTGCCATTGCCCCCCGGATATAAACGATTTTCGGCGCGTCCGCCAGCGTTAAGGGTAATAGTTAGGTTTTTGTTAACCGTAAAATCAATATTCCCCCGGAAATTGAACTTCTTAAATCCGATGTTGCTGTCGTAATCATCTGACTTGGTGCCCTTGAACAAGCCGCCCTGGTTATAATAACTTAACAGGGCAAAATACCGAACATTGCTGTTTCCGCCGTCGGCCGATAAAACGTACCGCTGCACTGGTGATGCTTTCTTCAGGTAGTCAGCAATGTAGTTATTATTGGGGTAGCGGTAGGGATCCGTGCCGTTCTGGTAAGCGTCCAGATCCGTTTGATCATAAATAGGGGCGGCTCCGTCATTAATCAGGGCCTCGTTATACAGCGTAGCAAACTGATAGGAATTCAATGGCTTAATAATGTGCTGGGGTGTTTGGACACCACCCTGTACGTCAAAGCGGATGCTGTTGCGGGTAGGGTTGCCCCGGCGGGTAGTAATCAGTACGACGCCATTGCCGCCCCGCAAGCCGTACCAAGCCAGGGAGGCTGCATCCTTAAGCACGGTAATGCTCTCAATCTCATTCTGGTCCATGTCGTTGAACTCACGCTGCACGCCATCTACCAGAGCCCGGGCATTGGTATTGGTGCCGGCACCGTTATAAGAGGAGCGGCCCCGTACCTGGAAACCGGTACCATCATTGCCGGGTTGGGTACCAGTCTGGTTAAGGTACAAGCCTGATACGCGGCCCGAAAATACGTTCTTCACATCAGCTACCGGAAGTTGGGGCAGCCCTTCGGCTTTTATGGAGGTAATGGCAGCCGTAATCTGTCTTTTCTTACGGGTTCCGAAGGGAATTTCCACGTCGTCTTCCTCACCAGCGTCGATTTTAGCCTTTTCCAGCACTACGTTCAGATCAGCCGTTGCATCCAGCACCAGTTGCTCGGTGAGATAGCCGTCCTTTTTAAAAATAAGTACGTCATTAGGCTCAGCCTTAATGGAAAATTTTCCATCCTCGCCGGTGGTAGTTACCCGGTCTCTTTCCTGCACTTCTACGGTTACGCCAGCCAAGGGGGAATTATCCTGGTTCTTTAACTGTCCAGAGAAAATTTGTTCTCCTACTTTGGCTGCCTTTTTTTTATTCTCCTTTTTTTTGTCCTGGGCATATCCAAGTGGCTGGATCAGCAGCAGGAGCAGTAGGAAGATTATTTTCGGTATAAGATTAAATCTCATCTATAAGGTAATTAAGAATGAAATGATATTATTTCGAATGTTGGAAGTTGAATTTTGGATGTCGCGCATCTGCAAGTCCATCAATCAGGATAGGGGCTCACCAACCCGGATTCTGCACCATGATCCCCTGGCTTTTGTCTACTTCATCCCGCGGAATCGGGTACAGATGCATATGATCTTCAAATGACCTTTGGTAGATGGCAGCCATTGGTACTACCGTATAAATGAAGGCATTGCCTTTCTTTTCCACATCCATCGCATTGATAGTCTTAGTCAGGATTTCCTTGCCTTTCTTCCAGCGCAGAATGTCCCACCAGCGGTGTTCTTCGAAAGCCAGCTCCACGGCTCGTTCGTTGTGAATCCGGGTCCGCATCTGGTCTTTGGAAAGCCCCGTCGGTAGGTCAGGCATCCCAGCTCTCTTCCGGATTTGGTTGATGGCCGTATATACTTCTGTTACCGGTCCTTCGGCCTCGTTGAGGGCCTCGGCGTAGTTTAGCAATACTTCGCCGTAACGGAAAAAGATGAAATTGAGCAGGGCAGTTCGTCCGGGCGTTCCATCGAATAGCTCGGGCCATAGCTTGCGGCAATAATAGCGGGTGCGGGTATAGCTACTGGAACCTGGCTGGTAGTCGCGGCCGTACGAAGTCGGGTTAGTGCCGTTATTGACCCACATTTCTACTTTTCGTTTCAGCCAGGTCATGTCATTATGAATAATGTTGGCGTAAAAGCGGGGATCCCGGTCTTTGTAAGGGTCTTTTGGATTGTAGCCGGACGTAGGATCGGTAATAGGTTTCCCGTTCTTCATCTCGTACAGATCCACGTGGTTTTGCGTAGGATTCATGAGTCCTTGGGCTCCGGCGTAACTGGGTGGCACAATAAAGTCGTTGATAAAACCGCCGGAGGGACGCGGGCCTCTTACTTTGATGAGAATGTATTCATTGTTATTGCCTGTTGCATTCTGGTTTAATAAAGTAGCATAATTCGTGTGCAAATTGTACTTGTCCATATCCATAATTTCCCTGGCGGCATTGGCCGCTATTTTCCATTTAGTTGCATCGTTTCCAGGATTGTGCAGGGGGCTAGCAGCCAGCAGTAGTAATCTGGAACGGAGTGCCTTTACCGCCCCCACCGTAGGACGACCATAATTACCTATATTCCAATCATTATTTGGAGAATAGGTAGTGTTAGATGTACTAAACTCTTCCTCTGATAGAATACCCTCTGCTTCTTGCAGATCTCGTAAAATAAAGGCCACCGTTTCATCAAATGAATTTCTGGGTAAGTCAGGATTATCCGTCAGACTCAGCGGTTGGTCTAGCAGGATTACGCCGCCATAACGCTTAGCCAGTTCAAAATAGAACATGCCTCTTAAAAAGAGCATCTGGGCTTTAATAAGCCGGGGATTTTCGTTAGCCGTCCAGGGCACCGATTCTATTTTGGACAGCATCACATTAACATTGCGGATGCCCTGGTACATGCGACCGTAAATTTCTACTACATCGGTCGCCTGCGGATCCAGGAACCGGCCCTGGTTCATCACGGCCATGTAAGGCAGAAAATCTGCTGCTCCCGAGCCAATGGCTTCGTCCGTAAACTGACCGGTGGTGCCTTTATGCCGCTGGGCCTGACTAATGCGGCCGTAATCATCCACCAGGAAATTGTAAGAGTTATCCGCAAAACGGGAAGCCAGTACGGGATCATTAAAGACATCTTCACTCGTGATAGGCGCACCGGGGTCTCTTTGCAGAAAATCTTCTTTGCAGGAAGTACTTAATAGTACACCCAGCAATAGAAAACCAATAGTATATTTCTTGATTTGCATGGTATAGCTTAATTAAAATTGAACATTGACGCCGAAGTTATAGAACTTCGTTACCGGATAACTGTAGGCAGGCACGTTGAAGATTTGCGAGGTAGTATACGTACGGCTGATATCGCTCTCCGGATCCAGCCCAATGAGTTTAGTCCAGGTAACTAAATTCTGT
The DNA here is from genome assembly GCA_030448185.1 of Cytophagales bacterium. Lineage (GTDB taxonomy): Bacteria > Bacteroidota > Bacteroidia > Cytophagales > 172606-1 > CADCTQ01. Next base: position 25,227 of record JAUJNL010000014.1, on the reverse strand, counting down.
CCGTTGATAAATATCCGCAGGCTCGCCAGATTCAGCTTTTGCGTGATAATGGCCGGAAATAAGTAGGAAACTTCAATATTTCTCAGCCTGACATAGCTGGCATCCTGCAGCAGAAATGAATTAAAAGCGTAACTGGGATTACCCCCCAAACTGCCGGGCCTCATCGCGGGCCAGGTAGGGTTTTCCGTGTTTTCCGGGGTCCAGCGGCCGAGCATTCTCGGGAAGTACTGGTTACGGCCATTACCATCAAAAATCAGATTAGAGCTTACTTTGGTTACGCCTTGAATCAGTGCGGACAGGGAGATACCTTTATAACTGATGCTAGGCTCGATACCAAAAACATTGCGGGGCACGTCCGAATACCCGATAGGTACGCGGTCCTGGTCGTTAATGACATTATCTCCGTTGATGTCGGCGTACTTGAAATCACCGGGTATGACCGAGCCCGATACCTGGCTGGCCGGACTGTTGGCGATATCATCCAGGCTTTGGTAAAAGCCGATTACTTTGTAGCCCCGGTACTGACCAATACTTAAACCCGCATTCTTTAAATTGGCTGCCCGGTTGATTGGCTCGTCCGTAATGACGACTTTGTTAGCGGCATGCGTTAACTGGGCAAACAGGCTATACTCAAAATCGCCGGTAGTATTCCGGAAGGTAGCCTCCAGCTCGTAGCCTTTATTGTAATTTTCGCCGTAATTGGTAAAAGGGAGGTTTTCCCCGTAAGCATCAAGGGCAGAGTTGTTCCTGGATAATAATATATCATACCGCTTCTCATCAAACAGATCGGCAGTGAATAGGAGTTTATCCTTGAAGAAGGAAGTTTCCAAGCCGACATTGCGTTTAATGGACTTTTCCCAGGTTACCTCCGGGTTACCTATTTTGCTGTGCCAGACCACCGGATAAGCAGAAGGGCTGCTTGGATTCCCGAAAAACACGCGGTTGTTTATGGGAGAGATATTACCCTGAAAATTCGGCGTAGCGCCTCCGTTACTGTATTCATCCAGGTACAGAAACCGGGGTTCTACGTTATTAACCTTGCCGATACTAGAATACCCGATCAAACCGTATGAGCCGCGTATTTTCAGGTAATCCAGCCACTTAATTCCCTTCATGAACTTCTCTTCGCTGAGGGTCCACCCGGCCGATACGGCCGGAAACAAGCCGTAACGTTCGCCTTTGGGGTAGTTCTCGGAACCGTTATAGGAACCGTTCAGTTCAAAATAATAGCGTTCATCGTAATTGTAAGTTCCGCGCAATACCAACCCCTGGTTCGCATACGGGGCCTGGGCCTGACCTCCGTCCACACCCCGTAATTCGCGCTGGGCAACGCCTACCGCCGAGACGTTATGCTTACCAAACTCCCGGGCGTAATTAAGGGCCAGTTGTAGATTTGTTTTGATGTAACCCGCCCGGGCAGTAGCCGGACCCCGCAACGGGTCATCGAACGAACCGCGGCTCGGTGTGATTTCCCTGGTTGACCGGTTCAGCTCATACGCCGTAAAGTTGCCCTCCTGCGCCCGGGCGCCGGCAATGTAGGCATCGTAGGCAAAGGTGGCTTTAAAGCCAAGCCCCTTCGTAATTTTGTTTAGTTTTTGATCTAGTACAAAAATGCTTTCAATGGCATTGTTATCAATGTTTACGTAGCCGTTACGTTTCATCAGCGCATACGGGTTGAACGTATTAATACCCAACCGGCCCTGGTCTTCAATCTGGTTATAGGTATCGTCCAGCGCTATTTCTTCTTCGTTTTCGCGGTCCGTATATTCCGGGAAAAAAGGAATTCCCCAGGAGGGTATAGCCGATATCCGGCTGATCAAACCTTCCGTACCGCTTCCATATCGGTCGAATAAATTACCAGTGGTTGCATTGGCACTTACGCTATACCGGTTTTCGAGGCGGCCCGCCAGGCGCAAACTAAGCGTGGTCGTTTTGGTGAGGTTAAAATCCAGGTTCGACCGGAAGTTATACCGGGTAAAAGACGGGGTAGTCCGGTAGCCGGAAGGCGTGTTGAAATTCTTAAACATGCCATCCTCAAACATGTACCCCACCGACACGAAGTACTTGGCCATCTTCGAACCACCGCTGAAGTTAAGGTTGTGCTGCGTCCGGAGCCAATTGGGGCGGGTCATGGCTTTATACCAGTTCACGTTGGGATACAGTAAAGGATCAGATCCGGTTCTAAAGCCTTCAAGGTCCTCCGGCGTAAACAGCTTGGTGTATCCCTCCGGCACTAATCCGTATCGCATTAAGTTTTCTTCGGCTTCATTGTGCAGGAAAGCGCTGTTGTAAGAGTCCAGAAACTCCGGTAGAGCAGTATAGCTTACTAAACTTACATTTCCGGAATACGACATTTTTGGCTTGCCTTCTTTGCCCGACTTAGTGGTTACGATAATTACCCCATTGGCTCCCTTAATCCCGAACAAAGCCGTAGAGGAGGCATCTTTCAGCACACTGATGGATTCTATTTCATTGGGATCAATGTCGCCGAAACCTTGCCGTTCTACGCCATCCACAATAACCAGGGCCGCCGAATTAGTAGAGGCGCGGCCGCGGATAAATATCTGGGCGCCACTGTCACCGGGCCGACCACTCCGCTGCTGCGAAAATACCCCGGTAGTACGGCCAACCAAGGCGTTGGTGACATCAGAAACTGGTGATTTCAGGATGTCTTCCCCGGATATTGAACTGATGGCCGCCGTCTGTTCACTTTTCTTCTGCGTGCCGTACCCAATTACGATCACCTCGTCCAGGTTACTGGTACTCAGCTTCATTGCTACATTAAACACGGTCTGGCTGCCAACGGGTATTTCCTGGGAGTCATACCCGATAAAGGAGAAGACTAAAATCGCATCGGCTCCTGGTACGGTCAGGTTAAAGTTTCCATCGGCATCCGTAGCGGTTCCCAGACTGGTTCCCTTCACGCCCACCGACGTTCCTGGCATAGCTGCCCCTTTTTCATCCGTAACCTTACCGGTGATGTTGATGGGGGGCGCTGTCGTCTCATTGCTTGCTGCTTTCTTCGGTTTTACCACAATGGTTTTGTCCACTACAGTATAGCTGAAGGGCTGCTGCCTGAAACACAGTGCCAACACTTCTTCCAGGGGAGCATCGGTAACCCGGATGCTTACCGGTTTTGCCTGCTGCAGCAACTCATTATTATACAGAAACAGATAGCCGCTTTGCTTTCGTATTTCCCGGAATACTTCTTCCAGCGAAGCATTTTGTTTGGAGAGAGTAATCTTCTGGGGTAATGCCGCAGCACTTATCTGCAGACAAGCTGCCATAAGAATGACGGTTGTCAACCTCATCATAAAGGATGTCTTGACCTGGAAAAGGCGAAACTGCCTGGTAGGGCATAGCAGTCGGATGGTTTTTTTAGGAGGAGTAAAATCACGCATACGGTCAGATAAGGAATTACAAGTGATAAAATTTTAGAACGAGATGTAGGTAGATGTGCTAATTAATTGATGTGCTCATATGCTGATGGATGACTAATTATGAGACGGTTTCTTATGACTGATTAAAAATTTATTCTTCCTGATTATCTATCTAATAGCTGATATCTAGATAGCTGATATTTGATGAGCATACCAGCTGATTAGTACATCAGTTAACACATTTATAGCCGGTTGCCGGTTATCTCTCAGGGCAATACCGTTACTCTTTTCCCGTCTACCCTGAAGTTCACACCTCCTGCTAGCTCTAACATTTGCAGAAACTGAGTAATAGTTGAATGGCGGGAAAGCATACCCGTAAAATGTTTGCCTGAAGCATGTCCCGCATACACCACCTCCACATCGTACCACCGTTCGGCCTGCCGCATGACGGTTTTCAAGTCCGAATCGTTAAATTGAAAAAGTCCCTTTTGCCAGGCTACTGCTTCTTCCGGGTCAACGTTCACTAGTTCAATACCGGCGCTTACTCTTCCCTGCTGCCCCGGTGTTAAAGTCTGGCTGCTGGTACCTTTGCTTACTTTCACCGACCCTTCCAGCAGCGTGGTATTGATTGATTTTTCATTGGGATAGGCCATTACGTTAAAATGCGTCCCCAGCACTTCTACTTGTACATCATTTACCTGCACCATAAAAGGCTTTTGTTTATCCAGGGCAATTTCAAAATAGGCTTCTCCGGTCAGTTCTACGGTTCGCTTCTCTTCTACAAATGCCGTTGGAAAGCGCAGCGATGATTGTGCATTCAGCCATACCTTGCTGCCATCCGGCAGAACCACCTGGTACTGAATACCCGTGGGGGTAACCATGCGGTTATAACTTACGGGCTTACTAGTGTTTGTCGGATCAGCGGTATACACCAGTTGCCCGTTGCTTTTAGAGATGCGTACGCCATGTTCGGTTTGTAAGGGGCCATTGCTAAGCCCATCCAGTACCAGGGTGGAACCGTCGGCCAGTTCCAAACGGGCCTTATTTCCCTCAGTAGGAATAGGATGCTGTTTGCTAGCTGGTGGTCTGCTAACGGCTACCCGGGTTTCCTTTCGCTGCCAATGGTAAACCAACCATCCACCAAGCAGTAGTAAAGAAAAGCTGGCCGCATACTTCCAACTATCAAACTGGGACCAGAATCCCCAATACGTAGGTTGCGTAACGGTTTTACTGGCTACTTTTTTCCAGGCAGCAGTCGTATCAACCGAGGAAAAGAAATGCAGATCTTCCTCCAGCGCCGTCTCATCGTCCAGCGACTCCAGTAACTGACGGGTCTGCTCGTCCTGCACCAACGACTGCCGAAATACTTTCTCTTCTTCCTGACTCAATTCTCCCCGGAGGTGCCGCAGAATTATCTGAGCCTTATCGTAAAGGTGCTGGTCCAACTTGTTGATGGGTTAGTGCCATAGAGACACATAACTCGTTCAAGTGGGTGAAAAGAATATAAACTTTTTTTTATTTTTTTGGATGGGGAATGTAACAACTACTAGGAACGCTACAAAAGATGCTGAAAGAGTGCGGTCAAATTAGTACCCTGTTAAGGTTTTTTAATGTACTTCAAGGTGATATCTGCTTGCGGTCATCCCCGGAGGGGATCTTATGGGAATGGAATTATCTTCGACTTAAATTGACAAGATCCCCTCCGGGGATGACAAAAAGGGGCACGGCAAATACCAAGAGCTGTAATTAGCAGCTACTGGAGAAAATGGAGAGGGAGTCTATAGCTGCGATTAGACCTACTGCCCAAGCAATACTCATAAAATCATAAATGCTTCCGGATGCAGTTTTAAGCGCAACAGTTGCAATGCTCTTTGCTTCTGGGTTTTGATGGTATTAATGGAAAGTCCTAACTGGGCCGCTATTTCGTGATTTTTCATGCCTTCCAGGTAGCCCATTCTGGATATGCGTCGGCAGCTTTCCGGCAAGGATTCAATAGCGGAATAGATTTCATCTATCACCTCTGACCGGATCAGGGCGTGCAGTATACCGGCTTCATCGAGGGCAAGTGGATCTTGCTTTTCCAGGTAATGCTTTTCCACTTTTTCGTGGCGAATAAAGTTAAGACTGGCATTACGGACGGTAGTGTAAAGAAAATTTTTAACGGCTATCTCGTGCCGGGCCACCAATTCCTGCTGATCCCAGTACTTGACAAAAGCATCCTGGGCAATATCTTCGGCGCTGGCTTTATCTTTCACTATCTGAAAAGAAAAATAGCATAACCGGGAATAATAGGTCTGGAATAGTTCTTCGAAAGACTGGTACACAATCAGTAAAATTTATTCTTTATGGAACGGCACCCTACTTGGCATTTGGGCGCCTGTACCGGCGGAGTATTTGTTTAACGTTTTAATATACAGGTTTATAAGCCTTAAACAGGCCTTTCTGCCTTAGAACGCTGCGCCGGTTGAATATACTTTCTAATATACCTTATTATATATAATTTGTAAATTTTTCCGGAAAATTAATTCTGCTTTTTGTGGATCCTATAAACCGTATCAGGAGTAGACATCTTAACGGTTTGCCCCTCGACGTTTTGCTACAATAGCAGAGCGGGCTGTATACTAACGGATGTTGGCAGACTTTCAGGCATGGTGTAAAAAGCTCCCAAAGGGACCTACTATCGGTAATAGCTGCCAGTATTACTTCCTCTGATTAGGAGTTTATTGCGCGGATGGGCTGAATTACACAGGTTTAAGCACGCTCTTTACCACTTCCCCCTTATGCATTTTTTCGAATGCTTCGCGCCATTCGGTAACGGGCCATACTCCACCAATAATGGGTTTAACGTTTAGTTGCCCGCTGGCTAGCAAGGCAATTACCCGTTCCCATACGGGCCAGTTGTGGCTAAAGCTGCCTTGCAGGGTAATATTTTTAATGACCAGGGGATCTAGGGAGAAGTGGAGTGGTTCGGGCCCCCAGCCTACTTTAGTGATGTGGCCATTAGGCCTTACCAGTTGCATGGCATTTTTCAGCGTAGTACTCACGCCGGCAGCGTCAATCACGCAATCTGCTCCCAGGCCATCACGCTGTTTGGCCCACTCCGTTGCATCACCCACAATCACTTCGCACCCATATTGCCGGGCAATTTGCAGACGGTTTCGGCTCGACTCCCGCCCGACTATGGCTACTTCCGCGCCGCAGAGTTTGGCAACAGCTGCGCATAAGATGCCAATCGTACCGGGACCAAGCACCACTACGCGATCTCCTGGCTTAAGACGGGTGTTCTCGACGACAGCATTATAAGCCACGCTACATGGCTCGGTAAGACACGCTTCTTCAAATGAAAGTCTATCCGGCACGCGGTGCAGACAACGGGCCGGTACGCGCACAAATCGGGTCATCGCTCCATCCACACCGTAGCCGAAACCCTTGCGGGTGGGGTCCAGGTTGTAGAGGCCACGCCTGGACATAGGATTGTTAGGGTCAATTACGGCGGCCGTTTCGCTAACTACCCGGTCGCCTTCCCGCCAACCTACTACCCGGCTGCCTGCTTCGGCAACGTAGCCGCCAAACTCGTGGCCGAGTACCACTGGGTAGTTGACCGGCCAGCTTTGATTGGCCGTCCATTGGTGAAGGTCGCTGCCGCAGACACCCACATTAGCCACTTCCAGTAACACATCCTCCTCGCCAATAGCAGGCTTAGGGATTTCACGGATTTCGACCGAACCTTTCTCCGGAGCGTAGTTGACTACAGCGGCAAACTTCATGATTTTAAAGTATTTGATGTGGGCAGGTAGGGGAGGGTAATTGGCAGGGTTCGTATTTACTGGCGCATCAGGCCGGATCTGTTTCTTTCAATTTACACTCCTGCTTGATTGCGGCCTGAATCAATTGTCCGATGGCTTGGTCATCCAAAGGCTTTTCCAGATATCCCCTTATGGAATACTGCTTGATTTTGTGGGCTAGCCGCCGATCAGGGGAAGCGGTTAGCAAGAACACACACACCTTACTGCCTCCGATGCCCGGAATCCGGAGCAGTTGCTCAAGCACCTCAAAGCCGTCTTTGCCCGGCATATTAAGGTCCAGCACCAGCAGATCGGGCAACTGGGCATCATTGGGGTCATCTTCAACTAAGCCCGAGAAGGCCTTAAGGAGTGATGGAAAGGTAGTAAAAGAAAGGATTTGACGGGCTATATCCCGTTCTTTGAAGGTAATGTCCAGTAAATACAAGGCCACTGGATCGTCATCCAACAGGAAAGCATTGCGGTAGAAAGGCATGGGTTAGGGAGTAAAAAGTAGATATCAAAACTACCTAATTGCTTTACTACTTACAACTGAGGCGACTAGATGATTTTGCCCCGAAAAACGGCAAAACTTTCTATATTGCTATTATTTATTACCGTCTTGTCCGCATAAAAACACAAACCCCCGCCGCTGTTGACTTTTGAAATAAAACTTCCGCTATTTGAAGGACCTTTTGATCTATTACTTTTTTTCATTGAACGGGATGAACTCGACATCCACGATATCCCGATTGCCCGCATCACCGACGAATTCCTCGACTACCTGAAGAAGCTGGAGGCCATCAATATTGACCTGGCCAGCGAATTTATCCTGGTTGCTGCCTCCCTGATGCGGATCAAAGCCAAAATGCTGCTGCCCCGGCCCGAACTGGATGCTCAGGGTAATGAAATTGACCCCCGCGAAGAACTGATTCGTCACCTGATTGAGTATAAAAAGTATAAGTCAGTGATCGGTGAACTGGCCGCATTGGAAGAAGCCCGCAGCCAACAGGAGGTCCGGGGCAATGTACTGCAGGAATTGAAGCAAATTGCCGAGAAGAGTGATGTAGACCCTGAACTTCAGGATCTGGACCTGTACAAACTCCTGAAGGTATACCAGCGGGTGATGCAACGGTACGAGATCGCCGGTAAAAGGCCGGTACATACCGTAGTGCAATATCCCTACACCATAGCGGGACAGAAAGACCGGCTGATAATCTGGTTAACGGATGACCTGCGTTTGTATTTTGGGGAAATTGTGCAGCGTGAGCCGACTAAAATTGCCGTTATATTTAATTTTCTGGCCATTCTCGAACTCGTACAAATGGGTCAGGCAACACTGGGCATCGGAGAGGGATTCAATAATTTCTGGATCGAAAAGATCAGCCGGGAAGAGGGCGTGCCGGTAGAATCGTAAGAATGAGACAAATTTTTATATAAAATACACAACTTTATCGCAGGTTCTGCGAACAATAGCCATATATTTATTGTTAACGCTGAGATCCACACCATAGAACTCAATAAAGATTTAAGGGCTGTATACCACTTTGAGGCGTAAAAGGACTCCCAATTGGGAAATATCTGCAGAAATGAAACTGGAAATACATGAAGCGCAACGAAGTAAGGGTTATGCAGAAACAGAGTAATTGCTAAAAAAGGCAGTAGAAGACCGGGGAGTGTGTGCCGGTACTTTGGGAGGGAATGGGTTGTTCCGGACGTTGAAATTGTACAGTATCTTCTTAATGCCACTCCCCGAATCATGAACAGACTGCTTTTAACCCGTCTTACTTTCCTGGTTTACGTAATAGCCCCATTGGTCAGTGGCCTGGATGGTATTACCCACGGCCGGTTAATGGTAGGAGGCTCTTACCTGGCCCTCAGTGTGCTTTATGCCGTCGTTCTGGTCTTTATCCGCATGTTGCCGACCCATAACAGCATAGTACTTCAGACCGTTGGCTCCGTATTGCTGATCATTATCAGCTTCGATATGTTCCGGCAGGGCCGTCAGATCGTTCCTTATCTCTTTATTTTTACCGCAGTCCTGAATATCTATATTCTTTATTTCGGGGATAAACTTGTAAGGCGGCCCCGGAAAAACGCCTGACCTGTCTCCTGGTGGACAAAGTGGAGCCTACTGTCCAAGTCAGTTTTTTTAACTGCTATATTCCTGACGAAGCATTGAATTAGTCAAATCCGGATGGCTCCAACAAACGCTTATGCGACTACCAGCCAATACAATAAAAAAGATTAAGAGAGTCCTTTAAGGGAAATACCTTCCAGATAGGAATCGAGTTTACTTCCGTTTACAAAGGAAATAAAATCCGAAATCCTGTTCCTGCCCCGTTCAATCCATATTACAACGTAAAAACAAAACAAGCCAAAAAGGTTGATCTTGGTCCAACGCCCTCTTTGTTAATCAAATATCTGCCGTTTAGCCAAGTGTACTGAGCCCGTTCCTCTATGGGCAGCCAATACAAATTCCGCTATTGTCATACTCCTATAACGCTTTCCGGTACGCATTCATTCCGGCTTACCCAAAGTAAAAGATCACTGGAGTCCCTTGTTTAGCGATTATGTAGGACAGCGCAATAACTATCTTGAAAGTTTTTAAGATTAAGCTATCCTTACTGTGACAGTGCTTCCTGTCCATTAAAAAACAGCGATTCGTTCAATAAACTATGGTTTCAGTAATGAAGCTGTTTAGACTTTTGAGAAAGGATAAATTTCAGGCAGAGATTCGTCCAATAAATGTCGGTTTTGAGAAACCGACACCACGATATTGTGTCGTCGGTTTCTCAAAACCGATGGAAAGTCGCCCTCCTTACCAACATTTCAGTCTCTTTCTCAAAAAGTCTAAACAGCTTCAATGTTTAAGTCCGTTCCTGATCGGCACGTCTGGCCTTAAAGTGCGCTGATCTTTTTGTCCTTTAGGCTAAAAAAGCAATTTCTGCTGCCTATTTTCGCCGGCAAAAAAATAGAATGATGAAAAAATGATCTTCCTTATTTTGTTCCAAATGGCTTTGGTACCCGCATACTGCTTCGGGCAAAATAATGCAAAAGCCTCTTTGTATCTCTCCAATTATACCTTCTCAAAAGGGCGTAGTACTATTGGTGAAGTGAAGCTAAGAGGCGGCTCAGGGGACTACAATAAAAGCAATCCGCCTGGGAGGGGAACATGCCGGTGTTTTCACAATCAGTAAGGACCATATGCTTTCCATCCGGCAAGACAAGCTAAAGCCCGGTACAAGTTGGCTGGATATAGTGCTTACGGCTACCACCTCGGCCGGAGAATTAACGGATACCTTCCGGATAGTAAGGGATGAGTTTATCCGGAATAAGGTGATTGCGCACCGCGGTGCCTGGAAAAAATACGGGAGCTACTGAAAATTCCCTGGCTGCTTTACATCACGCCATAGCTTTGGGTTGTGAGGGCAGTGAGTTTGATGTGCACATGTCGTCGGACTCTGTTTTATTCATCAACCATGACCCTCATATACAGGGAGTTTCTATTGCCAGAACAAGCTCCGATCAGTTATTGGGTATGAAACTGGCTAACGGCGAAACATTACCTACGCTCCGGAATTATGTAGAGGCCTGGCAGCCGGCAGAATAAAACCAAGCTCATTCTTGAAATAAAGGCGTCTGAGTTGGGAAAAGAAAGTTCCATTGCCTTAACCCATAAAGTGGTGGCACTGGTAGAGCAATTACACGCCCAGGCATGGGTTGACTACATCAGTTTTGATTATGACGTATGTGCAGAGATTATGAAGATGGCGCCTTACGGCCGGGTAGCGTATTTAATGGGCGACAAAACACCGACGGAACTAGCACAGCATGATTTCTACGGACTGGACTATCATTTTAAGGTATTGCAGAAGAACCCGGACTGGATCAAGGAGGCTCAACAAAAGAAACTAACCGTGAACGTCTGGACCGTAAATGATCAAACGATGAAAGAATTGCTCAGGGAAAATGTAGATTTTATCACCACCAATGAGCCTGAGCTACTGCTGAATGTAATCTCCGGGCAGTAGCATATACCGGGTATGCCTTTTGATTGAAGTAGAGCAATGGAGGGAGGAGGATGCAATTGTCTGCTTACACTAGGCGTCAGTCCTATAAAGCTTCTGGAAAATAGGCAGCTTGACAAAAAACGTTGTTCCGGCGCCTACTTGTGATTCTAACCGTATTTCTCCTTTATGCAGGTGGATGATTTTACGGGCAAGGGCCAGTCCGATCCCGTGGCCGGTAACTTTTCCGGCTTTCTCTGAGCGGTAAAACGGTTCAAATACGTAAGGCTGATCTTCCGGGGAATCCTCACACCCGGTCTTTGAAGTGATTCTTAAAGCGTAGGCGGTCAGCTCTATTTTCCGGCCGCCTCTGGTAGCCAGCCGCTCATCCAGGTTGAGTTCCAGATCAGCAACCTGAGTAAAGGGTTGGAGATCCCTGCGAGTAATGACATTTTTGTGCAACGCCCGGATTCGGGCCAGTAGTTCGCGGAACTCAAAAGGTTTTACTACGTAATCATCGGCTCCAGTCTCAAATCCTTTCACTTTATCATCAATCGACCCAAGGGCCGTAGGCAGCAAAATCGGCGTTTTCTCCCTTTTTCGTAAGGAGGCGCACATCTCATACCCATTGGGATTAGGGGAATATTTACCTCCAGCACCAATACATCAAACGGATCACTCAACGCCATCCGTTTCCCTACTAGTACACCGCCAATTTAATTTTTTGAGTTGTTCCGCATTTTCAATGCGGAACTTCGGAAAGGCGTATTTAAAATGCGCTTCTCTGTGCATCCGCATTCCAAATGCGGATGCACGATTTTATAAAAACTAAATTGGCGGGGTACTAGTCCGTCATAGGCCACCTGCACCTCACAGGATTGCTCCTCCAAACCCATTTTCAAAAAAGAGGCTAGTTTGGGCTCATCTTCAACTACTAATACTTTCATAGGGTGCGCGTTCAGGAGTGTAGAAGTAGATGATTTATTGAGTTTAAAAATAATAGGGCCCTTTTGGGTTCCCTTCCGGAGGGTGCAGGAACCGGCTGAACGGAATCGATTACAGGATTGATGTGATAGGGTTGTAAGCAGGTTAAATTAAACTTTTTAATTCACATGCTCATGATTCATAAATAGTTACCAATAGTTACCCGGTAGACTCCCTCCCATTAAATAATTGAGGGGCGGTGCTAAATAAAAAGGTTTACAATAAGCTCATGTAAGGCCTTTGAGCGGATTACAAATCCGCCATTTCCCCGGTTCGGCATGGCAACTATCTCAGCGAAGCTAAATGCCGAACAACTATCGGCCACCATCGGGTTGGTCCGCATTGGCCATGCGGACACCAGGTGAGCCCGGATTGGTAATCCGATTTAGCACCGCCCCTCATTAACCCTCATTAAATAAATACCTGGTATTGCAGGACCACACTTCCCCTCCGGGTAGCTTTATTTAGCTCACCCGTGTTTACCCGATACACGGGACGGTTTTGGTAGTCCAGAGAAAACTTGCTGTTATGCCCTCTAATCAGCCAGTTAATGCCAACATCAAATACCGACATAGGATCATTGAGGCGCTTGTAGTTAGCGTGCATCAGTGAGGCATACGGCTGAAGCTGACCCTGCTGGCCCATTTTAGGCAGTAAATACCCTGCCTGGGCATAAATGACAGTACCCGTACCGAACATTGGGAAGGCATTGCCCCATGAGTTTTGCCCGGCAATGGCGGCTGAAGCGGCACTACCACTAGCCGGATTCATGATTCCGTTGTAACGGAGATAATCAGGGCCGAAATCGTAGCTATAGTAGCCCGCATAGGCAGACAGAGCCGTACCCTTGGTCGTATTGACTGGCGCATCGTAGAAGGCTCCTACGGACCACAACAAGATATTATTATAGACCGTATCGGCGCCTTCCGTATGCCAGGTGGCCCTTCGCTGGCCGATGATACCGGCTTCCAGGTTGAACACCTTCTTTTTACCGAGATACGTACCCGTTACATAACCCGGAGTCATTTGGCTTTCCGTGTCGAAGAACTGGTACATGAGCAGGGCCTGATATTGCTTGTGGTGGCCCTTCTGTGCAAATGTAGCATAGCTACCTATAGCTGGAGTACCTCCGCTGGTCTGGATCGGGAACGGGTCACTTACTGAAACGCGGTAGTCGATCTTCCCCACCTGGCCACGGGCATACACACTGAGCTTCCGCGAAAACTGGTCGGTCTGGTCTACTGTTGCTTGGGCGAATACGGGCACATCTAAAGTCAGAATCGAACTTATGCTGGGCTGGCTGAACCGCGAAAGCCCATTGACAATAGTAAGGCCGCCTCCCAGCTTAAGGTAGTCTTTGCCCTTAAACACGTGGTATTCGCCCACGGCATCGTGGAAGAAAGCGGCAATCTTACGGTTACCGGCCATGTTCGACAGGAAGTTGAAGTTGTTCTGGCCGAACTGGAAATATAGGAGCATACGATCATTGATTTGCCCATACAGCTGAATACGGGTCCGGCGAAGCCCGAAATCGACGGTCTGGCGGGCAGGTACCCCATTGACCAAAGTACCCGGATTGCTTTCATTGAACCGTACCCAGGTCTGGTTCAGAAAAGTAGCCTTAAAGTAATGCGTGCCACTTTCGTTCAGGTTGTACTTAAGTTCATTCTTTTCCGCAGCGGGTTTGGGGGCAGTAGTTACCGTATCTGCCGTAGTTTGTGCCTCGGCTGTCAATAGGCTGGTACTTAGCAAAACGGCAAGCAAAATTGGCTTCATAGAGTTTCGTGGGAATAAGGGGACAAAGGTAAAATTTGGCCGGATAAAACCACTCTTAGGTTACTAATTCGTACGAGAGGAATTTTATCTGATTAGATTGGCTTACTTTCATAGCGTCGGGTGACTTTGCAACATCCGGAAGACCAGAGCGTGCGTAAATAAATTTTGAGAAAATACAGAGCATGAAACCAGCCTTATAAAAAGTTTAATCCCTGTTTTCTACTCGCATCAGGTCCCTCATCAAGGACTATTTGCTTAACTCCTGCGTATATTGATCTAAACTTCATTTATGAAAAGTTATCTTTCGTCGCTACTTCTCATGTTTCTGCTAGTTGCTTGCGCCAAAAAGCAAGATAGCCAACAGGTAAGTCAAGACGCTGCCGCAGCGCAGACGGAAACTTCCCCAACTGCATCGGGTTTTAAAGAGACCCACCGGCCTCAGTTTCATTTCTCACCGGCCAAGATGTGGATGAACGACCCCAACGGCATGGTCTACCACAAGGGCGAATATCACTTATTTTACCAGCACTACCCCGATAGTACCGTCTGGGGGCCCATGCACTGGGGACACGCCGTCAGTAAGGATATGATCCACTGGGAACACCTGCCCATTGCTTTGTATCCCGATAGTCTGGGCTGGATTTTCTCGGGCAGTGCCGTAGTAGACGTAAACAATACTTCCGGGCTAGGCAGTAAAGAAAATCCACCAATGGTGGCCATTTTTACTTACCACTCCGACCCGAAAGCGAAAAGGAAAGATTTCCAGACTCAGGGGATGGCTTATAGCACCGATAACGGCCGGACCTGGACCAAGTATAAAGAAAATCCGGTATTACCCAATCCGGGAATTGCTGATTTCCGCGATCCCAAGGTTAGCTGGCACGAGGCTTCCAAACAATGGGTAATGATTCTGGCAGTGGCTGATCATGTAGAACTATATGGTTCTAAAAACCTAAAAAATTGGAGCAAACTGAGTGAGTTTGGCAAGACGCATGGGGCTCACGGTGGCGTATGGGAATGTCCTGACCTTTTTCCTTTACCAATAGATGGCAAACAGAAATGGGTGCTGCTGCTGAGCATCAATCCGGGTGGCATTCATGGAGGTTCAGCGACGCAATACTTCATTGGCAATTTCGACGGTAAAAAGTTTACCAGTGATAATCCGCCCAAAACCACTTTATGGCTAGATTACGGAAAGGATAACTACGCTGGAGTAACCTGGTCAAATATTCCGGCCGCCGATGGACGAAGGTTATTTTTAGGTTGGATGAGTAACTGGCAATATGCCAACCAGGTGCCTACCTCTCCCTGGCGGAGTGCCATGACCCTTCCCCGCGAATTAAGTCTGAGAAAAACCGGGGCAGGCCTCCGGGTGGTGTCCCAACCCGTAAAAGAATTGGCCTCTATCCGGGGAGAATCTAAGGAAATACCAGGTCAAACCATTGAGGGGCGGGTTACTATCAGCGAAGGAGTTGCCTTTACCGTTGCTACCAGCGAAGTGCAGTTGGAATTTGACTCCATCCGGCAGGGTCAGGATGTCGGCATCGAGCTTTCAAACGAACAGGGCCAGAGAGTACTGATCGGGTATAATGCGGTAAAAAAGTTTTTATGTCGACCGCACGCAATCCGGCAAAAATGATTTTTCAAAGGAGTTTGCCGGAAGACACACGGCTCCAAGAATATCTTCGACCGCTTCGTTGAAGCTGCATTTGCTCATAGATGTCGCTTCAGTAGAACTGTTTGCCGATGAGGGAGAAGTGGCCATGACCGAAATATTCTTTCCGGATACGCCATTCAATCAGTTAACCCTGTATTCGAAAGAGGGTAAGGTACTGCTAAAGTCGGGCAAAATAACACAATTGAAGTCTATTTGGGAAGAGAATGAAAAGGTAGCTGTTGAACAATAATCTTTTCACGGATAATGACCAAAGGCCCATTCCAACCGTGCAGACTGTGTTCAGATAATGTGTTGGGGCAAGACCGGTTGCCGTTTGGGCCTGGGGTCAGATCCAGCTATTTTTACTTTAATTTTATCTATTAATTGAGTACTAATCGCATTGATCTGCCTCAATCTTTTCTGATTTCGGTTTCTGATTCCATAATAAATACCCGCTAACAGAGCTAGATATTAGGGAAAGGCGATTAGATTAAAGGGTGAAAGAAAGAAAAGCACAGCCGGCAGTAAGATGACAAATAGCTTCTTGGTTAATAGGGGTTTGGTCAGCTGGGGTAACCCCGAAACGAGTCTTTTAGTCTCCTCATCTGACTCGGGTAGGGTACGTAAATAGGGCAGATAGCCTTGATAGAACTCGTAAAAGTCGCTGTAGTAGACCGTTCTGTTGCGGTCTTCCAGCAACTCTGCCGATTGGTAGGCGAGTGCCTCCATATTGGCAAGCAGCAATCTATCCTCTTCACTTCTGTTCATCTGCTCTAATTGGACCTAATAATTATAGTAGTACCAAGAAAAGCAAACATTATATACTTACTTTTCTTGATACGATTCAATTGAACGGGATTTCGGCTTCAATTACTGCTTAATTCACTTTTTAACCCCATCACTCACGTGATACACAGACCGCCCTATTTTTGCTCAAGCTAACTATTTTTCGGCGGTCACCCGCTCCAGGGCGTTTTCGTCCGTAGTAGCTACCCGTTCTATTTTGCCAACCAGGAATATATACGAACAAGCCCCTACTAGTCCTAAGGCGCCGATAAAAAGAAGTGCCGGTTGAAAATTTCCTCCCCGGACCAGATACCCAATGACGATGGGCACTACAATGGAAGCCAGATTTCCCATGAAGTTAAATACGCCCCCGGTAAGTCCGATCAAATGTTTAGGCGACAAAATAGAAACAAAAACCCACGAAATCAAGGCCATACCCGCTCCGAAGAAGGAAAGCGCCATAAAGAAAATAATTATAGCCGTATCGTTGCTGTAATTGGCACCCACGATACTTACCGATATAATCAGACCGATAATAATTGGAGTTTTGCGGGCCATACTTACGGACCTGCCATTCTTGACCAGATAATCGGAAATGAATCCGGATAAGAGTAAGCCCGCGCAGGCGGCCAGGAAGGGTATCGAAGCCAGGTAGCCGGTTTTTATAAAGTCCAGGCCCCGATATTGTACCAGGTACGTAGGAAACCAGGTGAGGAAAAACCAAAGCGTGGCATTGACTGCAAACTGCCCGATGTACACGCCCCATAAAGTCCGGCTCTCAAGTACCTGTTTCAGGTTTTCCCACCGCCACACGGATGCTTGACCCGTACTCGTTTTTTTACGTCCCAACAAACCGCCGCCTGCTGAGATATAATCCAATTCTGTCTGATTCACTTGCGGGTGTTCCAATGGATCCCGGTAGAAAAGGTACCACACTATTCCCCATATTAAACCAACCAAGCCGGTCACGATAAATAAGCCTTTCCATCCGGCGTACACCTGAATGTTGGTCAGAACGGGAGTGAGAAAGGCCAGGCCGATGAATTGTCCTGATACGTACATTGCAATGGCAGAAGCCCTTTCGTGGTCAGGAAACCAACTGGTTACAATCCGATTATTGATGGGATAAGCGGGGGCTTCAAAAGCGCCGGTTGCCAGACGAAGACCAAAAAGACTGACAAAGCCTCTGGCAAATCCCTGCAGTAAGGTAGCTACCGACCAGGTAATCAAACAGAAGGCATACAATATACGGGGGCCAAACCGGTCGGCTATTAACCCTCCGGGAATTTGCAAAAAGGCATATGTCCAGCCGAATGCCGAAAAAATCAGGCCCAGTTGAACTGGCGACAGGTTTAAATCTTTTCCCAGGGCAGCCCCGGCAACGGATAGATTGCTCCGATCCAGGTAACAGATGACCACATTGATAAATACGAGGGCCAGCATCCCGTAACGGACCCGGGTTCTTTTGGTGTTAGTGCTTACTTGTTCCATGCGGAAGGGGCTGAGTTGAGTGGGATTAATTCTAAATGCTACGTTTTAAATGCTACATGGGATCTCTGTATGGGTTCGGTAGCTGACTAATCAACTATTCTCCAGGGTGTAGGACAAGTTGGTAAGGTTTTATCCTCCGTACTGTTTCCCGCAGATTAACGCAGATAAGGACGCAGATTTTCGCTGATTTAGGACCATTCATCTGCGAAAATCTGCGGTTGAATCAGCAAAAATCTGCGAGAACTCTTCTCAGCAAAGCCAAATTATCTGGCAAATTAATATGGCGATAAACTTGTCCTACACCCATTCTCCATTGAGCCTTTAGCCTTCAAAATTTACCATTTGCTTTATCTGGCCGTCCAGCCGCCATCAACGGTAAGCATAGAACCCACCATATAGCTGCGGCCTCGCTATTGAGGAAAATAGCAGCTCCTGGATTTCGCGCATCTCTCCCCAACGACCCAGCGCCGTGGCGCCCACCACAAATTTTTCCCTTCCTCCGTATCCGCAATGGGCAGGTTCATTTCCGTCAGAAAAGGCCCGGACAAATCGCATTGACATTGATGTTGAAGGGAGCCAGTTCCAGGGCCAGGGCCCGGTCATCTGCACTACAGCTCCTTTACTGGCCGTATAGGGTGTACGGTTGGCTAAGCAGATTCAGTCAAGGGGTACTGGCCAGATTGATAATGCTGCCGCGTCCGTTTCTTTTCATGTAAGGCGTGACGGCTGGCAGCAAAGCCAGTGCCATTCACATTCGCCTGCATCACTTTAGTAAAGTCTTCCGGACTAAGTTCGTCAATGGGCCCACGGATGTTAATGCCGCACTGTTGATGAGAATATCAATTTTACCAAAGGTTTCGGCCGCGGCAGCCATTGCCTGTGTCTGCTCCTGGTTAGTAATGTCAGCCGAAAAAGGATATAGCTTTCTGGCCATACTGCTCTTTAGTTGCCGGGCAGCACTAGCTCCTTCTTCGGCATTCCGGTTTACCAGCATCACACTGGCATAGCCGAAAGAGCCCGGCGGCCATGGCTAAACCAAGCCCTTTGGAGCCGCCGGTAATAATGCAATTTTCCGCTTAGATCAAATTGCTTAATTCCTGGAAGTGTTTCTTTACTCATAGGGGCTTGTTGCGAACTGATTGAGATGCTAGGTTTATTTTTCAGGATAGTCTTAATTTGTTTTTACTGTAGGTAAGGAGGACAGTACGTTTTCTTCCTCGACGGCTAGTTTTCTTCTGCTCCAGTTGAGAAACCCTGGGAAGGCCCGCCGCATACGTATGCTTCTGACCATCTGCAGCATCCGGGCCAGCTGGGAACCGGGCACCTCCTTAAACGTGGCCCAGTATTCCTCCTTCAGGCACGGAATCTCCGGATCACGGGTAATCATCTCCAGGTTGAAAGTAACGTCCGGGTGTTGATGCTTGCACAGCTCCACCATTGTTGCAGATCCAGAATACCCTGACCCAGCGGCACCTCTGACAGCAGAAAGCCATCCGGATACTCTTCCACGGCCATAACCTGACGTGGGTGCTAACCACGTAGGGCGCCAGCGTCTGGACTACTTCCATCGGATCTTCCATCAGGGCGATGCTATTGCCAAAATCCAGGGTTACGCCCACCCATTCACTGCCTAGTTGCTTCCAGGACTTCGGCTGTCTGGGAGCCCGCCAGTCTTTATGATTTTCTACTCCCCAATTTTATCTTCTGTTTGTGCAGAACCGGCTCGGCTAGCTGTAAAGCCACCAGTGCGTTTTTCCGGAATGCTTGGAACGCTTCATACGTTTGCAAGGTCTCGTACCGCCTTCCCCCCAAAGAAACGGCCCGTAATACCTGCTCCGGCTTCCCGGGCATTTTTAACTTTTGCTCAAAGGCGGCTACCTCTTCCGGTTTTTTGGGCAAGCCAATAGAGCCTTCCAGATAAAGTCCCAGTTTTCCCGCTTGTCCCGGACTTTTTTAACAAAATCAACCGTCCAGTCTTTACCCCGACCTGTACGCCTCCGGCCCCAATTTGCCCGCAGTGATCGATCAGGTCCACCGCATTCTGAAATCGGGATATTTTTTGCTTTCCACCTTGAATTCCAGCGGCTTCGTAGAATGCACCACTATGCCCATCGGCACTCCTTTAAGGAAAAGGGCATTTGGGAAAGTCAGCGCCATTGCTCCGGCAGCAGCTGATGTAAAAAACCTCGTCTATCCATGGTTATACGAATTCGATGTTAGATGTTCCTTGCCCGATATTCGTCATTGTTCACATTCCCATCAGGTATAAAGGAATTGATTAAAATTAGCTAACCGCTAATAGCTAACCGCTAATTGCTACTTAAGTCACTTTTCATTGGCAGACTTTGATTGGGGCATATACTTATTCAATTCTGCCGCCGTCCAGGGCACAACTCTTCCCTGGCCGGTAATCCGTGGTACCCACCGTCTGTTTATCCACGGGCACTGGCTGTATTACCCATTCATTGCGGATATAGGTCAAGATGGCGGCAATGGAAGTATCATCGATAGTTGAATGGCAGGCATTGCCGGGAAGAATATCGGGAGCATCATAGACCTTATTGTTTACCTTTACCGGTCCTTCCATGCCGTGTAACACAATGAGTGCCAACCGCTTTTCGTCCCCTAATACCCATTCCGACCCGGCGAGGTGGAGGGCGAAACGGTTCATGCCAGCTCCATCAGTGCCATGACATCCCGGCGCAGGTGGTAAGATAATGCTGCACCTCCCAAAGCAAATAACTGTTGCGCCTCTTTCGCTTAATGGGTTCTTTTTGGGCGCAGTATTTTCACTGGCAACGTGGCCGGGCCATTCAAACAGGGAAGATAATGCCTGGAGGTGGGCCGGATCTATTTTCAGGTTCATTTGGCTAAGGATGCCGGGTGCCTTAGCAAGCTTAACCGGCTTCATTTTACTGCTGCTTCTTTGCCCGATGGACATAGCCATAACGACTGCTTTTCCTTTCCATCCCAACCCGTCTTTCTCATTATCAATCAGGGTTAACAGTGATTTGAGCTCCGCCGGGCTTCACGCTTACGGAGAATGGCTGTTGTAAGCATTTCCAGGAAGAATTTCCCTGGCCGAATTATGCGTCCTGCCAGGTTGGGATTGCCAAAGTCTTTGTAAAAAATGCGAATTCCTGGTTCTGGCAGGCTACTCAATACAGCATCGGAACAAAGCGGAACTGTCGTACCGCTGGGCGATTCGGTTAACAGTTGATGGGATACCGCTGGTCAAGGACTGGGGCTGCTAATGCCATCTGGAGGGCCAGTGCTACGGGTGCTTTTTCCCCAGGATGCAAGCAGTTTCCCGGCCCCGGTTTTCCCGGATGGTTTTGTCTCTTTTGGCCCATGGCTCCAGCAGCCGTAAAAGGCCGTAGTCCAGATGGGCGTGTTGGTGTCTGGTGGGAAAGCAGATCAGGGGTAGTTAACTTTAATCGCTTCCAGCGCCCATAAGGCGTGAAAACGGCCTAACCCTTGCTCTCCTTTATGAGTTAATTGGGTTAAAGTTGGCCTGCACTTTTATCATTCCGCTCAACCAGCAGGCGCTGCGCCATATCGGTGCCATCCGTTGGGGTGTGATAAACTGGCTACTAATGCTTCAGAGGCAGATGAAAGTTTATTACTTTTTGATGGTTGCGCCGTTTCGGGTACGATCCGCCAGATGCGCCCGGTGCACCGGTGCGTCAGTTTACGGGTAGATCTGCTCCCGCAGGCAAGGCGTTACGTGGGCGCCCATGCTGAATCAATCCCCGGTACATATCAGCTACGTAAAGTGTGCCCCATCGTCCCGTTGCCAGGTGCACGGGCCGGAAACGTTCATCGGTGGAAGCGAAATTCCTTTTTCGGTGGGGATCGCGCGGGCCGTCAACTGAATGTCTTTGCTTTTTCAATTACATTTCGTTTAATCAGATTTCCCGAAGGAGTTCACGCATACGAATACATTCCATAATATTCACGGGCAAAGCAGTTCCCCGGTAGAAAACTGTGAACAGGCAGCCGTGAATTCCAATAATCGGCCTTCCTTGTCTAGGGTGCCGGGTATGTAACCCCGGCTGACGGCTGGATTAGGGCCGGATGGGATATGAATTCTTCGGTCAAGGGTAAGTCCCTGGTCAATACCGTGGTGGGTTGGTGATTTCTGTTGCGGGAAAGATAGTTGAGCGGAACCAGGTCAGCGTGTAGTTGCGACCAGTTGTAGTTGCCAACATAGCTTTCCCTGTATCATCGTGGCTGATACCCCATTGTCCCCGAAACTCCGTGCTGTCACGCTGCCACTTTCACGCCAACCAATCGGTAACGTAAGCGGGATTTGACGTTGTAGTACCAATTGTCGACGCCTCGCCAGAGTCGATTTACCTGAATGTTCGGGCAGGGCGCTGCGTGGCATACTCCGGATCAATCAACGCCCTCGAATCTGCCGATCTCCGTTCCGGTCTTGCCAGCCATGAAGTTTCATTGTAGGCAACCAAAGCGCCACCGGGAACCAAAGCAATGGCCCTCGGCAGAATCAGACTATCCAGAAAAATGGTACTGTGGTCCATCAGTCGTCTCCATTCTTGTCTTCCAGCACCGACACCCGCCCTACGGGTCCTTTTCGCCACTCATCCCATCCATGTATAAATCCCCGCATCTCTACCACCCACAGCCGGCCGTCGGCATCAAACGCTCATGACAAACTGGTCCTGCACCATCGGTTCAGCGGCAACCAGCTGGATTTTGCAAGCCAGGCTCAAGCTCAAAGGTAATGACCCAATTCCTCCGCAGGAGTCCGGGCCGCGAAGGATCATCCTCCGGTCGGTTGCTGCGCTCAGGAGTATTTACAGTAGTGTAACAGCCCCCACAGGACGGTACTAAATAAGCAGATTGAATAAACATGCTTCATAATTTTGGTCAAGTAGTTGTTAGCTATCGGCATGCAAAGGTGTTTTTACTCAAGAGGCCTAAATTCTCCCTTTGAAGGGGTAAGGATGTGCTACAGCCCAATCAGTAGTAACAATCTTAGTTGCCAATACACCCAATAATTTCTTTCCCAAGGCAATGGTCTCTACACAGATCAGTAGTCTGGGTGGGCGTAGGGCTGGCGGTGGGGCCTGGCCAGCAGGCATTGGCTTCCGGGTCGCCCTGCACCCGCCGGGTCTTAGGGTCCATAGACCAGAGGGCGGCCTGTTTGCATGGACAAATTAGCAGAATACAACTGGCCGTCGAGATATGTCCTTCCTCGATGTCAAACGGACGAGTGCCCTGCTGAATTGCATTGAGAAGTCGAGCATGTGGAGCCTGGTAGCCGGAGCGGCATTGGAGTCAATATTTTCTTTGAGATCCTCGGGATACTTTTCTTTCTCATAGACTACTGCCTTGTGAATCTTTCACCGTTGCCATGAGGAATAAAGTCACACTGCATGGTTGAAGCTCACAAAGTACCCTCTCTTATCCCCGTAGAGGGTAAGCGACCAGGATAATCGGGATTGGCGGCGTGCCCCAGGAACGGTGCTGCCAAACGCAGTTGAGACCATCGTACTCAAAGATGGCTTTCTGGGTATCGGCAATAGCAGAGACTTGCCTTCTTTCTGCTGGCAGATGCCCCCGTAGAGGTAATGCGTTTAGGCCATCCCAGTCCCAACATCCACCTGGCTGTGTCTAACATGTGCACGCACATATCCCCCATAATCCCGTTGCCGTATTCCATAAAGCCCGCCACCAGCGCTTGTGCGGCAATCCATCATAAGGCCTTAAGGAGCGGACCCGTCCACAACTCGTAGTCAAGAAAGCAGGTACGGGTTCAGGGGGGATTGGCATTATTGCGCATGTGAAAATAACAGCACATCTCCACGTGGGAAACTTTGCCCAGCAGCCCGGCTTCAACAATGTTCTTTTTGGCATCAATCAAATGCGGCGTACTCTTACGCTGGTGCCCACCTGCATCGACCTTGTTAGTACTTCCGCCGCAGCAACCATGGCTTCGCCTTCCAGTACATCCACACTAATGGGTTTTGTAGCGTATACATTGCGAGCCGGCTTTCAAAGCATCAATAGTTTGCAGTGAGCGTGCCAGTGGTCCGGTGTACCGATAATAACAATATCATCTTGTTCTCCGAGAGCATCTTGCGATAGTCCTGATACAACGGTTGCTTTTTGCTTTGGTCCGCTCACTGGTTAACTGGGCAGCCTCCTGCAGCATATTCTTATCTACGTCACAGAGGGAGACTACTTCCACAGGGGCTACCTGCAAACGAAACAAAAGTCGTTCTTGCCGTACCAACCCGTTCGATCAGTCCGACCCGGTACTTTGGAGCAGCCATAGATAGGCTACCAGCGCCGAGTGGAGCAGGCGGGACCCAATGCAGCACTCATTCCCAGACTGGAAAGGGCAATTGAAGCCGAAGCTCCTGCAAAAACTTACGACGAGTCAAGTCAACGCTTTGGGTAGAGCGATCCCTAACATGATCAGCAAGGCTATTCGTAATGCGGTCGGTATTGGAGTCCATCTTTATAGGAAGAAATGGTGTGTATAGTTAGAAGAATAAGAGCGATTAAGTTTAACCAAATATTCAATTATTCCATGAATTTTATACTATATTATCGTAAAAGTAAAAATACACAAAATCTTCTGAACGCCGCAGATTAAAAGCACTTGGCTTCATCATTCGCATAATGCCTTTGGTGTACCAATAGACTCCAGAAAACCCCGGGCAGCGGATCGATATTGTCTTTCTCTGTATACAAGACTACTACCCCTACGGTATTTAATTTTGACCGGTGTTTCGAAAATTTGAGAATATCAGCCAGCGCCTGACCGATTTCGGGGTTTATCTTTATCGGTACTGCCAGTTACATCCTTCAGATGTACATCATAAAAGACGATCTGCGTATTTGGCGGCCATGGCAGCAGGGTCCTGGCCGATGCGTTGCGTATGACCAATATCAATGCACAGCCCAATGCGCTTATCGAAGCCCTTAATGCGCTCATATACAGTATCCGGACTGGGGTAGACTTTATCACCTGGGCCGTGGTTATGAATAGCCAAGGTAATATTGTACTCTTTCACCAGCTTATCTACCAGCGGCAGCAACTCGTAATTGGGCACCCCAATAATGGTTTTCATTCCGGCCGTTCGGGCGTAATCAAAAGCCCGCTTTACCTCCGCTTCATTTTTCATGTAAATCACCCCGCCGCCGTACAGCGTAAGTCCGGCAGCTTTGACCTTGGCAACGGCGGCATTAATCTGGTCGGGGGTACTGTCTAGTGGCAAATGGACGTCTTTGAGGGCCAAATGCGTTAAACCCATTCGTTGGGTCATCCGGATCGTATCATCCAGCGTAAATTTGTGCAGCGTATAGGAAGCCAGTCCTAATGGCAG
>JAUJNL010000156.1 GCA_030448185.1 Cytophagales bacterium | reverse complement strand
TGAAAGGGATAAATTGAGCCATATTTTTAAGATTTTGAAAACGCTGTGTGTTGGGCCGGTCGGGGACTTGGCGGAAATGATGCCTGCGTAAAACAAAAATAAGGCAAGTCCGGACACTGGTAACCAGGTTTTTAAGTAGTTAACCCACTTGTGTCAGTTTCCAGCCAATTTCTCGGATATGGGATATGCAGAGCTGAATCAATCAGTTCAAGGCTTGGCCGTAAAAGATAAGCTAGTTCGTACAACTATTACCCCGATTCGAGGGTCATGGTGTAAAAGACCTGACCGATAAGGTAATTCAAGTTCTTTTATCACTTTACTGTCGATTCAATCATGAAACGGTTAATGAAACTAACGATGGGAGCCATTGGGATAATGGCGGTGGGCTGGCAATGTTCTACTCCGGACAATCCGGCACCAGAAAAATGTTTGCAAGGGAAAGTAATCAAGGTATGGTGCAGTAATACGGCCGTAGTGCAAATACTCACACCACAAGCCAGAATCGGAGAAAAATGGCAAGGCTCTGTTGATGGGTCTTACCGCACCTATCACAATTGTATTCACCTGGGCTACTTACCCGAAAAGTATATGCGAAATGGGGCTACCTTTTACTCTTTTACTTTCAGTATTCAGAAACAAACAAATGGTTTTCTAAAGGAGCCTGTAAAAAGGGGGGAACGCCCAATACAACAATTGAAGCCATTTCTTTTCATGATCAACCTTGCCAATCTTTTGCCAAATGAGACCTTTAAGAAATGACCTGGAGCTTTAGTCCATCAATTTTCCTTGACATACCCCAAGCGTTCACCATTCTTGTTATAGAGAATACCCGTGTCAGCCAGAACCATCACCCGGTTATTTTGCCCTATGATCACAAAAGGAAAACTAGCGTCATCGGATTTAGAAAGTTTACCTACTACCTGTGGAGTTCCTTCCACTATTTTAACCAGCTGGCCTTCCCGGGTCAGATAGTATTCTTTATCGGGAGAAGCATCCAATACCACTTTCCCTAACACTTGTGACTCATGAATGGGAGCAGACCGAGGCGCCATAGGAGCCGATCCGGTATTACCGGCCATTTCCGGCTGGCTGGTCGTATCGGGGTATTTTTTAGCAATAACACTGGCATTTGCTTTTTCACCGGCCCGGGTCCAACCGACGGCAATAGCCTCCAGACGAGCACTTTTCGGTGGGTGCGTTGGGGTAGCTTCCTCGTCGGCTAATGCTTTCATAGCGGCCTGGGCCTCCATCATCGTAGCGCCCATCCGGCGCAACACGAATCCGGAAAACTCATCGGCTTCCAGTTCATTGGAAGGCCGGCTGCCGCTCAGCCCCAAGGTATGTCCATTGAGGTGATGTCCGATTTCGTGGGCCAGAATGCTCACCGCGGCCCAATCTGTATGGGTTGCCTGGTTTACCTGCGTCACAAACTGCTGACTGTACAGAATATAGCGCTGGTTGTTATAAATCATTGCGGCGGCATTGGGCACGTTGGCGGCCTTTACTTCAAATCGCGGTTTGAGACCCACGGCAAGCAAGATATGATCGACAATCTGATTGGTGGCCGCACTGGGTGCAAATTCGTACAGCGGTCCTTTGATTGGCGAGCCGTCATAGCTACACAGATGAACCGGATCAATGGGCAGCGGCTTTTGACTAAAAGCCGGGAATACACTTATTAAATAGACGCATACAGTCAGTACGCACCCAGATAAAGATGAAATTCGGTTGGACATGTGGTCAGGATAAATTTATATGGATAACGAAAAAAAGAGATCGAAATTTCTGGAGTTTCGAAACATAAAAGCAGCCAATTATAATTGCTTAGACTTAGCATTTGGCTTCGCCGGTAGCAAATGTGTTCCAACAGGCATTCTTCAATAAACACTTTAGTACGAAATATTTCGTAGTAGTATAGTTTTGACCATCATTATAATATAATGGAATCTTCAACGAAAACCCCCTTTTGTTATATAATTTATATTATGTTAAGTAGTATTCTTCGATACCATACCCCTATAACCTTATAGGGCCATCGCACCAAATTTGAGGCATTTTAAGGCAAAAGCACCTTAAATGCTTCAAATAACAATTGATAATTTGGGCAACTGACCATTTTGTGAACCAATACCAAAAAATTTGGCACAACGTGCATCAGGGTGTACCCGTGAATATTGTGAAGGCACATTCAAAATGCCCTTTTTTTGGTGCGATGGCCCTATACCGCAGTCCCGTGTAGCAGGAAAATAAGTAGACATCCCGTACCTTGTCCAGATTTTCCCGGAGGGATACAGTCCGGAGTTTTTCCAATTCTTCCAGCGTGAGAAAGATTTTCTCCACCGAAATGTAAGAAGCTTTGATCTTCGCTACATCCGGGTGTAGTTTCACATTCCGTTCTTCGGCCAGAAACTTTAGGAAGACTTTCAGGTTCTTGACCGTGCTGAAAACGGAATTAGGAGCCTGTTCTACCTGGTAGACCAGATATTCCAGGAATTTGTCGTGTATTTTTAGATCGTAACTTTCTCCCTCCAGCTTAATTCCGGTGTGCTTCCCAAAATCCTGTAGGTGGTTCCGTAAGGAGATATAATTGCGGAGCGTGTTGTACTTGCGGCCCTTCAGCTTGGCTGATTGCTGAAAGTCGTCAAAATGCTCAAATAAAGTTTTCGGTTTGGGCTTGGCCTCATCGGGATTTAATGCGTTTTTCAACTCCTCCGTAGTAATAACGATGCCTTTGAGCATAGCTTCCCGGTGCGCCTTTTTCACTTTTTCTTCCAGCGTATCCAGGTAAGCATTCCCTTCCTGGAATCCGGAGAAGTTCCGTTTAAATCGTTGTTTAGCCAAATCCCATTCCTTCTCAAAACACTTCTCCCCGGTGTAATACTGGAACCGATTACCCTGGAAGTTGAAGTGCAGGAATACGGGAAGCTTGCCTTCGCTGTCTTTTTTGTGCGGATTGAGACGAAAAATGACTTTGCCCATAGTGCGCGGAGTTTGGATGCAGTATTGGATGCAACTTTTGGTTAATATATCCAGATTTATCTGTATATACAACCCCCGCTGAAGGGCGTAAAAAAAGCCTTAAGTACTTGATTTAGTATACTTTAAGGCTTCTTTATACAATATTATTTGTACCCAGGGCCGGGATCGAACCGGCACTCCGTGAAGGAACACGATTTTGAGTCGTGCGCGTCTACCAGTTCCGCCACCTAGGCATTTTTGAAATGGGTTTGCAAAGATATCCTTTTCTTATTTTGAACCAATAGCACTACCGTAAATTTTATTTCTTACCCAGCTGCTAATATTAATCCTGGGCAGATTGGCTGGTAATACGCAAAAAAGAGAATGTCAACGGTTTTTCGGCAAATAACACTTTTGTCTGACTCCAGGTATCCCGAAAAAGATCAGACTGACGGTAATTTTGCAGTGCAGCATCGCCGGTCCAGTGACTATAGGTACAAAACACATCCGGTTGCGCTGCTTCCTGCCATAATTCCAGATGCATACAACCAGGAAAATACCTGATCTTCCTTTCGGAACGGTGAAAAATAGCCTGAAAGGCAGGAATATATTCGGGAATAAATGTCATTTTTACGATCCGGATCAGCATAGGCCTATTACTGGAAATAGATTGAACAAATCATAAAAATGAAACGTTCAACAATATAAAAGTCGGGTTACCCATCCAACTTTTAACAAAATTTATTAATTTAATAGGGCCGGCAGGGAAAAATTATTCCTTCCTGTAAGCCTGTCACTTAGAGGACAGCATCCTTTAATTCTTCAACTCCTATTAACTTACTAACCGATTGATCGAAAAAGTAATAACCTTAGAGAATGTTTCTTTAGTTGATTTTCTGGGTATTGAGAACAACAATATTAAAGAAGTAGCTTCCGCTTTTCCGGGTAGCCGTATCGTTTCGAGGGGTAATGAAATACGTATAAAAGGCAGTACCTCTGAAATTATTAAAATTCAGGATATCCTCAATTCCCTTCTGGATCATTATCACCAATACGGCAAAGTAACTCAGTCAACCGTGCAAGACTATATTCAACGGGATGAAGAAGAGGCAGCCCCCGCTCAGCCAATGCCTCCGGTACCTGAGCCGGACGTGCTGCTGTATGGTACCAAAGGAATCGTTATTAAAGCCAAAACGGTAAACCAGCGTACCCTGGTGGAAAGCGCCGCCCAGCATGATCTGGTGTTTGCTATTGGACCCGCCGGTACGGGTAAAACCTATATTTCAGTGGCATTGGCGGTAAAAGCCCTCAAAGACAAAGAAGTAAAGAAGATAATCATTACCCGGCCAGCCGTAGAAGCAGGCGAAAACCTGGGTTTTCTGCCCGGTGACCTTAAGGAAAAAATTGATCCGTACCTGCGGCCCATCTACGATGCACTGGATGATATGATTCCGCCCGAGAAGCTGAAATATTATCTTGAAAACCGCGTTATTGAAATTGCACCATTGGCTTATATGCGGGGACGTACCCTGCACAATGCCTTTATTTTGCTGGATGAGGCCCAGAATACCACAACCATGCAGATGAAGATGTTCCTGACCCGGATGGGGCCCCAATCAAAGGTAATTGTTACCGGTGATGAATCCCAGATTGATCTGCCGCGTCAGCAAAAATCGGGTCTGATCGAAACCTTGCATGTACTTCGTAATGTGAATGGAATTGGTTTTGTGCGGCTTGATACCCGCGATGTGGTAAGGCACCGTCTGGTAAAAGAAATTATTAATGCTTATGCCCGGAATGATGCTGAACAAAAAACCACTTCCTGATCCTTACACTCACGCTGTATGTAACCGGTTTGCGGCTTATCGTCCGCAGCCGGTTTATTATTTTTTACTGATTGCGCTTATTGCGATATCCTGCCTGCCCGGTTATACTCAACCATTGCGGCGATGCGGGGCTCAGCAGCAGGACTCTTTGCTGAAAGCGAGGAATCCGGCCTATGCCAGAGCCAGAGCCCATTTGCAGGAACTCTTAAGCCAGCCTACTGCTGGTAACCGTAAAAAAGCTGCCCAAGCCGAAGTAACCCTGATTATTCCGGTAGTAGTGCATGTCATCCACAATACGCCCTCCGGGGAGATGGGTGGGAGTGAAAATGCGAACATCACCGACCGGCAGATCTTCTCCCAACTCGACGTGCTCAACGAGGACTACCAGCGTAAAGCCAATACGAACGGGTTTAATACCCATCCCGCTGGGGCCAATGTCAATATTGAGTTCCGCTTAGCAAACCTGGATCCGCAAGGAAGACGTTCTACCGGCATCACCCGGACCTACAGTACGAAAACCAGCTATGCTACGTATGAAGTAGATAAACTAGCCAATCTGGCTTACTGGCCCAGTGATCAGTACCTCAATATCTGGGTGACCCGTATTACGGGAGAATTTATTGGGTATGCCCAGTTCCCGGACGCCTCCAATGAACCGGGACTAGCGGAATACAATGGACTTGAAAAAACCGACGGGGTAGTAATTGACTTCCAAAACTTTGGGAGAGAAGGAACTGCCAGCCGTGGACCCTATAACCTGGGTCGGACAACTACGCATGAAGTAGGGCACTGGCTGGGTTTATTGCATACCTGGGGAGATGAAGACTGCGGCAATGATTACTGTCCGGATACTCCACCTGCCTTTGGGCCCAATGAAACGTTGACTTGTGATCAGACCACATCCCGGTGTAGCGGGGTGAGTACGCGTAACATGATTGAGAATTACCTGGACTACTCCCCGGACCGGTGCATGAATATTTTTACTCAGGACCAGAAAGACCGCATCCGAAGGGTACTTGAGCTGAGTCCCCGCCGGAAAAAGCTCATAGAATCCGTAGGAGAACTATTACCGGAACGGGAGGCATTGGAAGTGACGGTCGAAAAAAATCCAGCTTTTGAGCTATTGGAGTTGCAAGTACTGCTAAAAGGGGCGCAACCTATTCATATTGAAGTGGCTGATGCTATGGGCAAAGTGGTTTTTGAAAAAAATATTGCAAGTACCCGGAGTGGCGAATTCCCTATTGACATCACCAGTCTTCGCCAAGGAATGTATTTTGTTAGGGTACGCACACCAACCGAATCGCAGGTAAAGCGTGTATTGGTATTGTAGGAAGGCACAGTGAAAATAAAATACTACCGCCTGAAGGCGGTAGTATTTTATTTAAATGCCCACATATCTACATCAAGCAACTGGCCTCCTTGCCGTTCGATGGCAGCTGTCATAGGCTGGTTATTGGTGTTTACCTCCGTATTGGGGTATAGGTAACGCCGGGGAATCACGCGGCTGGGGTTAAAACTGGTAGAAATGCCAGCCGGCGGCGTAATTCTGGGAAAGCCCGTTCGGCGGTAATCCACCCAAGCCTCGTTGGTCCCCTGTACATACAAGGCTATGTATTTCTGCGAAATAATGTGACCGAGCTTTTCCTCAAAAGTGGTCAACCCGGCAAGCGTACCGTACCGGTTCAGGTAGGTAGTATAGTCGGCGGAGGCAATACCTAATTGCTGCATACTGGCTTCAATTCCTCCCCGTAAGGCGTTGGCAGCCCGGGTTTCATTACCGGTGCGCAAACTGGCTTCGGCTTCCAGAAATCTTAGTTCGGGCAGTGAGATATAAGGCATGGGCGAATTGTTCTGGCCCCAGTACAAACCGGGGGTATTCGGCCGATACACGCGGTAGAGGTTGCTTACATTTACGGCATACTTAGCCAGGCGCGGATCGGCCGTACTGGTAAGCACACCAGCAAAATAAGGCGACAGAGCCACCTGATTGGGACGATCCTGTCCGAAATAGGCTACCGGATGGGCTTCGTTCAGCGAGGAACCGAACCGGAACGTAGGCTGATCCTGAAGATTGGTGAAAGCCTTGGGCAATTGTTCCAGCGCCTTT
>JAUJNL010000155.1 GCA_030448185.1 Cytophagales bacterium | reverse complement strand
ACAACAAGTAGAGCAACTCCTTAGTATCCTCAAATGACTTTTACTGAGTTCTCAACACCATACAAGTTAACCGTCTCTGCCTTACCGCAGGACCAGTCGTACAACGAAACCGATTTCCGGTTGTGCCCTGCTTCTCGCGCAAGACTTCAGTCTTGTGTGGAAAGATAAGAGGAAGTCTCCGACTTCCTGCCAGTCAGAGACTGGCAATTATTCAGAGGCACAAGAATAATTCTTGCGCCAGTAGTGGAATAATTCTTGCGTCAGTAGTGTAGCAGTTATCTTTTGGTTCCATTCTCGCTGCGCTAAAACTTGCGCCAACATAGCGTGTACTATCTTCCTTCTCATCAACTCTTAACTTTCAACTCAACAACTCACCCTATTGCTTTAGCCAGCCGTTGGTAGCCATCCAGTTTTGCACCCGGTCCATCCATTTATCCTGCGTAGTAGAGTTGTTCATGCCGTATCCGTGGCCGCCTTTGGGGTAAATGTGCATTTCCGCCGGCACCCCATTTCGAAGGCAGGCTAAATAAAACGCAATACTGTTCTGCACTTTTACCGCCTGATCATCCCCGTTGTGCACCAGTAGGGTAGGAGGAGTTTGGGCAGTAACCTGTAATTCATTGGAGTAAAGTGCTACTTGCTTAACGTCAGGATTCGGTCCAAGCAGGTTTTTGCGCGAACCACCGTGCATCAGGCTATCGGAGAAACTGATCACCGGATAGACCAATACCATAAAATCAGGACGGACATCTGTACCATCGGCTCGTTCACCGACGGGTTTGGCAAAGTGCGTCCCCGCCGTCGAAGCCAGGTGACCACCCGCCGAAAAACCAATGACGCCTACCCGGGCCGGATTTACCCCATATTCTTTGGCCTGCTTCCGGATCAGCCGGAGGGCTTGCTGAGCATCCTGCAAGGGGGCAATGGATTTATCCACCTGTGTCTGGTCATTAGGTAAGCGGTATTTGAGCACGAAAGCCGTCACGCCCATTTCATTAAAACGCTTGGCTACCTGATACCCTTCGTGGTCAATAGCAATAATTCCGTAGCCTCCGCCCGGAATGATCAGCACGGCTGCTCCGGTTGCTTTTTCGTTAGCTGCCGGATAGACAGTAATCGCAGGAGCCGTTACCTGGCTTATGCGTACAATTCCCTTCGCGTCAGTTTCGGTTTTTTCCTGCACGGAATTGGGTTTACTATTGGGAACTTTAGATGAATAAAGAGGAATTACTTTATTCTGGGAAAAGGCGGCAGTAGTGACAAAAAGACTCACGAGAATCAGAATGTTTTTCATGCTAAAACAGGTCGTACCGGATGGTTCCGGCTAATATACTCATTCGGACGATTCACGCCGTCTATGGTAAATGGTTTTATTGACCTCTTGACAATATCATCCTTAATAAATACAAGTTGGGAGTTGACCGAATCTCCTGATTTATTTAATGCAATAAATTCAAGAACGTATACTACCAAAACCTTAATGCCTAAAAAAGGTTGCTATATGGTTGAATATTTGGCAAGTTAGCACGTTATTTGCTCAAGAGTATATCTCCTTTCTCTAGGGCCAATCTGATTGTCAGTATGGGATAATCGAGATAGATTGTATTGATAAAATTATATTTATTGTTTTTATAGTCTAAAATGTTCCGGCTCTATCATATGATCAAAACAGTACTCAGTACGTGGATGCTTCTTACCAGTGTTGCTAGTGTAGCTCAGGTTCCGGAAAGACAATTGATGGCCTCCCGTACGCATGAGCTTATCCGCATTGATGGTGAGTTAAAGGAAGCGGACTGGGCAATGGCCTCCGTTGCCACCCATTTTGTACAGAACAGTCCGGTACCGGGCCGCCCGGAAGTACACCCGACGGAAGTAAGAGTACTATATGGAGATGCGGCGCTATACATCGGCGCTACCCTCTATGACCACGCCGATAGTATTCTGCGGCAATTTGACCGCCGCGATCATACCAGCAATACGGACTTCTTCGGCGTGTTTCTGGACACCTACCATGATAAACTAAACGGCTATGGCTTTTTGGTAACGGCAGCCGGTGTACAGGTTGATATGCGTTATTCTTCCAATGGGCAGGATGGTAACTGGAATGCCGTCTGGGATAGTGAAGTGAAAATTATCGCTGATCATTGGGTAGTTGAAATGCGCATTCCTTACTCGGCCATCCGCTTTTCCAACCAGAACCCGCAAGTGTGGGGCGTAAACTTTATGCGGCAGCTCAAAAGGAACAACGAATCCTTCTTCTGGAACCCCGTTGACCCATCAGTGCGCGGCTTTCTCAATCAGTTTGGTGAGTTACACGGGCTGGAGAATATCCAGTCGCAGCTGCGACTCTCCCAGACTCACTACGTAACTACAAATGTTGAAAAACAACAATCAAAACGAAGCAAAAACAAAAAAAAAAAAAAAAAAAAAAATAGAAAAAAAAAAAAAAAAAACAAAACAACAATAAAAAGAATATTAAAACCGCCGCTATTGCTGCTCTTCATCGCGATCCGATAACCAAGTGTTTAATCTCTCTCCCCGTTCGAAGTTCGTTTCAACGAAAACCGGCCCTTTTTCACGGAGGGAACCGAATTGTTCAACAAAGGCGCCTTTTTACCGCGCCGGGTGGAGGGAATGCGCTCGGCCACGGCGTCGTCCTCGGGGCCCGAGACCCCTCCGTCCCCGACCGCAAGATAATCCAGCTACTACCCGCCTGCTCAATGCGGCTAAAGTGTCCGGACGTACCCGGAACGGACTGGGCGTGGGTGTTTTTAATGCCATTACCGCCAACACGTACGCCTCGGTTCGCAGCGCCGAAGGAGAGGATTATAAAATATTGACCCAACCCCTGAGTGATTACAGCGTGGTGGTACTGGATCAGTCGCTTAAAAATAACTCTTACGTGAGCCTGGTCAATACCAACGTGTCGCGGATGGGAGCTGCCTACGATGCCAATCTTACCGGGGGCTTATTCCGGCTAGGCGATAAGCAGAATACGTATGCCCTTAATGGTAAAATAGCCGTAAGTCAGTTGTACCATCCTGATTCACTAGGCACGGATTTGGGCTACACCTACCGGCTGGATGCCGGCAAGGTGAGTGGTAAATGGCAGTACGGCTTCGCGCATGGTTTCGAAACGGATACATATAATCCCGCCGACCTGGGCTTTATTTACCGCAATAATGAGATTTCCCAGAGTGCCCACGTGCGGTACAATATTTTCAAGCCCTTCTGGAAGTTCAACAGTTTCTACAGCGGCCTGAGTACGGGCTATGCGAGGTTATACAAGCCTTTCGTCTTCAGTGATTTCTCCGTGGATGGATATGTGAATCCGACTTTCCGCAATTTCCACGAAGTGTACGCCTCGGTCCATTGGGAGCCGGTGCACACCTATGACTACTTTGAGCCCCGGGTAAAAGGTCGTTTTTATACGTATCCTATTAATTATCAGGTCAGCGGCGGGTATTCAACGGATTACCGTAAAAAGCTGGCCTTTGACTTATCGGGGAGTTACCGGGAATTTTACGAAAACAACCGGTATAACTTGTCAGCCGAAATATCGCCCCGTTACCGCCTGAATGACCGGCTAACCCTCCGCTATAACCTTAATTGGGGCGGACGTTTTGATGATGTTGGTTTTGTGGATAAGCTGGAAGCGGATTCCGTTATATTCGGCCGCCGTGACGTTTCTACCGTCACCAATACCATTAACAGCAGTTACATTTTTACCAACCGGATGTCGCTTACCCTGCGGGCCCGGCATTACTGGTCAAAGGCTCAGTACCAAGGGTATGAGCTGTTAAATGAAACCGGCTACCTGGAGACTAAAGATGATTATACCGAGGCCCACAATGTTAATTTCAATGCTTTTAACGTCGATATGGTCTTTTCGTGGTGGTTTGCGCCGGGTAGCGAGATGAGTGTAGTCTGGAAAAATGCGATACTCACCAATGAAGAAGACGTAAACGCCAGTTTCTACCGCAATCTGCAGAATACCATGCAATCGCCCCAGAACAACAGTGTAACGGTGAAAGTACTCTATTACCTGGATGCAGTAGCCGTAAAGAAAAAACTATTCAATAAGAAAGGCGATAAAAACGTGATTGCGTCGGCCCGGGAAAACTTGTTGTCAGCAGCTCCCTGATTTTCTGAAAGTATTTTGCCCGAAAAATTTTGCATTCAAAGCGGTAATCTATTACTTGCCCTTTATCTTGATTTGTGGCTACTACAGACAGATAAAAAGTAAGTTCATTTTAATACCTTTCAATTGCTTTCATGGAAATTCTCCTCCAAAAGGTCCCCAATATTTTTCATGTTGCCGGACCGCTTTTCGTTCTTGCCGTCATTATTGAATCTTACATCAGCTACCGCGAAAAGAAGGAATTGTACGAATGGAAAGAAACAGTAGCCAGTGCCTGGGTAGGGTTGATTGCCGCTATTCTCAATACCGTTACCAAAGCCTGGCAGATTGCTTTTTTCTTGTTTTTCTACGAACTGTTCAAGCCATTACGGGTCCAATATCTGGGGTATGAGGGACTGGGCCTTCACTGGTGGGTGTGGATACTGTGCCTGATCGGTGATGACTTCAGCTTTTACTGGCATCACCGGTTCTGCCACACGGTGCGTTTATTCTGGGCTGCCCATGTCGTGCACCATTCCTCGATAAAATTCAACTTTGGCATTGCCTTCCGCAACGGATGGACTATTTTCTTCTATAAACCCATCTACTGGATCTGGCTGCCTATCCTTGGCTTTGATCCCTTAATGGTGGGATTTGCCATGTCTGTAAACTCGGTTTACCAATTCTTTCTGCATTGTACCATGGTGCCCGATCTGGGTTGGTTTGGCAAAATATTCAACACGCCCTGGGTGCATCAGGTGCATCACGCGTGTAATATTCAATACCTCGACCGGAATCACGGGGGGATTTTGATTATCTGGGACAAGCTGTTCGGCACGTTTCAGGACAATAAAAAGCACATTGAACCTAAGTTTGGCATCCTGCATCCCCCGAATTCCTATAATCCGGTAAAGCTGAGTTTTCATGAGTTTGCCGACATCTGGAAGGACGTAAGGAATGCCAAATCATGGTCGGATAAATTCAAATATGTGTTCTACCCGCCAGGTTGGAGTCCGGATGGCAGTTCTAAAACGGCTAAACAAATGCAGCAGGAATTGAGGGAAGAAGTAGTGCCGGCCGAATAGCCTGCAAACGGCATTTTGCCGCCCATTGATCCTTTTTTCCTATTTTTACAGCTCTACTAACAGTGCTGTATGCTTAGCCCCGAAATCAGAGATAAATACGAGGCCGTCATTGGCCTTGAAGTACACTGTCAGTTACTGACCAATAGTAAAATTTTTGCTTCTGATGCTGCCCAGTTTGGCAGCCAGCCCAATACCAATATCAGTGTCATTACCCTCGGGCACCCGGGTACGTTACCCAAGTTAAACCGAAAAGCCGTAGAACATGCCATCAAATTAGGCTTAGCTTGCCATTCCGAAATTTCCCGGTATACTGTTTTTGACCGTAAGAATTACTTCTACCCCGATTTGCCCAAAGGGTATCAGATCACGCAGGACAAAACACCCATCTGCAAGGGCGGATTTATTACCATCAAAACAAAAAATGGAACGGAGAAAAGGATAAAGCTTAACCGGATCCATATGGAGGAAGATGCCGGCAAGTCGATTCACTTGGCCGGTGAAGCTGATACCCTGGTCGATTTCAACCGGGCCGGTACGTCGCTGGTTGAGGTCGTGACCGAACCCGTAATCAGGGCTTCTGAGGAGGCGTATGCGTACCTGGCCGAACTCCGTAAACTGGTACGTTACCTGGAGGTCTGCGATGGGAATATGGAAGAAGGTTCTATGCGTTGTGATGCCAACGTTTCGGTAATGCTTAGAGGCAGCGCTGTGTTTGGTACCAAGGTAGAGGTAAAAAACATGAACTCGATCAATAATGTGCAGCGGGCCATTGACCACGAGATCGAACGGCAGATCAGCGAAATAGAAAGCGGCAACAAAATTATTTCCGAAACCCGTACCTATGATGCCGCTGATGGGAACACCTACGCTATGCGGTCCAAGGAAACCATGAATGATTACCGGTACTTTCCCGAGCCGGACCTGGCACCGCTGATTATTTCGGAGGAATGGCTCCAAAGTATTAAGGATCAGTTGCCCAGCCTGCCCCACCAGTTGTTCCGCAAATTTACCCACGAATACGGCCTGCCGGAGTACGATGCCTCAGTCCTTACGGAAACCAAAGAAGTAGCCCTTTATTTTGAGGGGGTATGCGCAGGTACCCACAATTATAAGTCGGCTTCAAACTGGGTAATGGGCGCCGTAAAGTCTTATCTGAATAATCAGGCTATACAAATAGAACAGTTTCCGGTGGCTGCCGATAAGCTGGCAGGTTTGGTTAATTTGATTGACAGTGGCAAGGTAAGTAATCATATTGCCTCCCAGCAGGTATTTCCGGTGATGCTGGAGCAACCAGATAAAACGGCGGGGCAAATTGCCGAGGAAAACAACCTGTTACTGCAAAGTGACGGAGGCACCCTGCAAACCGTAATTGATGAAGTACTGGCCGCCAACCCTCAGAAGGTAACGGAGTTCCGCAAGGGAAAAAAAGGCTTGCTAGGCATGTTTATGGGGGAAGTAATGAAAAAAACCGGCGGCAAGGCCGATCCCAAACTCACTACGGAACTACTCAGCAAAACGCTGAAGTCGGGGTAGGGGAAAGGTATTAGTCATTAGTTTTCACTAGATGATCTTCTTTGCTAATGACAACTGACCAATGACCAACTCACCAATAACTGATACCCAATACCTAGTACCTTTTTCCCAATGACTATTGACCAATTCTGGCACTATTTCTGTCCCACTAACGTTTGATTAAAAACTTCTTTTATAATTTGTTATGCATAAGCTCTTTGTTTTTTTTCTGCTCCTTACTTTTTTACCCGCCTGCCAGACCAAAGCCGGTGAAAGTGAAAAAAAGGAAGAAGGTTTTACTGTTTCGGGGAAAGTAAAAACCCCGCAGAAAGGTAAAGTTCAATTAAGTGAACTCAAGCCCGATGGTTTCCGTCCCGTAGATTCCGTAGCTCTGAATAAAGACAATACGTATACCCTGAAAGGAACCATTTCGGAACCGGGTTTCTACATGCTTAATTTCTTTAATACGCAGAAAATTCTCGTCATTCTGGGTAAGGGAGATAAGATTACACTAGATGTGGATGGAAATAATCCGAATGGTGCTTTTTCCATGAAAGGCTCCAAGGAAGTAGAGCAGCTGCAAAAGGTCCTGAAGCTACAGAATGACATGCAGGCTAAGGCCGCTGCGCTGCAAACTGATTTTCAGCAGGCTACCACTAAGAAAGATGAAAAAGCCAAGGAGGCCATTCAGGCCAGG
>JAUJNL010000154.1 GCA_030448185.1 Cytophagales bacterium | reverse complement strand
GATGTAACAGCCTATTTTTCTCCCGCTACGGCTCAGCGAATGAAAGCTGAGATGAAGGCTTACCTGCTTGATATACATACGCACCTCATCCAAACTACTCCCCACCACCAGAACCCGTAAGCGTCAGCATTGGCATTTCCATAAGCGTTGGAATGTTGCTTATAAACCGGAGAAAACCTACGAAATAGGAGAGGGAAGGAGGGGATTTACAGAAGAGTTGTACTTTTTACTCATGGCCCGCACTTGCTGTAGCAGAAGAAAGGCCTGAGAACGTGCCTGGGTGAGTCTGCTCTACCGGCTTTAATGGGCAACTTGCATTTGATAAGGGAGCAGTAACTGCAACACCAATGGCTATTTTCCCTACCCTACTTATTCAACATTTTAGTATATAAATCAATCATAAAGCTTTTGCCAAATTCAATCGCCGCCTTTTCATTTTCAAATCCCATTTTATTTTTAATCGGCACCGGCTTGTTGGACTTGTTCTCCCGGTTGTTAGGATCATCCAGGTAATAGAAGAGTTGGAAATGAGGCCGCCGGGCTATTATTTCTGTTTTAAGGCCAAGCCAGATATCATAGGGAGCGCCATTAATAGTAATTTTTCTCTTTATAATCCGCATGAGAGTTAGATTTTATCCTTTATCATCCACCAGACGTAAGTAGTAATATATTGGATTTTATACATAAAAAGTTGGATATAATTTTGATTGTAAAAGGCTTACGAATCATCTATTTTATATTCCACTGAGCCCTGGCACTTACTGCCTGCAAGTTACTACATATCCTCACTTCCAAAGATAAGGCAGTGTTTTCGTGACTCCCTGTGCCAGCGTCAGTAATAGCAAATGACCATCTGGATTGGGAAAATCGCTTCCGGGAATAGATTGATCATTAATGCCATCAGAAATAAAAACGATGTCAAATTTTAACAAAGATAGGAGTTAACGTTGCAATGTAATCTCAACTGGCCCCTCTTCCGGACATTGCCTGCCCCAAACGGCATGCTGCTGGTAAGCTTTGTGCCGTCAGAATGGACAGAACTTTAGAACCCTTATTCTATTCCAGCCAAAAGCGTATCAAGAAAGAGAGGTATTGAACTGATAAGCTTTCCAACCCCTATGTTTACTAGCTTTGCAATTACGCCAACCACTGCTGAGCTTGCTCAATAGTTAAAATAAGCCTTTCTAGATTAGGGTGATTGCACGAAAGTACTACTTAGCATCAAAA
Organism: Cytophagales bacterium; assembly: GCA_030448185.1. Taxonomy (GTDB): domain Bacteria; phylum Bacteroidota; class Bacteroidia; order Cytophagales; family 172606-1; genus CADCTQ01. The sequence continues at coordinate 12,451 of JAUJNL010000154.1, read as the reverse complement.
TGACCATTCGAGACAAATTTTCATTGGTAGCCAAAAATCTAATACTGAATTGGGGGCCTTAGTATAGCTAAGAGGAGGTCTTACTATTTATTCATAATATGTTTGCCAACGATTATTTGGTAGTTTTCACTAAAATGCCTTTGTGCAATTGCCCTAGTTCTAGATTCTCCCAACCAACTTTTACACTTTGTTAACATTCTTTTACAAGCCCTTAACAAGGTTCCGGCGCAAAAAATTTTAGGTTTGTTGCAATTCAGTGGTGATAAAATGCCTTTTATGAAAAAGAATGTTACCTTCATCAGTCAAGGAGTAGCTGTCTTTCTACTACTCACGTTCTCGACCTTGTCTTTTGCCCAGGAAAAAGCCAAGCAGATCGACGAACTCATGCGCCAATACGAAGCCAATCGTCAGTTCAATGGCTCGGTGCTGGTAGCCGAAAATGGCAAGGTTATTTTTAAAAAAGGCTACGGAATGGGCAATATGGAATGGGCCATTCCCAATGCGTCCGACACTAAATTTCGCTTGGGCTCCATTACCAAGCAATTCACTTCCCTGCTGATTATGCAATTGGTGGAAAAGGGTAAACTGAAACTAGACGGCAAAATCACTGACTACCTGCCGGATTATCCCAAAGCCACCGGCGACAAGATTACGGTCCATCACCTGCTTACCCACACGTCGGGTATTCCCAGTTATACCGGCTTTCCGAAGTTTTCTGAAACCCTGAGCCGCGATCCCTTCACGCCGGATGCATTCGTAAAGAAATTTTCGGATTTGCCCCTAGAATTTGAACCAGGTTCAAAGTTTGCCTACGATAATTCGGGCTATTTTTTGTTAGGCGTCATCATTGAAAAAGTGACCGGCAAGCCTTACGCCCAGGTGTTGCAGGAGAATATTTTCACGCCCTTGCACATGCAAAACTCTGGCTACGACCTGTATGCCACTGTTTTACCCAAACGGGCCACCGGCTACGAAAAAACCCCGCTGGGATACGTCAATGCTCCTTACCTGGATATGTCCATTCCCTACGCGGCGGGCGCGCTCTACGCAACGGTGGAGGATTTGTATCTGTGGGATCAGGCATTGTACGGCGATAAGCTCTTGTCAGCTGCCTCCAAAGCCACGATGTTCAAGCCTTACCTGAGCCAGAATGCCTATGGTTGGGGTATCGGCAAGAAACAGGTGGGCAAACTCAAGGACAGCATCCTGGTGATGGAACACGGGGGAGGAATCAATGGATTCAATACCTTGCTTAGCCGCCAACCGGAGCAAAAACACCTGGTGGTTTTGCTCAACAATACGGGTGGCACCAACCTAGCGGGGATGCGGGATAATATCCTGCATGTGCTCTACAACCAAGCGGTTGAGCTACCCAAAAAATCGGTGGCTGAAGCCATTGCCCGTGAACTTGCGACTACTTCCTTAGCCAATGCGCTCAAGAAATACCGAGAAATCCGGAAACAACCCGAATACCATCTGAGTGAAAGGGAAATCAACCAGCTGGGCTACGGGCTGATGGGGAAAAGAAATTCAAGGAAGCCATTGCCATCTTTACCCCTCAATGTGGAAGAATATCCCCAATCAGCCAATGTGTACGATAGCCGGGGAGAGGCCTATAGGGCAAACGGGGAAAAAACCCAGGCTATTACTGGACCCGCATAACGAAAATGCGGTCAAAATGCTCAATGAAATGGGTGAGAAAGTAGCGCCTGCCCCAGCAATGGTAGTGGACGGTGAGTACTGGATGGCTACATGGGCAAATACGAACTAGCGCCTTCCTTCGTGATTGCAATTACCAAAGAAGGAACGCAATTGTATGGCCAGGCGACTGGCCAACCCCCGTTTTGAACTGTATGCGGAATCAGAAACCAAAATTCTTTCTCAAAGTAGTGGCGGCCAAAGTGTTGTTTGTAAAAAATGCGCAAGGCCTGACCGACAAGCTGATTCTTTACCAGAATGGACAGGAAATGCCCGGCAAGCGGATCAATTAGCCGGAGCATTTCTTGCCCTCGCCCTTCAGTAAAGCACCCAAGCAAAGACCGTTTGAGTGCTTTATTGTTTGCCTATTGGCTTACCTTAAAGCGGACAGAAAAAAAGGTTCCACTCATAGTTCACCCTATCCCTGCCTGCGTAGGTAAGCGAAGGCTGTAGACAATATAGCTAAAGAAAGGAATCACGAAAGGTTCTTCTCACTCCCGCCCGGCATCAGCAACACGAGCATCCAAATCGTATGCCTGCTATCTTTTTCCCTCCAGTTAAATGTAGCAACTCCAGGTATAAAATCCCTTTTCAAACGGTGGATTTAACAAAATTCCGTCACCAAACGTCACAAGACTTTGAACCTCCAGAATTCGTTGCTTAAGGTGAGCGAAAAAGAAGAATATTCATCAGGGGAACAGTTGGTACTGGAAAGCAGGAGCAAAACAGGGCCTCGACTTTCGCAATCAACCAGAAGGCAACCAGTGAAATGGAAAAATTAGGCCTGTTCCTAAATCCTCTTTGAACATTGCGTTTTAAACGGGATGTTCAAGAGGAATAATGCCCTTATCTGCGTCAAAAACACAGCTTTTTCTAATCACGAAGTGCTAAAGTCGAGCTTGGTTAAGCGGATGTTATTGGGCTTTGGCTTCTTTAAGGTGGCCGTTGACTTATTTCCCGGCATCTCTACCCGGATTTGCTTGTCAGTTCCTAATGACTTACCCGTTTCACGATCAAACCAGTCTTTTGTCAGGTTTTCAGGGGTGTTATCTTTTGTCTCGCTTCGCCAGCTTTCTAACCCGGAGCGCAGTTCTTTTAACACGTTCTGGTATTCCGGCAGGGAAGCTACATTTACCAGCTGCATGGGGTCTTTGCTACAATCGTACAATTCTTCGTAAGGGCGCGGTACTATGAATATATCACTCTGCGCCGCGGTTAGTTTTCCCTGATTCCGCAATTCTTTCAGATCATTAAAAGCAGGGCTATTGTTCGAGTCAGCCGGGCCGTGATTGCTTAAATTGGGCCGGTTGAGGATATATAAAAGTCTTTACTCCGGACCATCCTTTCGTGGGCTTCGTAGTCATGCCAGTTGTGCTCGGCAAATACTTGTTGGCGAAAAGCAAGGGCCGGATCTTTGAAAAGTTTGGTAAAACTTTGCCCCTGGAATTGGGCGGGAGCGGCAACGCCGGCTATTTCCAGCAACGTAGGGGCAATGTCTATTACACTGACCATACTTTTGCTCACACTGCCCGGCCGTGATATACCACCATCCCTTAATAATAAACGGCGTCTTCATGCCACTGTCGTACATCCTGGTTTTACTGCGGGGAAATGGACGTCCGTTGTCAGCTAAAATCATAATCAGGGTATTTTTTCGATCCCCTGTCTTTGTAATTCTTTGACGACTTCACCGATAGAAATCAAATCGAGCAACCTCGTTATAATAAGAAGCCAGATCTTTCCGGGTTGACTCGGTGTTGGCCAGGTACGGAGGGCACTCGTACTTTAGCCAGGTCGTGGGGCGTGCCAAAAGTATCCACCTGCCAGGGACGGTGCGCATCTATCGCCGCAAACCAGGCAAAAATAGATTTGTCTTTCGGCCGTTCCTGTAGGCACTTCACCCATCTTTCCTCGGCACCGTCCGCCTTCTTTCCTTCGTAGGCCTGATCAAAAGCCCGTAAGGCCGGAGCCCCGAAGTGGGATTTCCCTGCTTGCACGGTATAGTATCCTGCCTCTTTCAGTAATAAGGAAAAGGCGCCAGCTCTTGCGGCAAGGGGTGTGCAGTTCTGCGGCACCGGTATTGTGCGGATACCGGCCACTAATAATGCTAGTACGGCTGGGACTACAGGAGCTAGCCGTCAGGTAAGCATTGTCAAACCAGGATGCCCTGCCCACAAGCTTATCAATAACAAGGTCCGGACAGCCGGGTTTCCGTAACACTATATCGTCCCAACTTACATCATCAGCAATAATAAAAATAATATTGGGCCTTTTAGCCGATTGCCCTAGGGCTGAATTTATAGAGCCAATAGTGAGGTAGACTATTACTAAAAAAGTTCCGAACTTATGCATACAGCCGGTGTTTGGTTGTTTTAGAGTATGTTTAAAAATTTAATTTGGGATTCTTGTGTAAATAATATCGATAAAGGCCAGTTGCATAAAAGCGAGAAGATTCGATGGTTTTCTCAAAATCATGCTAATCAGCGGAAGAAATTAAACCAGGCATGGAGCCGATGCTTCACTCGTAGCAGGTCCAGCTTCTTTCTACTTGCCATCTTCCGGTTTGGGGAACGAATCCCTGCGCCGATTCAGGTCTTTGGGTGAGTTCTACTTTCCACTGGTAGTAGTAGCCCAAGTAGTAAACTCGCCCTTATACGCCTGGTCAGCCCGGATTAATTCAGAGCGGGAAGAAGCCTTGTCTAACTGCCATAAAAGTTCAATGCCTTCGGCTCCATCGTGTTCATTGGCCGCTGATACGTGCAGTGCTAAGAACGCAAACCTAAGGTATCTACTGCAAGATGCCTTTTGCGTCCATTCACATTTTTATTGCCATCAATACCGGTTTCCACACTAATCAGACTCCCTTTCTTGACGCTTTGAGAATCTACTGCGGCAGCCGAGGCCATAACGAAGTTTTCCCTGTCTTTGCCTTTCTTTCTGCACTAATGCGGTGAGTATGTCTCCCCAGACCCCCCTTTTTGCTGCCATTTGCGAAAGTGGACCCGAAGCTGGACAACGTATCAGGTCCAATAATAGAAGGCTTTCCCCAGGCTGGGTAAATCGTCGGCTTCTCTTCCAGATTCCGCCACTGCGTACCCGTGCGGGTAATCTTTAAAATTCCATTAACTACTCCCCGTAAAGAATGCTTTCGCTTTCTGCCACTGTCCACTATTTTTTCAATAACTTCCCGACTGGAATCGGTCAATGGGGTGAAACGTTTTACGCTTAAACTTAAGCTTTTCTTTAGCCATGATAACTTGCGATTTGACAACCACAAGTTAGGACTGATTCCCCTTTTTCCCCTTTGAAAATTTTGCAATTTTCGCCTCTTCAATTTTTAAACATACTCTTACCGATAACGGCTCAGCTTACGTGTCCAAATATTTGAAGGAGTACTTTAAGGAGCAAAACATCCGTCACACCCGTTGTGCGCCCCATCATCCCAAGGAGCCGATCATGCTGAACGTATGAGGTCCACCCAGGGGCAAGATCGAACGCTACCACCGCTCCATGAAGAACCTTTTGCTGCTGGAATTCTATTACCTGCCTCCAGGAGCTGGAGCAACGCATTGGCGAATGGGTGGAGTACTATAACCATCATCGCTACCATGAGTCGCTTGATAACTTAACCCCGGCGGATGTGTTCTTGGGCCGAAGGCGGGGAGAAGCTCCGGCAAGAGAAAATATCAAAGACCTTACCCTCACCAAAGAAGAAGAAAAAGTTATATTCGCCAACAACTCCAAATTCCTTGAATCCGCTCCTTCCCTTACCTGGTCAGTTGTCCACTTTTGTTGACGACGTACAGTAAAATCACCAGACTACCGGACAGGGCTTTCTCATGCAGTAATGGGCAGTGAAGCACGGGAGGCATTGGCACTGGAGCGAATGAATGGCCCTACACAACGAATACGTTAAAAGCACTTAAACTAACTATGCAACAAGCACCGGCAGAACGATTTGATGCCATTATTGGGGTTAGCCCTACCTATGCCAGAAGTAAGGGTATGTTTATATATAAGGAGCTATACTGATTATTCTTTTTTTATCTACGCCAAACTGAACATACGCTAGAACGTCTTCTAAAGACAAGCCTGAATTTTGTAAAATAAATAATTTTCTTTAGTCGATCCTTCTTGCCATATGCCTGTAAACTTTTGAATATTATTAGCATCAGTAACAATAGAGACATCAATTAATTGCATCTTTTTGTTAGAGTTATATTCATGTCGAGCTTTAATACCTTTGAAATCTACCTCTATAATATAATCTTGCTTCTTTTTACCTTCTTCAAAGATCACAGACCAATACTGCGTCCCTTTGTTGGTATGGCTTGTTATTTGCTTTAGGCTATAGTCATTCTTTTGCTCAGTTAATATTAATTTAGACAAATCCTGTTTTCTAATACTTATGAAGTATTTAGTTTTGACCGTTGATTCGCGTTGTACGCCTAGCCAATAAAACATTTTTTCGGGAGCATACCAGAAGCAATCTAGGTGTATTAAATACATGGGGGTTGGCTTAACCATGTATTCTTCTACCTTCTTTTCAAAATCGTATTCAGATCTAGGCGTTATAAACTTCGTGTAGGTATCCACAACCGATTCCATAATGCCAGTGAAGGCAGTTATAAACCCTATTCCATTATTTTTTTTATTATAGGCGTATGCTTTGGTCAAGCGTAAGCCTTTAGTTTGTTCTATACCAACATGAATCTGAAACATTGAGGCATTATCAGCAAATATTAATTGACTCACTTCTTCAGAAAAAATAGCTTCTGTTACACCAGCAAACTTACTATAAAAAGTTTTTGTTTCGACAGGTACCTCTACTACTGGACTTGAACTATTCGTTTTTATATTACTTATTTCTGACAAGTCTGCTATTGCAGACAAAACGGGAACAATAGCTACATTTTGAATATCTAAGAAGCGGGAGAACATCAGTGGGCCGTAATTAGTAGGATCTTTTGTTAACAGATTGTAATCCTTTAGCATTTGCCCTGTTGAAAATTGCCCGGTATAAATATCGGCTACGAAGACAGGACAAGTTATTGAGGCTGAATTCAAGCCTTGCCAGTGTTCAAGATTAAGATTCCAAATGCCTTTATATAACTTTTCATTTATGCCTTTTAAAAAGGCAGCCATTGCGTTAATTTCATCGAGAAAACTCTGATTAATCGTTTGAAAATTAGGGTAAAGTGCCTGTAAAACCGTTAATCGAGTACAAACCGCATATAGATAGGCTGGAAGGACATAACGGTAATCCCACACAAAATCTCCTGGTTCTCTAGGAACCAGCTCACTCATTCGCTCAAGATCTTGATTCCAGTTACTAAGACTCCATGGATGGGTCATTAAGTAGGCCCACCAAGGCCCCTGACCGAATGAGTCATCAGCATGATGTCCATTCGTTTTGTAAACACTAACATCATACAGCCGTAGCCATCGGGATGGGGTCATTAGTTCTTGTAATGCTTGTCGAGAGAATGTGTCAGCATTCTTAGCACCCTCCCACAACGCAGTATTACCAGTCGGTTTACCACCCGACACCCAAGCTGTAATACTTTGAGCAGCGCTTTTGGCTTTGGCATAAGACGTATCGATATCCGACATAGTTTGTAGCATACTAGCGTCAATGACAGCAGTATGCACTTTCTGTATCTCTACTTTTATCTTATTAAAGAGTATTGCAAATTGGTCTTCGGGGCCCGGTACAAGGCCTAGTAATTTTAAAGCTGAATTTGCAAAGTCGATTCCACCGGTCACGGTTGATGCAACTTTAGCTACTAATGATATATACCCTGATACCTGTTCTAAGCTTTGCTCAAGTTCAGGAGATACATGTAGGATTTTCCACAAGTCTGGGTTAGTTGCTTCGCCCGACAGGGTTTGCGTAGCAATGGGTTCATAAGTAAACTGAGGACTAAATGTAGGATCAATCACACGAATCCGGTTTTGTATCAATATAAGTCGGTTAACTTTTTGATTATGATCAAGTCGAGTGATTTTATTAGATGCATCCTGAAATGGAAACATGGGCTTGTGAGTTTATATGTGATTGTCAGAATAGATTGCGAAAAACACAAAGGTTAACGGGCAAATCCAATAGAAAGGCTATCATTACAGGCATTACCGAATGCACTATTAATTGACGAGCCGAAGATAAAAGCTGCAATTGCAGTACGATAGTAAAAAACCGACAGGGGAGCATTATTTTCCCAGATACACATCCTTAATCTGGTGTTGCTGGGAATAGAAAAGTGTAGGCGGGGTACCAGTAAAGTATTTGAATTCCTTGATAAAGTGGTTCTGATCGTAATAGCCGCAGGTAAAGGCAATATCATTCCAGTCCAAGTGGTTGCCCAGTTTTTTTAACCTGTAGGCGTGGTTGAACCGCAGTACCCGGGCGTAGTACTTAGGCCTCATGCCAACGTGCGATAGAAACTGCCGCTCTAGGCTTCTTTCGGAAATATTGAGCAGGTTACTCAACTTACCTACGTCAATCCTGCCCTGGTGGTGTAGCAGCAGGTTTTGGGCGTGTTCAACCTGTGTCTTCACCTGTCTTAGTCTTGAGATTTCGTGCTGCTTTAGCTTGCTCCGCAGAAAATGATCAAGCATTTGGATTCTTGCCGCTTCCAGCGGGGTTTGCTGCATTCTTTCCTTAAGCTCGAGGCCTTCTTTCCCTAGCACTAGGTCTAAATCTGTAATCAAATTGTTTAATTCGGCGATGGGAATCCCGCTTATGCGGTAAAAAAAGGCAGGCTTAAGCGTACAGCCCATTACCTGCGTGTTTGCCGGTGATTGCACCCATAAATTGCTCGGTACCGGATGCCCGCCTACCCCGTCATGCCAGGGCTTCTGATTCCCCTTCTCATCGGTGTAGACTGGTTTGTTGCCGCCCAGGTAGATAAACATTTTCACTGAACCGTCCGGGGTGCACTTCTCCTGCCTGCTCGCCTGATCTACCTGCACGGTCCAGTAACGGAATATGTAGGGTTGCAGCGGTAAGGAGGGCTTATATTCACGGTAAAGCATTTGACTGGCAGGTTAAAGATGGCGGTAAAGATTTAGCTCCTTACGTTTTCCGGGGTTATTTTTGGCTACTGGATGTTCATTTGAAAGTTAATGCGCATTGGTGGTTAAAGTAAACAGATACCTACAGAAACGTTGTGGTACTTTTTGTACATTCTTTTAATCAATAGTACACTTGCTGGGCAGGGGCGTAATAGGCTTTGGTGAAGAGAAACTTCAAGCTGGGCACTTATTGGTTCCTATTGCCCTTTTCCTCAAAAGTGAAGGCCGCGGGTGATTAAGAGGGTCCTGCTGGGCGCTTTTTGATCACGAACCGCTTCCCGTCCCGATGCCGCTCTTAACTACTATTAAGGCAAGCTTACTACCTGATATCAGGGCAGGTTTACTACCTGAGTGGGAAAGAAGAACTGAATACCCACTACTTTCTTGCCAATTTTCTTCTCTCCGAAAGTGAACGTGTAGGGAGTAGGAGCTAATTCCTTCTGGGCCTGTTGTAACACAAACCGCTTCAAATCAAAGTAGCGTTCGTATTCGTGTTCCCCGATCCGGAGCAGCTTACGCAGGGTGGCTAGCGTTACGTACAATTGTCCTTCGGGCTTGGTAGCTTTATCAAATAATTCGTAGAGACACTGCGAGTAGTAGCTTTTGAATTTGACCAGTTCGGGCAGCAAATCCCGGAGCTGCTGTTTCACTTTCTGCAGGTAGGGAAGCAGCACCGGGTCAATGTTGTACCCGGATGAGCCCCTTCCCCTTCAGGTACTTGGCCGAACTCATCGGTCCGTCTGCAGAGTCCGTCTTTTTCAGCGATGTGACACACGTGACGGATGAGGCTCTTAGTGGCCTTCTGAAGTTCCGTAATGGCGGAATCCCCCTTTAAATTACTATCGGCGATAATCTGTCTGGCATCAATAAAGACCGGTTCAAAAACGGCTAGTCCTTCCCGATGCGTTACCGTTTCGGGCAGTAATTCGACGGTCTTTAGGAATATGCGCCGCTCGTAGAGGCTCATATCATACTGGGCCATGAGCAGGTCATGCAACTCCTCGATTACTTCGGCGGAAAGCTCTCCGGCGGAACCATCGCCGGGGTACTGGGAGCCGGGGGTGGTAGGGGATCAAAGAGGATAATTTGTTGTCCCGTCAGGGTGGTCCTCGGCGGGAGGCGGGTTAGGCGACTTAGGGAGCGTAGGTTGGGAGAAAAGATCCAGCATAAGGGGTACGGGTTTGCTCCAAATTTCTCGTTTTTACGGGAAGCCTGCAAGATATATGTTTTACTATTTTCATTAGCAAAGGCAGTGAGTACCCGCCAATCTTATGGGATACCGGCTCATAAGAAAAGGAGCTACAAGGTTCGTTCTCGTCGCTGGGAGTCATTTACTACGAAGGGAATACTTTTACTCGTTTACGCAGTAACCTAAACCCTTAACGTTGAGTAACACCTTCGTTTCAGGAAGAGACGCAGAAAGGCATTAAGTCCGAACAGGTTTCTGATAATATCTATTCTACTTACAGACATATCCGACACGTATCGGACTATTATGCGTCATAGATTTGATACACGAACGATATACAAGCTGTGTCTAATAGGTAGTCGGAGGAGGATTTAAGCGATAGGTGGTAGACCGTTTCTCGCCCTGCCGGAGCAGTAATCCCTTGCTTACCAGTTCATCCAGGTCACGCAGGGCAGTCCGGTCGGTGATAGAAAAAAGCTGTACATAATCAGCGTTTTTCATCGTGGAATGTTGCTTTATCCAAAGCAAAGCAACTTTCTGCCGCTCGTTCAAGGGTAATTGGTTGATAAAGGTTTCGCTGTAGATGTCCTGCCGGAGCGTAACCTGAAACCCCCCGCTTACTAACTCAAAAATAGGTTCGGGTAGTCCGGCTGTCTGGCATTCCTCTACTATTCGGACTGTCCCCCGGCCCCAGGATTCAATTAAGCCCGCCCGGAAAAATATTTCGGCAATCCGGGGATTACGCGGCCGGGAAGGATGTTTCCGTTTAAGGTCGGCCAGGGTAAAGCCTTCCGGTAAAGTTCCCTCATTCCATACCAGTAAGCGGTCATCATAAACACTAACTTGAATGGGTCCTCCGAAGTAATCCCGGTGGGCAATCGCATTGAGCAGTATTTCCCGTAAGGCAGGTTCCGGATAGGGAAAGCGTTCAATCCGTTGTAATCCTTGATAAGTAATCTGAGCAGTAAGAAATTTGCGTTGTAATACTTCCAGCACCTTTTCCGCTAAAAGCAGGATGTTGCCCTCGACTACTTCCTGAAAACGCAAATCGCTATCGGATTGACCAAAGCGTCCTATTTTAACGTAAGCCCCGGAGAAGTAGCGGCTGGGCATCGGAGTAAACAGCAGTAAGGCTGCCCGTTTAAGTCGACCTTCCTCTAATAACTGCAAATTATCCAGCAAAGCGGCCGGGTCTTGTGCCTCTTCAGCTTGCAGGAGTCGTCCTGATTGCTGGGCTCGAATGATGAACGTTTCCAGCAACTGACTATCTACTTCCCCTACTCTACCTCTTGGTTCTACTACTTCGTCCCAGGTTTTACCTAGTTTCCTAAGCAAAAAGTGCTGTAAGGCAGTTCCCTTAAGTATTTGCTTGGTAGCTCCTGAGCGGTAATGATATTCCCCATGGTAGGAAATGGGTACCTGGTAGGGAGGCGTGTAAATTTCAAGGTAGGGCTTACCCTTTTCTTCATGCAGGTTCACATCACAGATAATCCCCAGATAGTTAGTAATCTTGTTGGGAATATCTTCCAGGAGCTTCTTAGCATCCGTTACGCCTACGGTATTCCCATCGTCGTCTTTGCCAACATAAATAGTACCGCCCTGTGCATTGGCAAAGCCACATACCCATTTCAAATACTCATCTCGCCAGCTTTGCTTGTACTCAATATTCTGCTGCTCGGACATAAGGGTTTTACGCTTCGGGACGAAGATAAAGAATAACTGGGGTAGTGCCGGAAAACTTCCCCATTAAACCAATGCCAGGTATTTTCTAATGCCCTATAGGAATGATAATGGATAGCTCCATTTTGGGGATAAAATTTTTCAATAATTTATGCTTTCAGAGCAGACTCTGAAACTAATGGTCGTTTCATTGATGGGTGATTTGGGAGCCGTGGTAGGTAGCAGTACGTTCTTTTTAACCTAAAGCAGCGCAGAACCAGTGGCGGGATTGTCGGCACGGATAGGCGGCCATTAGTCCTTCTGGGGTTCGTGGCCCCAATTGAGCAATGAATATCGCCACGGGGTATGATCAATTGCGCCAGCGGGCCGCTGCGCCAGATGGCGTTTTACGTAACCCACCACACCACCTTGCGCATGTGGGCATAATCAGCACTATCGAGTTGATCCTTCTTTTTACCAAGTATCGTAATAATTTTTCGGCCCGATTCATGTCCTACCGATTCGCTTGCTGGCTCGTGCCGGTAACCCACCTCTTGGGACTGGCGGGTTTGCAGCCACTGCTCAAGTTGAAAAACAGTCATATTCACGTATTGATGAAATTCTCGATATATTTCTTCTTGTTGGTCTTTTTCAAATTCTGCCTGTGCCATGGTAACTGATTTTCCGGGTGTAAAGGTATATACTCCTTCATGCCCGTCAGGTTACAGCCTACCGGTTACCTGCAATTTATTTAGACCCGTGGGTGGATGTCGAAATTCGCGCTGGCTCGTGGGCTAGTATCTTAAGAGTCTGAAGTGTGGGGGGGTCGGG
>JAUJNL010000013.1 GCA_030448185.1 Cytophagales bacterium | reverse complement strand
TGCAGCCCATATCGCTGGTTTTGCTACGGCTAAGGACGGGGAATTGCGTGAGCTCGAATACCGGATCCGGGATGTACAAGGCAACTGGCATTGGATCTTGGCCCGGGAAACTGTGTTTAAGCGGGATAAAAGAGGGGTGCCCGTGCAGATAACCGGAGTTTCGAGGGATATCACTTCAGCCAAACTGGCTGGGCAGCAATTGCGGGAAAGTGAGGAGCAGCTCCGGTTGCTGAATGCCGAACTGGAACGACGGGTCGCCCGGCGGACCGCCGCACTTACCGAAAGTGAGGAACGGTACCGCGTATTTGTACAGCAAAGTTCGGAGGCTATCTGGCGCTTCGAGTTGAAAGGAATAGGGTACATACCCATTGGTTTGCCGGAAAACGAACAGATCGAATTATTTTATAAACATGGCTACCTGGCGGAGTGTAATGATACCATGGCCCGGATGTATGGATATAACCACGCTGAAGATATTATAGGCGTGGGCATGAACGAAATGATACCCAGTTCGGAACCAGCCAATATCGAATATCTGCGGAAATTTATCCGGTCGGGCTATCGGCTAACCAATGCTGAATCGGTAGAGGTGGATCTTCATGGGGGCATCAAGTATTTTATGAATAATCTGCTGGGAATACTGGAAAACGGCAACCTGGTTCGGGCCTGGGGAATCCAGCGGGACATTACCGACCGTAAACAAGCTGGAGAAGCACTACGCGAAAAAGAATTGGAATACCGGAGTTTGGTAACCGCTACTGCTCAGATTATTTGGTACACCAATGGAGAGGGCCTCATCACCGAACCTCAGCCGCTCTGGGAGAGATTTACGGGACAAAGTCGTGATGAGATTAGCGGCTATGGCTGGCTTAATGCTGTACACCCCGAAGAATATGAGCGGGCAATAAGTGCCTGGCAGTGGGCAGTAGAACGCCGGCAGGTATACGAAGCTGAGTTTCGGATCCGGAGCAAAGCCAATGAATACCGGTGGTTTTCGGTAAGGGGCGTACCTGTATTCAGTAAACATGGTACAGTCCGCAAATGGATCGGTACCTGCTCAGACGTGCACGAGCGGAGGCAGGCCCTTGAATCTCTCAAGGAGAGCGAAGAACGGTTTAATTTAGCCGTGAAAGCAGCCCAAATCGGCATTTTTGACTGGCATATCCCTACGGGGCAAGTTGTCTGGAGCGAACAGGAGCAAAGGCTGTTTGGACTAACGCCAGGTTCCTTCGAAGGAAATGTCGAAGGATGGGCAGCTAAAGTACTTCCCGAAGATCTAGTGTTTATACAAAAAGAGATTGGACGCTATATGGAAGGGCGGCAACCGGAAATGGACTTTCAGTTCCGGATTCGCCGCCCCGATAACGAGATACGATGGATTGATGGGTCGGGCCGGTTTATTTATGACAATGAGGGTACGCCGCTGCGGATGGTAGGCGTCAATATTGACGTAACGGAACGAAAGCTGGCGGAAGATGCCCTCCGCAAGAGTGAAGCCCGGTTCCGGCGGTTGTTTGAATCAGATGTAGTCGGGATCATCTTCTTTGACGCCGCCGGCACAATTACCGATGCAAATAATGCTTTTTTGCGTCTCGTTGGATACAGCCGCCAGGAGCTGGAAGCACATAGCCTCAAATGGCCGAATATTACACCACCCGAATATGCCGATAAAGACCGACAAGCCATACAAGAACTGATCGCCAATCGCCTGGTGCCTCCTTACGAAAAAGAATACTTTCATAAAAACGGTTCCAGAATCCCGATTATCATTGGAGGGGCTATCCTGCAGGAGGGAGAAACGGGAACTTCCGTGGCAGTAGTCCTTGATATCAGTGAGCAGAAAAAAGCCCGCCAGCAGCTGGCACTTAGCGAGGAACGTTTCCGGCTGGTAGCCAAAGCTACCAATGAGGGCATTTGGGACTGGGATATTGCCACTGATAAAGTGTGGCGTAATGATAATTACTATACCATATTTGGTTTCTCCGGACCGGAGCTTGATGGGACCTATAGCGATTTTGATAGCCGTATTCATCCCGATGACGCCGAAGCAGTCAGGCTGAGCATCGGAGAAGCCTTTCTCCACCACCAGGATTACTGGTCAAAGGAGTATCGTATTGCCCGGTCGGATAAAAGTTATGCTTTTATTCTGGACCGTGCTTATATTATGTATGATGAGAATGGGGACCCAATGCGTATGATTGGATCCAAACTGGATCTGTCCGGACAAAAAGAAACGCAGGCGGCCCTGGAGAAACAGGCTATCGAATTGAAGCAGTACAACGCTGACCTGGAGCAGTTTGCCTATATTTCTTCCCACGACTTACAGGAACCGCTGAATATCGCCTCTAGTTTTGCTAAACTGCTTAAACGCCGCTACCTGGGCCAACTGGACCAGGATGCCGATGATTTTATCAATTATATTGCCGATTCTACTGACCTGATGCGGCAAATGATTAGATCGTTGCTGGAATATTCCCGTATTACCTCCACTCAGAAGCCCAAGGAGCTTGTCAGCCTGGGTGAGGTACTGCCAGCCGTTATTAAAAGCCTTCAGGTGAGAATTGATGAAAGTAAGGCTGCTGTTGAATACGGCCCTTTGCCAACTGTATTTGCTAACCGCAGCCAGATGGCTCAGTTGTTCCAACATTTACTGGACAATGCCATTAAGTTTCGCAATCAAAAGCCATTAACTATTCGCATCTCGGCCCAGGAAAAGCATGACCACTGGTTGTTTGCCGTAAGCGATACGGGCATTGGTATGAACATGGACGATGCCAGCAGTAAAATATTTGAAGTGTTTCAGCGGCTGCATCCCCGTGAGGCCTATCAGGGGACAGGTATCGGCTTGGCAATCTGCAAGAAGATTGTAGAACGACACGGCGGCAGCATCTGGGCGGAGTCCGAACCAGGTAAGGGATCGGTTTTCTACTTTACTTTACAAAAAGAAGGAGAGGTGATGAGTCAATAGTCATTGGATAGAGATGCGATTAATCGCCTCCGTACGCAGAGAAGTTACTAGTCCGTAGTTCTTACCCTGAATGCTTTTCCCAATGATTATTGACTAATAACGAAGTCGAACAAGGAACCGAAGCTCGACGAAGTCACCACGAAGTAGCAGCGAAGCTCATACCGAATATCGAAGGAAAATTAACTAATGACCAATGTACATACGCGATTGATCGCATCTCTTCTAAAATCCTTCGATATTCGGTATGAGCTTCGCTGAGCTTCGGTTCTACATTCGGCGTTCCTTGTTCTGCGGTTAACCACTTTTTCCAATGACTTATGACTATTTAATGATACACCCTCAGCAACAAAGGTATGGAGGACGAAATTGCCAAAAGATATTATACAATCGGAGAAGTTGCCGGGCTCATTGGCGTGAATACATCACTGTTACGCTTCTGGGAGGCCGAATTCAGCATCATCCAACCCAGAAAAAACCGTAAAGGGGAGCGCCAGTATACCGAAAAGGATATTGAGCAGATCAGAATGATTCACCAATTGGTAAAAGAAAAGGGCTATACGCTTCAGGGAGCTAAAGATTATATCCGGATCAAAACCCGGCAGGACGCTCAGAAGGCAGCTTTAGCGCAGTCACTGGAAAAAATCAGGGACTTTCTGACCGAAATACGTAACCGGATGGATCAAAATGAGAACCCAGTTGACCAGACCAACGTCTAATCAACTGGGTTGTCGCTTACAAATGTTATAATAAAAAGGTAAAACCGGCGAAAACAATAGGTCAGCTTAACTAAAAATCGGAAACTTCCTTACGCAGGGCCGACTAGTTGCTACGGAAGTTGTAGCTGCCTCCGTACTGGATCTGAAGTCCCTCCTTGCCGATATATTCCTGCAGCAGATCAGCCGCATGGCGGTGATTGAATACGAAAAGCATTTCGCGGTAGCTCAGTTCCCGCTGTACAGAAGCATTGTACTTGCGGTCCATACGCTGACAATATTTATAAAGAGCAGTGTTTTTATTTTGTAACTCCTGGTTTTCTTTTTGTAACTGAGCAATAGTAGCTTCCATTGCTTGAATTTTCGCGGCCATTTCTTCTGTTGTGATCTGCATGAGCGGTAGTAGTTAAAACTTATATTCTTTTAACAACTCTAAGGTCGGTATTTTATGATTAGATAAAATAGTGAAAAAGGTAAATAGATTACATAAGAAAGGTTGGCAACCCAAACAAAAGTCCGGCTTCAGGCAGCCGGCGTGAATTTAAGTAGTTTTGCTTTGCAGGCTTACGGTACGCTAACTATTCGTTAAATTATCTGCTGAATGCCCGCAAAAATACGGGTGGATCTTTATGCAAGAGGAAACAATCTTCAAAGTTGCGCTAAGTCTTACTTCGGGAGTAGGCAATGTAGTTACCCGGCAACTGATCAGTTACTGCGGCTCCGCATCCGGAGTGTTCCGGAGTCCCCGCGGAAAACTGCTCAAAATACCCGGTATCGGCCCTAAAACGGCAGATTCCATTCTGGGAAAAGAAGCCCTGATAAAAGCAGAAGGAGAATGCGAAAAAGCCTCCAAAGCTGGGGTAGAGCTTTTATTCTATACCGATGCCGCTTACCCGGCACGTCTTCGCCAGATTGCGGATGCTCCCACATTACTATATGCAAAAGGACGTGCTGACTTCAATGCACAAAAAACCATTGCCATTGTGGGAACCCGGCAGGCCACTACTTATGGCAAAGAGATTACCGAAAATATTGTGGCGGATCTGAAGGAGTACGAATCAGTGGTTATTATTAGCGGACTGGCCTACGGCATTGATATTACGGCTCACAAAGCCGCGCTGAAAAGAGGAATTCCCACAATAGGCGTAATTGCCAGCGGTATTGACATCATATACCCGGCGGCCCACAAAAACATTGCTGCACAAATGGCCGAGACCGGGGCTATTCTTACCGAGTACCCTTTTGAAACCAAACCGGATGCTCCCTATTTTCCGGCCCGTAACCGCATCATTGCCGGGTTGGCTGATGTAGTCATTGTGGTGGAGGCAGCGAAGAAGGGAGGCGCCCTAATTACGGCCGAACTGGCCAATGATTATAACCGGGAAGTTTTTGCCGTACCGGGCAATCTGGGTGCTTCTCACTCAGAAGGATGTAATCTGCTTATCAAAGACCTGAAAGCCAATATTTTTACCAGCACCCGTGACCTGGAGATTCAGATGAACTGGGAAGAAAAGAAATTGACCTCCCAACCGCAGACTGGAACGCTGTCCATAGAGGATTCCGGTTTGACCGGCGATGAGAAACAGATCATTATCTTGCTGCGCAACCAGATCGAAATGCCCATTGATGACCTGTGCTGGCAATCTCAGATTCCCGTCGGAAAGATGGCCTCTCTGTTGTTAAGCCTCGAGCTTAAGGGGATGGTGAAAGCTCTGCCCGGTAAGCGTTTTACCATACCTGGAAGGAGATAATATTCTAATGTTGAATGCTCAATGCAAAATTTTATTTCCCGCCGCCCAGCCTGGGAAGCATTTTGTAGATAAGGCCATCGGTCTCCGCAGTATTCTCCGGAGAGAAGTATAAGTAGCGGTCTTACCTGAGATTACCCAAATAAAAAAGGCCAGTGTAAGCTGACCTTTTTTATTAAATAAGATATGCTTATTTGGCAGAAGCCAGCGTATTGATCCATTTAGCAATCTTCAATGCATCTTCCTTAGGAACCTGCTTCATGGGAGCCATGGGCGGATAACCAGGCCAATGCTCAGGCTTAGGATTGTAAATCAACTCAACAATTTGTTCCGGCTTATATTTTCTCTTAGCCACGTCCACGTAAGCGGGCCCGACCAGTTTTGCATCTGCTTTGTGGCAGGCCAGACAGGTATATTTGGAAAGTAGGGCACTGATATCCGCCGGCACTGTGACGGGTTTAGCAGTGGCAGTAGAAGATTTAGCGCTGCCGGAAGTAGATGGTTTGGTTTGAGCACCGGCGTTCTGCGAACAAAGGGCTCCAGCAAGTGCTAAAGTAACAGCGAAACTGAAAATACGCATGGTTTGACAGTTAAATAATAATTGGATAAAACAAAACAATAAGAGTAGAGACAAAAACGGGGCCAAAATACTCATTTTTGATTTATTCCGGAAAAAAGTAGACAAAATCAAAGTGTTTTTTCATTAGTGTCTAGTCCTGCAATAGCTTTACAGCAAAGCCAAACAGGTATTTGGCAGCTTACGGGTATTTCTATTCCATTCAGGACGAAAGATTTAAGTTAGCAAGACTACCATCAGATTATACTTTTTCCTTCAAGGAGCAGTTTGAAGAGTTTAACTTCCCCGCGCGGGACAATGGCCTACTCAATGCTGTATTATTTAAGACTGATAGTTCGCGGGGAGTCATTTGCTACTGGAAGGGTAATGGAGGTACGCTACAGAAGTGGGCCAGATTGCCCCGCAATTTCTGCAATTGGGGTATGATCTGATGATCACCGATTATAGAGAACACGGCAAGAGCCGAGAGTATTTCCTACAAAAACTTCTCTACTCCGATGCACAACAGGTATATGAATTCTTTAGGGCCGTTATCCTGAAAACAAAAATCATCGTAATGGGCTATTCCCTGGGTACGAATCTGGCTTCATATCTAGCAGCCAATAACCGGCCGGCGATGACTATTTTAGCCGATCCCGGGACCGCTTCCGGGACAAATACCTAGAGGCTTTTCCTGCCGCTGCCTTCCATCACCCGTTTTCCCTTCCGTACCGATAAAGACATCATCAAAACTCAAACTCCCGTGGTTATTGTCACGGGTATCCGCAGTGATTTGTACCCCGCGGCGCTTAAGCTCCGAAAATTATTGAAGGAAAGGGATACATTTATCGAAATTCAGGGTGCCGATCATGCCAGTCTGCTGAGTGAACCAGAATTTGGGAAAATGCTTATTGGGCTACTAACCAGAAAAATCTAGTCCCTTACTACCAGGTATTATGCGCTATCAGATCATTCCTCCTTCTGCCCGCCTCAAACCCTTTTGCGGTTTTTCTGGGTTTTTGAGGGAGAGAGGTACTGCCCATTCCCCGTACGTGTACCGTTCGATGGCCAGTGGCTGTCCGGAACTGATATTTCATTACCAGGGCACTTTTGAGGAGTTAACTAGTGAAGGCAGGTTACCGCAGTCTTCCACCTCCACGCCCAATCTGGGCAGTATCGCCGGTTTGTCACCCAGGTGCATTTCGGAATTTTTGGGGTCTATTTATATCCCTATGCCATTCCGTACTTTTCCGTCTCCCGTCCGACGAAATCAGTAATCAGATGCCTGACTTAGGCACTTTACTGGGAAGGACCGGTCAGGAACTGGAAGAAAAATGATGCTGGCTGCTACCAATGCGCAGCGGGCAGCTATTATCACTGCTTTTCTGGAAAAGCGGTTAACCGGAAGCCAGTGTAGAGATGAGGCCATGCACACGGCAGTCCGCTACGTGATTCATAAGGAGGATGTACCGGGTGTCAGGCAGCTTGCTTCGGCATTTAACCTGTCTCCCCGGCAGTTTGAACGGAAATTCAAACAATACGCCGGTTTCAGTCCTAAATTATTTTCCCGTATTACCCGCTTCCAGGCGGCCATGAGCCGGTATGAACCTGCTGGTAAAAAACAGTCAAGCAAGTCACTGACTCAAATTGCTTTTGAATGCGGATATTACGACCAGGCGCACTTCATTCATGAGTTTAAAACCTTTTCGGGCTATCACCCTAAAAAGTACTTCTCCGGAAAAGCGGAAGGCATTGAATACCGGGAGGCTTGAGAAATGTCGCATTTTTACAATTTTGCCTTCTATTGCCGGGCTATTTTTACAAATCTCTCCTCCGGAAAGACATCCGGAGCCGAAGTTGATAAAGGCGCCAAAAATTTCGGGTGTAAAGCATACTGTTTCAACTTCAAACACGCAACTTCCCAAGAACAGCACCCAGACGCACAAAGCAGCCCCTGCCGGGTACTCTACTGTTTGCCCTTATTTGATCGTAGCAAGCGTGGAAAAGCAGATCGAGTTCCTTAAAGAAGTATTTCGGGCAGAAGTAAAAGGCGATTATATCAGCCAAACAGACCAATACATCACCCACGGAGAAGTCCGGATCGGCGACACGGTGGTAATGATAGGCCGGGGCAATAGCCAGTACCCAAACCGGGTGGGCATGAATTACGTCTACGTAGAGAATGCCGATGAGGTATATAAACGGGCTATCCAATGTGGGGCGGCTTCTGTAATGGAACCTGTGGATCAGGTTTACGGAGACCGTTCTGGCGGTTTTATAGATCCACAGGGAAACGAATGGTGGGTAGGACAGCGGCTGAAGTAAGGACCGGAGAGGGTTCGCTGAATAGCTACTTTATAGTAAGTAGGCTCAATCCAGAATTATAAGATCAGGTACGGGCTATAATTTTATTACCATATACTTTTTATCAGCACATTGGCCCGTCATCGCATTATCTCATCAACTTACTATTTTATGGACTTCAAACAGGTAGCAGCCCAATTACGGAAACCGGAGGGTGATTTTGGCCGGAAGCTCGGGGAGAACATGAACCGGGGCAATAAACTGATGAATGAGGCAGCCATTAAGTTAATGGACATAGCCGCCGGGGATACAGTGCTGGAGATCGGGATGGGCAATGGGTTTTTCAGCAAAGATGTAGTATCGGCCAGTAACGCCGTTACCTATACCGGCTGCGACTTCTCGGAGACTATGGTGGAAGAAGCGACCCGGCTTAATCAAGAACTGGTAGACGCCGGAAAGGCTGGTTTTGTACTGGCATCTGCTAACCAGCTGCCTTTCCCGGATGGTGCCTTCAGTAAGGTGTTTACCATCAATACCCTGTATTTCTGGGAAAATGCGGGTGAAGTACTAGCCGGAATCAGCCGGGTACTTAAACCAGCCGGGCAATTGCTGATCGGTTTCCGGCCCCCGGAAATCATGGAAAAGTTGCCTTTTGTGCAATATGGCTTTAGAGTATACAGTATTGATGCAGTAGCCAATTTACTGGTTGCCAATGGATTTACAGTACTTAAAATACATGAGATTGATGAGCCCGATCAGGAATTTAACGGTACGGTCCTGAAGATGGCTTCCGTGATGATCCGTTCCGTGAAAAATGGATAATTTAGTTTACCCGCTGCCAATTATCCCATACGTTGCCCGGCCTTCCCGGAATCCGGTAGTTTGAAGATTTTTTTGTACAATTCCCCCTGAAAAACGGTATTTTGCATAGTCGTCGAAAATCGGCTACTTTATGCTTTCTGTTTTCTATGACGGGGATGATTTTTTCAAACTTTGCGTATTTCATCAGGCGGCTATTGAAACAATGCGGAGCACTCATCCTGCTATGGCTTTGGGTGATACCCGGCGTATGGGCTCAGCCCAAAGACATCCGGTTTACCCACCTTTCGGAAGAGCATGGGTTAGCCAGCACCTCAGTGTATGCTTTTACCCAAACGCCGGACGGTTTTCTGTGGATTGGCACGCAAAATGGCTTGCATCGGTATGATGGCTACAATTTCAAGGTGTTTAACTTCATTCCTGGAGATACTGCCTCCCTTTCTGACAATTGGGTAAAGGCGCTGAGTCTGGATGCCGCCGGTGATTTGTGGGTAGCTACCAGTCATTGGTTGAACCGCTTTAACCGCGAAACGGAAAAATTTACGCCTTTTTTTGCGGACAAAAAGAATCCGTTTACCCTGGCCGATAACAACCTGTGGTCACTGTTCCGCGACTCAAGGGGCAATATGTGGATTGGCACCAACAATGGGCTGAGCCGTTATGATGCGTCGCATAATCGATTTATTTCGTACCAGGTCAGTATTCCAAACGGCCCCGAAAACATTGCAGTAAATAGCATTACGGAGGACAAGCAGGGCAATCTGTGGGTAGGTACCTGGGGTGGCGGCGTATTTCACTTCGACCAGACCAAGGGCGTTTTTACCCCTTTTTCCGCTATTACTGCCATTACCAGCACCGAACGCCAGTACGTGAAAGTGCTGCGTTTTGATAGCCAAGACCGTCTCTGGATCGGTACTCAGGGCAATGGCCTGCATCTGTACGAACCGGCCACGCAGCGCTATACTATTTACAAAACTGACCCAAATGACCCGGGTTCTATCAGTGACAATGCTATTCTGTCCATCATGGAGGACAGCGGGCAACATATCTGGATTGGCACCTACAGTGGAGGCATCAATCAGTTTCAGTCCGGTACCTTTGTTCGGTACCAGTCAGATCCGCTTAATCCCCATTCACTGCACGGGGCCTGGATCACGAGTTTGTTTGAGGATAAATCCGGGGTGGTCTGGGCTGGTCACGACAACGGACTCAGTAAATTTGACCTGAAAGGACCCAAGTTCCTGCTGTATCAGCTCAGCCTGTCTGATAAAAACAGTATTCCTAAGAGCAATATCAATGTGATTTACGAAGACCGGGACGGCCTGATCTGGTTTGGGTTGTGGGGTAAGGGTTTATGCAGTTTTGATCCGGTTAACAGGAAATTTATCCGTTATGAGAATGACCCATCTGATCCGCAAAGCCTGGTTGATGACCGCGTGTGGGGCATCGCCGAGGATGCACAAGGAATACTCTGGATTGCCACCAGCCGGGGCCTGGATAAATTTGATAAGAAAACCGGTATTTTCGGGCACGTTACAAATATAACTGGTCAGCCTACTGCCCGGGCTGCCCAGTTGAATACCCTCTCTTGCATTCAACCTGACCACCAGGGCCGTTTATGTTTCTGTAGGTGGTGAGGTTTCTTTTTCATTTATTATCCGGTGTAAAATTCTTCTTTTCATCTGAGTCACATCCATGACGACACCAATTCCTTGTCTCATAATCAGATCAAGCATATTCTGATTGATAGTAAGGGAATTGCCTGGGTTTCTACTTCCGAAGGGGGACTGAACCGGCTGACATTTAATGAGCAGAACCAGCCGGTAATCAGGCGGTATCAGTACGAGGCGCAGAATGATAAAAGTATTGCCAGCAACAGCACCCGGGTAACGTTTGAAGACCGGCAGAAACGCCTCTGGGTGGGCACCGAAGGGAGCGGACTGAGCTGGTTTGACCCGGCGACCGAAGCCTTTCACCGGGTAAAGTCACTGGAGGCAGCTTCTTTTCTCAAAAGTGTTTTCGGTATTCTGGAAGATGCTGATGGCACCCTATGGCTCAGCACCAACCGGGGGATTGTCCACTACTTTCCTGCTTCCGGACAGTTTAAGCTGTATGACATCATGGATGGTTTGCAAAGCAATTCCTTCCTTTCTGGGCACTACAAAACCCGTAATGGGATGATGCTTTTCGGCGGACACAACGGGTTTAATATGTTTAATCCGGAGCAGGTTAAAGAAAGCCGCTACGTGCCGCCGGTACTGATCAATGAACTGAAACTGTTTAATAAGGCGGTAGAGGTAGGGCAGACCCGTGAAGGTGGAGTCGACGGAAAACCGCTGCTGACCAAGCCCTTGTATTTGTGTTCAGAAGTAGTGCTTTCTTATAAGGATTACGTGCTTTCCTTCGGCTTTACTTCCCTGGATTATACTGCTCCCCAGAAAAATCAGTACGCTTATATGCTGGAAGGCTTCGAGCAGAAGTGGAACTACACCGATGCCAATCAGCGGTTTGCGACGTATACCAACCTGACCCCGGGTGAATATATCTTTAAAGTAAAAGGCTCTAATAGTGATGGTGTCTGGAACCAGTTGCCAGCTACCATCCGGGTAGTGGTCACGCCGCCATTCTGGCAAACCTGGTGGGCGTATTTGTTCTATGTTTTAGCCGGAGCCGGTGTTCTTTTCTTGCTTAAGCGGTACACTGAACGCCGCGAACGGCTCAAAAATGAGTTGGAACTCAAACGGGTGGAGTCGGAGAAGTTGCAGGAGGTGGACCAGATGAAAACCCGCTTCTTTACCAATATCTCCCACGAATTCCGTACGCCGCTTACGTTGATTCTGGGGCCGCTGGAGAAAAAACTTTCCGAAATTGCTCCCGGTGCCCCTGAAGGCAATGAACTGCGGATGATGCACCGCAATGCGCATCGCCTGCTGCAATTAATCAATCAATTGCTGGATATCTCTAAACTGGAAGCAGGCAGTGTAAAGCTGGAACCTGCTCAGGGAGATTTATTAGCCTTCCTGAAGTCAATGGTATTTTCTTTTGCCTCTCTGGCGGACAGTAAAGGAATAAAGCTGGAATTTGGGTCGCCCCATGCCAGCTTATGGGCGTTGTTTGACCGGGATAAGATTGAAAAAATAATCACTAATCTCTTGTCCAATGCTTTTAAATTCACGCCTGACGGGGCGATGATCAGGGTCAACGTACACGTAGTGGCTTCGGATCTAACGGAAGTTAATGGGTTGGAGACGGTAGAGATTACGGTAGAAGATACGGGTGCCGGCATTCCCGCTGCGGAAATGGGTAAAATATTTGACCGGTTTTTCCAGGTAGATGGCTCGACTACTCGTGAACGGGAAGGTAGTGGTATCGGACTGGCCCTGACCCGCGAACTGGTGCTGTTGCATAAGGGTGATATATCGGTAACCAGTGAAGTAGGTGTTGGGACTTGTTTTACGCTAAGACTTCCCGTGGGGTTGAAGCAATTGGCCAATGATAAAATAAGTGCAGAAAAGACCACTGAAGGATTGGATGCGCTGCCGGTAGCCGCCGGAGAACGCTTGCCGCGGCCTGACGCCGAAATGTTCAGCACTTGGGATGGGCAGGCTCCTTTGCTGCTGGTTGTGGAGGATAATGAAGAAGTCCGCCGCTACATTCATGAAAGTTTTGATGGCTGCTGCCGGATACTGGAAGCAATCAATGGGCAGGATGGGTTGGAGAAAGCCATTGAGGCCGTACCCGATATTATTATTACGGATCTGATGATGCCCCGCATGGATGGAATGGAACTTTGCAAGCGCCTCAAAACCGATGCCTGTACCAGTCATATCCCCGTTATACTACTGACGGCCAGATCCTCCATAGAAAGCCGGCTCGATGGCCTGGAAACCGGTGCGGATGACTACCTGACCAAACCTTTCCATCCCCATGAGCTACGCTTACGGGTGCGCAACCTCGTAGAGAGCCGCCGGAAACTAAGGGAACGGTTTACCAGGGAGGTAAAATTGCAGCCTAAAGATGTCGCGATTACTTCGGCCGATGAAAAATTCCTGCAACTGGCTATTGAAGTGGTAGAGAAGCACATGGCCAACATTGACTTCACGGTAGAAAACCTGGAAAATGAAATGGCCCTGAGCAAAATGCAGTTATACCGCAAAATGAAGGCCCTGATTGACCAGACACCTAATGAATTTATCCGCAACATCCGCCTTAAAAGGGCCGCTGTACTTATTAGCCGCCGGTCTGGTACTATTTCGGAGGTCGCTTATGAAGTAGGCTTCAACAACCTGTCTTACTTTGCCAAATGCTTTAAGGAAATGTACGGAGTTACTCCTTCAGAATATGCCAATGCCGAAAAAGATGCGGTCAGTTGAGCAAATATAGCGGAGACAATCTTGTCGTAAATTACCCTAGCAAAGGTTGATGCTACCAGAGAGTATAGAATATTTTTAACCTGCGTATAGTATATTTTTTAATTCTCTTGCTACCTGTTTTATCCTTTACTCTATTGTTGATATCCATTGCTCATAGCCGTAGTGGGGTTTATTTCTGGTTTTTCAGTAAGAGGACAGTAGAAAC
Organism: Cytophagales bacterium; assembly: GCA_030448185.1. Lineage (GTDB taxonomy): Bacteria > Bacteroidota > Bacteroidia > Cytophagales > 172606-1 > CADCTQ01. The sequence goes on along the minus strand of JAUJNL010000013.1, from coordinate 80,085 downwards.
AGCCAACCCGTAATGCTGCTCTGCTCAGTATATGGTATTATAGCTGCTTTCTATAGTAAAAATACAGCGCCGGCGTGCAGTAGGTGTTGTTAATTATATTGTTAACTTTATCGGAGGATCTACTATAATTAGCCATACTTTACCAACACATTTCCAATAACCGTCAAGCATTCCTAACAATGAACAGAGATACGAGTTTGCCATCCATCGGACGCCGGTTACAAGAATATCTTTCCTTCAAACGGATCGGCGTCAATCAGTTTGGCCGCTTGACCCATACTTCCGGTGCTCAGATATCGAATGTGATCAGAGGGAAAAATTACGGGATAACTAAACTGGTCGCGATCTTGAATGCATGTCCTGAATTGAACCCATCCTGGTTGCTGCAGGGAGAGGGGAAAATGGTATTGGAGCCGCAGGAGATCGGGAATACACCTGATGCATCCGGTTTCCAGGCTCCGGATGGACATGCACCAGCTCAGACTGCCGATTGGCACCAGGAGAATACCCGTCTAAGGGCCGAAATTGAAAAACTCCAATTACAAATTACTTCCCTGGAAGGAATCACTACCTATCAAAGCATGACTATTGATGCTTATAAGAATTCCGCTGAAGTACTGGCTGCTACTAACCGGGATTTGAAAGAAGTGATTCAGTTCTATAAAGATGCCCGTGGGGGAGAAGATAAAAACCGCAGAATTGCCTGAGTGGCCCAAACAGGTTGGTTGACCCGCATCAGTTAAGAATGCCGCTTACATAAAACTTTACAGGCCTTATCGGTTTGCAAGTACATTAGGCAATTAAATTATTAAGCACATCTTAAGGTATGTCTGTCATTCTACTCAATACAGGAGGACCTTCGAAACTGGTTTCCAGACAGGTAGAACTCGTTAAGCTCAATGGCAAGTATTACATTGAGCTGGAAGAGTTTGAGAACTCCGATTGCATTGTTGAATTAAGTATCTCGCTGGCTACTGAAAACCAGGCCCTCCGGGAGCGAATACAAGTGCTGGAAGAGCGGATCAAGCTACTCCAGACTAATGGCTCTTAACCTCAAGCTGCGATTTTTTAAATGGTTGGAGCCAGGCCATCGCCTGATCCTGGTTGGTAAATAGCTGAATGGGAACTCCAGGCTTGTTGATAAAAATGAAAAAATTTCCTAGTACTTTCTGCAAAGCATTATCAATGAGAAGGGCTCCGGCGTTTAGGAGGGCAGTGTTTTCTTTAGCGGCTAAAAACTGCCGGGCATCTTTATGAAAATACTTCACGGTACGGCAATCCGCAAGCGCGGGATAGGAATGATTTTCACTCATTCTTAATCTTTCCGCTACGGCTCTTTCTGCCATTTCCAGGGTATAATCCTCGACATAGATATTTTCAAAAAAATTCCATCCTCAATCCACATGGTAAAATGCGGACAGGTAAAGTATTGCTTTCTCATTGCGTTCATTTAAAACTTCGTTACACGGTTTTACTTAAGAAGTTCGCAAAGTTTCTGCATATATGGGCAAAAAAAACAAAATTTGGCAACCTGAACATGAGTTAATCCATAGGTTGACAACGTCATATCTTCCACCAATAGGTTAGTTTAAGTACCAAGGCGCGGTTACGGACCGCAAAAGGAGCTGGCAGATAAATTATCCGTAGACGATTAATAAGTCAGAAGCTGGCTTATAGCGCCATTGCAGCCGGGTATTTACGTTCATATTCCTCCGTTGCTCATTGTACTGCACAAAAGCGGTAAGAAATAAGGTATTGGTTATGGTTACGTCAATGCGCGGACCAGCCAGAAGGTAGGGCTATTCCAAGCAAAAAAACCACTGCGGGCAGTACCTGCGGAATGAGCCGGAGAGATTATTACTACTTTAACACTTTAATAAGTGGATGACAAATTTCAGGCGTTCATCAGGCGTTCATCCGCATTTACAATGCGGATGGTCGAACGGCGCATTTAAAATGCGCTTTTCCTTAATGCGCTTTTCCTTCGCTCCGCATGGCAACTATCTGAGCAAAACTAAATGCGGAACAACCACAGATATTACGTATGGCGTAACGTGTTAAAGTAGGATTATTTAATTTGGTCTTATGGAAGACAACATCCCCGACCTGCGTTACCCGATTGGCCGCCCGGTACTGCCTGAGGTGCCCCTTACTGCTTCGGAGCGGACAGCACTCATTGAGCAAATTGCGGCGCTGCCTGCCCAGTTAACCGCGGCAGCCCGTAACGTTGGCGGCGTAAGACTACAACAACCTTACCGACCCGGCGGCTGGACCGGACGTCAGGTGCTGCATCACCTGGCCGATGTACACCTTAATTTCTACATCCGCTTTCGCATGGCCCTTACTGAGGAGCATCCTGCCGTTCCTAGGATTGACCCAACTGCCTGGATACAACTGCCTGACGTGGAAGCGACCCCGGTAACTGTTTCCTTATCCTTGCTGGAAGCTTTACACATCCGCTGGACTACCTTGTTGTGGCACCTGACTGAGGACCAGTGGCAACGCAGCTTTTTTCATCCGGTTTACAATCGCACCTATACGCTTGATCAGGCTTTGGTGCAGTACGCCTGGCACGGACGGCATCATCTGGCGCATATCGAAAGCCTGACACGCCTTGTGGGCTGAACCGTTTTGATTTTCGATGTTCGATGGACGATGTTCGAGAAAGAACCTAGAAGTCAGAGGTAGGATGTACCAGGTGCGAATTTATGTTCCCTTGTATCCACTACTTATTTCAAACATCGAACATCGGCAATCGAACATCGTCCATCGAAATGCTGCTACTGGTTGCAATCGCAGGAGAAATCAAGGTGCCCGTAGCTTGGCGGGGTAAAGGTACCGGCCATGACCAGGCGGTCAAGCCGGACTTCTTCTCCGGTACTGAGCAGCATGTATTCTGCGGCGTCCCTGACAAAGAAATCAGTGATAATAGCCGTAGTGGAAATAAGCTCACGGTACTCGGTGAAATACTTGATTCCCATGTATTTTTTCTGGCTAGCCAAGGCGGCCAGGGTATCATAGTACGGGGAGGAAATGGACGGGTGAACCGGTTTCATAGTAGTTGGTTGGATAATGGTTTGGCATTGCTGGTGCGGCAGCAGTGGTCAGGCCGGTAAATTTTTCAAACTATAGCTGTTGTGCGTAGGTTCAGGTGCCATGATGGGTAGTTCTACGGTAAAACTGGTGCCTTGTCTTACCTGGGAATCTACTTTTATGCTTCCACCCAGGGAAGTAATAACCTCATTAACAATATATAAACCCAACCCGGAGCCGGTACTGTTCACCGAGGCCCGGTAAAACATATCAAATATCTTATCAATATACTCGGGGGCGATTCCCAGTCCATTGTCCTCAAACCGGATAGTCGCCCCACTGATACTTGTATGGATTGTAATCCGGATACAGGAAAGAATAAGCGGATTACGGAACCGGATGGCATTGGAAAGGATATTGCTGAAAATAATGCGTACCCGGAATTCATCGGAATAAAAAATGCCTTCTTCCTCGATAGAAATTTGTTTTTCTACCTCTTTGCTGCCTTCCATATAATGCAGGTCGTCCAGTACGTCAGCAATCATCTCCCGGAAATTAATCGGCTGCGGTACCACCTCTACCCGCGCATTCTTAGAGTGATTAATAATGTTCTGAATTAATCGATCCAGTTTACTGACGCTTTTCAGCATGAGATCAAGGTACTGTTTCCTGATTTCCTCATGGCTCTCCGCGTTGGTAATATTGATTAGTCCCAGCAGCGACGACAAGGGAGCACGCAAGTCATGAGAGGCCCGATAGACATAATTGTCGAGTTCCGTGTTAATTTTTTTCAGTTCGGCATTTTGTTCTTTAAGTGTAGCCAGAGCCCGTTTGCGTTCGGTTATATCCCGGATACTACCCCGGTAGGCCGTAATTCTGCCCTTGGTATCGTATTGCACAGTCGCATTCAGCATCATGGCATGCCGGGTACCGTCATGGAGGATAATTTCTGCCTCCCAGTCGGTTACCTGATGGGCCCGTTCCAGTTGTTGCCGCAGCTCTACGCTTTGTTCGTCCTGTTGGGCAAAGAGCCGGAAAATAGTAACCGATTGGATTTCTGTCGGGTCCCTAAAACCCAGTAACCGCATGCCGGTCGGATTAAGATCCGTAATAGTACCATCGGCACTTGCAATAAATAAGCCGTGGTGGGATTCTTCAAACAGGATGCGGTATTTCTCCTCTGATTCTTGGATGTATTTGAGGGCTCTGGCCGCTATATATCCACAAAGCACCAGCAAAGATGAAATAAAGACGGCCATAAAATTAAACAGCATCCGTTGAACGCGGCGGGCTGCCTGATGCATGGTCCACGAAAACTCATCCTGCATCTGGGTTAGCTGCCCATTGAGCCGCCCAATTTCGTTCATGGTCTGATTAATTTCTTGCTGCGAATATTGACCGGAAGTAATTCTGCTGTGCAGCAACTGGGCATCCCGGGCTACTTCATTGATCAGCGTGTCGCCCCGGGCCCATATTTCCAGCGCCTGTCTTGTTTCGGCAAGCAAGTGAAAGTAGGGGTAGAGCCGGATCATGCCATCCATCTCACCCGCCGGAATCTGGGCCCGGATAAATCCTCTTCGGGCTGCTTCCAGGTCAGGCTGGGGTTTTTCCAGCGCCAGCCGGGCCTGCTGATTGCCTAGTGGAATAGCAATCTGACGCCGGTATTCCTGAAAGTTACTTTCCTGGTGGGAGAGGGTATACCGGTGCAGGTAAAATACGGCGTTTTTCTGTCCTTTCGAATAGGCGCCTTCTCCATTAATATAGGCCCGCACTACGGAGAGTATGTGCAGTCCGATATAATTAACCAGCAATACGCTGCCCGAAAAAAAGACGAACAGGGCAATGATCAAAAATATTCTTTTTTTTACCGGACTCATACCCAATATTTTTCATAATCATCGCTGATTCATTCCAAAATTTACCTCTCTGCCCGCATTCTCCCTAAGGATGGTAACAGATAATATACGAAACTTTTTTTCAATGGATAAAAAAGCAGGCAAATTCTGACTTTAGTCCCGGAGTTATACCCTCAAAGTATAGTTTATGGATGTGGAATACCCGTTGTCAGGTAGCTGGATACTCTTTTATATTTATAGTGAATCTAACCAATTTGTTAACAATAGACATCTCCGTAGTTAGAGATTTACTTTTGACTTCGTCGAGCCCTAAAGGGGTTCTTTTGCTTGCCCAAATTCAACGTAACAAAAGAAACGTAGTTGGGTGAAACTAATCCTGAAAGGATCAGCGAAGCTAACCGGGCCGCAGCAACAACCGAAGCTCAGCGAAGCTAAAGGCCGTTCTTCCCTCCAAAAGGCCCAGCCCGCACTTGCCTCCGGCTAACGCTTCAGGCCAGAACGGGCCACGCTGTTGCTGCACCATCCTCCCGCCGTTAACGCAGTAGGAATTAGCAGGAAAATTATGATACGAGAATCAAAAAAAGAAAAATAATAATTCCATGCGGGGAAAGGCCCGGCAGAACCGTAGCGAAGCGGAGTTCACCTATTTCGGCAAAAGCGGGGTGAGTGAAGGGCAAGAGGGAGGAAGCGTTTTTATGCCTAGATGTTGAATTGGTTAGGTTAGCTTCGCCGATTACTTCGTAATGTAATTCTTTGTAGCAATGACAATCCCTTTAGAAACGGTTTTAAACCCCCTACGGTCATCTCACTACCCCCTTCGGCTAGCCTCTTTCCAGCTGCACCAAGGGGGACCAGTTGGGTTCAAAAGTCCCCCTTGCGGGAAGCGTTGTGCCAGAGCCGAAGGGGGCAGGGGAATGATGGTTGAGGACCAAATACCCTTTTAAAACCGATTCTTAGCTCGACTTTCGCATTTTCTCATAATACAATGTGCGAAACCGTTGAAATAGGGCTAACCCTGAGAATCATTTTTAAATGTCGGGTTGAAAGTGCGATGTTCAAAAATTGAAAACACCTTAATTTCCACTGCAAACGCAGGTTTTTCTGATTTTCGGAAATGCTAAAGTCGAGCTTAGGGATCAGCGAAGCTAACAAAAGTAACATCTCTCCTAAGAAGAATTTATGAGGTAAAGAACAAAAAGCCCCTTATCCAACGGATAAAGGGCTTGCATAGAAGAATTAATGCCTGCTTTCAACTCGAAAACACTCCCTTAAAACCTAGCTGCCAGGCTGACAAAGTAATAGCCGCCATTGAAGCCAAACTGCGTGGCATTCCGGCTGTAGACAAACCGTCCGAAAGAGGTGTTGTCAAGGGAGGTCGGATCGGAAGGAGTCGGATAACGGGTTGCTTTCATCTTATCGGGGTATACATCAAACAAATTATTAGCCCCTACGGTAGCCTGCAGGAAACGGTTGATCTGGTAGTTGACACTAAGATCCGTAATGGCTTTGGCGCTGAATTGCTCATCGAGTGCAGCATTATTGGGGTCCTGCGTTTTTACTTCACCGTACCGCGTCACGCGGATATTTGTACCAAACTTCCCAAGCCGGTAGACTGCGCCTAAGGTAAACTTATTGCGTGGTTGCGCCCGTTCCAGCCGGCCTTCTTCCTGGCGGTCAAACAGGACATTGCCGAATACTTCATAAGGCAGCGTGGCAGAGACTTTAGGTTGTCCGCGCACCCACGTGCGGTTGATATTACCCGCCAACGTTACGGTCAGGCTACCACCGGCAACCCGATAATCTCCGGAAGCAACCAGGTCAATTCCTTGCGTACGGGTATTGACGGCATTGGTGAAGAATACGGCGGCTGAAACATCCGTTTGTCCGGCTTCGTCCAGAATTTTCGCCGTTTGAATCTGGGCCGGTGTTGGAGTTCCGGTTGCCGGAGGCCGCTGGAACTGCCCGGTCAGTACAATCCGGTCTCTGATGTCAATATTATAGGCATCCACCGTAATGCTGATATTTGGTAGAGGCTGCGAGGTAAAGCCTAAGCTGTAATTGGTGGATTTTTCGGCAGTAAGCGAAGGGATGCCAAATGCCTGCGCTACTGGGCTTGCATTAGGAAAGGTTCCCTGCTGACGAGGCTGAAGGCCCTGCCCGGGAACCGAAACGAACACCGTGGATATAGCACTAAAGTACCGCTGATGGATGGAGGGAGCCCGGAACCCATTGGCAACCGTTCCGCGTAGGGAGAAGAAATCAGCAAATTTATAGCGGGTACTGAACTTGCCCGCCAGATTACCTCCAAAATCACTGTAATTTTCGTAGCGTCCGGCAAGATCAATCAGCAGCCGTTCGGTCAGGTCCGTTTCCAGGTCCAGATAGGCTCCAAATATGGTACGGCTTTCGTTCACGGCATTAGCTGGTTGAAATCCCGGAAATACCTGGGCTCCGGCTGCTTTGCCTCGGCTGGGAGCGTAGTTTCTCCAGGAAGCTTCCTCACCAGGCTCGATCTGATAATTGTCAATGCGGTAGGTTAATCCACCGGCAATATTGAATGATTTCAGCCCGATCTGGCTACCGAAGTCTTTAGAAATGCCCAGATCAGTCGTGTTCTGGTTAAACTTCAGCGTACCCGCGTAAAATTCGGTAGGAGAGTTCTGTCTCAAAGAATCCAGCGAAGCATTGTTGGTATTGGTAATATCAAATCGGAAAGAATTGCCCCCGTATACAGTTGACAGATCCCAGCGCCATCCATTACCCAATTCTCCGTTTGCCCCCACCATTACGGACCGGTCCCAGATCGTGGAGTTGATTTCCGGCAAGAATCCATTCGGGTACAACTCAGTTATGACCTGATTGGTCTGGAACGGGTAGCGGTAAAATCCGGCCCCTCTTCCCTGGCGGTAATTAAGGATGCCCGAAAAGTAAAGCTGGGTTTTAGGCGCAATTTTAAGGCTGCCGTTGAGCATACCCCCGAAATTGTTGACCGCCGAATTACCGATCTGCATGTTGTTTTCCCGGCTGAAGTTGTTTTGGGCAATCAGAGCTTCATCCTGGTTATACAGATTGGTACGATTGGCTATCCAGTCTTCCTCTGATTCTTGTACCCCATTTATTGTACGTCGGCTTACATTCCAGTTCACGTATACTGGTCCGGTATACGTACCGGCCCGGTTAGTGCCTTCCCGGAACCGCAGATCGGCAGCGGCGCCAATCACGCCTAATTTTCCAATTCTAAAGCCGTGGTACAGCCCCAGTTGCGCATTCCGTCCGTCTCCTTCGTAAAACTGCCCCAGGTGCAGGTTGGCCGTAGTACCGGTATCTTTTTTCAGTACTACGTTTACCACTCCCGAGATCGCATCCGAACCGTACTGCGAAGAAGCTCCCTCGCGAAGTACCTCAATCCGTTCGATGGCCGCGGCCGGTATGGTGTTCAGGTCCGTTCCCACGGAGCCCCGTCCTACCGTACCGTTCACGTTAATTAGGGCCTGGTTGTGGCGACGCTTGCCATTAAGCAGCACCAGTACCTGGTCAGGCCCGAGACCGCGCAGGGTAGCCGGGTCGATGTGGTCCGTACCGTCGGCTACCGTCTGGCGGGCTGAGTTAAATGAGGGAGCTACCAGGTTGATCATCTGGGTAGGTTCAATCTGTCCGGTCGACTGTAGTTCCCGGGATGAGATCACGTCTACCGGGGCTACCGTTTCTACGTTAGACCGGATCTGCGTGGAACGGGAACCAACCACCACTACATCAGACAGCGTAAGGGTATTTTCTACCAGTGCCACGTCCAGGGTAGCGCCACTGCTGCCCATGCTTACGTTTCTGGTTTGCGTGGTATAACCCACAAAAGAGTATTGCACCCGGAAATTGCCGGCCTGAAGGGGAAGGGAATAGTTGCCCTGGCTATCCGTACTGACGCCCTGCGTAGTGCCCTCGACGGTGACGGAAACCCCAGGCAGGGGATCATTGGTTTTGGAGTCGGTTACTTTGCCACGGAGGGTCTGAGCACTTCCCGTTAAGACGACTGCCACAAACAGGATAAGAGTCGATAAAAAGGTTAAGGAGTATGTCTCTCTCTTCATTAAGGTATTAGGTTAGGGTTGACAAAAGAAAAAAGTTTTGTTTCAAAATCTTTCCCTGCCTCTGTATCCTTACTCCAGCTACTTTGGGGCAATGAGGGACTTGAAAACCAACCGGCTTTGCCGTCTGCTCCGGACAGGAGAAGGGTGAGGGATAAGATTTTAAGACTTAAATCCTAAAAATAGAAAAGTTTACTTAATTACGCCCTATTTATTCCGCCGGTAACGGCCTGATCTTATAATAAGTACTTGTTTGGTTGCCATTCCACGCCGGAGATACTATTTTTAGCGGCAAATAAAATAATACTAATTTCCGGACTATGGCAAAAAGAAAAGGTGGAACCGGGTTCACGGGTACCCTGCTGTTGATTGTACTGGCAGTCTTACTCTATTACTTCCTGACTAAAGAGTCAGCAAAAACACCCCGTACTCCTCCAGTCTCCACCGAAGACACCCCTCCGTCGGAAAAAAGAACCAAACGACGTCCCCAATCTTCTCCGCGCCGTAAAGACACCGAGCCCGACCAGCCCATCACTGTAACCAGCTATGAATATGCCTTTGAAAAGGAAAAAGATTTTGGTTTGCCCTCAGCAGTTGCTAAAGACTGCGAAATAGTACGGCACCTGGCCTATACCCTATGCTATGCCGAACCGTACGAGCAGGCGGCTTGGGTGGCCTATCAGTTAACCGCTACGGAAGTAAGAGGAGCTGCTGAACGGGAAAATGATTTTCGCCCTGACCCGGAAGTATCATCCGGATCAGCTACCCCCGAAGATTACCGGGCATCGGGCTACGACCGGGGGCATCTGGCGCCAGCGGCTGACTTCAAGTTTTCTCCCGAGGTGATGTCCGAGTCTTTTTTTATGAGCAATATGAGCCCCCAAGCTCCGGATTTTAACCGCCATATCTGGGAGCGGCTCGAATCAAGGGTGCGGGAGTGGGTGCGCCGGGATAAAGTATTTTACGTAGTTACCGGACCCGTGCTGAAAAAAGGTTTGCCTACTATTGGCCGCCGCAATAAAGTGGCCGTGCCCGAACAATATTACAAGATCATCCTGCATCTGAAAAAACCAACGCCCAAAGCCATAGCGTTCCTCATGCCCAATGAAGGGTCCGAAAAACCGCTGAAATCGTTTGTGGTTTCTATTGACGAGGTAGAGCAGGTTACTGGATTCGACTTCTTTCCGCACCTTCCCGATGACCTGGAAGCGCAACTGGAAGGCAGCGCCCATACCAAGGCCTGGTTCCCCAGGTAGACTAAAGCCTGCTCATGGCGCATTACTGACGGGTGGGTAATTCTACCGTAAATATAGTGCCTTGGCCTAATAGTAAACCCTGCTCCTTCCGCTTTCCAGCGTGTAAATTTTTTTGAGGGCATTTCTGCGAAGGTTGACTCTCTGAGGGTACAGGCACTATCCAACCGGATGGAGTTACTAGAACCTTCAAACACTATCCTTCCTATGAATCACGTTAAAATGCCCTCCAATTCTGCTCAGGAAAGCAAAACAAGCCGCCGCGGATTTATGCAGAAAGCCGCGTGTAAAACCATTCAATTTTCCTCCTTAATTAACCACTCTTTTAATTAGTATGAAAAGTATTTTACAACAGCTTATTACCCAAAACCGGCAACTTGAAAAAGCCGATGCCGATGCCCGCCAGCAGGAAATTAATAACCCGCAGACGAAGGACAGCCGTCGGAATTTTCTGAAAGCAACTGCTTTGGGTGGTATTTCATTAGCTGGTTTTATTTTGGCCCCTATTGAAGATACTATTGCGCAGTCAACTTCAAAGGTAAAGAGGGCTTCTAGTCCTTCTGAATTAAAAATTACGGATATGCGGTACGCCTTAACCAATGTGATGGGAGGCACGGCTATTATCCGGATTGATACTAACCAGGGTATTTATGGGTTAGGGGAAGTAAGGGATGCGGCAGATGTACGGTACGCCTTATTCCTAAAAAGCCGTATCCTGGGAGAAAACCCCTGTAATGTGGAACTAATCTTCAGAAAAATTAAGCAGTTTGGCGGTCAAAGCCGTCAGGGTGGTGGGGTATGTGCCGTGGAAATGGCCCTCTGGGATTTATGCGGTAAAGCATATAATGTTCCTGCCTGGCAGCTTTTAGGCGGCCGGTATCGGGATAGGGTAAGGTTGTATGCCGATACCCCTGAAGCCGGTTCGGTGGAAGAGCAGAAAAAACTTATTAACTACCGGGTAAAGGACCAAGGGTATACATGGCTCAAAATGGATGTTTCCATCGGGGAGTTAAAAGGCAAACCCGACACCCTGGTTAATGCAAAATTGTGGGAAAATGGCCAGGGAAATCTAGCCCAATGGGGAGACCAGAACAATATTACCTCATACGCCAATACCCTTCACCCATTCACTCAAATCCAAATTACCGAAAAGGGTCTGGAAGAGCTGGCTCAGATTGTGGATGGCACCCGGAAATTAATTGGGTATGACATTCCGCTTGCAACGGATCATTATGGCCATTTTGATATGAATAATGGAATCCGGTTAGGGAAAGCCTTGGAAAAATACCGGTTGGCCTGGTTGGAAGATCTGGTTTCTTGGGAATTAACCAGCCAATGGAGAACCATGTCGGATGCTTTAGAAACCCCTACCCTTACCGGAGAAGACATCTATTTGCTCAAAAACTTTAAGCCTCTGATCGATGCCAAAGCCGTGGATATTGTTCATCCGGACTTAGCTACTTCCGGTGGCCTTTTGGAGACTAAAAAAATTGGTGATTACGCGGAAGAAAACGGCATCGCTATGGCTATGCACCAGGCGGGCACCCCGGTTTCCTTTATGGCTAATGTGCATTGTGCTGCTGCTACCATGAATTTCCTGTCCCTAGAACATCATTCCGTGGATGTTCCCTGGTGGGAAAGTTTAGTAAAAACAACCGACGGACGGCAATTGATCACCAAAGGTTTTGCCAACGTGCCGCTTACGGCCCCTGGCTTAGGAATAGAACTTAACGAAGACGTAGTGAAACAACATTTGCATCCACGTGACAAAAGCTATTTTGCTCCCAATAAGTAATGGGATGAAAGACTTTCGGTTTACCGTATATTCATTTAGTTTTGGGTTAACAAAACCAATCTTTTAAAAGCTTTTAGTCCTACCCAATATTTTTTGGGTAGGACTACTTTTTTACTATGCCAGAGCGTAGATACCACACCTCATGTCTGTTCCCTTTGACCTTTTCTCAGGGGCTGTTGACAAATTAACCACTACCCTAATCGACTTAATCCCTAATGACCACTAGCTAATACCCAACGATCCACTACTTTTCGTACTTTGCAGGCCGGGGACTTTGGTCCCGCAATCATTATGCTACTGCCCAAACCAATACATCTGTTGAGATGCCTGCTGGCTTTGCTGCTGGCAGGTATTTTTTCCCACTCAACACTGGCTCAGCCGCTATCCGCGGCGGAACGTAAAACTTACGCTCAGGAAATAGAACAGTCATTGATCCAACTGCTGGATAAATGCTATCCGCTGACCATGGACCGGGAGCATGGCGGCTTCCTGACCACCTTTACCTATGATTGGAAACCGGAAGGACCACAGGATAAAATGATTGTGACCCAGGCCCGGCACACGTGGTTTCCGGCCAAAGCCGCCCGGCTCTACCCAGCCAAAAAACACTTGCGGGAAGCAGCCAGTCATGGGTTTGTATTTCTGAAAAATGCCATGTGGGACAAAACCCACGGCGGTTTTTATACCTGGGTTACCCGGGAGGGGATGCCGAAAGATCCGGAAGGACTGAAGTCTGCCTATGGCAACGCCTTTGGAATTTACGCCTTGGCGGCTTACTACGGATTATCAAAAGATACTGCGGCCCTAAACCTGGCCAAACAAGCATTTTACTGGCTCGAAAAACACAGTCATGACCCGAAGCATGGCGGCTATTTTCAGGATCTGCGCCGGGATGGTACGCCGGTACTGACCGGAGCCCAAAAGCAGTCACTCTACGGCGGTATGGGATATAAAGACCAGAACAGCTCTATTCATCTGCTGGAAGCCTTCTCGGAACTATACGATGTCTGGCCCGATGCCTTGCTGCAAAAGCGGTTGCAGGAAATGCTGAAACTAGTCCGGGACCGGATTACCACGGAGCAGGGTTACCTGACGTTGTTCCTCACCCCGGATTGGAAGCCCATTTCTTTCCGTGACTCATCCGAAGCGGTACGCGAAAAAAACTATAATCTGGATCACGTATCCTTCGGACACGATATAGAAACGGCTTATCTGATACTGGAAGCTTCCCATACCCTCAAAATCCGGCAGGACGTCCGGACGCCAATTATTGCCAAAAAAATGGCCGATCATTCCTTAATCATGGGATGGGATAAGCAGGCGGGTGGCTTTTACGAAAGAGGCTACTATTTTAAAGGGGCGGACACGACCACCATTATCGACGACCGCAAGAACTGGTGGTCACAGGCTGAAGGGTTGAATACATTGCTGCTGATGGCCCGCAAGTATCCCAACGACCCGATGGAATACGGCCGGAAATTCAAGACCCAATGGGCGTATATCAAACAAAACCTGATTGATCCCGTCAATGGCGGCTGGTACGAAGGTGGATTGGATAAAGAGCCTGACCGTAAAACCGGCCATAAACTGCACGCCTGGAAAGCCGCCTATCATGATGGCCGGGCCCTGATGAATTGTCTGCACCTGCTCCGCCTGGAAGGCACGCATCCGCCGGAAACCCCTCCGCCCGGCAGCCGTCCCAGAGGGACCTCTAAATCTGAGTAAAGCCTACCACCGGACGGCGTAATTAGTGCCGGGCATCAGCGGTAAATTAAATTTTACGCTATTTTTAATAAACTGGTCTGCTTTTCCCGTATAACCCGTATATCAAATAATAGACCATGGTCATCCTATGATTCAGCATACAAGGATTGCAGAAACCGGAAAACGCCGGATAGTCATTGTCGGCGGAGGCTTCGCCGGCATTGAACTGGCAAAATCTCTGGCACCGGCCGATGGACAGGTAGTGCTGATTGATAAACAAAACTACCATACCTTTCAGCCACTTTTATACCAGGTTTCTACTGCCGGATTGGAGGCCGATTCTATCGTATATCCTTTCCGGAAAATATTCGAAGACCAGGAGAATTTTTACTTCCGGCTGGCCGAGGTACAATCAGTAGATACCACCAACCAGGTCGTAGAAACCTCTATCGGGCTGCTGCGGTACGATTACCTGGTGATTGCCACCGGCGCTACTACCAATTTTTACGGCAATGAGCAGATTCAACGCAGTTCCATTCCCATCAAAAATATTGGCGATGCCCTGGCTCTCCGCAATACCATCCTTTCCAACTTTGAAAAGGCTTTGCAGATTGATGAGGAAGAGCAACTCAACAGTCTGATGGACTACGTCATTGTAGGGGGCGGTCCCACGGGAGTAGAAGTAGCAGGTGCCCTGAGTGAACTCCGTAAGCATGTATTCCCTAAAGATTACCGGGAACTGGATTTTGTGAAGATGGATATTCACCTGATCCAGAGCGGTCCGCGTCTGCTCAATGGCATGTCCGAAGAAGCCGCAACCAAAGCCCTGGAATACCTGGAACGATTCGGAGTAAAAGTCTGGCTGAACCAGCGGGTAAAATCTTATGACGGTTACACCGTTCTCTTAGATAGTGGGGAGAAAATCATTAGTCGTACCCTGATCTGGGCGGCTGGCGTAACCGGATCACCGATTGCGGGTATCCGGTCAGAAAGTCTCTTAAAGGGAAACCGTTTACAGGTGGACGTGTATAACCGGGTGGCCGGCTATGAAAATATATTTGCCATTGGGGATATTGCCGCTATGGTTACGGAGGAGAACCCGCAGGGACACCCGATGATGGCCCAGCCCGCCATGCAGCAAGGTAAATTGCTGGGCCAAAACCTGATGAACCTGATGACCGGAGAACCGCTGAAGGCCTTCTCCTACAATGACAAAGGTTCCATGGCTACTATTGGCCGCAACCGGGCCGTAGCCGATTTGAAAGTCTTTAATAAGGAATACCGGACGCAAGGGTTCCGTGCCTGGTTGATCTGGATGTTTATCCACCTGATTTCAGTGATCGGTTTCCGTAACCGGATTGTAGTGCTTCTAAATTGGATGTGGAGTTATTTCAGCTACGACAAGGGAATCAGACTGATTATCGGGAAGAAAAAAGAAAATGTACCCGTAGAGGAAGTTACCGAGAAAACAATGGTGTGAAGATAGGAGCGAGAAGCGAGAAGGTGTTTAGGTGCTTATTGCATTTTGATAGGCATTCAGCATACGGGCGACTTCTTCAAGGTTGGATTGTAGAGAAGTAGTATCAGCATAGGTTAAGTCGTTCGCTAAAATAAGATAGTAGTGAGTTTCGTCCAGAGAACCCTGGGCAATATTCATATACTTTGCTTTATCCGGTTTAGTCCTCTTGCGATACCCTTCCGTAATATTGGCTGGTACAGAAACCGCGCTGCGTCTAAGTTGAGAAGTTAGTCCGAACAGTTCTTCCTTAGGAAATGTCCGGGTTAAGACATAAATGTCAAGTACCAGTTGATGCGCTTTCTGCCAGACCAGTAACTCTTTAAAGCTTTTCGTTTTTTCCATGCGAATGAAATTTTAAATAAATCCTCTTTTCTCGCTTCTCACTCCTCGCTTCTCACTTCTGTCGGCTTGCCTCCCTTACCATAGCCCGAGCCAATGCAGAGGGCGGTGCGCTGGTGCGGGTTCTGAATGGGTATTTCCAGAATGCGCTCATAACCATTAGTGGCCATGCCTCCCGCCTGCTCAATCAGAAACGCTAAAGGATAGCATTCATACAATAGACGAAGCTTACCATTGGGCGCTTTCTCCGTAGGGGGATACAGGTAAATACCACCCTTAATCAAGTTTCGGTGAAAATCACCTACCAGTGAGCCAATGTAACGGGCCGAATAGCCCCGATTGCGGCAAGTCTCAATATAGTGCCGCACTTCCTCCGGAAACTCGTTGAAATTACCCTCATTACAGGAATAAATATTGCCTTCGGCTGGTGTAACCATCTGCTTATGGGAAAGGAAAAATTCTCCCAGGGATGAATCGTAGGTGAATCCATAGACTCCATTACCGGTGGTGTAGACCAGCATAGTCGAACTGCCGTAGAGTACATACCCGGCGGCTACCTGCCCTTTGCCGCCCTGCATAAAATCTTTCAGCGTAGGGGGGTATGGAGTGGCGTAACCCGGCGGTAGATGGAAAAAATGGTCCCGATGGAAACATTCACGTCAATATTGGAAGAGCCATCCAGGGGATCAATAGCTACTACGTACTTAGCCCCTTCATTGCCGGTGAAGAGCACATCTTCTTCTTCTTCGGATACGATTGCCGCTACCTCACCGCCATTGCGAAGGGCCCTCATAAACCGGATATGGGCAATCACGTCCAGTTTTTGCTGCTGTTCCCCCTGTACATTCTCCGCGCCGAATAGCCCGGTTACGCCGCCAGCCCGGCCCGGTTTACCTCGCGGTTGACAATTTTAGCGGCCAGGCCGATATCACGCAGCAACTGGGACAATTCTCCGGTGGCGTAAGGAAAGTCCTCTTCCTTGCGTTTGATAAACCGGTCAAGCGTAACGCCGACTGGCAAGGCCATTTTTTCTTTATCGGTCATACTAAGCAGGCTTTATTGGGGTTGCAAAACGGACAGGTGTAATTCACTTTCCGCATGGTTCTCAAATTGACTCATATTCTTCCGGAAGGCATCGGCCAGTTTCCGGGCTTGCTGCGCATACGCCTCCTGATCATTCCAGGTGGTAGCAGGATTCAGTAAATAATCGGGTACACCCGGACAACTCGCCGGCATTTGCAAGTTAAAGATTTCGTGCCGGACGTAAGCTACCTGATTCAGCTCATTATGTAATACTGCCCGGATCATAGCCCGGTATACTGTAATCCGATGCGGGCTCCGGTTCCGTAAGGGCCACCAATCCAGCCGGTATTGACCAGCCACACATTTACTTTATATTCCTGAATCAGTTTACGCAGCAGCAGGGCGTAGCGGAACGGGTGCAGGGGCAGGAACGCCGCACCGAAACAGGCCGAAAAAGTAGTCATCGGCTCCTTGATACCTGCTTCGGTGCCAGCTAGCTTAGCGGTATATCCCGAAAGAAAGTGATACATGGCTTGTTCCGGCGTCAGCTTTGATAGGGGAGGCAATACGCCAAATGCATCAGCCGACAGGAAAAATATATTTTAGGATAACTGGTAACGGATGATTCACTGGCTCCCTCGATGTAGGAGAGGGGGTAGGCAGCCTGTATTTTCGGTTACGGACTGGTCGGCGTAATTGACCTGTTGGGTTCCGGGATAGAAGCAAGTGTTTTCCAGTACTGCCCCGAACCGGATGGCATTGAAGATCTTCGGTTCCCGTTCAGGGCTTAAATTAATTACTTTAGCGTAACAGCCCCTTCAAAGTTAAATACCTCCGTACCGGACCAGCCGTGTTCGTCGTCACCGATCAGTTGCCGCTCCGGATCGGCCGACAGTGTTGTTTTGCCGGTACCGGACAGCCCAAAGAACAGGGCGGTGTCTCCTACCTGGCCTACGTTCGCCGCACAGTGCATGGGCAGTACGCCCTGCATAGGCAGGTAAAGTTGAGTACCGAGAAAATGCCTTTTTTAATTTCACCGGCGTAGCCCGTGCCGCCAATAAGAATAACCTTCCGGGTGAAATCGATGATGGTAAAATGGGGTTGCGGGTACCATCCGTTGCCGGATCGGCCTTAAACTCAGGTACGCACAACACCGACCACTGAAGCGTAAAGTTTTCCAGTTCCGCCGCGCGTGGGTCGTAAAAACAGGTGGTGGCAAAATAGGTTTTGCCAGGCTTGCGTAGTCACTATGGCTACGTTCATTCGGAACTGTTCCAGGGCGCCAGCCTGCGCATACCGGACGTATACTTTCTTATCCGACAAGAACTGGAGCATCTTGGCGTGTAAGCGGCCAAATGCTTGGGAATTAAAAGGCTGGTTTACTTCGCCCCAGTTGATTGTGTCAGCGGTGATAGTATCATGGACGATAAACTTGTCCTTAGCAGCCCGGCCCGTAAATGCCCCCGTCCGGCACATCAGCGCACCCGTATCGGTTAGGTCGCCCTCCCCACGGCTGATGGCTTGTTCTATCAGGCGGGCCGGTGGTAAATTTAAAAAAATGGTTTTGCAATGATTGAGGCCAAGCTGATAAACGGGATCGGTAGTAACGGTGTCCTGCGTTTTGATGATCATTCCGTGCTGCATAAAAAATACGGTTAATAGGTTAGGGGATTTAGCTGATCAGTATGGCTATAAGTATGTAACTGCGCATTAGGGCTTTGCATAGACCTCTATAATGCATGGATAAGTCCCGTGCTGCTGATCAGTTATTGCCTTACAAACATAATATAGCGAAATGAAAAAAAAAAGCGAATTTTCGCTAATTACGAATTTTTGCTATATAAATTTTATCTGTATACTTTTGTTAAGCATTTTAGCGCACATTCATGTCCATCAATAATGAAAAAGTAAAGCTGATATTCGGCTTGAAGTTGAAACAACTGCGGCAGGATAAAGGAATTCAGCTGAATGAACTAGCCGACCGGGGCCGGTTCTCAGTCTCTTACTTAAATGAGATTGAAAAGGGAAAAAAGTACCCCAAGGCGGATAAAATATTTGCATTAGCCCGGCGCTGAAACTGACTACGATACGTTGGTTTCCATGAAATTAAGCAAGAAGTTGGAGCCCATTGCGGAACTACTCAATTCTAATATCCTGCAAGAACTGCCTCTCGAACTTTTCGGAATCGGGCCTTCCGATCTGCTTGAATTATTGTCAGAAGCTGCCGCTAAAATAAGCTCATTTATCAATACCATTATTGAAATCAGCCGCAGTCATGGTATGAATGTGGAACAGTTTTACTTCTCCGCGCTTCGTTCATACCAGGAGATGCACGACAATTACTTTGAAGACATTGAGCAGGCCGCCGAAGGATTCTTGAATAAACTAAACTTGGCCGCGGGGGAACGCCTGGATGCTTCCCGGTTAAAGACCTTACTGGAAGAGGAATTTGGTTTTACAATTAAGTGGTTCAATCAAATTTCCCGCCCGAATTGGCTGGTTTGCGGTCGGTTATGTTGCCGGGTAAGCCTAATGTGCTGCTGGTGAATGAAGGCCTGGAAACGGAACAACTGGCCTTTACCCTGGGGCGTGAAGTAGGGTATCAGGTCATGCGCCTGCAAAACCGGCCGCTGGTTTCGTCTGTTATCGAAGCCGAGTCTTTTGATCAGGTACTGAACAATTTCAAAGCCTCTTACTTCGCCGGAGCTATTCTGATTCCAAAGGGAGAACTTATCCGGGGAATTGAGCAATTTTTTTCCCGGCCGGTCTGGGAGCCGACGGCTTTGCTGACTCTGATGGACTCTTTCCAGGCGACCCCCGAAGTATTTCTGCACCGTCTGAGCAATATTATGCCGGGACATTTTGGCATTAATCAGCCTTTTTTCTTGCGTTTTGATAACAAAATGGGGGAAAATAACTTTCAGTTAACCAAAGAAATGCACCTGGCTAAGTTGCATAACCCGCATGGTATTATCAGTGAGCACTTCTACCGGCGTTGCGTGTCAGTGACTATTCTGCAGGAGTTAGCCGAAAAGCAGTATTCCGGTAGCTGGGACGGCAGAACCTTGTGCCGGGCCCAAATCGCCGAATATATGGATACGGGCAGCCGGTATCTGATTCTGTCGTTGGCCAAACCTTCTCCGCCCAAAGGCCATAACAGCAGCGTTTCGCTAGGCTTCGCTGTAGATGAGGCCTTACGGTCTCGGGTTCGTTTCCTGAACGATACGCAACTTATGCACCGGCTGGTGAACGAAACTTGTGAACGATGCGGCGCCTTAAACTGCCTGGAACGGTCTCATCCGCCCGTGATCTGGAACCGGCTCCGCCGGAATGATGCTTTGAAAGAAACGCTTCGCAAACTGAAGACGGAGGCGAAATAGGGCTGTTCGATTGGCGATGTTCGATTAACAATATTTTTAATTATCCAGTCGTTTGCCTCCGGCGAGTGACGACTATCGAAAGGGCCCCGCCCGTCTTTCAAGCATTTAGCTTTACGGGAAATAGTTGGTTTTCCGTACGACTAGCGCGGGAGTTTCTTCCGTGCTTTTTTAATATAAGGAACTTGGTTCCCGCAAACATTCTCAAAAATGGGCCGGAGGCCCTTTCGATAGTCGTCACTCGCCGGAGGCAAGCGACTGATTGGAGGTCCCTCTCAGTAGGGGAGGGATTTAGGGTAAGGTTCTTAAAAATATAAACCGGTTTCAGCAATCTAATTATTACGATATATTTAGGGGTTAATTGTAAATAAAATACAATTAGCTTGGGGATTTATTTTGCCTAGGTGATTGTTTTAAAAATACCCGGATAGTCCGATTTTGATTGCTTTATTTCTCAAAGCGTGCTCCGTTTGTTTTAAGCATCAACTATAAAAATACAATTTGGTAACTACCGCCCCAGCCACTGTCGATTCCACCCCGAAAGCTAATGCGCCTAAGTTATGGATGCCTAAGCGGGTGCTTTTTACGCCTGATGCCCTGAAAGAGCCCTTCGGTGGGCAGATTTACCAGCGGGTATCTGACTTGGGTTTGCCCATTGAGGAGCTGAAGAGCAACCGGATTACCGGTCTCCGGGGCGCCGACGAACGGGAAACCTACCGCAATGCCAAAAATACGCTGGCCGTGGTGAATGCACCCGCCAGTGCCTTCCGGTTGCAGCCCATCCCCCCTTCGGCCGACTGGCAATTTCACTTGGCGGAGGGCTGTCCGGCGCACTGCCAGTACTGTTACCTGGCCGGAAGTTTACAAGGTCTTCCCGTAATCCGGACCTTTGCCAATCTGCCCGCTATCCTTGCCAATCTGTCCCGGTACGAAGGTCCGGGACGGCTCACTACCTTTGAAGCCAGTTGCTACACCGACCCGCTGGGGATCGATCACCTGACGGGCAGCTTGTCGGAAAGCATCCGGTATTTTGGTCAGCGTACAACTGCACAACTGCGTTGGGTGACCAAATACAGCCAGGTTGACTCGTTGCTTGACTTACCGCACAATGGCCGTACCCGTTGCCGGCTCAGCGTTAATGCCGATCCCATTGCCCGGCGAATGGAGGGAGGGACCGCATCGGTAGCAGCGCGGTTGCAGGCTTTGCGGAAACTGGCTTTGCCCCGCAGCCAGGGTGGGGGAGGGTACCCGGTAGGATTGGTCATTGCGCCTATTATGCCCATTCCGGACTGGGAAACCCATTACCGGCAGTTGCTTGATCAGATTGAAGCGGCGCTTGACTTTTCGTGTGACCTAACCTTTGAACTGATCAGTCACCGATTTACGCCCGGTTCGAAGGATGTATTGTTGGAGTGGTACCCTAATACCAGCCTGGAGATGAATGAATCAGGCCGGGCCTTGAAGCGCAATAAGTTCGGCGGCATTAAATACGTGTATACGCGTGAAGTTATGAGTGAGCTCCGACGTTTTTTTGAGAAAGAGCTAGCCAAGCGTTTTCCGGATGCCTCCATTCTGTATTGGACCTGAATAGCCCTTTACTCGCCGATATCGCAGGACAATACTTGCCACTGGGTATTCCCGGTGGCTTTATCTTTCTGCACCTGTAGGGTTACGATCCAGGCCCGCTGATCTTGCTCACCTAGACGGGTCAGGGTAATACAGTGAGAACTCACTACGTATTGGCTTCCTTTTACTTCAACATCGGCTTTTCGATGGAATTTTACCGGCTGAGCACTGCCTATTTTTTCTCGTACGGCCTGCTCAGCCAATTCAACGGCCTTTGCTTGCAGCTGAGACTGTTCTATTTTCTGTTGAGAATCCCGGAAAAAGCTGGTAAAAAGCCAGTTGGCACCAAGTACCCCTACTATTAAAACAATCCATAAGGGAGATATCTTCCCCAGACTTAACTTACTGCGTGGTACTCTCTGACGCATCTTTAATAGGTAAGTAGCTATGAGCGGTTAGCTATTAGCTTATTTTTCAATTGGTTAAAAGACAACCAGTCTGCACTGATTTTGATAGATACGTATTGGCCGTAAAATCTACTTTCCGGAAGTTAAACAGTCTTTGTCAAAAATACCCGTTTTTGCCAGTTTGCCGGGATAAATGAATGCTTCAGACACGAGTAATTTACTTTACTTTTCGTTTTTTTTATAACGTTACGCGTCCGTAAAAGCCTCCCTCTATGATTTTTGACTTCCGGTTAAAAGTGTTTTATACCGTTTCCCAGAAACTGAGTTTTACCAAAGCAGCCAGTGAGCTTTTTATTACTCAGCCAGCAGTGACCAAACATATCAACGAGTTGGAACAGCAACTGGGCGTAGGCTTGTTTAAACGGCACGGAAACAGTATATCCCTGACACCCGCCGGCCAGATTGTGGTGCAGTATGCCCAGCAGATCTTTCAGACCTACGCCGCTATGGAGAACGCACTGGCGCAACTGCAAAGTGTCGCCAGCGGAACGATCCGAATCGGGGCCAGCACCACCTTGGCTCAATACGTACTGCCCCGGATACTGGCCCTATTTAAAACGGCTCATCCGGCTATTCATTTTACGTTCAGTATCGGCAACAGTGAATTTATCGAACAACAAGTGATGACGGAAAAAATTGATATAGCCGTGGTGGAGGGTAATTCACACCATCCGCAGATTATGTATGAGCCTTTTGTAAAGGATGAGATTGTGCTGGTAACAAAGGCAAGCAGTAAATGGGCGCAGAAAAGCGAAATTAAACCTGCCCAATTAGTAACCATCCCGCTGGTGCTCCGGGAATACGGTTCCGGTACCCTGGATGTGATTTACAAAGCCCTGCTTAAAGCCGGTATCCCTCCCAAAGATCTGAAAACCGAGATTCAGCTGGAAAGCACCGAAAGCATCAAGCAGTACCTGTTACACGCTGATTGCGCCGCTTTTCTTTCTATCCATTCCATTGCCCGGGAATTAGGGCAGAATGAACTGAGTATTATTGACATTAAAGGCGTCGGGATTTACCGGACATTTCAGTTTATTCAGTTGCAGGGACAATCCGCTAGACTACCTGACTTGTTTCGGCGATTTTGCCTGAGCCATTATAACTTTAAGTAATGGCTTATAAAACAATGTGATTGGCAAATGAGGGGTTTAAACAGGATTTTTACGCCAGCAAATCACAAAGTAAATCGAAAGGAGGGTTTTGTACTATGGCTATCATGATCACGGATGATTGCATTAACTGCGGGGCTTGCGAACCCGAATGCCCTAATAATGCCATTTATGCCAATGCCGAGTCGTGGACCTGGAGTAAGGGAACCGGGTTAACCGAGATAGAACTGGAAGACGGCACGCTGGTTGACGGCAATGTAATGCAGGCTCCTATTTCCAATGACTTCTTTTATATTGTTCCCGATAAATGTACTGAGTGTAAAGGGTTCCACGAAGAGCCCCAGTGTGCGGCGGTTTGCCCCGTAGATTGCTGCGTTGAAGATCCCGATTACCGCGAAAGCGAGGAAGAATTGCTGGCTAAGAAAGCCTGGCTGCACGCCGAGTATTGATTCTGAACCTGCCACGAAGGCCTACCACAGTCCGTTCGGTTGTCCGAACGGACTGCTTTGTTTACCGGGAGTTACGCCGGAAGGACAAATTGTAACGGATGTCTACGGGTTTGCGTAATTCTGCACTGTCAGATCACTAACCCACCTTACACGATGACAAGCCTTATCCAACTATTGGGCGCTAAGCTCCTTTTTATTATGGGCGTATTACTGGGCATTGGAACTAATAAACCTGGTACTTTCCACGCCGGTGACTCGACTAAAAACGGCCCTTTGCCGGTGAAACCTTACGCAACGGAAATAAGGGGTGCCTGGAGGCTGACCAAGCAAGAGGGTACCAACCTGGCCGCAGGCACTACGGGAATTAAAATTGTAACAAAGGGCTGGTTCACAGTAGCTTATTTTGATAAGGCGCAGAAAAAATTCATCGGCACGTACGGAGGAACGTACACTTCGTCGGGCAATCAGTTCACCGAAAGGCTGCAGTACAATACTATGGATTCTACTCAGGTAGGTACGTCTTTCTCATTGCAGGGCCAGTTGCGGGGTAACACCTGGCAACTATCCGGGAACAAAAAGGGTGCAGCTATAGCCGAAACGTGGGAAAAGATCAATGAAGACGCTGTGCCGGGGGTGTTATCCGGAGCCTGGCAGATCAGGCAACGGGAAGGAGAGGACGGCAAGATGACCTCTATCAAGCCGGGACCGCGGAAGACCGTAAAAATAATGTCGGGCACCCGGTTTCAGTGGATTGCCTTTAATAGTGAAACCAAGCAGTTTTTTGGCACGGGAGGCGGCACTTATACCGCTAACGGAGGCAAGTATACCGAAACTATCGAATTTTTTTCCCGTGATCCGAGCCGGGTCGGAATGGCGCTTACTTTTGATTTTGCCTCCCAGGGAGACAACTGGCACCACCAGGGACTAAGCACTACTGGTAAAAAAGTGAATGAGATATGGGAACGAGAAAAGTAGAAACTAAGTAAATGGACAATGTACAATTAGCTTCGCTGAGAATAGTTGAAAATGGATAATGAATAAATCCCTGAGTACAAGGGTGTACGACAAAATGCAGAGCGTTCATCCGCATTTAGCTTCGCTGAGAATAGTTGCAATGCGGAGGTGTATAGCCGGGCATTTGAAATGCCCTTTTTCTCAGTTCCGCATTGCAAATGCGGAACAACACGAACAAAGTTTAATGGTTGATCTGCAATTTGTCGTACACCCGAGTACAAAACACTTACTTGCAGATCATTTTATAATTCGTTCAGTAGGGGACTTAGCTCCGGAAAAGAAAGGATATAAACAAAAGAGCCGGATCAGGACTTTGCGTCCATCCGGCTCTTTTACATTTGGTACTTCACTAGCTGGCTTGCTACGCACCCATTGCTTTCTGATTGATATAGCTTTTAGCTAGGTCGTTAAGTAGAGTATCCGTTTTTTGTTCTTCCTGCAGCGTTTGTTCCAGCAACTTAGCCGCATCCTTCTTGCCTAAACGGTGGGCATAATGCGCCGCTGTACCGTAGCCGGCAATTTCGTAATGTTCAATCCGCTGGGCTGAAGCAATTAGTCCGGCATCCTTTACCTCAGGAGTTGCTTTTTCGTCAATCATGTTCTCTCCTTCTTCGATCAGACCCGCCATGGCTTCGCATTTTTTACGGCCGGGCTTTAGTTCCAGCAGTTCAAATACCTGCTCCAGTCTTTCTTTCTGTCCTTCGGTTTCTTGCAGGTGTTTTTCGAATGCCTGCTTCAATTGGGGATCGGAGGCAGTTTTAGCCATTTTAGGCAGGGCTTCCAGTAGTTGTTTCTCGGCACTGTACAGGTCTTTCAGTTCGTGCTCGAATAAATCATCCAGGTTTTTAAGCTTATCCATGATATAAGTTAATTGTTGTAAGTATAGAGGTTGCAACGTAAAAAGGGGCCGGGAGGTTGGGCGAGTAAGCTTTTAAAGAGGATGCATTTGCAAATGCAGAACCGATTTTTAGGGTAATTAAAAAAGTGGAACGATCCTTGCAAACCGATCCATAAAGCCGGTACGCTGTACAATCAGGCTGTTTTTCAAACTCTTCAAACCCTTACCATTATGCGAATGCTAGGTCTTTTGTTTGTACTGTTATTTGCCGGATGTTTGCTTGTCAGTTGCGCCGGCCGCGCCCATCGGGTGGGTGTTGTATCGGTCCGTAAAAATGATAAGCACCTGATTGTCTCTCTGCCCCGACTCAGACAGTAACCCGCCTTACTTGCTGCTCTGACAGCGTCTTTTCTCCTGT
This sequence comes from Cytophagales bacterium, assembly GCA_030448185.1. GTDB lineage: Bacteria > Bacteroidota > Bacteroidia > Cytophagales > 172606-1 > CADCTQ01. The sequence continues at coordinate 54,243 of JAUJNL010000013.1, read as the reverse complement.
TGTGCCCCGCGCAGGCATGACAGTAAACCCGTATACCACTTGTTTTAGTCCGCCATCTATTAGCTGTATTTGCATGCAGTCCGGCGATAGCCTTTGCCTAAAATTAAAATATAGTGAACGGCAGTCCTGGGTTTTGGCTGATGCTTGCCTTGCCCGGTTACCTATTGTTCAGCAGGTATGGAGGGCAAGGCTTTTCTTAGCTAGGATTATGGGTAAGGCTTGTTTAGCCAATTAGCAAGCTGATTCTCGCCAGCGGCTGAGAAAAAGCCTTATCCTATAAAATTCTTTATATAAGCTAAAAATGGCAGCCTTAATCCATCAGCTATTTCTACTGCACAGTCTCCATAGTCTGGATGGAACAAGGGTAAGAAGTACTCTTGAGTGCCCACTGAAGGGTATAGCTAAAGCTACGACAGCAGGAAAACAAGGTATTATGCAACAAGCCATGTTCAAAACAGGTATGTACCTCTGTGGCATACTCAGGATGATACCGGCACTGCAGGTTGGCAGTGAGAGATGATAATTTGGTATTATTTTCGACTACCCGTTTCTGGTCGGCCAGTGAGAGGGAATGAAAGTCAACCGGTATCCCATCACAGATGAGATGGCGAGAGAGTAATAGATTCATAAAAATGCAGATTAGCTATACCATTAATTATACTGGTGAAAATGACATTGCTGTCGGGGTTCCGGATGGAAATCAATGGAACTGTCATGAAGGATGTAAGTGATAATAGGGGTAAAACAATTGCAACAGACCTGAATCGTTGACTGAATTTTGTCATTCTTCAGGGTCAGTGTAACACTGATGGAATCACAGGGATGATACAGGCATTTAACAGTAGCCAGGCGGCTTAGAATTACCGAAAGATGAAAAAAAACGCGGGACTTTTCCTGGGTACTTAATTGTCTGAAACGTAATGCTTTCCCATTGCAGTTAACTTTTTTTTCAATGCGCAGCAGCATAGCTTTTTCATTTAGTTAACAAATACAGGATCAGCTTACCAATCAGATTCTGGATAAAAAATAAAATCCGATTGGTAACACGTTAAATACGTACCAAAATATTGGTATTGGTTTACAACGTACCAATAAATGAAAGGTTATGGGATTTCTAATAAAAAATATAGGTTTAATAAGCGAATTAATAAAATAATGAGACATTTTCTGGTTATTCCGGTAGAAAACCTGGGGTATAAACTTTTAAGGGCTTAAACCTGGAGTTCCCTACCGGAATAACCAGAAAAGGATAGTGTTGAGTGAAGTATACTACTGGCTATCCTGGCAACCGGGTAAACCCATACTTATTTAGGCCAGTTTGCCAAGGGGGCGATTTTCCTGGAAGCAGCTTTCGATTCGGCTCCTTCCGGGATGAGTAGTACCGTAATTTCACCTTTTGAATTTTGGGGCATCTTTACCTCAAATCCTACCAGCGTAGTGCCTGGGTTGGGGGCATCGTAGGCATGGGGAGGGTCGGTTGGCCAAGTTTTCATCACTACCTGAGCCGGGTGTTGTACTTTCAACCGGAGTTTCTTACCATCCTTAGTTAATTCAACCTGGTTTGCACTCGTTATTTTGACGTCTGCTGCCGTTACCATAGTCCAGCGAATGGTGCATTCGGCTGAAGTTTCCACCTCGTCCCTGACCACTACATATTGCCCATCGGCAATGGCCACGCCCCGATTGGCCTTGGTAAGTTGTCCCTTATATACTGCTGATAGATCAGTCGTAGCATACGTAAATGCAGGATTATCGGCATGACGGGTGATGGGAGCATAGCCTTCCACCCGCTGCAGTCCATTATTTACAGTTAATGTATTGTGCGATAAATTATGATACCTAAAAATTTCCCAGCGTTGGGAATCCTGTTCTTTACCCCATAATTTCACTCCTTTGGATTCAAGCGACTCGTAGCTTTGCACCCCAAAATCCATAGCCCATCTTACCCCGCTGGCCTCCATAATAAAAGAGCCTACATCCATATGGCCGTGATTGACAGAGGGCGAACCGCCTTTGAAGCCCACATAGATGGCATTCGGGTCAGTCCAGGAAGTGCGCATAAGTGCCACGGGGTTCTTGCCGGCTCCTACCCAACTTTTAGCTTTAGGCTGGGTGATGGCTGCCATATTTATTCCCTGACTCCAGATCAGCATAGCAGGCAGCAGCCGGTCGCGGGTATGGGCAGTAGCCTCTTCTTCAGTCAAACGGCCCCGTTCTACCCAAAGCAGAGAAGGATCTCCCAGTTTCTGGGCAAACCAGAACATAGCAGGCTGTAAGTCGCCTTTCAATCCGGAATCAGAGTAGTTAAAGCAATCTCCCGAGGGACCCGTCATATGCAGCAGATAGCTTGCTGTTTTCAGGAATCCTGCATTTTGGGGTAAGCCAGAGTCTTTGCCCAGCAGTTTCTCAATGGCACTGTTGAACATCACGTGAAAGCTGGTGCCGTATCCCCAGTAACCATATCCTTCGGGATAAGCCCCATCCGGATTATAATCTTCCATGGGTAGCGTAATAGTTTCCATACTACGGGTAATAATCTGCCGGGCTAGTTCCGGATGGTCCTCATAAATAGCGATGGCACCGTAGGTCATGCCGGCATTGCAAACCTGATTCCAGTTATGGGAAGCCTTAAGCCAACTGTTGTATTTTGCATCCATTGAAGGCTCAATGCCTTTTTTCAGGATGGCCGCTCTTATTTTTACCTTAGAAGCCTCGGGTAAGGCAGTGTGAAGCCAGTCGTAGCCAATCGCTACGGCCATGGTCATTTCGGCCACATCCAGAAAGTGCGAAGGATTCCAGTCACTGAAGTCAGCCCCTGCCAGCAATTCTTTTTCGGCTCTTTTTAGGTATTTTTCCTGTCCCGAAACCCGGTAGGCATACGAAAGATAAAATACCCGGCGCAAGCATTCGCGGGATTTGTCCAGCAGTCGCCGGCCAATCTGAATCCTTTCAACCGGAGCCTTATCTATTAGCTTATCACATTCCTCTACTATAGCCCGGTGAACCTTGTTTCGGATCGGATCGGCCTCAATTGCTTTTCGCATACTAATTTCCTCTCCCTGCAAAAGCAACAGGCGCGGGTGAGCAGGAAGCGTAGCTAGTTTTCCTGCCAGACCAGCCTGTCCGCTAACGGGTATACTATTCAGGAGCAGTAATAGAATAAGGGTAAGGAAGAGAGCGTTTGTTTTCATTATCCAGTTTATTTTTTGAGGATTTTCTTTGCAAGAAAAACTAAATTGGGCAATTGTAAAATAAACAGGACGAATTGGACATCTTTTATTGCACACTTGATAGCCAGAAGTTAGTGAGGCATTATCTTCTTTATTTGAGCAGGCAAGGATATTCGGGCTACAAATGAAGCGTATGGTAACCTACCATTTTTTTATCCTAAACATACAATGCTGCTTCAGTTAGATAAATCACTATAGTACTCCCCCAAAACTGGACAGGTAGGATAACTTGATTACAATAATTAGTCAGTTTACTGGCTGAAGGTAAGTTTTATATTTTTTGGCTTAACGACAGTTAAGTGCCTGTACTATTTGCTATATAAAATGAATAGTTATAAGCATCTAACAATCAACGGATTAATTCATATGCATTTTATATTCCATTAGGTACAGGTACTTAAACACAAGTTGTATGGTAATCGGGATGGAAATGTTCATTAATTAAAAGAGTCCTCTTATTTGCAGTATAATTTATACAGTAGTGAACACCTTATTTTTATTACGCGGTATAAGATGGAAGAACCCGAAAAATATATGATCATTGAGCTGGTCACTGACCAGGAGAAAGATACCCTTATTGCTGCCCTCGGGAAGTACAAGCAGTACCACTAAGCCTTTTAGCATAGACTGACCTTGCTGCTAAGAGCATAAAGCGGCAGGCACTAAGGAAAAAAAACCAGTAGTGCCGGAAAGATAGCCTCGTCGTTGGCTTACCATTCCGGCACTACTGGTTTTTTTTAAGTGGTAGATCCGGCAGGTGGTTAAAGCATGCCGGATTTCCTCGTTCAGCTTATGTATACTGCTTGTGCTAGCAGCGTACAAGTATACTTTTGGCTTATTAATTAGCAGTGCGAGTTACGCCTATTGGTTCGGCACTACTCTTTAGGGCTTCTCTGGCAACTATCTTAGTCTCCGGTTGCTTTTTCTTGAACCAACTTAGTAGTCCTTTCCCTAAGGAATAGTCTCGGTTAGATTCTGTTGGTTGCATCCGAACGCCTCGTTGAATGATCTCTTCACAAAACAAACCCTGCGTGTTGAAGAACGTTAAGCGTATAAACACTTGTTGGCCCTGTTGCAAATAGTTTATTTTTTCCCCGGAAAGCGGGAAAGTAAAGATACCTTGCTCATTTTGCTTATTAGCCACATAGTTTATTGGCAGCGACTCCTGCAAATACCAACGAACCTGATCAAGGCTATAGTCCACCGTGACTGATTTAAGTTGAAGGGGAGCTTCAACATTAATGGCAACTACCTGATTGATGAGATTTGATTTCAGAGAGTCATCAGTTAGTAAAGCGTCTGGTTGATATGTTTTATGTAATTGAAGAAAGTAGTCTGCTTGAATAATGGTTCGCTGGGCCGATACCTTCAGTGAGGGCAATAGTAACAACAGAAACGCCAGGTAGATTTTATACGTATACATAGAATCACATTTTAGCTTATTATTTGATACTTATTTTGAAGCTATAGGTAAATAAGTTTTCAGGGTAGAAGCTTGATTGGTAATGTGAGTTTAGTGGCTAAAGCAAACATTTATTTAGTTCTTAATGGGGTTACCAGTCAGGAAAATACGATGGATAATAGCTATCTCAAGCCTTTCATACTGATAAATCAGCTGTTTACGCACCCTTAGTGCCTATCCGAAAAATACCTTATTTCGCACATTAACTATCTCAAAATGAATAACTTGAACTGGTTTTTCGGATAGACACTTAGTATAAAGTAGCCTTTCCGGTTTAGTCTGCCTAGTGAGGTAAGGTTTGCCAAACTATTTCAGAGCTGGTCTCAAAATAAACCAGCTGTTAAGTTTTACGATAGCTTTCCGACTTTAAGCTAACCAAGCATAATTAAGCTACCTGCCACAGCGTAAGCACACTGATCACAATATGGCAAGCCGCGTAGATACGTTCGCTTAATTTCTGATAATCTTGATTAGTCCAGTTTTTGCTTACGCCCCATGGCAATTTATCTTCTATCTGCTGGATGTATTTATGAAGACAAAATGCTTCCTCCACAAAATTTTCATTTAACATTATTCCCGTAAATTTACACGAAAGCGGCTAGTGCTTCAAAATCTCAAATTGACGGATATGATTTTTGGGTAGTAGTAAAAAAGATAGAGCCTGATACTCTTTTCGAGCAGTTACGTCATTATAGTGGAGAATAGCATTGTGGTAGCCTATAGGCACCTTACCCCTCCAGTTTACTGAGTAGATAAGCGGTCATAAACCCAGCTACCATAATCAGGCCTGTAAAGTTGTGGACTTTGTCAAATGCTTCCGGAATCATGGTATCTGCCAACATAGCCAGTATGGCTCCGGCTGCAATGGCTGTAGTAAACGCAATAATCTCTGGAGAAAAACCAGCAAACAGGGTATAACCTGCCAAGGAGGCAATGCCCGAGGTTAAGGCAATACCGCCCCACAAACCACATACATAGCGGGCTGACCGACCGGCCTGCTTCATGCCGGCCGCGCTGGATAAGCCTTCGGGTAGGTTGGATAGGAACACCGCAATAATCGTGACCAAGCTTACAGCCGTGCCGCCGATCATACCGACACCGATAACTATCGATTCCGGAATACCGTCTATCAACGCCCCCATTGCCAGGGCCATACCGCTGCCTTCGTGCGCTTCTTCGGAAGGCTGTACGTCATAAGAACGCTTCCGGTGTTTGGCGCCCTTATGTGAAAGGAGCCAGTTTGCTGCTGAATAAATAATAGCTCCTGAGAAAAAACCAATTGCTGTGGAGTCAAACCCGCCCTGCCGGTAAGCTTCCTCCACCAATTCAAAAGAGAGGGCTGATATTAATACGCCGCTTCCGAAGGCCATAATTCCGGCAATTACCCGCTGGGAAATGTTGGCAAAATAGCCGATGACCGCCCCCATCAATAGCGCCGAACCGGCAAGCAAACCCCATAATCCCGCTTGCAGCCATACTGGCATCATATCCATGATTTATTGGTCTGTTGCTTATTAAGTTATAAGGTCTTTCCTCCTTCTTTTCAAAAAGGCGGTATCTGTGCTGTCAATGGAATTTTTGGAGCAATTATTTTTGTTGCTACGAAATCACGGGTCAAACAGTTATAGAGCGGAGAGGCTCCTCATTAATTGTTATCTCACCCCAGAGGCAGTAGGATCAGGGGTATCAGGATAAATTCCCTTAACATTGCTGCAATACATACGGATTAAATCACAATCATGAGTACCACCAACCCAATTATTACGGAGCTAAGAAATCTTACCATCCGCGATTATGCCGACCTGAAGCAGTCTATGATAGAAGCGTATGGTGACTGGCCGGAAGTTCTCTGGGAACAGCATCATATTCAGCGGTTACTCGATATTTTTCCGGAAGGCCAGCTGGGGATCAGCGTCAATGGAAAGATTGTGGGCTGTGCGCTATCCATCATTGTAAACTACAACCAACTGGCCGACCGACATACGTACCAGGAGGTCACGGGCAATTATACTTTTGATACCCATGATCCGGACGGAGGAGATGTGCTGTATGGCATAGATCTGTTTATCCGTCCCGATTACCGGGGAATGCGGTTGGGCCGCCGGTTGTACGATGCTCGCAAAGAACTCTGCGAAAAATGGAACCTGAGGGCTATTGTCTTCGGGGGCCGCATCCCTAACTACCACCAGTTCGCCGATACGCTGTCGCCGAAGGCTTATATTCAGAAGGTGAAAAGCAAGGATATTTACGATCCTACCCTTTCTTTCCAGTTATCCAATGATTTTCACGTCAAGAAAATACTGAAAGGATATGTGCCCGGCGATGAGCAGTCCCGGGAAATAGCGGTGCTGCTGCAGTGGGACAATATTTACTACACCGACCCCGCTCAGGTAAATAATAGCCAGAAAACGGTGATCCGGCTGGGGCTGGTGCAATGGCAAATGCGGCTGTATAAATCCATTGAAGAACTCTACGAACAAATGGAGTACTTTGTGGACGCCGTTTCTGATTACCGCAGCGACTTCATTCTCTTTCCCGAATTTTTCAATGCGCCGCTGATGGCGGAGTACAATCACCTGTCAGAAGCCGCCGCCATCCGGAAGATCGCCGAGCAAACGGAGGTGATCCGGGATAAGTTTATCTCGCTGGCAGTCAATTATAATGTCAATATTATAACCGGTAGCATGCCAATCCTGCGTGAAGGAGGTTTGTACAATGTGGGGTATGTTTGTCTGCGCAATGGCCGGTACGAACAATACGAAAAATTGCACGTGACCCCTGACGAAGCCAAGTCCTGGGGGATGAAAGGCGGCAGCAAACTGCAGACATTCGATACCGATTGTGGCAAAATCGGGGTGCTGGATCTGCTACGACGTGGAATTTCCGGAACTGGGGCCGGTTGCTTGCCCAGCAGCGGATGGGCATTCTGTTTGTTCCTTTCCTGACCGATACCCAGATGGGCTACTCCCGCGTGCGGCACTGCGCCCAGGCCCGGGCCATCGAGAATGAATGTTACGCTGTTGCCGGCAGCGTAGGCAACCTGCCCAAAGTACATAATATGCAAGATTTTCGACAGCCGACTTGCCGTGTCACGCCCTGCGATTTTGCTTTCCGTGAATGGTGTGTCTGGTCAGAGGCTACGCCCACATAGAAATGATTCTGATTGCGGACGTGGATCTGAACTGCTCACTGACCTCCAATTGGCGGGCAGCGTCCGTAACCTGAAAAAGACCGCCGGACTGATCTCTATGATCTTTCGCTCAAAATCAGCTTCTTTCAGAAACTGATCGTGCCCCTTGAATGGAAAGCAGGTAGAAGTCAAACCAGTTGTTGCTGGTGGTCACGCTGATGGGGTTCCAGCGTCATCGTGCCAGTGCCAGGTCATTCCAGTCAAACGAGGTAACCTCTTCGTGCTTACCCGTGTAATGGTAGCCACGTTGCCCATCAGGGCTGCTGGCAGACATTTGATTGGTACCGTTTTTGCCCCAACAGCTGATATACGGGTTCAGCAGCGACGCAAGCTAAAAGCTCTCTTTCGGATCGCCCCACTTGTTTGTCTTCGGCCCGGTGATATACACCGGATGTGGCACCAGGAGGGCAATCAGTTCGTAGGTATCTATCGGGCAGTTGATCTTCTTTGTCCACATATTTTTGAAAGTTGGCGCTGAACTTAATATGCGAAATTCTGCCAGGTTACGGACTATTTTACCGTAGTTACGACGGGCCAGAGAAGCTTCCGCCTTTCCCGAACAACTTGATAGCAACAGGCAACCGTCATCAGGGCGCCTGCCCAGCACGGTTTGCTCAATCAGGAATGGCCCATAATAGCAACCCGTTTACAGTACGAACGTCTGGTCTTGCTCCAGGTAATCCACATCCGGCCTAACTCAGACTAGGCCCGATGGCACCCCAATCATCCGGGGCGGGTTCCGTTTGTCCGGGCCGGAAGAAAGCGGATCGGATGCTGGCGCGCGTATCCACCTTTAAAGTCCGGTTCAATATCCTGATAGCAACCGTAGCAAAGCCGTACCCTCAGCGGTTCATTTTGTTCAGGGATATTAATGCAGTAAACTAAACGTTGATGCCGCATCCGAAGGATAAGTAAATCAATGCAAATTTAAATTTCCGTATTTTTCTTTATAATTTAAACGATTGCATTGATTATTTTTTATATTGGCTCAGTAATTTTCTTCTTGCCATCATAAAATAAAATTACAATTTGCAACCGGTTGCGAGAAAGATCTATTTGTCCGTTTTCGGTCTGATCAGTAGCTATCATCTTTAAGCATGGAAAAAGAGGTTACCATTTATGATATCGCTACAACTCAATATTTCCCCAGCCACCGTTAGCCGGGCGCTGAAAGACCATCCGGCCATTAATACTCATACCAAGAGCACGATTATGGCTACGGCCAGGGAAATGGGTTACCGGGCCAATACATTTGCCAGTAATCTGAGACGGCAGCAAACCAATACCATTGGGGTAATTGTACCGCGGCTGAACAGCAGTTTTATGTCGTCGGTGCTGGCCGGGATGGAAAAAGTAGCTAACGAGGCCTCCTATAATCTGTTAATCAGTCAGTCGCTGGAATCGGTGAAGAAGGAAATAGCCAACGCCAGAACGATGTTCAATAGCCGGGTAGATGGCCTGCTGGTATCTTTGGCGTATGACACGGAAGATATAAACCATTTCGAACCTTTTTTTTCGTGGCCATTCCACTATTGTTTTTTGACCGTGTCGTGGCCTATAAACAATGCGTAAGTATTGTGATTGATAATGAAAAGGCCGGTTATGCTGCTGCTGCTCACCTGATCAGCCAGGGGTGCCGCCGGATTATGCACATAACGGGTAGTCTTCAGCGAAACGTTTATGCCGACCGGCTGGAAGGTTACCGTCAGGCGCTGCTGGAGCACGGGCTGCCGTATGAAGCGTCGCTGGTCGTAGAGACCGACCTGAGCCAGGAGGCAGGGACTCAGGTGGTGGAGATGGTGCAAAGTCTTAAGCCCATACCGGATGGTATTTTTGTAGCCAATGACTTTTATGCGGTTACTTGTATGGGGTGCTTTTAAAAAAGCCGGTTTTTCCATTCCGGGAGATATTGCCGTAGTAGGTTTTAATAATGATCCGGGTTTCCGGGTCGTTGAGCCTAACCTGACAACCATTCAGTATCCGAAGCGAAATGGGCGAAATTGCCGCTAAAACGCTTATCAGTTATTTGACGGGATTAACCAGTATCCACGTAACCACCATTATCCTCCGCTCTGAGTTGGTCGTGCGGGAATCATCGGTAAGAGTGAATGAGTAATGTAAAACCCCATCAGGGAAGGGAGTAAAAATTCTCTAACCTCTCCCCATCAGAAAGGGATTTGGGAAGGGATTTGCCGAAATTAGCTTCGCTGAGCTTCGGTTGGCGAATCTCGTCTAAAAGTCCCCTTGCGTCCTGAAGAGGACGAAAACAAGGATAAACAAGGCAGTTTGCAACCATCCTTTTTCAGAACGGCCAGCCCAGTGAAAGAAAGCGACGAACCGAGGCCGAAAAGAGTTTGATAGCATCCAAGTGGATTTGCCAGAAATAATCTCCACTTGTTTATCGGCTAGTTGCGCATTAAGAGGGGAAGCATAGATTTTATCGGCGATGATTGTGGTCTTTCAGGCTGGGTAACTTCGTTTAGGGATGAGGAAGGCTCATAAACGAACTCTACTAAACACCCTTTTTAGTCATAATCCAACCCTTGATTCACATTAATACAGCTATTTATGTTTAATCTAGAAGATAAAGTGATTGTGGTCACCGGCGGAACCGGCATCCTTGGCGGGGCTTTTGTGAAAGCAATCAGTGAGGCCGGTGGCAAGGTAGTGATCCTGGGACGCAATCAGGCCGAAGGGGAAGAAAGAGCCGACCAGGTACGCCAGACTGGCAGAGAAGCCCTTTTTATTGCGGCTGATGTGCTTAATGAGGCTGATTTGCAACAAGCTTGCGGACAAGTATTGAAAGCCTACGGTAAAATTGACGGATTGGTCAACGGGGCCGGAGGTAATATTCCCGAGGCAGTCATCGGACCGGGAGAAGACATTTTCAAAATAGATTTGCCGGCCCTGCGCCGCGCCTTTGAGCTAAACCTTTTTGGCACCATTCTGCCCACTACAGTATTTGGAAGAGTCATTGCGGAAGGAGCCGGCAAGGGAAGTATTGTGAATATTTCGTCGATGGCGGCGCAATCGGCCATTACACGGGTATTAGGCTACTCGATGGCTAAGGCCGCAGTGGATAATTTTACCCGCTGGATGGCGGTGGAACTGGCCAACCGCTACGGCGACAAGGTACGGATGAACGCTATTGCACCGGGCTTTTTTATCACCCACCAGAACCGGCGACTCCTAACCAATGAAGATGGCTCTTATACGGATCGGGGTGAAGCCGTGATCCGCAATACGCCCTATAAGCGTTTCGGGCAACCCGAAGAGTTGAACGGCGCCCTGCTGTGGCTGCTGGGTGATGCTTCCTCGTTTGTGTCCGGAGAGGTAATCTGCGTGGATGGCGGTTTCCATATTTTTTCGGGAGTATAGTACTAAAGCGGTGTTGGTTACCCATTTTAATTGTCAATGTTCAACTATTCTCAGCGAAGCTAATTTTACACTGTCCATTTACTTACTAATCTTATGAGAATGCGGCAAACATGGCGCTGGTTTGGGCCCAATGATCCGGTGAGCCTGCCCGATATCCGGCAGACTGGCGCCCAGGGAATTGTATCGGCTCTGCACCAGATCCCGCACGGCGAGGTGTGGCCGGTAGCAGAAATCAGAAAACGGCAGCAGGAAATAGAGGCTGGTGGCCTCTCCTGGGACGTAGTGGAAAGTGTCACTATCCACGAGTCCATCAAGACGCGGACCGGAAAGTATCAGCAATACATCGACCAGTACAAGCAGACCCTGCGTAACCTGGCGGCCTATGGTCTGCGGATTGTGACGTATAATTTTATGCCGGTCAACGACTGGACCCGTACCAACCTGGACTATGTAATGCCTGACGGTTCGCGGGCCTTATACTTCAACTGGTTTGATCTGGCCGTGTTTGATATTCATCTGTTAAAGCGGAAAAACGCTGCTAATGATTATAATGAAGTGGTGCTTCGGGAAGTCGAAAAACGCTTCAAACAATATACTCCCGAAGAACGGGAGCATCTGGTGAATGTCGTCATGTTTGGTATACCCGGGGAGAAGAAGCAAACGCTGGAACAGATGCGGACCAAACTGGAGTGGTATGCAGATATTGACCACGCCGCACTGCGGGATAATCTCAAATATTTCCTGCAGGAGATTACGCCGGTAGCCGATGAGGTTGGGATTAAACTGGCCATTCACCCCGATGATCCGCCCTTTGACATCCTCGGTCTGCCCCGGATTGTGAGCCGGGCCGCTGATTTTGAGTATATCCTTTCCTCAGTACCTGCCCCGAGTAACGGCGTTTGTTTTTGCACCGGTTCGCTGGGGGCCAGTCCGGACAATGATCCGGTACAAATAGCCCGGCAAATCGGCACCCGGATGCACTTTGTGCACCTGCGGAATGTAAAAAAGGACGAATACGGCAACTTTTTTGAGGATGATCACCTGGCCGGAGACGTGGATATGTACGCGGTCATGAAGGAGATTCTCAAGATCCAACAGCAGGTTGCCGAACCGATTCCTTTTCGTCCGGATCACGGCCACCAGATGATGGACGACCTCCGTAAGGTAACCAATCCCGGCTACTCCTGTATTGGCCGGATGCGCGGACTGGCCGAGCTGCGCGGATTGGAACTGGGCATCTGCCGTGCCGAAGGCTGGTAAATCATTGAGAGCTTGTTGCCGATCACATTCCTCTGCCATTTTTTTAACGTTATTGTCATGCATATACGGGCATCATTACGGTCCGGGGCCCTGGGTAAACCAAGCCGAACGGGCCGACTGGAACTCGGTGTACTACCACCGGGCTGATTCAGTTGGCATTGGCTTTGACCGTACCACGAAGGGGAGTAATGCCGTAAGCCAGTATTTCCCACCCGTTCGGGATCAGTTTAATACTATTCAAACTTGCCCGCAGCCGCTGCTGCTCTGGTTTCATCACGTATCCTGGGAGTATAAACTCACTTCCGGCCGTTCATTCTGGGAAGAACTTTGCTATAAGTATGCCGGTGGTGTCGATTCAGTGCGGCAGATGCAAAAAACCTGGAATTCGGTACAGCCTTTATCGCTCCGGAACGTTTTGAACACGTAAAGGTATACCTGAAGATTGCTGAAAAGGAAGCCCGGTGATGGGGTGATGCATGTGCCTGCTCTATTTCCAGACTTTTCCCGTAAACCTATCCCCGCCGGAATCGAAAAGCCTGCTCATTCCCTGGAACACTACCGAACATTAAACACCGGTTCGTGCCGGGTATTTAGTAAACTGTAAATTAAATAGGTTTAGGTTATCAAACCAGTCTCCTGCCGCTGTCATTCCCGAAGGAAATCCAGGTCTCGGTTTGCAGGTCAATCACCGTTATAAGAGATCAAAGAAGATTCCCTTCGGGAATGACCGTACAGAAAGGGGTATATGACATATAAAGAAACTTAGTTTACACTGTATTTAGTAAACTGTAAATTAAATAGATTTAGTCAATAAAACGAATGCCGGATAAAAGCGAGAACTCAAACAGCGTCATTGCGAGAACGAAGCGGCTATTACCTTCGGTGAGAATAGTTCTCAGAGAAGCTAATCTAGGCGGCCATAAGATTGGGAATACCACCGATAGCAGCAAAGAAGTATGTTAGTCTATCCCCGTCTGGATTAGCTTCGCTGAGAACTATTGTCTTCGACGCGCCTTCGGGTCTCACCGAAGGTAATAGTCCATCCTGGTGCTTCGTTCCTCGCAATTACGGTCTCATAGATAAGAGAAAAGATCAACTTGCCTTTTTCTAAACCTATTAAATTTCCAGTTTATTTAGTAATCCTGTTTTTTCCTGTCAGCCACTCTGGCCCCATATGGAAATCAGAAATAACCCACAAAAAAGCCCTAAAATTTAAGGCTTTTTTGTGGGAAGACTGTATTGCGACAGTCTTGTAAACATGAGAAATTTTCAACACCGCATTTATTTTTAAGCTTCGATCATCATTTCGTCGTGCTGGCTGATATCTAGGCCTTCTTTTTCTTCTTCAGCTGATACCCGGAGGGGCAGAATCAGGTCAGTGATTTTTAACAGTAACAGCGACATTCCGAAGGCAAATACCGATACCAGCACCAGGGCTAGTAGGTGCTTCAGGAAAAGGTCGGCGCCGTTATAGGCTAATCCGTCAACGGCAGCGGAGTTTACCGCCTTACTGGCAAAAATACCCGTCATGATCATACCGACCATCCCGCCCACGCCGTGGCAAGGGAATACATCCAGCGTATCATCAATGGTATTGTTTTTGGACTTCATTTGGGCGACAAAGTTGCTGACGATACCGGCAATAGTTCCGATGAAAATACTCACGGGTATGGTTACGTAACCAGCCGCTGGCGTAATGGCAACCAGGCCGACCACCGCACCGATACAGAACCCTAAAGCAGACAGTTTTTTGCCTTTAGCCATATCAAATAGTACCCATGATAAACCGGCAGCGGCAGCGGCAATGTTGGTAGTGGCAAAGGCACTAACCGCTACGGGCGAAGCGCCAACCGCAGAACCCGCATTGAAGCCGAACCAGCCAAACCATAGTAAACCGGTACCCAGCAGCACGAAAGGAATATTCGCTGGCGGATGAATTTCGTTCAGTTCGTAGGTTTTACGCTTCTTCAGGTATAAAGCAGCGGCTAATGCTGCCCAACCCGCGGACATGTGTACCACTGTACCACCGGCAAAATCGAGTACGCCCAGTTTGAACAAGAATCCGTCTGGGTGCCAGGTCCAGTGAGCCAGCGGCGCATATACGACTAAGCTGAACAGGATGATAAAAATCATGTACGACTTGAAATTGATTCGTTCGGCAAATGAACCGGTGATCAGGGCGGGAGTAATGATGGCAAATTTTAACTGGAAGAAGGCAAACAGGGCCAGCGGGATGGTAGGCGCCAACGACCAGGGATTCCCATCCAGCACGTTCCGGAACATGAAGTGGTCCATGGGGTTGCCGATCAATCCGCCGATGCTGCTTCCAAAAGCCATACTAAATCCTACTACTACCCAAAGGATGCTAATAATCCCCATGGATACGAAACTCTGAAGCATCGTCGAGATTACGTTCCGGGAGTTGACCATACCGCCGTAGAAATAGGCCAGACCCGGCGTCATCAGCAATACGAAAGCAGTAGCCGTCAGCATCCAGGCGATATCGGCCGTGTTCAGCCCTTCGGTTACGATTTTGCTTGGTACCGCCGGCATAAATACAGCCAGCAGACTTACTGCCAGTAGGAGCAGCAGTGGAAAAACAGTTCTTTTGTTCATGATGCGGTAAAAAGTTAAAGGTTCTGTGGATGATCGTTACAGTAATGAGTACTGGATTAAAATTTGTAGACGAGGGCGCCGCCAAAAGTAGTTTGGGAGTTTTTGGTAAAACTTCCTTTTGAATCTTCAAACTGCTGATACTCGCTGAAATCTGCTCCTTCTACTTCCTTCGCCATATCCATCCGGATTTCGGGTTTGAAGAACAGATGCTTGTTGGCAAGGGCTATGTTTCCGGTGGCAGTCAGGGAAGTGACGCTGGTACCGGCAAAAATGGCGTTATCTTCCTCATCCGCTCCTACCCGGGTTTTCAGGTATTGCACGCCGGAAGTATTATCGAATACCTCAGCGCGGATGCCCAAAGCAAATTTATCCGTAAAGGCGTAGTTCGTATACAGGGCCGCACCGCCCCAATTCTGCGCATCCGTGCCTTTTTCCTTGTAGATCCCGACAGCACCGTTAAAGCCCAGGAAGAACTTCTCCGAAATCTGGAAGCTGGTGGTCAGGTCCACCATCTGCTTGAAGCTGCGTATCTCAGGTGTGGCGTTGATTGGGCCACCAATAGGTGTCACGCCATCTGGTGTATTTTCTTCGCCGCCAATGTAGTTCAGGTACACATTCCAGCCTTCCACGGGTACCAGGGATAGTTGGGCAATCAGGGTTTTAAACTTGTTGTTATCCAGATTGGAATCCCAGTTGTTGACCACGCCGGCCATCAGACCCACCTTACTACTTAAGGCGTAGTTGGCCTTGATACCTAAATGATAGAAGGGACCGTTGCCGAACAGGTTGGAAAGAGAATAGTTAAAGTTAACGGGAGCATCAATGACCTCGTAGCCAATGTGCGTACCAAATTGTCCAGCCGTCAGGCTCAGTTTATCCGTGGGTTTATAGGTGAAATAAGCCTGCTTAATGGCCAGTGCCGTTGAAGTTATATCGCCCAGCGTATTCAGGCTAACAAAGTTACCGTAGTTCCCTAAGTCTGCGTTCGGACCGAAGGTTAAGTCGATCACTGCTTCAGATTTTTTATTGGCATACGTAACCTTGGTTTGTACCAGGCCCAACTGAAACTGTCTTTCTTTCTGATCAAATACCCGGGCAAAACCGGAAGAACCATAATTGTAACCGGATAGTGGCTTATTGGCATTTATAAAGTAATTCACGTCCACATAGCCCGAAAAAGTGAAGCTGCCCTTAGTATCTGTTGAATCTGCTTCCTGCGCTTTCGCCCCCAAAACAGATAATAAGAGTAAGCCTAAGCAGTAAATTGTTTTTTTCATAATTCTTTTTGGTTGGGTTAGGTTTCTTCGGTTGGGTTAAGAGAAGAGGTTTTAATTATGGCCCGAAAAAACAGGAAAAAGATCAAAAATGCAAGAGGTGCCCCTAAAATTTAAAGCATTTTAGTAAAAAAATAGGTATAAATCGGAAAATAGCCTCTGAATTTAAGGGTATAATTATAGATAGTAATACTTTTTAGTCATTATGCCATATTTTCTATACCTGTCATTTTCCTCCGGTGTTAGTGCTGTACTTACGCGGTATTGAGATAAATTTATTGCTTCGCGGTTATTTAAGTTTACTCTCATTCTTTCCTTCCGGGAGTACTGCCTAACGCCTGATAGATATAGAACCAGCAGTGGCTTTAGTGATAATTACTGGCCATACCGGCGTAATACTTAGCCGATAGCTATCCCGCCTGCTTCATGCAATAAGTATCTCATGCAATAAGTATCTATATAAGTATATAGATGATAAATGGGTGAGAAGGACAGCTGGCAGGGGCATCAGGTAGCGGCCATCAGCCAACCTAATCAAGCCCCGGCTCCTCAAAAGAAATAGTTGGGAAAGAATATAAGGAGGTAAGGTTTTCCAGATACAGTAGAAGTATAAAACTGGGCAGGTTATACGGAATGAGTACAATATCTGAGCAGTAATTCTATTTTATCAGGTGACAAAGGGTAGTAATTCTACTCTCTTTCAGTACATTATAAGATACCAGCAAATTGTATTTTATTTATGTGAAACGTAATATTTCAAATTATTTAGAAAAAAAACAAGGCTTTTTAAGGCACTTAGGGATATTATTGTTATCTTTCACATTCGCTTATTTCACTATTTTATTCTGGATTGAGCTGATTTGTCCAAATATATTGCACATTAGAATAGAAGTATTGTTATATAGTATTGCAGTAGCTACTTACTACCGAATTAAGCACTGTTTATTTCTTAAATGTAATTTTTTATACATAAAGTTATAAATGAATATGAGAGATAACGCTAATCAAGGTCTGTACCATCCTTCGTTTGAACACGATGCCTGTGGTATTGGCTTTCTGGCAAACCTGAAAGGTCGCAAGTCGCATCATATCGTGGAAAACGCCCTTCAGATGCTGACCCGGATGGACCATCGCGGAGCTTGTGGCTGCGAAGCGAATACGGGTGATGGCGCCGGTATTCTGATCCAGATACCTCACGAATTTTTTCTGGACGAATGTACCAAATTGGGCTTTGTTCTGCCGCGTTATGGTGAATACGGGGTAGGCATGGTGTATTTCCCCAAAGACGAAAAACTGCGGGAAGAATGCCGGACCATTCTGAACCGTAAGATCAAATTACTAAAGCTGGAACTGATCGGATACCGGGTAGTGCCTGCCAGCAATACGGACTTAGGCGAAACCGCACTGTCCAAGGAGCCGGTTATGGAACAGGTTTTCATTAAACGGCCGGCGCACATCGCCAATCCGGATGAGTTCGAGAAGAAATTGTTTGTGCTGCGTAATTACAGCACTCGTATTATCAACGAAACCGTACAGGATGTAAAAGGAGACTTCTACTTCGCTTCGCTTTCCTATAAAACCATTGTTTATAAAGGTCAATTGACTACTGGTCAGGTCCGGCCCTACTTCCCTGACTTGCACAATGAATCGGTAGTAACGGCGCTGGCGGTTATCCACTCCCGCTTTTCCACCAATACATTCCCTTCCTGGAAACTGGCCCAGCCGTTCCGGTACCTGGCCCACAATGGCGAGATTAATACGGTGAAGGGGAACGTAACCTGGTTTACGGCCGCCGAAGTGGCCTTTGAATCAGAGTACTTTACCAAAGAAGAGCTGGATATGCTGCGGCCGGTCTGCAACCCCTCCCAGTCCGATTCGGCTAACCTGGATAACGTCATCGAAATGCTGGTCATGAGCGGCCGGTCATTGCCACATGTAATGATGATGCTGATTCCGGAGGCCTGGGACGGCAACGATCAGATGGATCCCAAGCGTCGTGCTTTCTACGAGTACCACGCGGCGCTGATGGAGCCCTGGGACGGTCCGGCTTCCATTACGTTCACCGATGGTAAAATAGTGGGTGCTACCCTGGACCGCAACGGTCTGCGTCCTTCCCGTTACGTAGTTACCAGCGACGATCTGGTCATTATGGCTTCCGAAGTGGGTGTGCTGGACATTGATCCGGCTAAAGTAGTCATGAAAGGCCGCCTGCAACCCGGACGGATGTTCATAGTAGACCTCGAACAAGGCCGTATCCTGAGTGATGAGGAAGTGAAAGACGAAATTTGTTCCCGCCAGCCTTACGAACAATGGCTGCAGGAATATAAAATCAAACTGGCTGATGTGCCCGAGCCGCAAGGTGGCTTCCGGCGTTCCAACGCGGTGACCCTGCTCAAGCGTCAGCTCTCCTTCGGGTATACCTCCGAAGACCTGAAGATGGTACTGGCGCCGATGGCTATTACCGGTAAAGAGGCGCTGGGCTCTATGGGGGTAGATACGCCACTGGCTATTTTATCCAATCAGAGCCAGCATCTGTCTTACTATTTCAAACAGCTATTTGCGCAGGTAACCAATCCGCCGATTGACCCAATCCGCGAACGGATGGTCATGTCACTGCTGTCGTACGTGGGCGGGTCACAGAACCTGCTCAGCGAAAGCCTGGTGCATTGTCATACCCGGAGCTTCCGCAACCGGTACTGACCAATGCGGACCTGGAAAAAATCCGTTACATTGACCACAAAGGATTCCAGACCAAAACGATTTATACCTATTTCCGCGCCGACGGCAAGCCAGGTTCCCTGGAAAGAGCCCTCGACCGGATCTGCCGCTATGCGGAAGATGGCGTAGAAGATGGTTTCTCCATCATTCTGCTTTCCGACCGTAGTTTTGACAGCAGCCACGCCCAGATGCCATCTTTACTGGCTACCGCTGCAATACATCACCACCTGATCCGCAAGGGAATGCGGGGCAAAGTAGGAATCATTGTGGAGGCCGGCGACGTGTGGGAAACGCATCATTTTGCTACCCTGATCGGCTACGGTGCTTCGGGTATTAACCCCTACATGGCCTTTGAAACTATTTCTGACCTCAAGCAGAAAGCCATGCTGGAGACGACCTTGTCCGAAGAAAAACTGCACTATAACTATATTAAAGCCGTCGGCGGTGAGTTGCTGAAGATTTTCTCTAAAATGGGAATCTCTACCCTGCAATCCTACCAGGGGGCGCAGATCTTCGAAGCTGTAGGGATTAGCCGTGACGTAATTGACCACTATTTTACGGGCACCGTCTCCCGGATTGGCGGCTTGACCCTTGATAATATAGCCAAGGAATCGCTGGTGAAGCATAAGCTGGCTTTCCCTGAGGTTCCCGTACCGAATCCGCGTCTCGAAGTGGGCGGCGTTTACCAGTGGAAATTGCGTGGTGAAGAACACTTGTTCAATCCGCAGACCATTCACTTATTGCAGCACGCTACCCGCAAAAACGATTATTCGCTGTTCAAGAAATATTCCCGCATGATCGATGATCAGGCGCAGAAAGCATTGACACTGCGTGGGTTGTTTAAATTCCGAGCCGGCAAATCAGTACCTATTGAAGAGGTAGAACCCGTTGAAAACATTTTCAAGCGTTTTGCAACCGGAGCCATGTCTTTTGGTTCTATTTCGCACGAAGCGCATTCTACCCTGGCTATTGCCATGAACCGGATTGGCGGCAAGAGCAACAGCGGCGAAGGGGGAGAAGATGCCAGCCGTTTCCACCGCAAACCCAATGGCGATTGGGAAAACTCAGCCATTAAGCAAGTGGCCTCCGGACGCTTTGGCGTAACCAGCTATTACCTGACCAATGCGGCCGAATTGCAGATTAAAATGGCACAGGGTGCCAAACCCGGGGAAGGCGGCCAGTTGCCCGGACATAAAGTGGACGAATGGATTGGCCGCGTACGTCACTCGACGCCGGGCGTAGGTTTGATTTCACCGCCCCCGCACCACGATATTTACTCTATCGAAGACCTGGCTCAGCTGATCTTCGACCTGAAGAATGCCAACCGGGCTGCCCGGATCAGTGTAAAACTGGTATCAGAAGCCGGGGTAGGTACTATTGCTGCGGGGGTGGCCAAAGCCCACGCTGACGTAGTACTCATTGCGGGGCATGACGGCGGTACGGGGGCTTCTCCGCTCAGTTCGATCCGGCATGCCGGCTTACCCTGGGAGTTGGGCCTTGCCGAAACGCATCAGACCTTGGTACGCAATAAACTCCGGGGCCGGATTGTAGTACAAACCGACGGACAGATTCGTACGGGACGTGACCTTGCGATTGCGGCTTTGCTGGGCGCCGAAGAATGGGGCGTAGCTACGGCAGCATTGGTAACGGTAGGCTGTATTATGATGCGAAAGTGTCATCTGAATACTTGTCCGGTAGGGGTGGCTACGCAAGACAAAGAATTGCGGGCCCTGTTCACCGGCCGACCTGAGGACGTAGTAAATATGTTTACGTTCTTGGCTATGGAACTGCGCGAAATTATGGCAGAATTAGGGTTCCGGACGGTTAATGAAATGATTGGTCAGACCGACCGCATCGAAGTAAGGGAAGCCGTAAACCACTGGAAGTTCAAGAACCTTGACTTTAACGCAATTTTGTATAAAGAGCCCGTTACGCTGGATGTGGCCCTGTATAAGCAGGAAGAGCAGGATCATGCCATTGACGGCGTACTGGACTGGAAACTGATCAAGGCGGCCAAACCAGCCCTGGAGGATGCAGAATATGTATCCGCTGAGTTCCCGATCCGGAACGTTGACCGGGCCGTAGGAACCATGCTTTCCAATGAAATTTCCAAGAAATACCTGGGACAAGGCCTTCCGGCTGGTACCATTCACTTTAAATTCCGGGGTACTGCCGGACAGAGCTTCGGCGCCTTTGGGGCACCGGGCCTGCGGCTTGAGCTGGAAGGGGATGCCAACGACTACTTCGGCAAAGGCTTGTCGGGCGCCCAACTAGTCCTGTATCCTGACCGGACCGCTACCTTCGAACCATCGAAGAACATCATCATTGGTAATGTAGCCTTCTACGGCGCTACTTCCGGTGAAGCGTACGTGCAGGGTATGGCCGGCGAACGGTTCTGCGTGCGCAATTCCGGCGTGAGAGCGGTAGTAGAAGGGGTGGGAGATCACGGTTGCGAGTATATGACGGGGGGGATTGCCATCATTCTGGGTGAAACCGGGCGTAACTTTGCCGCTGGTATGAGTGGCGGTGTAGCTTACGTATATGACGTAAATGCTTCGTTCAAAAAACGTTGCAATACAGAAATGGTTGATTTCGAACCGCTGGAGGAAGAAGATGTACAGACCCTTCGGGCTATGATCGAAAATCACCAGCAGTTTACGAATAGTACCGTTGCCGGAGATATTCTTGCTAATTGGGATCAGGCACTAGCTCACTTTGTAAAAGTAATGCCGAAGGATTATAAAGTGGTATTGCAGAAACGCAAAGCAGCCGCTTTAGCAGAAGTAGCTCGACAAAGTGGTGAACCAGTAGCCATCATGACCAACTAATTTTCGTTTCCGCCGGTGCGGCTATAGCAGCCGGACTGACGGGAACCCAAGGACTACTATTTCCAATCATTAGAATCATTGTTTCATTCAGTAATTCATTCAATACAACATGGGCAAGCCAACTGGATTTATGGAATTTGGCCGGGAACTACCCACCAAGCGGAAAATCGAGGAGCGGATTAAAGATTATAAAGAAATAGAGCTTACGTTATCAGATGCGGACGCTAAAAAACAATCTGCTCGTTGCATGGATTGCGGAGTGCCCTTCTGCCATAATGGTTGTCCGCTGGGAAACATCATTCCTGAATTTAATGATGCAGTGTACGATAGCAATTGGGAATATGCTTACCAGATTCTAGCCTCTACCAATAATTTTCCGGAGTTTACGGGGCGCATCTGTCCGGCTCCCTGCGAAGCTTCCTGCGTACTGGGTATTAACAAACCACCCGTTACCATTGAGGCCATTGAACGCTATATCATTGAAACGGCTTACAGCCGAGGTTACGTAAAACCAAACCCTCCTGCTAACCGCACCGGTAAAAAGGTGGCGGTAATTGGTTCCGGTCCGGCTGGGCTTGCGGCGGCGGCCCAATTGAATAAAGCGGGTCATTGGGTAACTGTGTTTGAACGGGCGGATGCTATTGGTGGACTATTGCGCTACGGTATACCCGATTTTAAACTGGAAAAGTGGGTGATTGACCGCCGGGTCAGGATCATGGAGGAAGAAGGCATCCAGTTCCGGCCCAGTACCAATGTAGGCGTAGACGTAAAAGGCACCCGCCTGATGGAAGAATACGATGCGGTAGTGCTTTGTGGCGGTTCTACCATTCCCCGGGATCTGCCCATTCCCGGCCGTAACCTGAAAGGTGTGCACTTTGCCATGGACTTCTTACCTCAGCAGAATGCCCGCAATGGCGGCCGTCCGGTAAAAGGCGAAGAAATATGGGCGACTGGTAAAAACGTAATGGTTATTGGTGGGGGTGATACGGGTTCTGACTGCGTAGGCACTTCCAACCGTCATGGTGCTAAGTCAGTTACCCAAATTGAATTGCTACCGATGCCGCCCAAAGAACGGCATGATAGTACCCCCTGGCCGCATTGGCCGATGATGCTGCGTACTTCCACCTCCCACGAGGAAGGTTGCGAACGGCAGTTTGCCATCCTGACCAAAGAGTTTGTCGGCGATGAAAGCGATAACCTGAAAGCGGTTAAGCTGGTAGACCTGAACTGGGCTAAAGCTGAACCTGGTAAGCCTCCAAGGTTTGAAGAAGTACCCGGATCGGAAAGAGAAATTCCCTGCGAACTGGCCCTGCTGGCAATGGGTTTTCTGCATCCGCAAAAAGAAGGATTGATCGAACAGCTGGGCGTGGAACTTGATGAACGCGGCAACGTGAAGAGCAAGCATTACCAGACCAGCATAGATAAAGTGTTTGCTGCCGGTGATATGCGCCGCGGACAGTCACTAGTGGTATGGGCCATTTCCGAAGGACGGGAGGCTGCCCGGCAAGTAGACCTGTTCCTGATGGGTGAGTCTAACCTGGAATCCCAAGAGCTTGGTCTGTTGAACTTGGCTACAGCCTCTGCTTAAGCGCCGTATCAAATAACCTAAAAGCCCGCTGAGATATACCTCTCAGCGGGCTTTTAGGTTATTCAGGAATCAATTGATAAATAACTTTTTTATCCGTTGATACTGCTGGGATGCCCCAGGCACAATCTGCTACTTTCTCTCCCTTACAGTTATAAGCCGTGCCGCCGCAGCCACAGCAGATGATCCGGGAACCGCTGGTGACATCAATGATAAAAACCGTTTGATTTTGATAAATTGCCTGGTACACGATCATGCCGCAATAGTCTTCTTTACCCGTAGTTCTTTCCTTAAAATCCGCAATTTGCTTCCGTAACCAGGGTAAATTCTCCAACGGATTTTGAACATTACAGGCCGACCGGTTTCCCGCTTCGTCGGGAGAAACTTTAATTTTATGGCAGGAAAGGAGCAGTAACAGTACTGCAAACCATAGAAATTGTTTCATCAGTCAATTATTATACGGGTTTTAATGTACAGGTGCTCAAAACCATCATAAACTTCCTCCCGCAATTTCAGCGTATCGCCGCTAATCTGGTAAGAATGTTTGATACTGGTAGAATCGTATTGAATTAGAGGCTGAGGTGCATTCGAATAAATGCTTTTCCTTCGGCAATGCTAAACCTCGAAGTGCGTGCCGGATTACCGTCTTCCCATACCAGCAAGTTTCCGTCCTCCCGGAATTCAATCATCCGGATTTTATCGGCGGGTCTGCATCCGCCGGTTAACCCTCCGCAAGACTCCAGCCACGTCCAGTGGTCATACAGCCGATTTAGGTTATCTTCAGGTTCGGGGTCTTTCTGGTGACAGGCAACTGCCATTGTCAATAGGAGCAACCCTACGGAAAGCGAATACGAAAATCTAAAGGACATTTTTTACAGGTTTTGAATGTACCCTAAAGACCCGGATTCCCGTAAAATGGTTGCAATGAAAGGATTTTGTTAGGCCTATTTCAGCGGAGGATAAAAAAAGGGTTTCCGGCTGGTCTAAGCCGGAAACCCGCAATCTATAATCTTAGTCCGAATCTACTTACAGATCTTTCTCGTTAAATCTTCGCCGTTCAGAATCACATTAAATTCCGTACGACGATTGTATTGGTGTTCGGTTTCGGGGCAGTATACATCGTCACCGCAGCGGTTTACCAGTTTGGTTTCTCCGTAATAAGCCAGCGTGAAACGGCTTCGTTCTATCCCTCTTTCCACCAGCCAGTCAATAGCTGAATTGACCCGGTTTTTGAAAGCACCACGTTATAAGCCTGACTGGCCCGGCTATCCGTATGAGCTCCCAGCTGAATCCTGATTTCCGGGTGTAGTTTCATCATCTCCAATACATTAGTCAGTGTTTTTGCCGCGTCACTCCGGATGTTGTACTTATCGAGATCATAGTAAATGTTCGGAATAAAGAATTTCAGCTTAATCTTTTCGCATTCATTGGGCTCATACAGGTACAATAACGCGGTGAAAACTTCGGATTCCGTTTTGCCTACCGTAGAAATACCTACCGTATTGGTCTTGATATTCTTTTCCTTGCCACTTACCTCATAACGGCTGCTGGGGTCAAGTTCGAAATGGAACCGGCCAAACTCATCCGTAATGGTTCGGATAAATCCTCCCGTAGTGACATTGCGCAGGGTAACCGTATCACCAATGACCGGATTAAGCTTGGTGCGGTTGATTACCGTTCCATCCAGCGCAAAGAAGATATCTTTGTCCATGTAAATCTTTACGTATACTACGCCACCCGGCTGAACGCCTTTGGTACTGACTTTGGCAATTTGCCCGCGTAGCCCCGCCTTGTTGGCCACAATCTCGTATTCCTTTTCGGCTTTAATATCACCGAACCGGAATTTCCCGTCCGCAGGCGTTTCCGCTTTGCCCCGTAAATTAGTCAGCTCCTTAAATTGAATGTCTACCTGAGCAATGGGTTCTTCAGTGCCTACCAGTAGCACGATGCCTTCCAGCCGGAGATTCGTAGGGGGGGTATAGGTGAATTTATAGATATCATCGTCACCTTTGCCTCGCTTCCGGTTGGAGGAGAAGTAGCCCCGGCGATTTTGCTTATCGATAATAATACCGAAATCGTCCTTGCGGGAGTTGATCGGGAAACTCATATTGACTACGTACTCCGCGTTGCCTTCGGTAATCCTGGCCCGATAGATGTCCAATCCACCCAAACCGCCTAAGCCATCAGAGGAAAAGTAGATTTCACCATCAGCCGCAATAAATGGAAACATCTCGTTGCCTTCCGTATTAACGGTACTTCCCAGATTGAGGGGTTTGCTCCAGGTACCTTTAGCCCAAGTACTTACGTAGAGGTCGGTTCCCCCGAAGCCACCAGGCATATCTGACACAAAGTACAGCCGCCGGCCATCGGGAGAGAGGGCTGGGTGGCCCGTAGAATACTCCTCACTATTAAAAGGAAACTCGTGAATATGGGTCCATTGGCCTTCCTTTAAATTTGCCGTGTACAATTTAAGTTTATTGGTACCGTCGGCGCTTTCCCCGTAACTGCCTTTTACGTAGTTGTTACGGGTAAAAACCACTGAATCGCCGGCCGGAAAAAAAGCAACGGGGCCTTCGTGAAATTTGGAATTAATGTCGCCGACTAGCGGGAAGACCTCGGTCAAGCTAATGGTGGTTCTTACTTCCGGATCTCGACGGGCCGGATTAAAATTATACCCCAGGGTAGGAGAATCATTGGAGGTCGGCGGGGTATCGTCATCGTTAAAATGGTACGATTTCTCTATTCGGGCAGAAGTCTTTTTACCGGCGTAGCCGGGGTTCTTATCCATATTCTCATCCCCAATACTGGCAGTGTCAGGCACAAAATACAGATCCAGGAAGGGCGATTGATCCCACTCATAAATACGGTTCACGGCTGCTTCCCGCGGACGGGAAGAAACAAACACCAAACCATTCTTATAATAGGCGGGGCTGAAGTCAGAGTAGCCCGAGTTCAGGGTAGAATAATGGATATTATAGAAAACAGAATCGGCAAAAAAATCTCCCAACGTGGAGTAAGACTTTGCGTATCGTTCTCCCCGTTTATCGGAGCGGTTTACCTGCTCATACCGCATAAACCATTGGCGGGAAGCTTCGTAGTTGTTGTTTTCGGCAAGTACCTGGGCATAGCGCAGGTACGTTTCAACGGGAACATTCTTGCGCTTGACCAGCATTCCATACACTCTTTCCGCATTTCGGGTGTCTTTTACCTTCTGGTAACTATCAGCCAGTTTGAGCAGTGCCTGAAGGTTGTCCGGCTCATGGCGCAGAACGTCCTCGTAGAGAGGAATGGCCGCGGAATAAGCCAAACGTTCATACCTTTTGTCAGCTATCCGCATCCGGGGGGGCTGGGCAAAAGTAGCCTGAGCCATCAGGATTAACAGGAAAACAACTAATATTTTGGTAATACTTTGCATGGTTCAAATAGTCTGGTTGCCGGCACTTTTAGAAATGCTGAATGTTAAGTGTTGAATGCTCAATGAGAAAGAGGAATGAGTGTTTCTTATTTCTCATTTAACCTTTCGCATTCAACATTTAGAATTTGTTGCTTAGAAGTATCTGGGAGACAAAATCGGTCGTGGCGGAAGCCCAATTCGTAACGGAGCATAAGTTCGTGGCGGAATTATACCGGGTCAGTTTAGAGGTTGTCCAATCGTAGGCATAGCCCAGCCGGAACTGGTTATTGATCCTGAAATTCTGCCATTCCTTCCATAGCATCCCCCGTACGGTAAGAGAGCCCTACACGGCAAAACGGTCGTAGAACCAGGCATTAACATTGGCATCAAATTGCACCGGGGCGCCTCCTGCCATTTTGAGTTGCATGGAAGGCTTTAATTTGACACGCTGGGATAAATCGAATACATAGCCGGCACTCAGGAAAAAGATGACAGTACTGGGAGGCCCGGTTTCCAATCACGAGGTTTTCCCCGGAACAGTTCAACCGGTTTTTGAGCAGGTGGGGCATGGAGGCTCCCATATAAAATCGATCCGTGCTGTAGTATACTCCCGCTCCTACGTTGGGTAGCAATGAAATTACATTCTGATCAAAAGCTGCGTCCGGTTGCTGGGGAGCATACTGATCCAGTTTTACGGAAGTGTAATTAGCCTGAAATTGGGTTACGCCCAGTTGCATGCCGAAGGCTAAGGTACCCACGGGAAACGGAGGCGGTAGGAAAAACTGGAGTAGGCTCCGGTGTTACGGCTGATTCCCAACCGGTCATTATACACTTGTATACCCATACCGATATTTTTACGAGCAATGGGCATATCCAGGGATATGGTCTGGGAAGTGGGAGCCCCGTTAATCCCGACCCATTGCTTGCGGTAGAGACTGGTAATACTCAATACTTCCCGGCTGCCGCATAGGCAGGGTTAATCGCCAGGGTATTAAACATATACTGCGAATACATGGGGTCTGTTGGGCATACACTGCTACCGAACGGATCCATGTCAGGAGCAGAAGAAGGGTAAAAGTTTTATGCATAGAAAGGAAATGTGCTGATGAGATGAATGTGCCGATAAAGAATTGATGGTTGAGTAATTGTGGTAAAATCCTTTCTTACTCTATTCTACCGTTGGTCGTATCCTGTATTTAATGAATTGAATGCCTGCATTTTAAGTTTATGAATGAAAGAGCATTCTATTCTCCACTCATCAACTTTAGATTTATCTGGCTAAAGTCAGAAAGTTCATAAATTTCCGTCCGTCACTGAGTCTAATGATGTAGTAATAGGTACCATCCGGCAATTTGTCCCCAATGCGAAGTCCGACATTGCTATGGCCATCCCAGTCGTTCCGGTAGTTAGCATTCTTATAGACCAGATTACCCCAGCGGTTAAGATTTCAATATTCACTTGTAGTCCAGCTACTCCGTTTATGACAAAAGTATCATGGGAGTTATCGCCGTTCGGGGAGTAACCTTCCGGAATGAATAGCGACTGCCAGTCGCATAGGGGGAGCTCAATTGAAAAAGGCTGACTAACATCCCAAGTATACCACCAGGTATTGATAATATTAAAATTCCCGAAGTCATTACCCCAGCTATGACACTCTGTCGATAAGGGTATAAGCATCCTTCGGTGGCAGTACCTCCCTCAATAGCTGTGTCGTCATAATATAATTTTGCCGACATGTTATCATAAGGACCTTGAAGGGTAATGATAAATCCGTCCGGATGATTCTCGGCATCGTGTACCGAGGTTGATCCGGTTAGCTTGTACGATCAGATTTCCGGAAATAATGCTGCCCTGGAGGCAAATAACCTCCAGGCCGTCTCTTCCATCCCAAGGAATTTGATTTTTGCCAGCGATTAAATCAACTGGGAAAGGAACATCTTTTGAGTTTTCCCTGGTAACCATCCTTACCATTCAGATCCAAATAAATCTGGGCCAGCATAGGTTTTGGAGGCAAACACATTGAGCGTATAGCCATTGGTAGCGCAATCAATGGTAGTTGGGGAAGTCAGAGAGAACTTTTCCCAGGCAGAAATACAGTTGGATCGGGGTTATTTAAGAAAAGTTTGTATTCGGGTTGAATAGTCCGTCCTTTGGAAGACTTAAAACCCTGCACACTATTGGCATATACATTAAAACCCACGGTTGCAAACCATTATAAGCTACTTTGGAAACTACCCCATCCGGGGTGTAAATGTAAAAATCTGCTTGCACGGCGGCCTTTCCGTCCAGCGTAATCAGATCCCAGACCTTTGCCCAAAGCCGTCCATTCTGAATTTGATTGGTTGCATTGTTAACTACAGAAATATCAAACAGGTCTATTTTGAAGTTTTTATCTACAAAATCAACCGGATTTTCAGCGTTGAATTCTATATAGTAGTCTCCGGCTTTTTCCGGCTGATAACTCAGGGCGTAGTAACCGCCTAAACCTGCCACAATATCAGGGCCCGCTACTGCTTCCTGGTATGAATTAATAAAACCTTGTTCTCCCGGTTCCGGCATTTTGAAGGGACCAAAACAATGTTGCCTTGCGGATCTTTGATCCGGTAATACACCGTAACATCCGAGAAAACCGGAACCTCGCTGCCCGAAAGAAATCGTCTTCCCAAGCCGAAGTATAAAAGTTTCCGTTAACGGATTTTTGATGTGAATATGTAGCCTTTCGTCCTCAGAAGCACGGTAACTGGCAAACTCAGTGCCGCCGTTCTCATTTCTGTCCAGAATATCGAGCTTACATTGATTGCCTTTTTCGTCGGAGATTGGCTGTAGTTGTTTGGTTCCTTCTCCGAAGGAAAGAACTATTTGGGCAATAAAAAGCAGGAACGCCAAATAGCGTAGAAATTTGATTTCCATAAATTAAGCTGCTCGTAACGTATCGTATTATATAAAAATCACCATGTTGTGATAAAGGCAAGTGCCGTAAAATCACTCAGGTTGTAAAGGACTGGATAGAGAAAAATTCCAAGGCGTGGTTGTCGATCAGAAATCACTCGGTAAAGAATAGACTCTTACCAAGAATGTAATATATTCAGGGTATACATTCAGGTGTTGTCTCCACCGTATTGGTTATTCCCTTTCGGGCGATAAATTGGTAATTTTACTTATATTAAAACTATTTGACAATCAGAACTTACAATTAAATAGTTTTATAACTAACTGATTATCAATCAATTATTTTTACTATTCTATCACCCAAAAGGAATAAGTAGCTGGTTGTCTTGCTGCTTCTACTTATTCTTTTATTTATTAATCCGCTAAAATATTGTAAGGTAAACCCAAAAAAATAATAATTATTTTTTTATGGGTATTTATAGTTGTTCTGGGTTACAGTGGTTTATAACGAAGGATTTGCAGAAAAACCGCCTTAATACAAATTCAGTCAGATTGGTTCTTCAATAACTGGTCTCGATGGGCCGGAAGCCAAAACAGCACCGCAATCAATCGAAACGGCATCTGGCTTCGGAGCCGGTTGTACTCATTAATTGCTGCCTGAAGGCGGGTTTGCGTACGGACCTGACGGCTGGTAATGTCATCAAATTGTTCGATGAGTTCCACCAATGCGGGATCACCGGACAAGGTAGTATGGTTTGAATAAATTCGTGCCACTGCTCCGCCAGTTCTACGGTATGTTGCCTGGAACTGGTTTCCGATCTGCCGTCCATTTTTGTAACAGGTAGGCGGGGAATTGTAACACCCCTGCTTGTCAGGTAATTGGTAAGCTTATCAAGAATCTCTTTGCGCAAACTGGTAAGCAAATCTTCGGCCTCGCGTAAGTCGCGGATGCTTTGCTGCCGGGCAGCAAAACTGTTCATGGGTTTACCGCGCCCACAGAAAGATAAAACCAGCAAGTGCAAGAAAAATCGGTAACAGACCCATAAAGGTAATTAGACAGCCAAGGTTTTTTTAATGAAACTATTACCTTGACTATTTGTTTCTACAGCTAAATTCAAAGCAAAAAATATTTCATTGTACGTTAAATTCGATGTATCCGCGTTTTTTAAGGTTCATTTAGAACAAAAGTCCGATTAGTACCACTTAGCTGGTTTTAACGCTGGTTGCCAATCCGACTTTGGTTCAAAGTAACTCCACAATAGGCCAGATACTTGGCGCAATAATACATATCCTGCATTATTTCTCTCCCGGTGAGGTGTCGGCCTGATTTTGGTGATCACACAAAATACGTAATCTCCATGCGGTGCACACCAGCATCACTTCGGAACGGGACTGATCTACCATACCCTGCTTGGAAACGGCCTGCGTAGGGTGGAATCTGGGATAGGGCCTGATCATCCCCAATAGATCCGGGTCAGGTTGCGGTACATCCGTTCACTGGCTTCCGGATTAATCACCCTGCCCTGTCGGATAGCTGCCCGCAAACGGGCCATTTCGCGGGCGTAGTCTGCCCCCATCCGTATGTATTACGGTCTGCCTGTCGCCCTGGGTACGCGAATTTACCCGAGTAGACTGGTAGCCGTTCTGCGCCAGCCACCCATTAATGCTGGCCCCCGTACCAGCCAGATACTGGCTCCACAAGCTGGCCGTGTTGTCACTGGTTGTAATCATGAGCATTACTACCTGGCTAAGTGGTATCCGGGAACTGTCTTTGAATGCGCCGAGAATGTCCTCTCCGGGATACAGCAAAGAATCACGGTAGGTAAAGTACTCCGTGGTAATCAAGCGCCCCCTGATTAATTTTGTCAAACAGACCCCATGATCGGAATCTTAATCATACTGGCGGTCGGAAAGAGAGTATCCGCATTGATAGCAGCCGTTTGACCCGTTTTCAGGTGGTGAACATAAATACCGACGTCACCTCTAAAGTCTTTTACCAGTTGCTGAAGTCTGGCCTGCAACTTTTTATCAGTCCTTTCCCGATTAGACTATGGGCGAACGTTGCGAAAGTAGCCAGCAGGAGTGCGCAGTTGTGAGGAACGTACAAATTCCGGAACGTGTAATTGACATAATTCCCTTAGTAATTCCGAAAAATTAAGTAATTAAATTCTGCCTTAAAACTTGATGATATTAGTGATAAGGCTTAAAAACACCTATTTGGGGGTAAAAAAGGTATTTTGGGTGTGATTAGCCAAACTCTATGTAATTTAGCACGGTAATATCCTCCATGAAACGCAAAGATCTGCTGCCCTTTTTTATTGGTCTGGGCCTTATTGTACTGCTGAACATCCTGTCGTGGCGGTACTTTTTCCGGGTAGACCTGACCGAAGATAAACGGTATAGCATTGCCCCCGCTACCCGGCAATTACTCGAAAACCTCAGTGACCAGGTGTTTGTAACGGTGTATTTGTCGGGAGACTTACCCGCCGGATTCCAACGTTTGCAGAAGGCAACGCAGGAAAGACTGGAAGAATTTGAAGTATACGGTGGTCAGAATATTCGTTTTCAGTTCGCCGACCCTACCGCCGTGGAGGATAAAAAAGCCCGCAACCGGGCCATCCTCGAACTGGCCCGTAAAGGACTGCAGCCCAGCCGTATATTTGACAATGAGAAGGGTAAAAAGGTTGAAAAACTGGTGATCCCGGGAGCCCTGGTACGGTACAAAGACCGGGAAGTTCCCGTGATGCTGCTCCGCGGCAACCAGGCTACCAAAGGACTGTCGGCTCAGCAGATTTTGAATCAATCCGTGGAGAACGTCGAATTTGAACTGGCCTCGGCCATCCGGCGGCTGGCCGTGAAGAAAAAGAAGCGCATCGGGCTGATTGGGGGTTACGGAGGTCCGGCTCCCATTGGATTGGCCGACCTGATTACTGGTTTGCAGGAGAATTACGAGGTATACCAGGTGAATTTGCCCGGGCAGCCCAGCCTTCAGGAGCTGGATGTAATTATGCTCATCAAGCCGGATTCGGCCCTGCGCGAGGAGGATAAATACAAAATTGACCAGTTTATTGTGCACGGTGGCAAGGCCTTGTTTTTTGTGGATGCGCTCCAATCTGATACGGTCAACCGGGCCAGTACCCTGGCAGTGCCTCAGGATTTGAACCTGACTGATCTTTTTTTTCGGTACGGCTTCCGGCTTAATGAGAACTTGATCCAGGACCTGAACTCAGCCATGATTCCTCTCAATGTGGGGCAGTTTGGTGACCGTCCGCAGATAAAGATGATGCCCTGGCGGTTTTTTCCGTTGGTCAACACTTTTTCCCCTCACCCGGTGGTGCGCAACCTGGATGCTGTTTTGATCCGGTACGCGGGCAGTATAGATACGGTGCGGGCCAAAGGTATCACCAAAACCCCACTGATGTTTACTTCCAAGTATTCTAAAGTGATCGGCGCACCAGCACAGATTGACTTTAATGAAGCCAGTCAGGAGCCTGACCCTAAAACATTTAATGCTGGCAGCCAACCCATAGCCTATCTGCTCGAAGGTAAATTCCGGTCTCTGTACGCGAACCGGATTACGGCTACCGATCCCCGTTTTAAAACGTTCAGTGAATATAACCGCCCATCCAAAATAGTAGTGTGTGCCGACGGTGACTTACCGGTGAATGAACTGGACCCCCGTACGGGGCAGTATTTACCGCTGGGCCTGGATCGTTTTTCGGGAGTAACCTTCGCTAACAAGGAGTTTATAATGCACGCAGTTGAGTATCTGATGGATGAAAAGGGCCTGATTACCGCCCGGGCGAAGGAAGTAATGCTCCGTCCGTTGGATAAAGGGAAGGTGCAGCACGAACGTTTGCAGTGGCAGTTACTCAATGTTGGATTGCCGGTATTGCTGATTGGTATTTTTGGGGTACTACGCAGCTACCTGCGGAAAAGAAAGTTTGCTCATTAGTGCATTATATTACGGACCTTTTTTTATATTCAACAGAATAAATAGTAAATCGTAGAACCTCACCCTAAACGAAGTTCGCCTTTTTGGGCAAATCTCTCTCCTCCAGAGAGG
Source organism: Cytophagales bacterium (assembly GCA_030448185.1). Taxonomy (GTDB): domain Bacteria; phylum Bacteroidota; class Bacteroidia; order Cytophagales; family 172606-1; genus CADCTQ01. The sequence goes on along the minus strand of JAUJNL010000013.1, from coordinate 20,353 downwards.
GACTTCAAGACTCGTATAATTCAAGCCCCTTCTCAGCAACTCCTGAGCACGGGAGTGCGAACTATCTCAGCGAAGCTAAAGAAGCGAACGAAGTTCTGGGGCCGGGGATGAGGTTTTAAAACAACCCTTTAGCAGATTGGACTTTTTGTTTTTACATTTGTCTTTATAAACTATACCACCAAGCCTTAAATCCGCTCACGATATGAAATTTGTTGTCTCTTCTTCGGCCTTGCTCAAGCAACTCACTGCCATCAGTGGGGTTATTACCACGAATCCGATTGTGCCGATTCTGGAAAATTTCTTGTTTCAGATTCAGAATGGTAAGCTGACAATTACTGCATCGGATCTGCAGACTTCCATGATTGCCGAGATGGAGGTAGACACCAAAGACAACGGGAGCATTGCGGTACCGGCCAAAATCCTGATTGATACCTTAAAAGGCCTGCCTGAGCAGCCCGTTACCTTTATGGTGGACGAAAATACCTACGGGGTGGAGCTGGTTTCCGAAAATGGTCACTACAAGCTTTCCGGCGAAAATGCTACCGACTTCCCCCGGATTCCGGCAGTAAACAAAAACTTTTCGGTTGATTTCTCTTCTGACATTCTGGCCAGAGCCATTGCCAATACGCTGTTTGCTACGAGTACCGATGAGTTGCGGCCCGCCATGACCGGCGTCTATTTCCAACTTTCGGGAGATAACGTAACCTTTGTAGCTACTGACGGCCACCGCCTGATCCGTTACCGCCGTACCGATATGAATGCGGGCAGTGAAATATCGATGATCGTGCCACGGAAGGCCCTTAATTTGCTGAAAACTACGTTACCGTCCGAAACCGCAGTAGTCCGGGCTGAGTTCAGTAACTCCAATGCATTCTTTAGCTTTAACAATATCCGGATGATTTGCCGCCTGGTGGACGAACGCTTCCCGGATTATGAAAACGCTATCCCCAGTAACAATCCTAACATTCTCAATATCAACCGGCTTGAGTTATTGTCCTCACTGCGCCGGATATCCATTTACGCCAACCGGGCCACCAACCAGGTTCGCCTGCGCATCACGCCCCGTGAACTATTTATATCCGCGGAGGACCTTGACTTCTCCAATGAAGCCAATGAACGGCTTCCCTGCGAGTATGAAGGGGAGGAAATGGAAATTGGGTTCAATGCCCGTTTTCTGATCGAAATGTTGAGTAACCTTACTATTCCAGAAATTACCATTGAACTTTCGGCTCCCAACCGGGCGGGTTTGATTGTGCCCCGGGAAAAGGACCAGAATGAAGACGTACTGATGCTGGTAATGCCCGTAATGCTTAATAACTACGTGTAGCGGTTAGCCATTGGCGTTTAGTTTTTAGTGTTTATGAGTATCTAGAAAAATGATGTATACGAAAAAACCCGGCTATCCATCAGGCCGGGTTTTTTCGTATACATCATTTTACCCCGGAATTTACGTATGAGGCAAAAGGCTTTTTCGTCAGTAATAAAAGCAGCAAGTGCGGGGAGTTTTTATGGTAAAAATGAATCAGATCAGATGGAGAAAATATAACTGCCCCTGGTGGGCTGATGCTGAAAGCGTGGCTAATGGTTTCGTTTTCGCAGGCACAACCAGTAGGTGATATTATGTTGCCTGGGAAGGATACCGCTCAGCGTTACGTCAGCATTTATCCCATTAAAATTACCCCTCATGTCTACTTGTCGGACCGGTCATTGGGGTTAACATTCAAAAGGCACAGTACAGCCAGAGGCAAACGGATTGAGTACGCTCCCAATCAGACTTTATCGATAGGCATTGGGGCTAACTTTGGCAAGCTGGAGCTGGCGATTGGCTTCAGACTGCCGGCTTCCGACCGGCAACTGGATAAATACGGACGAACCCGTTCTCTGGACTTACGGCTCAACAGCTATGGCGACAAATTCGGGGTGGATGGATATTTGCAGAGTTACCGGGGGTTTTACATACGGCGAGGGTATGAGCGTCGCACTCCCGATGAATCAGTCCGTCCGCAATTCCCGCAGTTGCGGGCTTTCCATTGGGAGGAAACTTCTACTATGTGTTCAACTACCGGCGGTTTTCGTACCGTGCCGTCTTCACGCAGACCGAACGGCAGCTGCATAGTGCCGGGTCCTGGCTGGCAATGGGGTCAGTTTCCTATCTGCTATCAAAAACCAGCGTTCTCTGATTCCCGAAGCGGTTGCGGGCCAATTTGGAGCAGGAACAGACTTACAGCGAGCCTGACTTTATAGCCTGGCGGTGATGCCGGGTTATGGGTATACTTTTATTTACGATAAAATTTATTTGTCAGGTACTGCATTTGCCGGTTTGGGGGTGCAACAGCGGTGGTATATACTAGACGATAAAATTGGTTCCAGTCCCGGTGTAATCCGAGAGTGAACTTCCGCCTGGCAACGGGGTATTTTGGTGATGCATTGTGCGGGGCATAAACTTTATCTTCGATCATTACGCCTTCCGGATTCAAAACCTTAACATCGCTGCTAATACCTCCAGTCTAAAGTTATTCGTTGGGTAACGGTTTTAGTTATAATGTTGTTAGTTTCCAGTCTCCGGTTTGGTGTTTCCGAACCACGATTTACTTAAATAATGGAATTTTCAGGATTTACGGCTCCTACTCGTGGTTATTAGGTTAATTCTAATTCAGGCATGCAGATTCAGACAATTCATGCGGGCAATCCCTGTTTCGGAAACTGTAAATTAAAAAGCCACAACCAAAAACCGTCGTTCGGATGTCCGGTTCCGGACAAGTATGGCCGGTGGCGAACAAAATAATTACTCCAAAACCCCTTTATTGCTAGAATTAAGCCCTTCCGCCGGCTGGCACAAATGTTGGCACGTAGCATAGAAAACATTGTTAGACACCCTGCAAAACATTTATACTCATGGGGATGGATCGTAAAATAGAGAAGAAAAAGTGGACGACCCGCAACATTCTGCTCATCAGTATCGGCAGTATGTTTGGTCTGTTTGCCCTGTACAGCCTGATTTTCTCCGATAATTCTTCCAAGCTAAACGTAGAGAAAGATAAAATCACGGTCTCCACCGTGGCCAAAGGAAGCTTCACCGAATATATTTCCGTAACCGGCGTAGTACAGCCGCTGAAAACTATTTACCTGGATGCCATCGAAGGAGGCTACGTGAGCCGGAAGTACATTGAGGGCGGCAATATGGTAAAGCGGGGTGATACCATTCTGAAACTGGAAAACAACCGGCTGATGATGGACTTCGTGAACCGCGAAACGGAAATGTATCGCCTGATTAACGAATTGCAAAATACCCGCCTCTCCTTGCGCCAGGATCGGTTCAACCTCCGCAAAACGCTGGCCGACCTGGACTATAAAATCGACCAGGCGAAGGACACTTACACCCGGAATCAGGCCTTGTACAAAGACAAAGTCATTGCCGAACAGGAGTTTCTGAAATCCAAGCGGGAATATGACCAGTTGGTGGAGCAGCGGAAAATTGAAGTGGAATCACAGAAATTTCAGGAGGTAAACTCCAATATGCAAATCAAACAACTGGAAGGAACGCTGACCCGTACGGAACGCAACATGCGCATGATGCAGGAAAACCTGAGCAACCTGTTCGTGAAGGCACCCGTTTCCGGTTTGCTTTCCTCTATTGATGTAGAAATTGGAGCTTCGATCAATACGGGCGACAATATCGGCCAGATTGACGATTTGGCCGGTTTTAAGATGCGGGTCGGTATCGATGAGCACTACCTGAACCGGATCTACCTGGGCTTAAAAGGCGAATTTGACTTCAACGGGAAGACGCACGAACTTTCTATATCCAAGATTTACCCCGAGGTAAAAGATGGCCGGTTTGAGGTAGATATGATTTTTGCGAAAGGCGCACCGGAAGGGATCAAACGGGGGCAATCTTCGCCGATACGTCTGGAATTGGGTAAGTCAGCCGAAGCTGTACTGCTGGCCGTAGGCGGATTCTTCACCGATACGGGAGGTAACTGGGTATTTGTAGTAGATGGCAGCGGCAACCGGGCCGTGAAACGCACCATTACCCTGGGCCGCAAAAACCCCGAATATTTTGAAGTATTGGAAGGCCTCCAACCCGGCGACAAAGTAATTACCTCTTCCTACGAAAACTTTGGCGATAACGAAGTACTTGTTTTCTAGCTTGTTGAATAAAACTGTTAGAATCAGGATCTAATTAATAGACAAGCAGCATTTCAAGTCCTTAAATCCGGGAATCTGATTAAACCTCAAACTCCTGGTTCTGACTCCCCTCATAAACCCTCAATTCCCAAACTCTTACGCAACATGTCCATGATTCAGACCAAAAACCTGCAGAAAGTATTTACCACTGATGAAGTAGAAACTACTGCCCTCAATGGAGTTAGTATCGAAATTAAAGAAGGTGAATTTGTTGCCATGATGGGACCATCAGGCTGCGGCAAATCTACTTTGCTGAACATTCTAGGGCTGCTGGACAACCCAAGTGATGGGGAATACTACTTTTTAGGCAAGGAAGTAGCTAGGGTATCAGAGCGGCAGCGGGCTCAATTGCGCAAAGGCGCCATTGGTTTTGTGTTCCAGAGCTTTAACCTGATTGATGAACTGACTGTGTTTGAAAACGTCGAGTTACCGCTGCTTTACCTGAAAGTACCCAACAGTGAACGCAAGCAGAAGGTGGAGGCCGTGCTGGAACGCATGAATATCATGCACCGTCGCAACCACTTTCCCCAGTAGTTATCCGGTGGTCAGCAGCAACGGGTAGCCATTGCCCGGGCCGTAGTAGCCAACCCCAAGCTGATTCTGGCCGATGAACCGACTGGTAACCTCGATTCGGTGAATGGCGAAGAGGTGATGAAACTGCTCACCAGCCTGAATGATGCCGGAACGACAATTATCATGGTAACTCACTCTCCCTATGATGCCGGTTTTGCCCACCGCATTATCAACCTGTTCGACGGCAAGGTGGTGACCGAAAATATCAAGGAACAGTTCCACGTGTAAGCCTCCCTGCCACGCAGGTGGTAGTAAAGCCGCTACCGGAATATAGCGTTAAACGGGAGTTCAATAGCCGTGACCGGATCGCGGACAATACCATCGGTGTAGGTTAGTTTCTGGCCACTGGGCGTCTGAATAAATACTAAGCGAAGGGGCGGAATAATGATCCAAACGGATTGAATACCAGCCGGGAAATATACCTCGTTCATTTTAGTAGTGATCTCAGTGGTAGCCTGTTTCGGTGATTGAATTTCAATGGCAATCAGAGGCGGCTGCGTGTAGAAAATGATATCGTTATCCCAGTCTTCGGGCAGTTTGGGAAATATAGAAACGTCAGGTTTTACGGGTTTTCCATTCAGTTTAAGTTCTAATTCCGGCAACACATCAAACTGATCGGTGTACCGGTCAAGGGCTACGCTTAACCGATGGATAACTTTAGAATGGTTGACCGACATAATGTCCTCTGAATGATATTCTTCAATTAAATCGTGAAAAGGCGTTTCCATACTATTAGCGCTGCTTTTTTCAAAGATAACCAAAAACCGAAACGGTATGTTAAGCAACTACCTCAAAATCGCCTGGCGAAATTTAGTCACGAATAAGGTCTATTCGGCCATCAACATTGTTGGCCTGGCGCTGGGCATGGCGTGTAGCTTGCTTATCTTCCTGTGGGTAGGTTACGAATGGAGCTACGATACATTTCACTCTGGCGGCTCCAATTTGTACCGGGTTATACTCACGCAACGCTACGACAACGGACAGGTATCCACGGCGTCCACTACTCCTGCTAAACTGGCCGAATCCCTCAAAAAAGAGTTTTCCGGGATTACACATGCCGTGGTAGTAACGTGGGAAGAGAAATTGCTATTCCGGGTCGGGAACCGGTCGTACCGGGAAACGGGTGCCTACGCCGGGTCGGATTTTTTCGGCGTGTTCAGTTTTCCGCTCCTTGAAGGGAACCCTGCCACGGCACTTTCTGCTCCCTATACGGCAGTTATTTCCCGTAAATTGGCCCGCAAATACTTCGGCAACCAAAACGCCGTTGGCAGGAGCATCCGGGTGAACAACCGGGAGGAGTACCAGGTCAGCGGCGTATTTGAAGACGTCCCCCCTAACTCTTCGCTGCAGTTCGACTTTCTGTTGTCGTTCAAAACATTCGAAAGCCAGTTTGACTGGGCAAGCGACTGGAACGCGATTGGCCCCCGGACTTTTCTCCGGTTCCGGCCAGATGCCCGGGTTCAGAAGGTGGAGGCGGGCCTCAAGCACTACCTGAAGGACAAACAAACGGAGTACAATTCCACGCTTTCCCTGCAGCCCTACCAAGACACGCACCTGTATGGGCATTTTAAAGACGGTCTGCCGGATGGGGTGGCCGCATCACGTACGTCAGGCTTTTCCTGGCGGCGGCCCTTTTTATCCTGGTCATTGCCCGCATCAATTTCGTAAACCTGGCCACGGCAAAGGCGCAAAACGAGCTAAAGAAGTAGGCGTACGCAAGGTAGCCGGTGCTTCCGGAACATGCTGGCTGGGCAGTTCATGTCCGAAGCCTTGCTTACGGTATTAATCGCGTTCTTTCTGGCTCTGCTACTAGTGGAGTTGTCGCTTCCTTTTTTCAATGCCCTCGCCGGGCAACCAATGGGCTTGCAATACTACGGCAGAAGCCTCTATTTACTGGGAGGGCTAGTGATTGTGACGGGGTTGGTCTCCGGTGTTTATCCAGCGTTCTTCCTCTCTTCCTCCAACCGGTACAAGTATTGAAGGAATGCCCAAGTTTGCCCCTTAGCTACTTGGCTCCGCCAAGGGCTGGTTGTTTTTCAGTTCGCCGTTTCCTGTATGCTCATTATCGGTACGTTGGTCGTTTACCGGCAAACGCAGTACATCAGCTATAAGCATTTGGGTTTTAACCGCCAAGAGGTGCTATATGTCTGGATGGAAGGGACTTTGCTCAAAAATCTGGAGTCCTTCAAAATGATCTTTCCGGATCACTGGCCATCCGTTCTGTTACTTCTGCTACGCAAGCCCCTTTGCACGTAAACCAATCCGTTACTTCCGTAGATTGGCCCGGTAAGGCGCCAAACGAAAAGATAGTCTTCTCCTGGTGGGGGGTTAACTACGGCTTTGTCAAAACATTGGGGCTTCAATTAAAAGAAGGGAGAGATTTCTCGCCGGCATTCGGCACTGATACTGTCAACGTGTTGATTAACGAAGAGGCGGCAAAGGTGATGGGGCTAACCACTCCCCTGAACCAACCCATCACGGTGGAGCGGAATATAACAGCGAAAGGAAAAATCATCGGGGTGGTAAAGAACTTCCACCTCGCCTCGCTGCATACTCCTATCCAACCGCTGATTCTCTACCTGGATTCCCAACCTTCCTGGGGATATACCATCATCCGAACGGAGCCCGGCAAGACCCGCCAAGCCATGGCAGCCATTCAGAAGGCACACCAAAAATACAATCCTGCTTTTCCTTTAGAATACGAATTTGCGGACCAGGATTACGACAATTTATACCGGAGCGAAATACTGGCGGGCCAGTTGGCGGGGTGCTTTGCGGGGCTGGCCATCTTTATTTCCTGCCTGGGTCTGTTTGGGCTAGCCACTTATACGGCCGAGCAGCGCACCAAAGAAATCGGCATCCGTAAAGTGCTGGGGGCTTCGGTAAGCAGTATCGCCGCCCTGCTTTCCAAGGACTTTCTCAAACTGGTGCTCATTGCCATCATTCTGGCCTTGCCAGTGGCCTGGTACGCCATGCACCAGTGGTTGCAAAATTTCGAATACAAAATCGACATCGAATGGTGGGTATTAGCCCTGGCGGCCCTGCTGGCGGTGGCTATTGCCCTGCTGACGGTAAGCTTTCAGAGTATCAAAGCGGCCCTGGCCAATCCGGTGAAAAGCCTGCGGAGTGAATAGTCTGAACCATGATTCACATGATTAAAAGATTAGCATGATTTCGATACCCTATTTCTGCTAATTCCTTAATTGTAAATAAGTGCCCGGACGTAATGAATTATAAAATCGAATATTTATAAAGCGTTTAAGAACAGGCGCTTACCTACTGTGAAGCAGATGGACTATTTCCGGAATGCCCCTATGGGCTTTAGCAAAGAAGCGATTATAAACGTTCCCATCCCCGAAGAGCCGGCAAAGGTGAACAAGATTAGTACGCTATCACAAAGATTATCTCAGATTGCAGGGGTTGAAAGCGTAAGTCTTTCCTTTACCCCTCCCTCAGCCAATGCCAACCGGAGCAGTGGATTTCGGTTTGCCGACCAGGCTGAACGAGCCCCGTATCCGGTTAATATGAAACCGGCTGACCCGGCCTACCTGAAAACGTACGGACTTACGCTAGTAGCCGGACGGATGATTCAAGAAAGTGACACCAGCCGGGAATTTGTAGTAAACGAGACTTTTGTAAAGAAAGCTGGTTTTAAAAAACCAGAGGAAATATTGGGCAAACTGGTGGTTCTCGGGCGGCGTGGATCTCCTAAACCTGTCGTCGGGGTGGTTAAAGACTTTCACTTGTATTCCCTTCAAGAAGCAATTGATCCATGCATTATATTAGCCGCCAAAGAATTGTATGGCGTAGCGGGTATTAAAGTTCATTCGCAAAACCTGCCCCAGATGGTTGAAGAAATTCGGAAGGTGTGGACCAGCACTTACCCGGACTTTGTATTTGAGCACCGATTCCTGGACGAATCGATTGCCAGGTTCTACGAAGCCGAGGAGCGACTTTCTAAACTGTTTCAGGTATTTGCTGGCATTGCCATTTTCATCGGATGCCTTGGATTATACGGGCTTGTTGCTTTCATGGCTGAACGGAAAACCAAAGAAGTAGGCATACGCAAGGTACTGGGAGCCAGTGTGGGAAACATTGTGTTTCTTTTCTCCAAGGAATTTGTCTGGTTGGTATTAATAGCCTTTGTTATTGCGGCGCCATTGGCTGCTTATCTGATGCACCAGTGGCTGCAGAATTATGAATATAAGATTCCACTAGGGGCGGGAGTATTTGGATTGGCCGCGGTAGTTTCGCTGCTGATAGCTTTCCTGACGGTTGGTTACCGTTCGGTACGGGCTGCGGTTGCCAACCCGGTGAAGGCCTTGCGGAGTGAGTAGGATTCTAGGCGGTTGGCAGCCTGCTTTTAGCTATTAACCGTTTTTTATATTCAATTCATTAAAAAAACTAAGGGCTAATTGACAAACTCTAAAAGTTAAAAGATGATTATTATGATGAGCAAATAAATAAACATTACCTTTCGTAATAAGAGGCGTAACAAAGTGTACTCAGCGATCAATATTGGTGGCTTGGCTTTAGGACTCACTACAGCCGTACTGTTGTTTCTATGGGTGCAGGATGAATTGAGCTATGACCGCTTTCACCAGCACGGTGAACACATGTGTACTGGTAGTCGCTCACATCGGGACCGATGGCAGCAAGCAGACCTGGGAGGGGACACAGCGACCGGTAGCTTCTTCGGCACTCAGAGAAGTGCCCGAGGTAAAGCAGGCCGTCCGGGTAACTCAGAATCACAATGTTTCCCTGTTCACATACGGCGATAAAACATTTACGGAAGACCAATGCGCTTACGCAGATGCGGCATTCTTTACGCTGTTTGATTTTAATCTGGTAAAAGGAAGTGAAAACTCCTTTCCCTGACAAACAATCAATTGTACTGACCAAATCAACGGCACGGAAGTATTTTGGGGATGCCGACCCGATAGGCAAAGTCATTCAGATTGACCAGAAAAACAATTACACCGTCAGCGGTGTTATAAAAGACCTGCCTGCTAACTCAAGCATCCAATACACTGTTTTCTTCCCGCTGGACATTCTCAAGGATAAGTATAAGCCCGGCGACCACTGGAAGAGTTGGGATTCAGGATTGGGGCAATTACTACTTCTGGACGTTTTGCAGCTCCAGCCGGGTTTCTCGCCGGAAACCATAGCCAGGAAATTGACCGCCATTCACCACCGTAGCCAGAAGGAAGCCATAGGCGCTGCTCATTATTCCCTGCAACCTTTGCATCATATGCACCTGTACGCTGCCGATGGTACCGAAAAAGGGATGCAAACCGTACGGATTTTCTTCATCGTAGGGGTGGTGGTGCTGCTCATTGCCTGCATTAATTATGTGAATCTGGCTACGGCTCAGGCAACGCAACGGGCCAAAGAAGTAGGCGTACGCAAGGTCATCGGAGCGCACCGGAAGCAGTTGTTCGGGCAGTTTCTGGGAGAATCAGCTATTGTGTGCCTACTGGCTCTATGGGTAGCCCTGATAGCCATAGCCCTGCTAATGCCCTCTGTATAATGAATTATCAGGCAAGAAGTTAAGCCTGAATATGCTCAGCCCTGACCTGTTGTTGCTGTTGGGAGGGATGATGGTGGTGACTTTGGCGGTGGCCGGTACCTATCCAGCCTTGCTGTTGTCGTCTTTTTCATCCGTTACAAATTCTGAAAGGAAAATTTAGCCTAAGTGCCTCCAGCTCTGTTTTCCGTCAGGTGCTGGTAGTGATGCAGTTCAGCGCTTCCGTAATTCTGATTGTCAGTACACTGGTGATTGGCGGCCAACTGGACTATATCCGCAAGAAGCAACTCGGATACGACCGGGAAAATGTCTTTTCGTTTGGTATGCGAGGCGAGATGACTAAGCACTTCGAAAGCATTCGCAGCGAACTCCTAAAGCAGTCAGGCGTAACAGGAGTAACCCGTTCGGGTGGTAACCTGCTAGATATTGGCAGCACTACCGGAGACACCGACTGGAATGGCAAAGACCCCAGACGGACATTCATAGATCACCCGATGGCTGTGGATCAGGAGTTTCTGAAAACACTCAATATTCCTCTGCAGGGGCGCAACTTTACGGGTTCTAAAGCTGATTCTACGCATTTCATTCTCAATGAAACAGCAGTCAGAGAAGCGGGTATTAAAGATCCCATCGGAAAACGCTTCAAGCTCTGGGATGCGGAAGGTACTATTATCGGAGTAGTAAAAGACTTCCACTTTAAATCCATCCGTCATAAAATTGAGCCTGCCATCCTTTACTACTATCCGGATGAGTGCTGGAACCTGTACGTAAAAACAACCGGCAAAGACGCCTCACAGGCTATTGCGGCGGCTCAAAAGTCTGGAAAGAATACAACCCGGCCTATCCGTTCGAGTATCATTTTATGGACGACAGTTATGACCAGATGTACAAAGCCGACCAGCGGACTGGCAAGCTGTTCAATTACTTTGCCGCATCGCCATCCTGATTTCGTGCCTTGGACTGTTCGGGCTGGCTACCTATACGGCAGAGCGGCGGGTAAAAGAAATCGGTATCCGTAAGGTATTAGGTGCCTCGGTAGGTAACATCGTAGCCTTATTATCCAGGGCGTTTGTCCGGCTGGTCCTGATTGCCTTTGTCATTGCTGCTCCCCATTGCCTGGTATGCTATGAGCCGCTGGCTGGAAGATTACGAATACCGGATCAGCATCGGCTGGTGGGTATTCCTGGGGGCTAGTGGCCTTGCCCTGCTGATTGCCTTGGTTTCAGTCAGTTTCCAGTCCGTGAAAGCAGCTTTAGCCAACCCGGTGAAAAGTCTAAGGAGTGAATGAAATTTGCGCTGGTACTTTGCAGTACGAAAAGAAATCTACTTAAAAAGATATGCTAAATCTACTTCCATATGGGTGATCGGATCTTTCATAATTCCATTTGACCAGGTTTGAATGGAGCCATCAGGAAGTAGTGCCTGCACAATACGGATGGTCGGAATAATTAACCAAACCACTTGAACGCCTGCCGGGAAATACTGCTTAAAAGCTTTGTCGGTAGCATCTGTAACGGCTTGCCTGGGAGATAATACCTCAACCGCAATAATAGGGCTTGGTTATAAAAGATAATATCGTTGAACCAGTCGGAAGGTAAATTTCTATACACCGAAACATCGGGTTTGCATTTACCAGTGGATAATTCTAGTTCCAGTTCGGGGAAAACATCGTATTCATCGTCATAACGGTTCAAGGCTACCCCAATGCGATTTATAATACGAGAGTGGTTCAGTGACATAATATCTTCAGACTGGTAAGCTTCGATGTGATCAAATTCATTTGCTTCCATGTTGCCATAAATTTTTTTAAAGATACTCAAAACTGAAATCAATATGTTGCGCAACTACCTCAAAAATCTTTTCAGAAACCTTCGTAAGCATCCTGCTACTACGGGTATTCATTTGTTGGGATTGACATTAGGGCTTACCGCTTGTTTGCTGATCCTTTTGTTTGTTCATTATGAATGGGGCTTTGACCGGTATCACCAGCTTGGCGACCGTATTTACCGGGTGAATATGATTGAATATAACGGCACAGAAACGGAATACTCAAGTATTACCCCATCCGCTAGGTTCCGCTTTACGCACTGATTTTCCTGAATGGACCAAGATAGCCAGCGTTCATACGGAAGAAAACGCATACGTGGTTATTTCACCGGATAAGATATTGTCGGAAGAAGCTGCACTTTTTGCTGAGCCGGAGTTTTTAGACCTCTTCGACCTGGAAATAATAACTGGTAATGCCCGTATCGCTCTGGCCCAACCCAACCAAGCGATCTTAAGTGAAAGCACTGCACGACGATACTTTGGTACGACCGATGTGGTTGGTAAAACCTTTCGCTTAGGTCAAAAAGTAGTGCTGCAAGTAGCGGGTGTGCTGCGGGATATGCCTGCGCAAAACAGTCTGCGGGCAAATTTACTTGTATCCTATAAAACGCTTAAAGACTACTTTGAATTTGACATTAACCAATGGGGGCTGCGTTCGGCTGGAAGTGTATTTGCTTTATTGCCCGAAGGTCAGTTACCCGGAAAGTATGATTCCCGCCTGAAAAGAGTAGGCCGTAAGTACATGAAGCCCGAAGGCCAGCGGTTTCGGGAACTTACCCTGCAACCTTTGCATGATATTCATTTCAATACCCGGTATGCAGGGACCGAATACGTTCCGGCTATTGCCCCTGCGTACTTATGGGTTTTTGGTTCGGTAGGGCTGCTGGTGCTGCTGCTGGCCTGCGTGAACTTCATCAATCTTTCTACGGCACGCACCATGATCCGGGCTAAGGAAGTGGGGGTTCGCAAAGTAGCAGGAGCCAGCCGAAAGCAGCTGGTGAGTCAGTTTCTTGCCGAAGCCTTATGGCTAACGGCACTTTCCTCGGGCTTATCCTTGCTGCTAACCCATACACTGCTGCCCGTTATCAACGATTTTCTGGAAAAGCAGATTGCCTTAGAGTGGACAGAAGTTATTGCTTTCCTGGCCATCCTTACGCTGTTCACTACCCTGGCGGCAGGCTTATATCCGGCATTTGTACTAACAAGGTTTAAGCCGGTACAAGCACTCCGATCAAGGCCGCTAGCCATTAGCAGTAGTCAGGGATGGGTACGTCAGGGCTTGGTAGTGTTTCAATTTACCATTTCACTGGTGCTGGCGGTAGGGGTAATAGTGGTTTACCAGCAGATGAAGCTGTTCCGGGAAAAAGACCTTGGTTTTCGCCGTGAATCTATTCTAACGGTCAATGTAGCCAGCGAAAGTGCGAGTCGTCCCGCATTCTATGAATTGTTACGCCAGATCCCGGCTGTAGCCGAAGTATCATTTGCCTTGGGAGCGCCTACTTCGGACAATAACTTTGACACCAGCCTTATTCCAGACTCAGGTAATCCCAATGCGTCAGTAGATGTAAAGTTAATCGCTGCGGATGCCGGTTATCTGCGCACTTACGGCCTGAAGCTGTTGGCTGGCCGATTCTTAGAACCTCGTGATACGTTGACGAATGCAGCGAGTATTCCGTTCGGGGAACGAAAATACGTGTTTGTCGTCAATGAAGTGGTTGTCAAAACGATGGGTTTTGCCAAGCCGGAACAGGTACTTGGCCGCCGTATTCAGATTGGCATTAATAATATTCAAGCCGAAATTATCGGGGTAGTCAAAGACTTTCATACCAGTTCACTGCACAAAGCTATCCAGCCGATGGTAATCATGAATTTCCCTTATTTCTACCATTCGGTGGGGCTTAAGCTGCAAACCACTAACTATCCCGCCACCTTAGCAGCTATTGAGCGGGTCTGGAAACAGTTCAATCCCAATATGCTGTACGAGCCTCGTTTCCTCGACGAAAGCTTGCAGGGATTGTACCAGGAAGAAGTCCGTCAATTTGCACTCCTGCGCATATTCGCGGGTTTAGCCTTGGTAATTTGTTGCTTAGGACTCTGGGGGCTGTCTATGTTTCTGATTGAACGACGGACCAAGGCGGTGGGGATTCGCAAGGTGTTAGGTGCTTCAGTAAGCAGTATTGTAGCCTTGCTTTCTAAGGACTTCCTGAAGCTGGTCCTGATAGCCATGCTTATAGCCACTCCCATTGCCTGGTATGCTATGGGCCAGTGGCTGCAGGAGTTTGCCTACAAGACAAGCCTGAGCTGGTGGGTTTTTGGCCTGACTGGTACCGGAGCCCTACTGTTGGCTCTCTTAACAGTCAGTTCACAAGCTATTAAGGCAGCTCTGGCCAATCCGGTAAAGAGCCTTAGGAGTGAGTAGCCTTATAGCGGTTGACAGTTAGCTGTTAGCCATTTTTTTACTTAATAAAAAAGCTAAACCCAAACTGCCCAATACTATGTTTCGAAACTACATTACGGTTGCTTTCCGCAACCTCCGGAAAAATAAAGGATATACTTTCCTTAATATTGCCGGGTTGGCTGTCGGGATGGCTTGTGCTTTCCTGATTATGCTATGGGTTCATGATGAGCTTACATTCAATGCTTTCCACAAAAATTATGACAAGCTCTATCAGGTAAAGCACAACTGGAATTTTGACGGCACGATCAGTACGGGCAGTCCTACGCCATTTTCCCTGGCAAACGGCCTAAAAAGTGAGTTTTCCGAAATACAATACGCTTGCCGGGTAGACTGGAATCATTCCTCGTTACTGCGGATAGGGGATAAAAAAATTAACCTGAGCAGTCGCTTCGTCGATTCCACCTTCCTGAAGATGTTTTCTTTCCGGATGTTACAAGGCTCACCCAAAACGGCCTTAAATGATCCCAACTCCATTATCCTCACCGAAGAAAAGGCTAAAGTGCTTTTCGGGGATGAAGATCCATTGGTAAAATCATCCGATTTGACGACAAAAACTCCCAGGTAGATGTGAAGGTTACGGGGATACTGGCCAATGTACCCGACAATTCCACCCTGAAGTTTGACTGTATTTTTGCCTTATAGCCTCAAACTGAGCCTGAACCCCGGGTTAAAGGGTGAGGAAAATAACTGGGGAAACAGCATGACGGCGAGACATATGTACAGTTGCAGCCCCACGCGACTGAATCACAGGTAAACCCGAAAATTCTTCGGTTTCTCGCCACAAAAGATAAAGATTTGGTAAAAGAAGGACTGTTTCTGCAGCCATTGGCAAAACTACGGCTATACGACAAGTTTGAGAATGGAGAGGCTGCAGGTGGGCTCATTGAATATGTGCAGATGTTTTCGTGGATTGCCGGTTTTATCCTGCTCATTGCCTGCATTAATTTTATGAACCTGGCTACGGCCCGTTCCGAAAAGCGGGCTAAGGAAGTTGGTATCCGCAAAGTGGTAGGTTCTTCCCGGAGAAGCCTCATATTGCAATTTCTGGGAGAATCAAATCTGCTGGCTTTGCTGGCATTTGGGCTAGCCGTGGCACTAGTGGTTCTATGTATGCCTTGGTTTAAATTGACTGACAAAAAGCTGGATTTATTTTCAGGACTTTTGCCTACTGGTTGGTTGGATTAGGTGTAGCTATTTTAGCCGGAATGCTGGCGGGATTGTACCCTGCTTTTTACCTCTCCTCTTTCCGGCCCATCCGGGTATTAAAGCACTTTGCAGGCAGGAAAAAATGCCAGTTTACCCCGTAAACTTCTGGTAAATCTGCAATTTACTTTTTCGATTATTCTTATCATTGGCGTAATCGTTATTAACCAGCAACTGCAGCATTCCAAAACCGGCCAGTGGGATATGAGAGAAATAACCTGGTAATGATAGACATGAATAAGGAACTACGTCAGCATTACGAAGTATTCCGGCAGGACTTGCTGAATTCGGGCCTGGTTACGGCAGTAGCCTATACCTCTGCCCCGATTACCCAGATTTGGAGCAGCATAGATGACATGGGCTGGACCGGTAAGCAGCCTGCCGACAAGATCCTACTGTGCCCTACTTCGGCTGACTCTGACTCTGTACAGACTTTTGCGCTGAACGTAACTCAAGGCAGGGGCTTCTACCGAGAACTGTCAACTGATTCATCGGCCGTTTTGCTGAATGAGGCAGCCGTAAAAGCAATGGGTTTAGCTGACCCGTTGACCAAGCAAATCAAATTTGCGGGTAAAGACTGGAATATAGTAGGGGTGCTGGATAACGTAGTAATAGAATCGCCATACGAAAATTCTCGGCCAATAGCTGTTTTTAATCAGTTTAACGGAAAGAATATACTAAATATCCGGCTAAAGAAAGGCGTAAATCTGCAAACGGCCCTTGCCGGAGCAGGACGGATTTTCGCCCGATATTCGCCCTCTTACCCATTTGATTACCGGTTCGTAGACGATGAGTACAATGCAAAGTTCGCCAGCGAGGTACGGGTAGGTCATCTGGCGAATGCCTTTGCCGGATTAGCCATTTTTATCTCCTGTCTGGGCTTGTTTGGTCTGGCTGCCTACACCGCTGAACGCCGTACCAAGGAAATTGGTATCCGCAAGATATTAGGAGCGAGCCTTTCCAGTATCGTAAGTCTGCTTTCCAGGGAATATGTAGGTCTGATTGCCATTTCTTTGCTGATTGCGACTCCGGTAGCCTGGTATTTCCTGGAACAGTGGCTGAAAAACTACCCTTATCGGATTGAGATAAACTGGTGGATATTTGTGCTGGCCGGAGTCATGTCGCTGCTGATTGCCTTGTTTACAGTGAGCTTTCAAAGTATCAAAGCAGCCCTGGCTAACCCGGTGAAGAGTTTGCGGAGTGAGTAAGTTAGAACCGTTGATAGCAGTGATGAAATGTTTATTGTGATTGACAATAGACCATGATATGTAGCCATCTGCCCGTAGTCTATTTTTATTCTATCAATCATCTTCCTAACCGCCATCAGCAATTCAGACAATTATACTATAAATCAACGTTCAGACATATGCTGCGTAGTTATTTCAAGGTGTCCATTCGAAACCTTCTCCGGAACCGGGTTTACTCGGTTATTAACATCACCGGGCTGGCAATGGGTATTGCATTCTGCCTGTTGATTTACCTGTATGTTCAGCACGAAAGGGCTTTTGACTGCTTTCATGCCAATGTTGACCGCTTATACCGGCTGGAGGCGACCAATCTTTTTAACCGGGCTGAGGAACCTCCCCAAAGTGGTTTTTTGGCTACCCTTTTGCACGAAGAGGATAAGAACAACCAACTGGAGCAACCCATGACCCTGGCTGGTGATTTAAAAGCCAATTTCCCGGAAATAAAACAGGTACTGCGGTTTAAAAACCACTGGGGCGAAACAATCCGCTATCGGAATCAGGGTTATAAGGAAGACCGGGTTTTATTCACGGATGCAAACTTTTTTCAGCTATTTTCCTTCCCATTGTTGCAGGGAAATCCCGGGAGTGCGCTGGAAGCCAGAAATAATCTGGTTATCTCTGAAAATGCAGCCCGGCGCTATTTTGGTAATGAAGATCCTATAGGCAAAACATTGGAAATTGTCTGGGAGAAACCGGCCCTTTTCACCATAACTGGCGTAGCCAAAGATGCTCCCGTCCAATCCAGTTTGCAATTTGACTTTGTCATTCCGATTACGGCCCTGCCTTATTACCAGGAAGATTTAGCCAAAGGCACTAATTCTTCCTCCGTACTGACGGTTATAGAATTAGCCGAAGGCGTTTCTCCGGAATCGTTTAACGTCCGGCTGAACCATTTCGGGAAGAAGTATTTCAAAAGTCTGCTTAAAGATATAAATAGCAGTGAAGCAGATTTTAATCTCACGACCCGCCGCTTTGCCGATGGACATTATAACATTTCAGCCCCGTGGGGGCATTATACTTCCCTGCGCAATATTTACCAGCTGGTTTGCCTGACTGCCGTCATCCTGCTGATTGCCTGTTTAAATTATGTATTACTTACGCTGACGCATACGGCTGCCCGTTCGCAGGAGGTCGGATTACGCAAAGTAATCGGGGCCCGGAGAAGACAGATTATCGGACAATTTTGGATAGAGACGCAGTTGATTGTGGGGATGGCTGTAATCGCAGGGTGGGGGCTGGCAATGGTGATGCTGCCTTATTTCAATATCCTGATTGAAGGAAACATTGATGTAAGCCTGCTCCGGACAGATTCTATCCTGCTGGCTTTAACTGTGGCAGCTATTTTGGTCGGTGGCCTGTCCGGATTGTACCCGGCTTTGTTCATATCCGGTTTCAAGCCTTTAAGCATTGTTAAAAAGCATCAGACGTTCCGGATCAAGCCTGCCCTTTCCCGTACACTGGTCGTTTTCCAGTACGCAGCCTGCATTACATTGTTGATAGCCTCGTTTGTCATTAGCCGGCAAATGCAGTTCGTGAATGAAAAAGATTTAGGATTCGATAAAGAACAGATCCTTGCAGTGAAAAACCAACATTGGGGCAATCCGCAGAAGACGGCCTTGATCCGGGAACGTTTACAGGCTTTTGCGGCCACCGAACCAGGGATTAGTTTTTTTGCCAGTACCGGACATACTTTTGGGCAAGGGTACAACACCAATCACTATCAAATCGGTGACAAGAAGCAAGGAGTCACGGTGCTTAGAGTGGATTATGACTACTTTACCATGCTAGGGCTTAACATTACCCAAGGGCGCAATTTTTCCCCTGCAATCCAATCAGATACTTCCCGGAAGAAGGGCGAAAAAGCAGTTGTGGTAAATCAAACCTTGTTTAAAATGCTTGGTCCTGAGGCCAAAATAGGGGAATTCAATTCATCTATCGAAAGGAAAATTATTGGGGTCGTAAAGGATTATCATTTTAATAGCCTCACCATGCCGCTGGGGCCGGCCATGCATGAATTAGATCCTAAGTGGGCCAGTTACTATTGGTTCAAACTTCGTCCTGGCAGTGGGCAAGCCACCATCCCTAAAATTAACCGTGCCTGGAATACAATTACGGATCGAGATCCTTTTAGCTACTCATTTCTCAATCAGGAGGTAGCCAAACTTTATGATTCACAGCAACGGTGGCTGAAAATAATCCGTGCTGCTACCGTTTTTGCGATTCTTATCGCCTGTTTGGGCCTGTTCGGTTTATCGGGTCTGAATGCCCTGAACCGGACCAAGGAAGTAGGAATCCGTAAGATAATGGGTGCTTCTGTCAGGCAAGTTTGGCTGTTGCTGAACTGGGAAACTATCCGGTTGACCCTGATTGCCTGCACAATAGCTGTTCCGGTGGCTTGGTATTTTATGCAACAATGGTTGCAGGCATTTGCCTATCGAATAGCTTTAAGCTGGGAATTGTTTGTCCTGGCCGGAGGACTGGGATTGCTAACGGCCCTCATCGCTGTGAGTTACCATTCCATAAAAGCAGCATTAGCTAATCCGGTAAAGAGCCTGCGAAGTGAGTAGTCCTGTAGCGGTTGGCAGTTAGCACGTAGCTGTTAGCCGGTTTGTCTTTCAAAATTCTAATTGCTAACAGAACCGCTAACAGCTTATAATTATGCTTCGAAGCTACCTTACCATCGCTTTCCGGAACTTGATCAGGTATAAAGGTTTCTCGGCAGTTACCATTTTGGGCTTGTCGGTTGGGATGACTATGACCCTGCTCATTGGTTTGTGGGTACGTGATGAGTGGCTAATGGACTCTTTTCATAAGGACAATCAGCATTTATTTCGGGTAATGACCCGTGCCTATCCGGGAAATGGTAGGGTTGAAGCCTATGCACATACCCAAGGTCTATTGTATGAGGAACTGAAGCGTAAAATACCTGAAGTAGTACAAACCTGTGTCGTTTCCTGGGAAACCAAAGCGGCATTCACGGTTGGTGATCAAATTAATATGGAGTCAGGGCGGTTTGCCAGTGAAGGTTTTTTTTACTTATTCAGCTTTCCGCTGATTCAGGGTACAATTGCTAATTCACTCAGTTCTCCGACTGGGATAGCCATTTCAGCTGATTTAGCACGGAAGTATTTTAAATCGCCGGAGATTGCCATTGGTAAAAGTATACTGGTGGATAATCAGAAAGTTTTCCAGGTTACTGCTGTATTTGCCAATACGCCTGAAACCTCGTCGTTACGTTTTGATTATATATTGCCGTGGACGGAGTTTTTGGCCTACAATCCCTGGCTGAAGGATTGGCACAACACCGAGCCTTTTACGTACGTGCGGCTG
>JAUJNL010000012.1 GCA_030448185.1 Cytophagales bacterium | reverse complement strand
ATCTATAATTCATTGAGTTAGTAAAGGCTCATTGCTCCTTGCTCTAGTCTATCATATTGCGCCAGTATGAAGCAATGCGGGGTTATTCTTCGGGTTGAATGTTGAGCAGATGCTCCTTGCGCTGTTGCACGCCCCACTGTTTCCACTCCTTCTCAAATTGCCGGCGGCCACCGGGATAGTACGTTTCAATGGCTCGTACCGAAGCTTTGGCATCACTCGGATATTTAGCCAGGAAAGGAATCAGGTCTTTGATAAATTCTTTTCCCTGGCCCGAAGACATCAGGAAGTATACCACTGACCACGCTATGGTACGGGGCTCGTCGCTTTCAGAGTTGCCATCCGCAATATTCCAGTCGCGGTTAGAGATGCCGAACGAATTGAACAACTCAGGGCAATTGCGGTTATGTATCCATTTTTTTAGCCGGCGGTCTTTTACGACCTGGGGTCTTACAATAACCCCTTCATCCGTTACTTCCATAAATTCAAAATACTCAGCAAGTCCTTCATTAAACCAGTTGGGCGCTGATTTAACCCGGTTGGAAAGCAGCAGGTGGCTGGTTTCGTGAAAAATATTCTGGAAGAATGCTTTTTCATCCGGCTCCATGCTTACCAGTATCTCATTCACGCTGGACAGATATACGGCAATCCAGTTTTTAGGAATCGTAGGATACAGAGTATCAATATAATTGCGGTATGACTCGCTGTCGCCGAAGATGCGGATACGAACTACCACGTCTTTGGAGAAACGATAGTCCAGCTGATCGCTATAAAAGTTGTATAGAAACTCGATGCCTCTTACCGCTTTCTCCCGGATCTCTGGCCTCAACTGACACCTTTCAGTGATCAGTTCAATCTGTGGCCCGGATGATGGGTGTTTCTTACGTGAAACCTTTTCATTTTGTACTTCGTTTAAAGGGTAATAAGCTTGGTTGCTCGCCTTGCTTACCTGAATAATAAACATCTGCAATATCACAGCAGTAGTGAAAACCAGCGAAAAACGCTGATGCATACTCCGAAACATAAAAATTCGAGGGTTAAAAAAGTATGGCCTGCCGAGCCAGTTTCAATACCCATAGTTAGTTGAAATCACATAAAATTAATGTTTATATTTTATTTGGATAATACATTTGACAGCAAAAGAAAGCAAATGAAAAAGCCGTTGTAACGTGGCATTGTTCGGTGAGAACAGCCAGGTACAACGGCTTTTGATATAATCAGAAAATGGGTTTATACCCCTTCCGCTACTACTTCTTTTACTTCGGGAATCATTCTTTTAAGCAGGTTTTCAATTCCGGCTTTCAGGGTAAGCGTAGAAGAAGGACATCCGCTGCATGAACCTTGCAGCAAAACCTTTACAGTACCCTCCTGGTACGAGTGAAAATTGATGGCGCCTCCGTCTGATTCTACTGCCGGACGCACATATTCATCCAATAGGTGCTTTATTTTTTGTACCGTCTCGGAATCCTCTTCGTTAAAGGTTTCTGTTTTTAGCTCATTAATTTTTTCTGCCGTGAAAATCGGCTTATCCGCTTCCATATACTCTCTAATGAACTGCTTGAGTTCTACTACTACCTCATCCCAGGGCGTTTGTTCATCCTTAGTTACGGTAACAAAATTGTTCATAAAGAAAACCCGCCGGATGAACCCAAAATTTTCGAACAGGGCCAGGGCTAAAGGAGAGGTTCGGGCACTGGCAGCATCCGGGAAATCAAAGCTGTTATTTTCGGGCACAATCAGGTAGTTGAGCACAAACTTCAGTGAGTTAGGATTGGGGTTAGCCTCGGTATAGAGGTTGACGTATTTCTTGAGCATGGCTTTTACCGGTTGTATGATAAGTTATAAAACTGAAAAGGGAACCGGAACCGTTTTGGTTTAGTTCGGTGAGGGTTAAATAAAACAAACCCGGAAGGCTTCTCAGAACCTTCCGGGTTTGTTTTATATGATTTGTACCAGCGAAATAGTGCTTATTCAGCAGCTACTTGTTGTTCTCTGGGTTCAATGGATACGAAAGACCGATGCTTTTCACCTTTTTTGAAAACCACGATGCCATCTACCAGGGCAAACAAAGTATGATCTCTGCCGATACCTACGTTTTTGCCAGGATGATGCCGTGTACCACGTTGCCGTACCAGGATGTTACCAGACTTGGCAATCTGTCCACCGAAAATTTTCACGCCCAAGCGTTTACTTTCCGATTCGCGACCGTTACGGGAACTACCCGCACCTTTTTTGTGTGCCATTTTCTTTTACTATTTTAAAACAATATCCTTAATCAAAATCTTTGTGAACTGCTGACGGTGACCGTTCTTTTTGCGGTACCCTTTCCGCCGCTTCTTCTTGAACACAATTACTTTTTCGCCTTTTACGTGTTCCAGAATCTCAACGCTGATGCTGGCTCCCGAGACCGTAGGTAACCCTACTGACACCTCCCCGCCGTTGCCGACAAGCATTACCTTGTCAAACGTCAGGCCAGCGCCGGGTTCTCCTTCCAGTCGGTGGACGTAAAGGTACCGGTCTTTTTCTACTTTAAATTGCTGACCTGCAATATCTACAATTGCGTACATGATAAATGAATAAATATTTCTAAAAACAGGCTGCAAAGATAAAAATTAATTTATGATTTGAAAAGCATGATCGTACTTAAATAAGCTATGCTCAATCTTTAATTCAATTGCCAAGCATTCAAGTAGTTATCTGCAAATGATCTGGGTGTGATCAGTCGAATTAGGCATGAAGAATATTTTCGGAGGATTTCCACAGGTTTCATAACTGCATACTATTAGTTATCAGTATGTTAACAGTTTATCAACATATTTTGTGGATTACTGTGTGGAAAACAATTAGCACGCAGCCTATATTTTTGTATATAGCCCTTTAGCGGTGGTGAGCCCTGAAAAGATCAAACTGAATTTTTTATTGTTTTTCAAAAGAACCTGTGCGTATGAACCAGACTGAAGCCCTTGAACCATTATTGACCGAAAATAAGAACCGTTTTGTGCTGTTCCCTATTCAGCACAACGATATCTGGCAGATGTATAAACAGGCCGAAGCCAGTTTCTGGACGGCTGAAGAGATTGACCTTTCTCCGGATCTGGCCGATTGGGAAAAACTGAATGAAGGCGAAAAACACTTCGTATCACATGTGCTGGCTTTTTTTGCCGCTTCCGACGGGATTGTAAACGAAAATCTGGCCGTTAACTTCCTGAGTGAAGTACAGTATCCGGAAGCCAAGTGTTTCTACGGATTTCAGGTGATGATGGAAAACATTCACTCGGAGACGTATTCGCTGTTGATTGATACCTATATTAAAGACTCCCGCGAAAAGACTAAATTGTTTAATGCACTCGATACGGTGCCTTGCGTCGCCAAAAAGGGAGAATGGGCACTAAAGTGGATCAACAGTGAAACTTTCGTGGAAAGGCTGATTGCGTTTGCTGCCGTAGAAGGAATCTTCTTCTCGGGTTCATTCTGCTCCATCTTCTGGCTGAAGAAACGCGGCCTGATGCCGGGCTTGAGCTTCTCCAACGAACTGATCAGCCGGGATGAAGGGCTGCATTGCGAGTTTGCCTGCCTGCTCTATACGCATTATATTCAAAATAAATTATCTCAAGAGCGGGTATACGAGATTATTACCGATGCTGTAATGATTGAGAAGGAGTTTATCACGGAGGCTTTGCCCGTAGCGCTGATTGGGATGAATGCGCAGTTAATGGCGCAATACATCGAGTACGTAGCGGACTTCTGGCTGGAGCGCCTGGGGTACGAGAGATATTATAATACCCCTAATCCGTTTGATTTCATGACCACTATTTCCTTGCAGGGCAAAACTAATTTCTTTGAGAAGCGGGTGGCCGAATACCAGAAGGCCGGCGTAATGTCGTCAGAAAAGGAGTCAGCCAGATTCACGCTTGATGAAGACTTTTAAGATAATGTGCTGATTAGAGGATGTGCCAATATGCTGATGAATAAATGATTAACAGAGAAGCCCGGGAGCAATTTCAGGCTTCTCTGTTTTGATACTACTTGTATTTCTTGTATTTATTTCTCGCAAGGACACAAAGCAGCAGTTGTTTAACCTTCATCGGCACATCATCATATTACCCAATCAGCACATCGACTTATTCCTGCATGCGCAATGACTGCCAGGTAATCATTTGCCATTTGCCGTTCCGCTTTACGTAGGCATCGGTATATTTCAATCGCATCGTGGTTTTCTGGCCATTAGACTCCGTATCAACTTTAGCAATGCCATTAACAAAGGCAATGTTGCCGTAGAGCCGTACTTTGGTTTCCTCCGGCTGAATGGCGTAATACACCGATTTGCCGGATGCCAGACCCTGCAAATATTGTTCTTTGTTTTCGGTCAGCCCGTTGGAATGGGTATATACAAGGTCATCCGCCAGTATTTCCCGCAGGCCATTCATGTCTTTTTTGATCATTGAGGCAAAGCGTTGTTTTTCCGCTTGCAGAATAGCTTCTTCCGTAGTGCCTTTATCCTTTTTTTGCTGGGCGAAAGTAGCCGCTGTAGCCAGCCACCAGAATAGAAGTAACAGGAATGGTTTGCGCATAAATTGATGAAAATTAGGGTTGAAGTATATTGAGCCTGTAATTTCTAAAAATAGTATTATAAAATATAGTGAGAAGAATAAAATTAGGATAGGTAAGCGAATAGTAAGGGTGAAATACGGATCTGTCCGGCGGTAAGCTGCCTTGAGTTTTCCCGCTGGTAACTAAAAACAGCGATGCCACCTCTCACCGAGAGATGGCATCGCTGTTTTTAGTTACACTACTAATTATCTGCCTACCTGGATCTGATAGTATTTAGCTTTTACAAACATAAATACGCCATACGCCACTACTCCAATGGCAACAATCAGCAGCACCCAATTACCGCCAAACTGTTGAATCATATCAAAAGCTCCTTCTGAACCTTGAGCCTCGCTGGCATCAGACTGCATGCCGGCTCTAAGCAGGAAGAATCCGATTAATAGCCACACGATGCCCCGGGCTGCATAACCGATTTTGCCAATCCGTTTTACCCAATCCCGCAGGTGACCCGCTACGCCGTTTACCCGGAGCTTTTCCATAAAGTCTCCTTTATAAGCTTTTACCCACTGATAAATGCCGGCACCCATGATAATCACGCCTGCTAACACTACCAGGAATGGTCCTATACCCGTATCTAACAATTTGGTGAGCCATTGTTGTTTATTACCGCCACTACTGCCACTACCGGCTACCATCTTGATGAGCGTAATCGCAAAAGCCAGATACGCTAAGCCGCTGGAAATGTACCTGACCTCATTCACGGCTTTCTTCTTGGGTTCATCTCCATTGTTCACCCCCTTGAATGCCTGAACGAAACGCCAGACTACAAATCCGATAATGCCGATTACCACCAGAATAGCCAGGAATTTTCCGAAAGGCTGCTCAAAGATTAATTCGGCTACCCCTTGTTTACTGGCATTTTTATCGCCCTGGCCCAAAGCAGCCATTAATGCCAAAATGCCTAATAGTACATATACTACCCCTTTAGCGGCGTATCCCCACCGGGCTAAGCGTTCAATCCAGGGAGCGGATTGATGGTAAGTATTTGAAAGTGTCTGATTAATGGTTGTCATAATAGTTCATTTCATATGTTGGTTTAGCGCTATACACGTCTATAGGTGCAGATTGGTTGCTCTGAAAAAATAATTGGTACCGTGCTGACTCGCTGTAAACCAAACAGTGAAGCTGTTTAGCCTTTTCTAAAAGAGTACATTTCGGATAGGGTTTTGTCCGCTAAGTGTCGGTTGTGAGAACTATTCTCAGCGAAGCTAAACCGATATCACGTTATGAGAAACCGACGAAAGTTGTATCCGCAATACCATTTTAACCTCCTTCTCGAAAAGGCTAAACAGCTTCAGTACGCCATTTGGAATGCGGGACAATCTTTTAAAGCTTCATTTTGTGCGATAGCTGACCCTCAGACAGACGGTACAAACCGGAAATTAATTTGTACCTTTGTGTCCCATAAGTGCTTTCGCTTCTGACAACTTATGGATTCCGCTAAATACATTTTTGTTACCGGTGGGGTAACTTCTTCCCTGGGAAAAGGGATTATTGCTTCGTCTCTTGCCAAGCTATTGCAGGCCAGAGGTTTCTCCGTTACCATTCAGAAATTTGACCCATACATCAATATTGATCCCGGTACGCTCAACCCGTATGAGCACGGGGAGTGCTATGTAACCGACGACGGTGCCGAAACCGATCTTGATCTGGGACATTATGAACGGTATCTAAACATCACCACTTCGCAGGCGAATAATGTTACCACGGGCCGCATCTATAATAACGTGATTTCTAAAGAACGGGAAGGTGCGTACCTGGGCAAAACCGTGCAGGTAATCCCACATATTACTGACGAAATCAAGCGCAACTTCCGCTTACTGGGTGAAACCGGGAATTATGATATTGTGATTACCGAGATTGGCGGTTGCGTAGGGGATATTGAATCATTGCCATTTATTGAAGCCGTACGCCAGATGAAATGGGATTCTGGTCCGGATAGTACGATTGTAATTCACCTCACGCTGATTCCGTACTTAAAGTCGGCCGGTGAGCTGAAAACCAAGCCTACCCAACATTCGGTGAAAGCATTGCTTGAAGCCGGTATCCAACCCGACATTCTGGTATGCCGTACCGAACATCCGCTTCCCCAGGATATCCGCAAAAAACTGGCGCTGTTCTGTAACGTACATCTTAATTCGGTCATCGAATCAGTCGATGCCGAAACAATTTACGACGTGCCGCTGATGATGAAAAAGGAAAAGCTGGACGAACAGGTGCTTTACAAACTCCGGATGCCTCAGGGTGGTGAGCCGAATATGGACGGCTGGAAGGAGTTTCTGGGCCGGCTAAAAAATCCATTGGAAGAAGTAACCATTGGGCTCATTGGTAAATACGTTGAACTGCGGGATGCATATAAATCAATTGCCGAAGCTTTTGTCCATGCCGGTGCCCAAAACGAATGCAAAGTGAATGTGCGCTGGATTCAGTCAGAAACCCTGTTCCGGGATAATTATGAGGATATCCTGGGTGAACTGGACGGATTGCTGGTGGCTCCCGGTTTCGGCGAACGGGGCATTGAAGGAAAAATTAATGCGATTCGGTTTGCCCGCGAGAATGACATCCCTTTTTTCGGGATTTGCCTGGGTATGCAGTGCGCCGTAGTAGAATTTGCCCGTAACGTAATTGGGCTATCAGATGCGGCGTCCACCGAGATGAACCGGAATACCACCAATCCGGTCATTGATATGATGGAAGACCAGAAAACGATTACTACCAAAGGCGGTACCATGCGTCTGGGGTCTTACCCTTGTGAACTCAGGAAAGGCTCTCTGGCTAACCAGATTTACGGAAAAACCCGCATTCAGGAACGCCACCGCCACCGGTACGAGTTTAATAATAACTTTCTGGAAGCTTTTGAAAAGGCCGGAATGCAGGCCACCGGCATCAATCCGGATACGGGGCTGGTTGAAATAGTGGAGGTAAAAGGCCACCCCTGGTTTGTAGGAGTGCAGTTCCACCCTGAGCTGAAAAGTACCGTGATGAATCCGCACCCGCTGTTTGTACAATTCGTAAAAGCAGCTATGGAGCACGTAGCTACCAAAAGAATGGTGGTAAAATAATGTTTCGGGTTTTGAGTTTTGAGTTTCCTGTTTAATTCTTTCACTGCCGGATTACTAAACTTTAAGCCATTATTCCTTAAAAGTAACTCAAAACCAGAAACCTAAACCAAGAACCCTAAACTGTAACCAAGAAACTATAAACTGTAAACTGATTAAATGGATCGGAATCAACTGATAGGCATTACCCTTATATTCTTACTGCTTTTTTTATATCTCCAGTTTTTTGCGCCCAATCCGCAGCCCAAACAGGTGATGAAAGATACGGCTGCGCAGTCCAAAACCAAGACTCCGGACAATCAACCAGCCAGCACTCCTGCCGTGAATGCACCGCAGAATGACTCCCTGACCCGGGAGCAATACCGGAAGCAGTACGGAGATTTTGCGGTAGCTGCCACAGGCGAAGACAAAGACGTGGTACTGGAGAACAAAGACGTGAAACTGACGCTGACCACTCAGGGCGGTCGGATAAAGGAAGTGTTGCTGAAAAACTATAAGACGTTTGATGGCAAGCCTTTGGTACTGATTGACGACCAAAGCAGCCTTTTTTCGTTCATGCTGCCGACCAATACCGGCAACATTGATGTAACGGATCTGTTTTTTACGGTCAGCGGCCCGGCCATACAGACGGTAAAGGAAGGCGATTCGGCACGGGTTACTTTCCGGCTGAGTCTTTCGCCTAACCAGTTTGTGGAGCAAACGTATTCCGAAGGGCAGTGGTTTCCAGGTAGGCTACGATGTGAAGCTGAATGGACTGGACAACGTAAAATACCTCGGCCCAGATTGACTGGATCGAAAAGCTGAAGCTGAGTGAGCTTGAACTGGTGAACAGCCGCGATTCTTCTACGGTTAATTACTACACCAATAGCGGGGAATTTGATTACCTGAAAGAGAATTCTACCGACCCGGAAGAACAAAAAGCAGAGGAACCCGTGCAGTGGGTGTCGCTGAAGCAGAAGTTCTTTTTGTCGGCTTTAATTGCCCGTACGACGCAATTTACCGGCGGAACATTCAAAAGTTCCGTGGATCCGGCAGACAGCAGCACGGTAAAGACGGTGGCGGCCACCCTGCAACTGCCCGTGGCTGACCTTAAGAGTGGTAAGGGCCGATTTGATTTCTATTTTGGTCCTAATGATTTCCAAACAGTTAAAGATATAGCCGATGAATTTGGTAATAACGTCTACCTCGGCTTCCCGGTGGTACGGTGGGTAAATCGCTTTGTCATTGTGCCCTTGTTTCATTTCCTGGAAAAATTTATCGGTAATTACGGGGTGCTGATTATTGTCCTGGTACTGCTCATCAAGACCTTACTATTGCCGCTGGTGTACCGGTCTTATATGTCAATGGCTAAGATGAAGGCGATGAAACCGGAAATTGACGAAATCAAGGCGCAGTATCCGGATGATCTGCAGAAGCAGCAGCAGGAACAGATGAAAATATACGGCCAAGTTGGCGTAAACCCGCTAAGTGGCTGTATCCCGGTATTATTGCAGATGCCGATTTTGCTGGCCCTGTTCAGCTTGTTCCCCAATTTGATTGAACTGCGGCAGCAACCATTCTTATGGGCCAGTGACCTGTCCACCTATGATTCGATTCTGAACCTGCCATTTGTCATTCCGTTCTACGGGTCACACGTAAGCTTGTTCACGATTCTGATGACTATATCGTCCATTGCGTACGCGTATTATAACAACCAGATGACCACCGTAGAAGGTCCAGCCAAGTCCCTGCAGTATATTATGCCGGTGATGTTTATGTTTATCTTGAATTCCCTGCCGGCGGGTTTGAGCTTCTACTATTTTATCTCTAACCTGGTTACCATCGGACAGCAGCTGACCATCCGCCGGTTTGTAGATGAAGGAAAGATCCGGCAATTACTGGAAGAGAATAAACTGAAGAATAAGGATAAGAAGAAGTCGAAGTTTCAGCAGCGCTTGGAAGACGCGATGAAGCAGGCCACTGATGCTAAAAAAATCAACGATGCCCGTAAAGCAGCGCAGCCAAGCCAACCTAATAAGACGAAGAAATAAGTGATTGGGTATTTGGCACTGGGTATTAGGTATTGGATTTTTCCTGAATAATTTTTTACAAATAATACCGGATATCCAGCCAGAAACCGAAGCTAACGCCAAACAATGAAGGAAAATAATCCGATAACTGTTTCCCTTACGTACAGACACCATGCAACGCGTCTCTACATAACTGGCGACTTACGACTAATACCTTAATACCTGATACCCAATACCTCTCTATGAAAAATTTTTTTGCTCTGCTGCTTATCCTGTTTGTTGTGCAGGTAAGCTTTTCGCAGAATACCCAGCAGGATAACCGGCGTAAGTACGAATCAGGCAAACAATTGCTGAAAGAAGGAAAGTATGCCCTGGCCCAGGACGTTTTTCGTCCGTTGCTGGTTGAGTCACCCGATAATCCGTTTGTTGCGTATGCCCGCTACTATCATTCGCTGGCTTTTTTTAAACTGGGTAAGTTGGACGAAGCCCGGCTTGGCCTGATGCAATTGCTGGAGAAGCAGCCTAACTGGCCGGATATAGATAATGCTTATTATCTGCTGGCCAATATTGCCTTTGAAAAAAAGGAGTATATCGGCGCATTGGGTTACTTAGAAAAAACGAAGAGTAAGCCGGTAAAAGAGGATGGCGAGAAGCTGAAACAGTATTATTTAGGAAATACCAAGAACATCGGTCTCCTGAAGACCCTGCAGCAAAAATATCCCGAAGACAAAAGGGTGGCTGAAATACTGGTGGACAAGCTCACCGGCAGCGTAGACCCCGACGACCTGAAACTTGCCGGTGAACTTGATGCGAAATTTAAGTTTAACCGGACGCAGCAGATCGCCGCGCAAACCCAGAGCGAGAAGAAAGATAGTTATAACGTAGCCGTGCTGCTACCTTTTAATTACAATCAGTTGGTATCCGAAAAATCGGCCCGGGGTAGTCAGATTGCAGTAGATATGTACAATGGGATGCAGATGGCCCGGGAACAGCTGGAAAGGGATGGCGTAAAAATTAACCTGCTGGCTTATGAAGTAGGTAACGACCCCGCGCAGGTACAAAAGCTGGTTGATCAAGCTGATTTTGCTTCCACCGACTTAATTGTAGGGCCACTGTACGGCAATCCGATCAAAGCTATTCTGCCCTTTGCCAATGAACACAAAATCGGCCAGATTAATCCGATTACCAATAATGGCCAGATCCTTGCCAATAATCCGGTTGCCTACCTGTTTCAGCCCTCGGTAGAAAGTCAGGCCCGTCAGGCGGCTACCTATGCCCTGCAAGCTTTTCCGGTAAAGACCACCATGATTTTTTATACTGCTTCTCCTAAGGATTCGCTATTGGCGCATGCCTACCGGCAGAAGTTTACCGAAGGGGGCGGGAAAGTACTGGCATTTAAAAAAATTACCCCTGCTACCCTCAGCCAAATTTCGGCAACCGTAACCGGTATGGATGAAACCAAGCTGGGTCATGTGTTTATTCCGGCTTCCAACCAGAATATTGCCATTAATGCGATGAGTGCCCTGGATAAAGAGTTTGCCAAGTATCCGGTGCTGACTATGGCCGATTGGCTGCAATACCAGATGATCAACTTCGAACAGTTTGAGTTGCGCAACGTACATTTCATTTTCCGGAATTCATTGACTATCGCAAACCCGGAAGTAATTGCCTTTAAGCAGGCCTACGTCCAGAAGCGGAATCTGATTCCTTCCATACACGCCTATCAGGGATATGAACTGCTGATGCTCTTCGGCAGAGCACTGACCCAATTTGGCACTAACTTTCATGCCGGACTGCAAAGCCAGCCGCCACGACCCGGCGTGCTTCTGCCTAGATTTAATTATCAGAGTTCCAATGATAATCAGTACGTCCCGGTGATCAAGTTTCAGAGTGCTGACCTAGTACTGGTTAAC
This sequence comes from Cytophagales bacterium, assembly GCA_030448185.1. GTDB lineage: Bacteria > Bacteroidota > Bacteroidia > Cytophagales > 172606-1 > CADCTQ01. The sequence continues at coordinate 69,487 of JAUJNL010000012.1, read as the reverse complement.
CCAGTTGAAGTAAAGTAGCCAACAATGTTTAGTGCCGGAGGCGACAGAGTTAGAAGGGAAGGTGATCAGTACTTGTTTAAGACTTATTTCTCTGTTATATCTAGAATACAGGCCCCGGCATTTGCAGTAAGATGATTTTCCTTCTGCATTCCATAATATTGCGAGCTTATACCTTGGTGTGTTTTATACACTATATTGTGTTTATTCTTATTGATCAAAACAGGGCTGTTATTTGCCTTTCAGCCTCTTTCCGGGTAAGTTGTGGGGTATTCACTTGTTGTAAGCCATTGAAGAGAAATTATGAAATACATTGTTAACTTATGCTTTGTCTTCATTATTGGTGCTTCTGCATCCTGTCAAAAGTTTGCCAAAAAAGCAAAATCCTATAGCTTATACAATGAAAGACTATCTTGAAGTAGCAGAATATAACAAGAAAGCCGAGAAAGAATTTCAAGCAACAGGCATAGCCAGGTATCCCTACATAATTGAAATCAGCAAAGGCAACAAACACTTAACCTTTATCGGAACCCGTCACACTAGAGAAATAACCCAGCAAGCTGATAGCATTGACCATGCGTTCAGAAGGCTCCAGCCCCAGATTGCCTTCAATGAAGGGGGGACAGTCAAACAAACCTATGGAGTCGAAATGAAGCAATTCAAAACAACGGGGAAATAGGCCAGCTCAAATTCTTATGTGACAGCATTGGCATTCCCATACGAGACGGGGATTTAGATGTAAAGAGTGAAGTAAATGCCTTATTTGAAAAGCATGGCAGAAAAAACGCATTGCTATACTTAGCCCATGAACGGTTTTTAGACCTGTATATTCATAATTGGATTGATACTACTGCCGGGCTAGAAAAGTCTTACCAGAAAGAGTTTGTGGGTTATTTCCAAAAAAATGGCGTTAAGCTTAGAAACGAAGAAAAACAATTCTCCTATATCAGGAAAGCCTACAAGGACTACTTCAGGGAGCCTTTTTAATATTAAGGCCATTCCAACAGAGAAGTTCTACTTTCTCCATGATGCGGGAGAACTCACCCGGATTGGCAGAAGTTCAAAAAAATGAGAGAGATATTGGGTTGCTCCAAAAAATAGAACAAGCTTTTAAATCTTATGACCGGATATTTGTCGTCTTTGGAGGAGCTCATGCCTGGGTTCTGGAACCGGCTTTGCACCAAATTATGGAAAAGCAATAAGGAGTGAATAACGGCTTACAACACCAAACTCAAGCCGCCAACCGGTGCTCTTCAGCTCATAGGCTAAGCACAACACACGGTATGCGGGAGTTTTGAGCCATTACCTGCTATTAAAATGGATGAAAAAAATAGACATACCATCTTGAAAAGCCAATTTGGACCGAAAAGGATTTTGACCAAATGGGTTGGCACGATAGTCACATTTATGCAATCAGCTTTGGTGAAGAATTTCAATTCAAGTTAGATATAGATTATATTTTTCAGTGGATACATCCGAAAGCAAATGAGACATATTTCAATTTCTGGATAGCCCCCTGTACCCTAATTTTTGAGAATGTATGGGATTTGCGTTTCGATATATTCATTAGTTCGGACATTGAATTAGAAATTGATGATGTCCGCCGAGAGAATGCCCGGGAAGCGCGAAATGCTGCTTATATTGAAAAGAAAACTGAATACGACTGGACGATTGAAACCCATCAAGGAGATATCACCTTCAAATCAGTTGGCTTTACTCAATATGTGAGGATGAGACCAGTAATGACTTCCTCTCAAGTGCTATTGCCAGAGGTCAGAGGAGAAATTTCGTTTAATACAAAAACTGTTTAAAGACAAAGAACAGGCAGGTAACACCAGCCAAGCCTCCCAGCGTGCTGCCGAAGCGCAATGCCAGAGCAGGAGCTACGCCGTCGGTTGGCTTTGTTACGTTACCTGCTATAAACAACAATGAAACAGACACTTTGGATTTTTTGCTTTGTGTTGATTAGCATAACAGCATGTAAAGACAATTATGATTTTGATATGCTGAAACGTAAGTGGAAGGTGTTGAAAGTCACTCCCGACAAGCATGGTAGTGGATACCTGAATATGGATTCTGACATTTTTGATTTTACAGACCTTGCCAACGATTCACAGAATGCGCAGAATAGACAGTGGCTTGAAAAAAGTGCTGACGGACAAATAATTAAGATGAAAAACTCTCAATTATATTGGAAAGTAGCAGCATTAACCGAGGACCTGTTGAAGATAGAAATGCACCGTACAGACACGATAGAAAATAAAGACATATTGATGTTTACCTTCGATTGTGAACCAGTAAAAATTAAATAAAATAAAGAACAAGCAGGTAACACCAGCCACTCCGGTCAGTGGCCCGCCCCACCGCAGACCTCAGCAGAAGGGCACACCGCCGGCTGCTTATGGTCCGTTACCTACCATAGAAAGATTTGCGCATCTGGAAAGAAACGCTTTACTTTGTAATTACGTTGTGATTACAAAAAAAAGATAGAATATGCAAACTACGGTAGTACAAATCGGCAATTCCAGAGGTATTCGCCTGAATAAGATGCTTTTGGAGAAATACCAGATCGGCGATAAAGTAGAGTTGATTTTGGAGAAAGACCATATCATTCTCAAACCAGTCAGCAAGCCAAGGCAAGGATGGGAGCAGGCCTTTAAGGAGATGCACGAAAATGGCGATGATCAACTGCTGATTGATGACGTGTTTGAAGATGAAACTTGGGATTAATGTATGGAATACGGGCAGTACCAAGTAGTCATTGTCAATCTGGACCCCACCGTTGGCAGTGAAATCAAGAAAACACGTCCTTGCGTGATTGTCTCTCCCGATGAGATGAACAAGTACTTACGCACGGTAACAATCGTACCGGTAACCTCTCAGTCTAAAGTGTATCCTACACGGGTAGAAATCACTTTACAGGGTAACCAGAATTGGGCGGTGATTGACCAGATCAGAACCATTGATAAAAGCAGGATTACCAAGACAGTGGGCAGGTTAAGTGACGAGGAAAGCAATCAAATCAAGCAGGTAATCAAAGAAACCTTTGTTGATTGAAGAAATAATAACGGTAGGTAACACCAAGCACTACGGTCAGCAGGCCATGCCGCCGTGTGCTTTCGCTCCGTTACCTGCAATATAAGGAAAATGAAAAAAACAATTACGACTATACTGCTCTGCACAATCGCAACCATCTCTTTTGCCCAAAATAGTAAGTATGACAAGGGCCTTAAAGCCTTTGACTCTAAAGAGTATTTAACAGCATTAAAGTTATTGAAACCTTATGCCGATTCTGGAGATTCAATCGCTCAATTTGTTACCGGATTCTGCTACTTCACTAAAGTGTTGAAAATCAAGTATGAATCTTTTGATGAAGAGTACTAGACAAAAGAAGAACAACAAAAGTATGGACGAGCCATGGGATTATTATCTGTTCTTTACTTTGATAAAAGTATGGCAGATTCAAAATATAAGATTGATGCTTTGGTCTGGGCTGAAATTGCTGCTGCCTATGACCCAATTCAAAAAGGAACTACAACGAGGCATCTTCTCAGGGCTTATATGTCAGAAGATGAATTGAAAAAGGTTGAAACTATCCTTAAGAGAGGCAGAAGGAATTTGATAAGTTTGACATCCGGAAGTTTTCCTCTAATTCAATGGTGGGAAACTATCCTAAAGACAATTCAGAAAAATCAAAAATTCCCGAGAACACCTTAGGTTTAATGGAAGACCCCTATCGAGATTGGGTATTTCGGTGGAAATATGAAAAATTCGAGTGCGATACAATGTATTACACTGCCAACATAGATGATATAATAATTGATTCAACGATTTCAAGAATAGAAACACAAAGAGAATTTCCTGTTTCTAATCTCTATCGAGGTTCTTTTTAAAAATCTTTAATCTTGCCGGAAAAGGCTCAACTTTTTCTTGTTTAAGAGTTGAAAAAACTAATGAACTATAGGTGTGAATCTTATTTATTTCCGTTTTCAAAATGCCTGAAAGACCCTGAAGTAGCAGCAACCTTTAAATTGACTGAAAACCTTGAATCCGAGAAGGAAAAGAATATGTGTTCAATTGTTTATACTTTCTCTAAACCCATTTACTTGAGAGATAAATCGATTTGCCTATTTCTGGACCAAAAAAGATTTCGAACGAATTACACCCAACTGAATTTTAGTTTTTATGTCCTTGAAAACAACAGATGGAACGAATTAGCAATTGCTTACCAGTATTACGAAAGCAAGAAATAAGAAACTGAGCCTAACACCAAACAGACCGATAACTGGGGCTTTCTCAGCGCAATGCCACCAGTTTCCGGCTGTTTTTGTTTCGTTACGTTGTCGGTAATTGAATAAATGAAAAAAGAAGGAATAATACTGCTGATTCTTGTTTTGCTGAGTGCTTGCTCTAACAAATCCTCAAAAGATTCAGGGGTATTTGTAGATACTACTTCATTTGACTATAAGCCTTTAAAATTAAAAAGGATATATACTGAACTACGGGGACAGAATGGAATGACTGGGTATGAGCATTTTGTAACAGCTGAAAATTATAAGGAAGATGGAGATAATTTCCTGGTAAGTTACGCTGATAAGTATATTGATACGTGTAAAAGTAAACTTCCCATCGTAGGTATTACTTTTTGCAAACCATTTGAATTTACTCCTAATTCTGATTCAGAAGATTTAGAACCTTTGTTTTCTCATGCCTTAATAAGCATTGGATATCCTTTGGATTCAGTTCAAAGAAAATTCCCTGAGATTGAGTCAGTGACTTTTTACAAAGATTCTAAGCGTACTTATATCCAGTTGAATACTATTGAAAGAAGAAATAGAAAAGCGGAATTGAAAAATAACTACCGACAACACCCTGCTGAACGATAACCGGGCTTGCCCCACCGCAATGCCAAAGCAGGAGCACACGGTGTGCGGTTGACTTTGATTCGTTGGCAGTAAGTAAAAGAGGATAAACGAAGCAGAAAATACTGGATTCAGGAAAGAGCAGGATAGAGTTGATAATTATCTCAATTGCACTGCAAAACAAACTAATGAGGGCAACGTTTTCAATCAAAAGATACGATTACTCATATGAATAAGCTACTGGTTTTACTATGCTTTTTCAGCTGCCATCGATCTACTCCCGAGCCTGATCCAAACCGGGAAGGCTATGCCTGCGGTCAAGTTATTGCCTATAAGGTGAAAAGGAGCACCGCTCCTATTGCTTACTCAGAACGTATTAATCGGTATTATATCGGCTCAGATATGACGCAAACAGATGTGGGTATCTTTTGTAACCTACCCGATGAATACAAAGTAGTAGGTAAAGTGCTCACATTTGATGGCGGTTTTGCTCCGGTTTCCCAAGAAGCAGAAAGTGAGTTGGTGAAACTGTTCCCTAATCGAGGAGTGTATCACCTTAAGATCACTAAAATTTATTAATCCAATCGGATTTTAAAGAATAAAAGGGGTATACCTACCACTAACACCCCATTCACCGTTAACCGGCCTTGCCTCACTGCAAAGCCTTACCGCAACAGGACCAGTTTACGGGAATGGCTGAGCCGTTGCTTGCAAGCAGAGAAAAAGGGCGTTTGGTGTGAGGAAGTGAAAGCCGGAAGGAAAGAAAAAAGAATGAAAAACAGAAAAGCCGAATAGCCGACACCGCACCCGCCGACTACGGGACTCCCTCCCGCAGGGCTCACTCAAGCCCGGTGTGCGGGGGTGCTCGTTACGTTACCGTCAACGTCCCCAGACAGGCCTGATCTGTTGGACTAAATAGACACTAAAGGCCGGCTAAGGCCGTTGTTTACTCAGCTTAAAAATCAGCAAATGCGCCGTTTAAATATCTTTTTGCGGTAGTCCTATAAAAGTAATGATGGCTATAAGCACCCCCTAATCCCTCCTTGAAAAAATGAGGGGAATTACAGTATTATGGGCCACTCTCTTCCCATTTTAGGAGGGTAAAACACCTGTCATCATTACTTTTATAGGACTACCCTTTTTGCTAATACTCAGCCTGTTTGCTGCTAGCAATGTTCAGTCGCAGGATCATATTACGCTTACTGGCATTGTAATAGATTCTAAAACGAAAGAATTACTGGTAGGGGCTTCTATTCGCATTTCAGGCACTACCCTTGGGACACAGTCCGACCGATCCGGGCAATTTAGACTGAACGTTCCAGGTACAAGTGCCAATGATTCTTTGGTTGTCACCTATGTTGGTTATATAAAGTACGCTCAGCCAATTGTATCGTTGAAAGACAATGCAAGCTTACAGATCGACCTCATCAGCCAGGCTACCTCGCTGAAGGAAGTGATCGTACGTAGCGACTTTTGGCGCAAACAATATTCTCCGGCTCAGCTCAAAGAAGACTACACAAAGTTTTACACCATCATGGAGAAAGTCCATACCGGCCTTTTTGACTATCTGACTGAAGGAGAGTGGCAGGCATTGAAAGACAGTTCCCTTCAACTGTTCACCCATCCGATGTCTCACAGTGAGTTTTATCGGCTGATTGCTTGGCACGTCGGAAAAGTCAGGAATATGCACACCCGCACGGCGTTACTAAAATGGTGGTATAAACAAAAAGCAACATATTTTCCCATTCAATATCCAATACTTTGATGACAAATTATACGTATCCGAATCATTAGTGAAAGAAATTGAGTTTTCCAAAGGTTGTCAAATAACTCAAATTAACGGAAAGACGCCCTGGGAAATAAAGGAGATGATTTGGCCGTTCATTCCTGCCGATGGGTATAACGAAACGGGTAAACGGCTTCATTGAATGACTATTTTCCGTGGTTTTATGCTCTATTTGTTGAAGAGGCCCAACCGGATTAGAAGATTCATTTAGTCATTTTTCTTTTCAGCTACACGCGAAGAGAAAGAAAACACCACTTGAACTAACAATCGATGATGGGTTGAAAGCGGCATACTTCCGGATTGATGATTCTCGCGTATTTAACGATTCGCTTCAAACCTATTTTCAAAGAATCCGGCAAAGAGGCGTCCGGAGCCTCATCATTGACCTGCGGGGTGAAGGTGGGATACGCGAAGAAGAGCATGTTGCCCAGTTATATTCGTATTTGATCACCAAGCCAGCCAGGATTTACGAATCCATACAAGTGAAGTCAAATGATTTCAGATTGTTTGATAAAGATTTTAGCTACAAACCATATGCAAAGTCTTTGAACCAGATCAAAGAGAAGTACCTGGACCGGTTGGTTGACAGTGGAAATGGCTATTTTTTTTGGCAGGATGAATCTTATTTAGGACTTATTAAACCTGCGGACATTCCATTTACCGGCCCCGTTTATATTCTTACGGATGGCAGAAACTATTCTGCCAGTACTGACTTCACCTCAATTGCATCGAGCCTGGAAAATGTATTCATTGTCGGTGAAGAGACAGGTGGCGAATATAGATCTTACGTTAGCGGTGCAATGTTTGGCCTAAAACTTCCAAATAGTAAGATCGGGGTAAAGGTAGCAACCTGGAAGTCAATACTGGCCATCGAAGAGAAGTTAGCTAACCGGGGAAGAGGCGTTATGCCGGACTACCCGGTTTCAGTTTCATTGGACGACTTCATCGCTGGAACTGATGTGACAAAAGCATTTGTATTTGAACTTGTTGCCAAGAATCGGAAAGCCAGATGAAAGCAATTTTTCTACGGGCAGTAAATGCCCTTGAAAAGGGCGCCGGCGGTAACAATGCATACGATAAGTCAAGCCGGCATAGTCTGATGATTGATTATGAAATTGTTGTGCTGGCGCGCCTTTCTCCATAAGCACAAGATTCAATCTTTACTCTACCTGAAAATCCGGAACAGCTTGAACAGAGCTGGGAGGAATATCGAGCTAAATATGGAAATTATGGCCTGCATAAATACTCTAAACCCCTGTTTAATAAAATGGGACCATTGCCGTGATGGAGCATAGTGGAACAGGAGCACCTACTACAGGTTCAGGAAGCTTATTAGTATTCAAAAAAGAGAAAGGTGGGTGGATACTTCTCAAATCAATGAGCCTTTGGATAGGTTAAAGGAATAAGTTCTGTCACCAACACCTTATTCCCCGTTAACCGGCCTTCCCCAGCGCAGAATCTCACTGCAATGGGCTCAGCGTATGAAATGCATGGTACGCCATGCTACGTTAGTGGCACGCAAAAACACAACTCACAGAGATGGAAGAAATGCCGGATAAAAATATTTTTATGATGTGTGAGGCATTACATAAGGAAGCTCTTGCTAAACTACCCCTGGGTTACTATGTAAGAAGTTGCCGGCCGGATGAGTTCAATATTTGGAAAGCAATGCCTTTTGATGATCCGGTTACTGCTGCCGGGTATGAAGGGTTTATGGAGGAATACTTCCAAACTACGTATGGCGGAAAGGAATCGTTATTCTTTTCCAACACCTTGTTTGTATGTAATACCCAAGATAGACCGATTGCTACCTGCCTGTTGTGGAAAGCGTATGATGCATTTAATACCATTCAATGGTTTAAAGTATTGAAAGATTACGAAGGGAAAGGCATTGGCAGAGCCCTGTTTTCGATCATTATGCGAGACTTGCAAGAAGACAGCTACCCGGTTTATCTTCACACGCAACCAGCTAGTTATCGAGCCATAAAATTATATGCTGATTTTGGGTTTGAGTTATTATCCGGAACTAGATTTGGCAGCCGACAAAATGATTTAGCCGAATGCTTGCTTATTCTAAAGAACTATATGCCAAGAAAAGATTTTCAAAATCTAAGGATTACCCAGGCCCCTAAATACTTTCAAGAGTTTTTGAATACGGTACAAACCATTCAATTTTAGCTACTACTGTTTACCGGCAAAAAATAAAATGAATGAAAGCCAATGGACTGTAAAGAATAGTTAACCTTGACTGATGAATTATGCCAGCCACTAACACTGAACCATGCGATAACCACCTTGAAATAGAAATATACAGTAAGCAGGAAAGCACAGCCGTTCCCGAAGCGATAGAGTTTGTAACCATGTTTATTTTTCCTGATCAGTCAGTTTACCAGCGGTCTTTAGAAAGGGAGCATGAGGCATTACTCGCCTTCCTACGAGAAACAAGAATACCCTTCCAGGGACCAGTTGAAAATCATATGCAAAACGGGGAATTTGCCTATAATTATCCTTCTTATACCCTGTTACTTAATTGGGAATCTTATCAGAAAGTGGAAGTTTACTTAGAAGGCCATCCCCAAGTAGATGGTACGGTTAGAAAAGCTCTTTTTAAAGCAGAAAACCATATTGAGTTACTCTTATCAATTATACTGGAAGCCCAAAGAGAGGCGCAGGAAATAGTTACCCAACAGAAGCTCACCCTGTTACCCGAGTATGAATTTACTTCTTTTAATTCTGGAGGCGCCTGGCGAGTATTTCCTCCTGCAGGAAGTAAAGTGAATCATTTTGATCAACGTTTAGAAGAACAATACAAGTTTGTTTTTCGAGTCCAGTACCAGTAATAAACAATAATAAGGACTACCAATACCCCATTGACTGCCAATATGCGTATCGGAACAATACTATTATTCGCCGTAATGCTGCTGTTTTGCAAGGAAGCAATAGGCCAGAACGGCAAACAGACCATCGCCTTAAAAAGTACGGAGGGACTCCTGCCGGTTCATGTAACAGTGGTTTCTGAATCTTATTTAGTACTACTTTAACACTTTAGATCATACGTATAACCTTTGGTTGTCTGGTTGTTCCGCATTTGCAATGCGGAACCCTTTAAAGCAGCATTTAAAATGCTGAACTCCGCCATCCGCATTACAAATGCGGATGAACATCTGCAATTTGTCATACACCTATCTAAAGTGTTAAAGTAGTATTAGGGATGAACATCTGCAATTTGTCATACACCTATCTAAAGTGTTAAAGTAGTATTAGGAAAGCAGTCCGTACGGGTAGCCGATACCGCTAAGGGCATTACCTCGGAAGTAAAATACGCCAAACTTAAAGATATTACTTTCCGCAATGGGATCATCGAAGTAGAGCTGGCAGGAAAGTCCTCGGCTACAGCCGTAGAATCAGCTCGTGGTTTTGTCGGCATTGCCTTTCGCATTAGTGGGCATGATTCCAAGTTCGAGTGCATTTATTTACGGCCCACCAATGGCAGAGCCCAGGACCAAGTCCGTAGAAACCACTCCGTGCAGTATATTTCCTATCCCGACCTTCCCTGGGAAAAGAGCCGCAAAGAAACGCCCGAAAAGTACGAATCCTACGTGGACTTAGCGGTAGGCGCATGGACGAAAGTAAAAATTGAAGTGGAAGAGGATAAAGCCAAACTCTACGTCCACGGGCAGGAACAACCTACTTTGATCATCAACGACTTAAAGCACGGCCCAACTCACGCAGGCAGTGTAGGCTTGTGGATTGGTTCGGGTACCGAAGCTCATTTCCGGAACCTGGTGATTACCAAAAAAGACTAAACAACGACTGCTAAGCATTCTGCTCAAGAGAATTATTTTTCCGCCGGAATTTAAGTTTATACCTAAAAGCATCGTTTTACGTAAAGGAACAAATACGTAACTCTTTATGAACAATAACAGCTATCAACCCATCGGTAACTATGGCATTATCGGTAACCTTCATACCGTGGCACTGATTTCAACGGAAGGCTCCATTGATTTTATGTGTTTTACCCGTTTTGATTCACCCAGTATTTTTGCTGCGCTGCTAGATAAGGAGAAGGGTGGTTTTTTTGATATTCGTCCGGCGGTGGCTGAGGAGCCAGACCAAAAACCGGAGGTTGACCTCAAGCAACTCTACCTGCCCGATACCACCATACTGTTTACCCGCTTCTTATCTGGGCAAGGTGTGGCCGAAATCACCGATTTCATGCCCGTAAAAGCGGAGGAGAAAAACTGCGTTTTGGTTCGTAGCGTGGTAGTGCCCCGCGGGGAGATGAAACTCCGGATGCGCTGCCAGCCCCGCTTTGATTACGCCCGGGCCGGACACACGTTGGAAGGAGAAGGGTATGAAATTATTTTCCGGAGCCAGGGGGAAGATCAAACGGCCTTCCGGCTGATCAGCGACGTACCTATGGTAATAGAAGGCCAGGATGTGTATGCCGATTTTACCCTGGGCGAAAAGCAACAAGCCTGTTTTGTACTGGAGGCCCTATCCACCGAAACGCAGCGTGAGCCAGCCGAAGCGATCCGGTATTATACCACTGATAGTTTTCATGCTACCGTCAATTTCTGGAAAAGCTGGATTGGCAAATCTGAGTATACGGGCCGCTGGCGGGAGACGGTAAACCGGTCGGCGCTGACCCTCAAACTTCTGACTTCCTATCAGTTCGGATCGGCGGTAGCGGCGCCTACTTTCGGGCTGCCTTCCGTGATCGGGGGGAGCCGCAACTGGGATTACCGCTACACCTGGGTACGGGATGCCGCTTTTACCATGTACGCCTTTCTGCGGCTTGGGCTGATGGAAGAAGCAGCGGCTTTTATGACCTGGATCGGAAATGAACTGACCCAGATCACCGAGCAGCAGGGAACCTTGCAGCTTATGTATAAGATTGATGGCGATCCTGAATTGGAAGAAACTACACTCCCGCATCTGGAAGGATATGCTGGTTCTTTTCCTATTCGAGTCGGCAATGCAGCCTATTCGCAGTTTCAGCTGGATATTTACGGCGAACTGATGGATTCTATTTACTTATACAATAAATATGGCGGACCAGTCACGTATGAGTTCTGGCAGAAAATGGAGCCCCAGGTAGAGTTTGTTTGTAAAAACTGGAACCAACCTGACCATGGAATCTGGGAAGTTCGCAACGAAAAACGGGAGTTTCTGCAATCGCGGTTTATGTGCTGGGTAGCCCTGGACCGGGCCATCCGGGTGGCTGATTCCCGGTCTTTCCCGTCCCCCATAAGCCGATGGCGTGAGGTCAAGGATGAAATATATAAAGATATTTATGCTAACTTCTGGAGCGAAAAAAAGAAGGCTTTTGTGCAGTACAAGGGGGCAGAAATTTTGGATGCCGCCGCCTTGTTGATGCCGCTGATCCGGTTTATCAACCCCTACGAACCCAAATGGCTCAGTACGATGGAGGCCATTGAAAAAGAGCTGGTTTCCGATTCTTTGGTGTACCGGTACCGCACGGATAGTGGCGCCTCCGACGGCTTACTGGGTGAAGAAGGCACCTTTAACATGTGCAGCTTCTGGTACGTAGAATGCCTGGCCCGGTCCGGGCAGGTAGAAAAGGCCCGGCTGATCTTTGAAAAGATGCTGGGTTACGCCAACCATCTGGGGCTGTTTGCCGAACAACTCGGTTTCCGGGGTGAACATCTGGGCAATTTTCCGCAGGCCTTCACCCATCTGGGGCTAATCAGCGCTGCCTTCGAACTGAACCGCAAACTGGATGAAGTCCAGAAATATTGAGAATATTTTCGAGGTTCGGTTAGCGATGTTCAAGGTTCGGAGGAAGAGGGGTGAAGTGGGCATTGCGCTAAATAAAAAATCCCCTGTGCATTTGCGCAGGGGATGAAACGCTTGATTCCTTAAAAACCCGTTATGCGCGGGCTTTATCAGGAGTCTGAATGCTTTGATGCTGCTTATCAGTAGCTTTGGAGTATGTGGGGCAGGTGTATCTGCGGGCACAAGACGACAGCGCAACGGTGGCAACAAAAGCAAGTAAAACGATTTTTTTCATACCGATATTTGTGAAAATCTTTATCTAAAAGTAGTGATAATTTCCGGACTACAATCACCCCCATGCTCTGCGTCTGACTATTAACGAAAAATAAGTGTAATGTTTTATAATATACCCCTTATTTTTCTATCCGCATCACTTACTTGTATCCCAATATCTTGAGCATCGATTCACTGGTTTGTTCCGGGGCAAATAATCTCGACACAATCTTGCCATCCGCATCCCGGTCAATGATTATGTGCTTGGGCGCCGGAATCAAACAGTGCTGTATCCCGCCGTAGCCTCCCAATGACTCCTGGTAGGCTCCCGTATGGAAGAAACCGATGTATAAGGTTTCCCCTTCATCAATGCGGGGCAGGAACACTTCTGACGTATGAGCTTCTGAATTATAATAATCCATACTGTCACAGGTAAGTCCGCCCAGATTCACCTTATGGTAGGTATTGTCCCAGTTGTTAATGGCCATCATGATGTACTTCTGGTTGAGCCCCCAGGCATCGGGCAGATGCGTGATGAATGAGCCATCAATCATGTACCATAACTCTTTGTCATTCTGCAACTTCTGGTCGATCACTGAATAAATTACGGCACCGCTTTCCCCCACGGTATAGCTGCCAAACTCCGTAAAAATATTCGGTACGGGCACATTGTTTTTCTCGCAGATCCACTGAATGTTTTCAATCACCTGGTCTGCCATGTACTCATAGTCGTATTCAAACGTAAGGGAAGTCTTAATCGGAAATCCTCCGCCAATATCGATGGTATCTAATTCAGGACAGATTTTTTTCAATTCGCAATACTTGTAAATGAAGCGGCTCAGCTCACTCCAGTAGTAAGCGGTATCCTTCATGCCCGTATTGATGAAGAAGTGCAGCATCTTCAGGCTATACTTCGGATTGTTCTTGATACGTTCCTTGTACAGCATATTCACATCACTGTACCGGATGCCTAACCGGGAGGTATAAAACTCAAAGTTAGGTTCCTCGTCAGCCGCAATCCGGATACCCAGTTGCACGGGGCCTTCTACTTTCGTATCATAGGCGTCCAATTCGGTCAGGTTGTCCAGAATGGGCATGCAGTTACGGAAGCCTTCATTGAGCAGCTGGCTGATGTTATCCGTATACAGGGGCCGTTTATAGCCATTGCAGATAATATAAATATTTTCGTCAATCTTGCCCCGTTTATGCAGATCCTTGATAATTTCGATATCAAAAGCCGAAGAAGTTTCCAGGTGAATACCATTCTTCAGGGCTTCCTCAATCACAAACTGAAAGTGTGATGATTTGGTGCAGTAGCAATACGTATAGCTGCCTTTATACTTGTATTTCTTAATAGCGCCACTAAAAATCCGTTTGGCGTTCTGAATGTGCTCACTGATTTTAGGCAGGTACGTTACCTTCATCGGGGTTCCGTATTCCTTAATAATGTCCGTCAGGGGTACATCATTAAAAAGCAATTCATTATTTTCTACTTTGAATTCTTTGGTTGGAAATTCAAAGGTTTGTTCAATGAGATCAATGTAGCTCTGCATCGTGGCGGCTAGGGGGCTTTTAAAAGTAAGAGTGCGAAAATGACCAGAAAAGAGCATCTTTGCAATGCACTTAACGGAAATTTAAAATGGCTGGCTTCCAGGTGATTTTACGGCGTTTTCCGCTTATGTGCAATGATTCATTTATCCAAAACGCACTGTTTTTCCCATTCGTTCCATTATCGGCACGATAGAAAAGACTGTGTTATTTACCCTTTATGCAAATAGAAACCGTTTTGCAACAGTCTGTCAGTCAGGCATTAAAAGAATTGTTTGGCGTAGAGTTGCCTGCTTCGGAAGTACCCTTGCAGCCAACCCGCAAGGAATTTGAAGGTTCCCATACCTTTGTCACGTTCCCCTACGCCAAACTTACCCGTAAGAGTCCGCCCGAAACGGCCAACCTGATCGGCGAATACCTGCGCAGCAGCACCCATGTGGTAGCCCGGTTCAACGTAGTGCAGGGATTTCTAAACCTGACGCTGACCGACGAGGTCTGGTTAGACGTATTTGCAGCACTGGTGGCTGACGAAAACTATGGCTACGCTCCGGCTAACGGAGAGACGGTGATGGTGGAGTACTCTTCCCCCAATACCAATAAGCCCCTGCACCTGGGACACTTACGGAACAACTTCCTGGGCTATTCAGTCTCGGAAATATTGAAGGCCAATGGTTATAAAGTAGTACGGGCCAACCTGGTCAATGACCGTGGTATTCACATCTGCAAGTCGATGCTGGCTTACCAGAAATTTGGCCAGGGAGAAACGCCGGAATCGGCCGGAATCAAGGGCGACCACCTGATCGGTAAGTACTACGTCGAGTTTGACAAAGCCTACAAGAGAGAGATTGACGCCCTAAAAAATCAGGGCGTGGGTGAGGAAGAAGCCAAAAAACAAGCGCCTTTGATCCAGGAGGCCCAGGAAATGCTGCGGAAGTGGGAACAGGGCGATGCGGAAGTAGTGGGACTCTGGAAAAAGATGAATGGCTGGGTATACCAGGGGTTTGAAGGGACCTACCAGCGGATGGGCGTAGCCTTTGATCAGTTCTACTACGAATCAAACACGTATTTGCTGGGCAAGGACATTATTGAGGAAGGTTTGCAAAAAGGCGTTTTCTACCGTAAATCCGATGGCTCCGTCTGGATTGACCTCACTGCTGACGGTCTCGATGAGAAACTGCTGCTGCGCAGTGACGGTACTTCCGTATACATGACCCAGGACTTGGGCACAGCCGACCTGAAGTACAGCGACTACAAAATGGATAAGTCGATTTACGTGGTCGGCAACGAACAGGATTACCATTTTCAGGTGCTTTTCCTGATCCTCAAGAAGCTGGGCAAGCCCTACGCCAACGGATTATACCACCTTTCCTATGGTATGGTAGATCTGCCGACGGGCAAAATGAAGTCGCGGGAGGGTACGGTAGTGGATGCCGACGAACTAATGCAGGAAATGGTGGAAACTGCCGAAGCTCGTACCAAGGAACTGGGCAAGATTGAGAACTTCGAGGATAGTTATGCGCAGCAGCTTTATGAAATGATTGGTTTGGGAGCTTTGAAATATTTTCTGCTGAAGGTTGATCCGAAAAAACGGATGCTATTTAATCCGGAAGAATCAATCGATTTTAATGGCCATTCGGCTTCTTTCATCCAGTTCTCTCAGGCCCGTACTGCCGCCATTGTTCGTACGGCCCAGCAGATGAACATAGCGTTAAGATGGGAAGCTTTAAAGACGTTGCATCCAGCGGAGAAAGAGGTAATTGCGGTCCTTGCGGCCTTTCCTGAAAAAGTAAGGGAGGCTGGTGAACAATATGCACCCTCGGTCTTGGCTCAGTATGCTTATGATTTGTCCAGAACTTATAGTCGTTTTTACACTGAACTTTCTATTTTCAATGCACAAACAGAAATAAAAAGAAACATAAGGGGTGGGCTGACCGCGCATACCCAGACAATTATTCGCAGTTCTATGGCTTTATTGGGTATTGGCGTGCCGGAACGGATGTAGTGTCAGAACTGTTGATGGAAATGATGCCGATGATTAAATTGATTTGTGTAGATTGGGATGAAGCAAGTAAAGTTTTAGTATTTACTGATTATGACCACCCTTAAGGATAAAAGTAAGTTTCAACGTAATTTTTCCCAGCGGAAAACCATTCCGGAGGCCTTGGTTTACGAACGGCTGTCCGACGGCTCACCGGTGTATTACCGTGGCTATAAACAGTATCTCAAAGGCACGAAAACCATTGAATCTATCGTGGAAGCGGTTACCAGCAAGGATTTATTATTAGTTGTATACTACGACATTTGTATATCAACCTACCTCAACAATATCTGGTTATGACCAATGAGTTTGGCTTTATGACCACGCAAAAGCTATGGCGCAATCTGATATTGCAATTTATGAGAAAGCCCAACTGAAGGGTGTTCCCCTGCAGGATCATTATCTGGCGGTTCCGCCCAAAGTAGTAATCGAGGTAGACACGAAAGCCGATCTGGAAGACGTGGCCGTAACGATGAACTATTATCATCAGAAAACGGATGAATTACTCAACGCTGGGGTTGAAAAGGTGATCTGGGTATTTACAGCGAATGAAAAAATTATGGAAGCCGGTAAAGACCAGCACTGGATTACTTCCAGCTGGAACCGGGAAATTTCCGTTCTGTCAACGCTCACTGAATCTGTCCGTTTTGGTGTCTGAATCCGGAATGTCTGAACCGGGATTTACATGATTAAAAAGAGTACCATCATTAAGCGTTCACCTGATTAAAGGGCTAAAGTTTCAAAGACGCTAAGCCACAAGAAATCTTTAATCACCCATTTATTAGCATATCAGCACATTAACTTAACCCTAAATCTTTCCAACATGAAACTCCTTGTCCTGACCTTTTCCTTGCTGGCCTCTGCCTTTGGCCTTACTAGTGGTAAAAACGAAACGCCTAAACCCCAGAAAAACTTCTACAATTTCAAAGTAAAGTCTATTGACGGACAAACCATTGATTTCTCAAAAATACAAAGGCAAGAAAGTGTTGGTGGTAAATGTGGCTTCCAAGTGCGGTTACACGCCCTAATATGCCGACTTGCAGAAGCTGCATGATCAGTACGGTGATAAATTGGTGATCCTGGGCTTTCCCGCTAATAATTTTAAGGGACAAGAACCCGGCTCGAATACTGAAATCGAAGAATTCTGTAAGAAGAATTACGGCGTAACCTTCCAGCTGTTTGAGAAAATTTCGGTGAAAGGCGAAGACCAGCACCCATTATATCAGTGGCTCTCCAAGAAGGAACTGAACGGAAACGTGAATCAGGAGCCTACCTGGAATTTTTGCAAATACCTGATCAATGAAAAAGGTGAAGTGGTTAAGTTCTTTGATTCCAAGGTGAAGCCCATGGACAAAGAAATCATGGATGCCATTAACAGTTAAATTTAGACATTAAGGATTGGGTGCTAGGTACTAGGATATTGAGAGTAGTTAAACAGTCAAAAGTGTAGAGTCAATAGCTTTACTGTTTACTACTCCGGTTCCCAATTTCTAATACCTATTACCCAGTACCTTACTACCCAATACCTTTACTACCCTAATGAACCACCGCGCTTGGATTTCATGCTTTTCAGTGGCGTATTTTTGTGCTCTGCGCCCTAACTACCGTCTTCCTGCAAATTCTGTCTAACCTGGCTAATGATTACGGCGACTCGGTTCACGGAGCTGACAGCGCCGACCGGGTAGGGCCTAAACGGGCCGTGCAGTCAGGGCAGATCACTTCTCGGCAAATGCTGATGGCAGTGGTCTTTTTCAGTCTGCTGGCCCTTTTTTCCGGTATATGGCTGCTGTATGAAGCGCTGAAAGACGCCTCCCGGCAGACGATTCTTTTCTTTTTCGGATTAGGCATTTGCGCCATTGCGGCAGCTATTACGTATACGGCCGGAAAAAAGCCTTATGGGTATGCTGGGCTGGGTGACATTTCAGTGCTGCTTTTCTTTGGATTATTGGGTGTATTAGGGACGTTCTACCTGCACACCCGCGCTTTTGATTGGTCCTTTATCCTGCCAGCCTTATCCTGCGGCTTGTTCTCCACTGCCGTGCTTAACGTCAACAATATCCGTGACATCGAATCAGACCGGAAGGCCGGAAAGCTATCCATTCCAGTCCGGCTGGGGCGGTCAAAAGCAGTACAGTATCATCATGTACTGTTGGTAACCGGTATTGTACTAGCCTTGAGTTACGTGATCATCAACTACCGGAGTCCGTGGCAATTTTTGTTTGTGCTTATCGTGCCACTGCTCCTGAAGAATGCCCGAGCCGTAGCCCGCTACACCTCAGCGGCTGATTTGGACCCCTATTTAAAGCAGATGGCTCTCACTACCCTTCTTTTTGTTCTGACATTCGGAATCGGACAGCTGTTATAAGCAGCCCGGCGAGTCATGAGCCGGTTTCCCTTTTTCCTTCTGCCAGCGGACGCCTCCGTGCATGGCTGATTGGTTGTTACGGGTGTGCCTGTTCCTCCGCTATAAAGCTGAGCAATAAAATCATCTATTTTATAACATTCATCGCTAAGGTCATAAGCTATTGCAATACGGAAAGCGATGCTGCCTGGCTTACCTTCTAAAAGAGTAAGTAGTGGCTTATGCAGGTAATGCTGACAACCGCCTTCATTGCTCTTATGCATGCGGGCCCATTCATCGAGCCCTGCAAACTGGCAATTACCCAAACTAATCACGCTGGATTTTGCAAAATTACCCAGATACTTGCATGCGCCCGTAAGGGTATTCCCTGATGAGAAGCCTACTAAAGCATTAGATTGCGTTGTACGTAATCGGTAGTAAAGCGGTCCGCAGCCGGGGATACTTCCCCTCAAGTGTCGTATATGTGTAATTTCACAGAATAAAAGGTAGATAAACCGGATTGAAAGTAATGATACCAGCTAGTTTAGCTCATCTGATATAAATCTTTTTTAATAGATGCGTTACTTTTCATTAGCTTTATTACTTTTAATCTTGGCTTTATTACCGAAAAACTTTAATTTATTTAATGTATGTTAGCAGTAGCCAGGTTACTTCCACGGAAAATCCGGAATACATTGCAGAAATCAACTAGCTATGTTATGGGAAAAATTATTTCTTCCGGAATCACCAGTATCAGGTGTCTGGGCTGTAAAAACATCACCGTTATTCAACCTAAGGAATTCAATTTTTCGGTTGCCTCCGTCAGTGAAGAACTGATGGGAACTCAAACCTGCCACCGTACGGCTATAAGCAAGCCTTGCAAGAAATGTGGCAAGACCCTGCAGGTAACTTACTCCGTTTGGGAGTATCCTGAGGATACCTTCCACGGTACCGATGTATGGGCAGAAAACGCAGTAGTCATCGGCAAAACAGGCTTCAGGATCACCAATGATGGATCCATTAAATTAGCTATCTGACCCTAACCTAACGTACGCTACCATACTGCCGCCTCAGACTACTGAAGGGCGGCTTTTTTTTGTCCTGCACTGATTAGTACCGCTATTAGCACTACTAATAGGCAACCGATGACATTATACCAAAGGAAAGCAATAGGGGTAAAGGCAAATAGGGCAAAAATGACTCCCTGGGAAACCAATGCGGCGTAAAAAGTAGCCCCGCCACGGATGTGCCTAAGGAAGAAGGCGCACACAAAAATGCCCAGAATGACCCCGTAAAATAAAGACCCGAGTTTGTTGACTGCTTCCAGGAGGTTGCCTAGCTTGTCGGAGTACAGGGCTACGATAATACTGAAAATGCCCCAGCCGAAGGTAAACCACCGGGACATTAATAGGTAATGACTTTCATCTTCATGGGGCCGTAAGGTTCGCTTATAGACGTCTACAATAGTAGTAGAAGTAAGCGAATTTAAGGCTCCCGCAATGGACGACATCGAGGCGGAAAACACTACCGCAATCAGCAAGCCCACCAGGCCCGCCGGAAGATAGTTTTTGACAAAGGTCAGAAATACATAATTGGTGTCATTCAGTTCCGCCTCTGGGTTGCTTTTCCGGATCAGGTCAATGGCCTGCTTGCGAATGCCGCTTACTTTCGCTTCGGCAGTATCAAACCGGATGGCTGCGGCAGTAATTTGGGATTCATCATCCGTGTGGATGGCATCCAGCAATCCTTTAACTTCTTGTTGCTTGGCTTGGAAGGCTATCGTATGTTCCTGTTCCAGGGCTTGAAATTGCGTAGCATAGGCTCCCTGTTTCACTTTATTCACCTCCACATTGTTGAAAAACACCGGTGGCTGGAAAAACTGATAAAACACAAATACCATAGCGCCGATGAAGAGAATGCAGAACTGCATGGGTACTTTAATAAAGCCATTAAAAATTAATCCCAGGCGACTCTGCCCGACCGAACTGCCCGACAGGTACCGGCCTACCTGGGATTGGTCCGTGCCGAAGTAAGACATTGCCAGGAAAAAACCGCCAAACAAGCCCGTCCAGATATTGTACTGATTACTGGGATCAAATTTGAGGTCAATCACGTTGAGACGACCGGCTTTTCCGGCTACTTTCATGGCGTCCACAAAAGATACCTCATCCGGAAGCATGTACACCGTGAGGATTCCGGCAATGGCCATTCCGCTTAGAATGACGGTCATCTGGCCCATTTGCGTATGACTGACCGCCTTGGTGCCTCCCATCACGGTATACAACAGCACCAGCAGTCCGATAATGATACAAGTAATGTTGGTGTTCCATCCCAGGATGGAGGAGAGAATAATGGCCGGGGCATAAATACTGACCCCGGTAGATACACCTCTTTGAATCAGGAATAAAAAAGCAGCCAGGGAACGGGTTTTCAGGTCAAACCGGCTTTCCAGGTATTCGTAGGCCGTAAATACGTTCAGTTTATGGTAAATAGGCACCAGAGTCACGCACAGCACCACCATGGCAATCGGCAGGCCGAAGTAAAACTGTACGAACCGCATGCCATCTGAAAATGCCTGGCCAGGGGCTGAAAGA
Organism: Cytophagales bacterium; assembly: GCA_030448185.1. GTDB lineage: Bacteria > Bacteroidota > Bacteroidia > Cytophagales > 172606-1 > CADCTQ01. The sequence continues at coordinate 48,309 of JAUJNL010000012.1, read as the reverse complement.
AAGGTGATGGCACTGGCTTGCGTTGCCATGATGGATAATCCTACTGCATACCAGGGCATGGATCGGTTTGCCAGCAAATATTCGCGGATGTCCTGGTTTTTTCTTCCTTTCCACATGCCGTACAAGACTATGAAGGCCAGTGTGGCAACCAGAACAACCCAGTCTAGGTTGGTCATTAATCAGCTAATAATAAATTAGGGGAATCCTCTTCTTTACTGCGAAATAAAGAGGAATATTTCAAAAGAACCATGAATCTGCTAATATTATATTAGGGGAATCCTCTTCTTTACTGCGAAATAAAGAGGAATATTTCAAAAGAACGTTACTATTGTGATAAACGGAAGGGGAAGCAGGGTAAGTGTGCACCCCGGAATTATTCAAAATACCAGGTGAAAGCATAAAAAAGCAGTATCAGCACGGCCAAATGAACCAGTACGGCAATGTACATCTTCCGCCAGGTATTGAGGAAGGGAGGGAGTTCAGAGGTATTGCGGGCAGGGTCTTCCGATTCGGTCATAAATAAGAATTATACAAAGATACTAAATGGACCATGATTTACCTGATTAAAGGATTACCTTGATTTTACTGTCCTCATCCTGAGAATGTTGTTAATCATGAGAATCCTGCTTCAAACAATTGATCAAGGCTCTTCTTTCACCTGTGCATCCGCACATTATTCAATTATTGCATTAATCAAGGTAATCCTTTAATCAGGTAAATCATGGTTCAGACAGTACTTCCAGCAGTTCGCTGATCATCATGGCGGTGGCTCCCCACACGGTGTGCCCCTGCAGGTCGTAAAATGGGGCCTGAATGGTTACGCCTTCGCGGATAACAATTTCCTTGGTGCCCATGCGGGTAATATCTTGTAATTCATCCAGGGGTACTTCCAGGAGGGCGTCTACCTCGTAGGCGTCGAGCCTGAAATCGGGAGGGTGCCGGGTGACGCCAATGACCGGATGCACCATAAAGTTGCTGGCTGGCACGTACAGCGGCGTTAAACTGCCCAGCACGTCAATCTCGTCCGGATTAATACCTACTTCCTCCTGAGATTCGCGGAGGGCCGTCTCAATCAGGTTCTTATCACCTTCTTCCACCCGTCCTCCGGGAAAAGCTACTTGTCCGCTGTGTACCCCTTTGTAAACGGGCCGCCGGATCAGCGGGACATGAATGAGTCCTTCTTTGGGATAAAAAAGAATCAATACGGCCCCAATGCGGGTACCCTTATCCGGATGAGAACGCAAGCTAAGTACGGACCGAAGTGTACTGGCCATCCTCAATTGAGCTTTTTCTCCGGGCAATTCCGCTTGTAAGCGTTGCCGGATTTTTTCAAAATAGCGTTCGTGCATGGTTTTACCGGGTAGTTAACGTCCTGCCTGAATACGTGACCGGGCCTGGGAAACACAATAGTACTGCACGTTACACTACGGGTTCCGCTGGTTTGGGTTTCTTTCACCCAGGCTCAATTTTTTGCTTTCAAACTATGTTATATAAGCAACGGTATTGCCCGAATTAGGCTAGATAAAGCCGTGAAAAAGTGGAAAAAAAAGCTTATTTTTACAACCTTACAGCCACTTCTATACATGCGGCTACGAGCATTTTTACAGGCGATTTAACTGCCTTTCACCCCATAAGAGTATGAACGAAACTATCGAAGAGACCAAGACTAATACGTATTCAGCCGAAAGCATTCAGGTACTTGAAGGGCTGGAAGCCGTTCGCAAACGTCCCTCCATGTATATTGGCGATACAGGTATCAAAGGCCTGCACCACCTGGTATGGGAAGTAGTGGATAACTCGATTGATGAAGCCCTGGCAGGATACTGCACCCGTATTGACGTAACTATTAACGAAGATAATTCCATCACCGTGGCCGATAATGGCCGGGGCATCCCGGTTGATTATCACGCCAAAGAGAAAAGATCAGCCCTGGAAGTGGTACTGACCGTATTGCACGCCGGGGGTAAATTTGATAAGGGAACCTATAAAGTGTCCGGTGGTTTGCACGGCGTAGGGGTCTCCTGCGTGAACGCCCTTTCTTCTCACCTGAAGGTAACGGTTTACCGCGACAGTAAAATCTACGAGCAGGAATATACCATTGGCACGCCGCTTTACTCTGTAAGGGAAATCGGCACTACTGACCGCCGCGGCACTACTGTAGAGTTCTTGCCGGATGCAACTATTTTTACGGTTACTGAATACAAGCACGAAACCATTGCCACCCGCCTCCGGGAATTGGCCTTCCTGAACCGGGGCATCGAAATTACGCTAACTGACCTCCGGGAAAAGGATGATGAGGGAAAGCCCCTGTACGATGAGTTTTACTCCGAAGGCGGGTTAAAGGAGTTTGTTGAATACCTGGACTCTACCCGCGAGAAGTTGATTCCGGAGGCTATCTACATGGAAGGCGACAAGGGTATTCCGGTGCAGGTAGCGCTGCACTATAATACCTCCTATACTGAAAACGTCTTCTCCTACGTCAATAATATCAATACCATTGAGGGCGGTACCCACGTTTCGGGATTCCGGGCGGCGTTAACCCGTACCCTGAAAAACTACGCCGAAAAGTCTGGAATGCTTGAGAAACTCAAGATTGATATCAGCGGGGACGACTTCCGGGAAGGACTGACCGCAGTAATATCCGTAAAAGTAGCCGAACCGCAGTTTGAGGGGCAGACCAAGACCAAGCTGGGTAACAGTGACGTAGCCGGCGCAGTAAGCGGTATTGTGGGCGATATGCTTTCTCATTACCTGGAGGAGCACCCGAAAGAGGCTCGTTCCATTGTGAATAAAGTGATTCTGGCAGCTCAGGCCCGTCATGCAGCCCGTAAGGCCCGTGAAATGGTGCAGCGCAAAAACGTGCTTGGCGGCACCGGTTTGCCCGGTAAACTGGCCGACTGCGCCGATTCAGATCCGGGTAAGTGCGAACTATACCTGGTGGAAGGGGACTCGGCCGGCGGTTCAGCCAAACAGGGGCGTGACCGTAACTTTCAGGCCATTCTGCCTTTGCGGGGTAAAATTCTGAACGTGGAAAAGGCCCAGGAGTATAAAATCTACGAAAACGAGGAAATCAAGAATATGATTACGGCGCTGGGCGTCTCTTTTGGGACGGCCGATGGGGAGAAAGCGCTGAACATGGAAAAGCTCCGCTACCACAAAGTCATCATCATGACCGATGCCGACGTGGACGGCAGCCACATCCGGACGCTGATCCTGACGTTTTTCTTCCGGTACATGAAGGATTTAATTGAAAAAGGATACCTTTACATCGCCCAGCCGCCCTTGTACCTCATTAAGAAGGGCAAGGAACAACGGTATTGTTGGACGGAAGATGACCGGGAACGGGTCGTGAAAGAACTGGCCGGCGGACGCGAAGATTCGGTGCATATACAGCGTTACAAGGGTTTGGGTGAAATGAATCCCGAGCAGCTGTGGGAAACCACCATGGACCCGGGTACCCGGAGCCTGAAACAGGTAAGTATTGAGTCCGCCGCCGAGACCGATCACTTGTTTTCCATGCTCATGGGGGATGAGGTGGGGCCGCGCCGGGAGTTCATTGAGAAGAACGCCAAGTACGCGAAAATTGACATTTGATTGGATGATTCAGAATATAAGCTGAAAGCGAAAAAGGAGCCGTTGCTTTCGGCTCCTTTTTCATTTATACAATATATACTAAGACCCTTACAAAATTTGCTTAACCGTATGCTGCTACGTGAGAGAGTATCAAATGTAATTGAACAGAGTAACTACATCAGTCGCGATCTGAGTTGGCTCAAATTTAACTGGCGGGTACTCGATCAGGCAAAAAATCCTGACCGGACGGTCTTTGAGCGGCTTAAGTTTCTGGCCATTACGGCTTCCAATCTCGACGAGTTTTTCATGATTCGGGTGGGAAGTTTATACAACTACCTCGACTACGGCAAAGAACGGGTCGATTACTCAGGGTTGCGGGAAATGCCCTTCCGGAAGACCTTGCTCAATACGGCCCAGCAGTTTTACCGGGAGCAGTATGATGAATTCAAGGTCAATCTGCATCCGCTGTTTAAGCGGAACAATTTTCACATTGCCGCCCTGAGCGAACTGACGGATGAAGAGCGGACCGACGCCGTGGCGTATTACATGCGTACCATCTTCCCGATGCTCACGCCAATGGTGTTTGATGGGTACCATACCTTTCCGATCCTGATGAACAAACTGCTCATCTTCGGCGTGGTGACCCGTACGCCCGAAGATACCAAGGAAGGCAAGCGGCTTTCCTTCGTGCAGATTCCGCAGAACTTGCCCCGTTTTTACGAAGTGTACCGCGATGAGCAGTTGATTTTCGTGCCCATTGAGGAAATTATCCGGACTGAGATCCATAAACTCTACCGCAACGTGGAAATCCTCTCCATTAATCTTTTCCGGATTACCCGCAATGGGGATTTTACCCTCGAAGAGAGTGACGATATCGAAGCTGATTTCATTGACGAGATCAAGCAGAAGCTCAAAACCCGCCGTACCGGCCGCGTCGTCCGGATTGAGGTGGAGCCGGGATCTTCGTACTACATGATGAAAATTCTGAAAGGCCGCTGGGAACTGGATGACGACAATGTTTTTGTCGCCAACAGCATGATCGACTTTACCGGGCTCTGGCAAATTGTCAATCACAAAGAGTTCCGGGACCGGATTCCGGCTATTCCGCCTACCATTCCGCCCATTGGGGTGCACGATACTAAGGAATACAACAATCTATTCCAGATGCTGAAAAAGCAGGATCTGCTTCTCCATCATCCCTATAACAGCATTGAACCGGTAGTGCACTTGCTGGAGCAGGCTGCCGAAGACCCCGGCGTGCTGGCCATTAAAATCACGATTTACCGGCTGGCCAAGAAGTCGCGAATCACCGAAGCCCTGCTCAAAGCCGCCGAAAATGGCAAGCACGTTTCCGTACTGTTTGAGGTAAAAGCCCGGTTTGACGAAGAAAATAACATTCGGGAAGCGCAACGGCTCCAGAAGGCCGGTTGCTTCGTAATCTACGGGATCAGCCGGTATAAGACGCATACCAAACTGCTGCTGATTGTCCGGAAGGACGGCGACAAAGTGACCCGGTACGTACACCTGTCCAGCGGAAACTACAACGAAGATACCTCCCGTTTCTACACGGATATTGGCTTGCTGACTACTAATGAAATATACGCCCAGGATATTTCCGAATTCTTTAATGTAATTACCGGCCACTCGCAGCCAAACGACTACCAGAATCTGATTACAGCGCCCCGCGATATGCGTCAGAGACTGATCGAACTGATCCGCAACGAGGCCCGTAATGCGCAGGAAGGCAAGCCCAGCGGTATTGTCATTAAACTCAATTCCCTGGAGGACAAGGCCACAATTGATGAGCTTTATAGTGCTTCCCAGGCCGGCGTACCAGTTAAACTGATTGTACGGGGCATCTGCTGCCTGCGCCCGGGCCGGGAAGGGCTGAGCGAAAATATCTCAGTACGTTCCATTGTCGGCGATTTTCTGGAGCATACCCGCGTATATTATTTCCACAATGCCGGTGACCCCAAAGTCTACGGTGGCAGCGCCGATGTGATGGTTCGCAGCTTCGAGCGGCGGATTGAATCGTTGTTCGGCCTGATATCCCCCCGGATCAAGCAGCAGGCCATTCTGATTCTGGATTATAATCTCCGGGATAATGTCAACTCGTACATCATGCAGGAGAACGGCGACTACTACAAGTGCGTCACGGACGGAGAAACCCTCAATATCCATAAGGCATTCTATAAGGTGACTGAAGAAGAAATCATGCGGGCCAAGCTGTTTTGAGGAGTCTAGGAATTTATGAGTAAATAGTTTAGAATTAGAAGTAGAGAGAAAAAGCAGATCTGTACCGCTCAGATTTGCTTTTTTCTTTGACTTTATGGGGTCTTGCGTAGAACTAAAACATCGCTAACATGGACAAAAGAGTCGTTTTTGATTTTGCCATTGAGTTTACCAATGGAGGCGGTATCCAAGGGCAGGATTTTCGGCTGGATATTGCCGGTAACGAAATTTCGGACCAGGAACTGGCTGATTATATTGTCGCTGATATGCGCCTCCTGATGGTGGGTAAAGTACACATTCGCAACAAGCATTATAGGCAGGAACCCCATAAACGGAAGCCGGTGAATGCCCCTGTTGCTGAACACCTGATCGATTTGAGCCATACGATTTTTGACGGACTGGTTACCTACAGGGGTTTGCCTGCCCCACTCATTTGTGATTTCCTGAGCCGGGAGAAATCGAGGGATTTTTACGAAGAAGGGACTGAGTTTCAGATAGGTAAAATAGAAATGGTTACCAATACCGGCACCTACCTGGATTGTCCCTTCCACCGGTATGCGCACGGAAAAGATCTATCGGAAATTACCTTAGAAGCTTTGGTGGATTTAGAAGCCATTACTATCCATGCGGAAGGAGTGACGGAAGTAGGCATTGATTTTTTTACGGGAAAAGAAATAAGAAACCGCGCCGTTTTGGTAAAAACCGGCTGGTCTCGACACTGGAATACCGAAACGTATTTTGAGCATCATCCCTATCTTACGGGGCAAGCTGCCGAATACCTGCGGGATTGTCAGGTTACATTAGTTGGCATTGACAGCCACAACATTGACAACACGGGCAAAAGAAACCGTCCGGTTCATACGATACTACTCGGGGCAGGCATTTTGATCGTGGAGCATTTGTGCAACCTGGAAAAATTGCCCGAAAGTGGGTATTGGTTTAGCGCCGCTCCCCCAAAGTTCAAAGGAGCCGGTACTTTTCCGGTAAGAGCCTATGCAAAGTTGTCTGCAAACGCACAGCCATAAGACTAAACATGGTCTGCAACGGATGATGCTATTGGCAGCAGAAAGCAGGATAGACTGTTTTGTCCGGGAACTGTTAACGCCATTTTAAAGAATCTGAAACATACCGCTTCCTTATTTGGAAACCACCCCACTTTCCCATTACTTACGGAATGACTACAACCTGCATTAATCATGTATAGAACAATTTTTACGCTGTTTTTTGCGCTGATTCTCTCGTCAGGTTTCGCCCAAACTGCCAAACATTCCGTGTTGCAGGAAGCCAAACCAGAATCGGCCGGTTTCAGCCCTGAGCGGCTCGGGCGAGTTGACAAAGTGGTTCAAAATTACATTGACAAAGGCTATCAGGCCGGAGTCATTGCCTTTATTGCCCGGAACGGGAAGATCGTGTACCACAAGAGCTTCGGGCAGGATGACCGGGAGGCCAGTACACCCCTTAAAAAAGACGCTATTTTCCGGATTGCTTCCCAGACTAAGGCCGTTACCAGCGTAGCCGTCATGATGCTGTTTGAAGAAGGAAAGTTTCTGCTGGATGATCCTATTTCCAAATTCATCCCCGCCTTTGCCAAGCCCAAAGTGCTGGATCAATTCAACGAAAAAGATACAACGTACACGACCATCCCCGCCAAACAGGAAATTACCATCCGGCAATTGCTGACGCATACGTCAGGCATCAGCTACCCCTCGATTGGTACCAAGGAAGCCAATGCCATTTACGCCAAAGCCAAAATACCAAGCGGGATCGGTACGCCGAACGGGAAGCTAGCCGACGCCATTAATTCCCTGGCGGCCCTGCCCCTGATCCATCAACCCGGTGAAAAGTTTTCGTACGGCCTCAATACCGATGTGCTTGGGTATCTGGTGGAAGTTACCTCAGGAATGACGCTGGACCAGTTTTTCCGTACCCGTATATTTGAGCCATTAGGGATGAAGGATACCTATTTTTATCTGCCTAAGGAAAAGCAGAACCGGCTGGCGGTGCTGTACACCGAGGATAAAGAAAAAGCCATTACCAAAATGCCAGCCCGGAACGGACAGAGCCCTGACTATCCCAAACAAGCCGGGAGCTACTATTCCGGCGGAGCGGGGCTCTCATCCACGGCCTATGATTACGCCATTTTTCTGCAAATGCTGCTGAATGGCGGCGAATACAACGGCAAGCGGCTGCTTAGTCCCATTACGGTCCGGATGATGACCAGTAATCAGATCGGCGACCTGAATCTGGGGTTCAAGAAGTTCGGCTTGGGTTTCGGACTTACTACCGAACGGGAAGCGGTCCGCTTAGGCGTTTCCGCGGGCTCGTTTGATTGGGGCGGCATTTTTGGCACTACTTACTGGGCCGACCCCAAAGAAGGTGTGGTGGCCCTGCTGATGACTCAGAAATACCCTAACAGTTACGGTGACCTCGCCGACAAATTCCGGGTGCTGGTGTATCAAGCCATTATGGAACCCAACCCGGCAGTTGAGCAGATGGTTAAGTAGGGAAAATAGTTACTGGATAAATAGTTTTTCCGGAGCCGCAGCGTCTTTGCGTACTTGGGGATGCTGCCGGAAAGCAGACCAATCACATGAACGAAGAAAAGCCATTAGTAGATAAAGAATATCTGTTGGAAAAGTTTCCCGGAAAAGGCGGGTGGACATACGCCGTCATCCCTGAAATTCAACCTAACAAAACGGCTCCTTTCGGCTGGGTGAAAGTGAAAGGCAGTATTGACGGTTTCCTGATAAAAAGTTACCGGTTAATGCCCATGGGGAATAGCCGGCTTTTCCTGCCGGTCAAAGCGGAAATCAGAAAGAAGATCGGTAAAAAAGAAGGCGATTTTATTAAAGTAGTACTGTTTCCGGACGAAACACCCCTGGAAATTCCCCAGGAACTACTGGAATGTTTTGCCAATGAATTGCCCCAGGTATTCCAAACTTTCCTGAGCTTTTCGGAAGGCGAACAGAAGGCGTATCTGAGCTGGATCTATGAGGCGAAAAAAGAAGAAACCAAAGCGGAAAGAATTGCCAGTATGATGAATAGGCTTATTCAGAATAAGAAATTCTTTGATAAAGAGTAGTAACCGATACCCGGATAAGACGCTTATTGTTATGGATGATGGTTATCTTGTGGTAGGACAACAGTCAGAATAAAGAATGAGAATCCAAGAGCTAATTATTGAAATAAAAGCCACGCTTAATCATGTATTTACGGAGGTAGATACTTGGTTTGATAAGCCGGAAGCTGTGCGGGATTACCGTCCACCTAATAATGACTGGACAATCAACGAGATATTGGAGCATATTTCATTAACCAGCCACTTTTTACTGAAACTGATTGATAAAGGGGTGCTGAAAGCGTTAAAGAATGTGAATAACCTTGATTTGGCTAAAGAGTTAGAAAGTTATTCGTTTGAAAGAGCAAAGCTGGATGAAATAGGAATCTATAAATCCTTTGATTGGGTACGTCCTGAGTATAAGGAGCCCACCGGGAGAGCATCACTTTCCGATATCAGAAATACAATTGCTGCCCAGAAAAATGCATGCCTTCAGTATCTGGACCAAATGCCCAATGAGGAAGGGGTTTTGTATAAAACTACCATGACGGTAAATGGCCTGGGAAAGATAAATGTGTACGAGTACATTCACTTCCCTGGCCAAGCATGCTCAAAGACACATTGCCCAAATGGAAAGGAATGAATTAGCCTTTAAGAAGTAAAGAGTAATGAGAAAATCATTTTTTTCAGAATTACTGATATCACCCTGACGTTTCCTTATTGTCTTTACGTATTCAGTATCTTAAGTAGATCACAGAAATTAGTTTATACTATTTTTTGTCATTCCCGGAGGGAATCTTCTCTTGATTACAATAGTGATCGACCTATACTGAGAAGATTCTCCTCCGGAATGACAATTCAGAGGGGATAGTTTAAAATAATTGTAAAAAACTACTTAATTACAATTAAAATAGATTAATGGCCTGCCGGGTAATTACCTTTTTAGGGATTCTAATCATTTCTTCTTTCGTAACCGCAGCAAGCAGGCAAACGAGATGCAAAGTGGAAATTTGCCGGAAAGCCTTATTGTGGAGAAAAGGCACAAGTAATAGGATTTGATGAAACGAAATGCGGCTGTTGCTGGGGTTGGATAATTAAAATTGATCAGGATACAATTATAGCTGCTTTATTTCTCATGTGACAAGTAAGCTTAGCAATAACTCAAAAAGGATACCCGGTAGCGGTTAAACTGGAAAATTGGGAACAATAAACCCAGGTGTGCAAACCCGCATAACAGAAATAGATCACACTATGAGAAGATTGATTGTGTAAAAATGGATCAATAGTAACTCAACGGAAAAGTTCTTTTGCTGATAAACTTCTTACAGCCTTCCTCTTTACAATCAGAGCCGCCAGCCATGAAAAAGACAACTCTCCTTTTCGGCCTTATCAACCTCTTCCTATTGTCCGGAGCCGCGGTCCAGATGCCAGAGCAGGGCAGAGAGGTAACCCTTATCCGGAATGTGACTCTGATTGATGGAACGGGAAGGGAGCCGCAAAAGGGCATTTCGCTGGTGATCGAGGATGGCCGGATACAATCGGTGGCTACGGCTAAGGACTATAAACCTCCCCAAGGAGCCAAAGTAGTTGACCTGACGGGGAAAACCGGGATGCCGGCACTGATTTATACTCACGCCCCTATGGGGCTGCTGCAGGGAACCCGGATCAATGAACCTTTCTTCCGGCAATCGCTGGAACCCGGCGTACTCGAAATGATCCAAAGTGAAGACTTTCGGAGTAAATTAAAAAACGCACCCGGCCGGTCAACGGACATGGCTGCTTTTAAAATGGCCCTCCGGAACGTTAAAAAACTGCACGATGCTGGTTGTACCCATCACTATGGGTTCTGATTCAGAAGCACAGCCGGTTCGTACGCAGGGTTTTCCGAACATCTGGAGCTGGAAGAAATGGTACATCCCTGACTTACCCCGCAGCAACCCATTACCTCTGCCACCCGCAACGGAGCCCGCCTGCTGGGCATGGCTGATTTTTCGGGTACGCTGGAAGCGGGAAAGGCAGCAGACTTTATCGTGCTGGATGCAAATCCGGCCTTCACCATTGCGAACACCCGAAAGATTCATTCCGTCTGGCGGTACGGAAAAAGAGTGGCTAAAGAGTAGCTGATAAGTTGGCATTGAATAAATCTATGCCTTTAATGCAATGCTCAAACCGTACCCTTCTTCTAACAGACGATACCTGACAATAAGCCCGTTTTCCACGGCAATCTGGATAAAAAACAAGGATTCAAAAATTTTATGAGTTTGAAGCATTCGGACACTAAAACTGCCGGTTATAACCGCAAAAGTATCTTCTGCAAAAATAGGGTCTAGTTTGCCACTGATCGGCTCAGTCTGCTGCCATAACTGCCGGAAAAAGTCTTCAACTTGCTTACGGCTGTTTCGCTTACCTAACCAAGGTGCTAAAGCTTCCGGGCCGGGAATATACCAATCTACTTTATCGGAAAAAAGACTGACAATTTTCTCCAGATTTCTCTGTAATAAGGCTTCGACGAAGTTTTCGACCAATTCACGCGTAGCTACTGTCTGCATTGAGGGAGTCATCCTGTTGGTACGGTTTTGGGTTTAAACAAAGATGACTCCCACAGATTAATCCGCATGTACCTTCCTACGCCACGTTCTTATCAATCGGTGCCATGCAGCCAAACGGAGTCCGGATACTTATTGTCCGTCGCTTATTAACTTGGTAATATACTCCTGAATAGTAGTGGTGCCTCGTAAAGGAGAGGCGGGGAAGTCATACTTTTTCTCTAAGACTATGGCCGTCATTGCCGCCAAGGACTTGGCAGCTTCCTTAGAGAAACCAACGCGAGTTAGTGCGGGTATCCACTCCCCACGGGGAATTTCTACTGCTTCTACTGGCTTCCTTAAGGCGTTTGCAAAGGCCGCAGCTACATCCGCCGGAGAGTAAAATTTCGGACCTTCTACGTAGTGCAGACCGGTTTGGGGCGCAGGCTCCACCAGTAGCTGGGCCGCCATTCTCCCAATATCATCGGGGCTTACCATGGGCAAGGTAAAGTCAGGGGGAAACAAGGAATATACTTTGCCTTCTTGCCGGGCAGTAAGAAGGGACATATCCCAATTGCTCATGTAGTAAGCGGCCCGGATGATCGTAGCGGGAATTGTCTGCTCGGCCAAAGCCTCTTCCATCTCGTATAGTATGCCCAAATCTCCGATACGATTGCCGGGTTGCGCCCCATAAGTAGACCCGGCCACTATTTTCTCCAGACCTGAACCATCCAAGGCTTTAAGAATGGATGCCAGTGATTTACGTTCTTCAGCCGCCGTATCGGCTGAAGGAGCCGCCGGAGGGTTAAGCAGGAACAACCTTTTTCCATTCCTGAAAACCTGATGCAATGCGTAAGTGTCATGAACGTCTACCTGGGCAACCTGGGCTCCTTTTTGTTTCCAGCTAGTTGCTTTTTTCGCATTACGGGAAATTATGGTAACGGCTTGTCCCCGTTCCAGTAAGGACTGCGCTACTGCAGATCCAACGTGACCCGTACCACCTAAAATAATATACATCGGTATTGATTTTAATGTGAATAATAAAGTTTAACCGACGCAATACTGGTGGCAAACGTAACCGCGGTCCGTGACAGCCCTATGTCAGAGGTACTGAAATTATTCGTGGTATTTTCTAAAATATTCCTTCAACGTCATTGAATGAGAGGTAAACTTTTCTTCTGAAACCGTCAGTTTCACAATTCGGTCCAGCCGGAAAACCCGGTAAGCTTTTCTGAGGTGACACCAGCCTATCAACAACCAGTTTGCTTGCGTATTAAGTAAGGCAAAGGGTTCGACTACCCGGCTGGTATATGCACTGGAAGAAGACTGATACTGCATCTGGACCAGGTTATAATTGGTCAGCGCATGCTGGATGGCGGATAGATAGTCGCTTGTAGATTCAGGCGAAGTAGCGGGATAAATTTTAATGCGGCTGGCAAGCAGGTTTGCTTTGTCTCGGGCACTATTCCGCAAGATGGCTTTTACTTTGTTCACGGCTTGCCCATATTCTTTCACCAGAGACGCGTCTTTATTGATGAGAATGAACTGTTCGGCGGTTACCAGGGCATTGGCCTCGCCTTCGGTAAACATGACCGCGGAAGACGGTACCTCCAGCAATGAATATCCCTTTCTTCATGCATTACCACGGGAATGCCTGCATTTTTCTAAACTTCTGATGTCACGATAGATGGTTCGAGTACTGACAGCAAACCGGTTAGCTAGTTCAGCGCTGCGGGCTGTTTGATTTGCAGCAACGTCAGAATGGAAATCAGCCGGGAAAGCCGTTTAGTTTCGAGATCAATCATAATTTAGGGATGACTAGGCCGAAACAGCATTAGACTTGTTCTGGTTTGTTTTCCAATTACTTATGCGTTCTATTATTCGGTCGAACCAAACCAATCGTTAGGCTGCTCATTTGGGTGCCAATAAAAAGTAAGTTAAACCAAAACGCTTAACAGGCGTAAATGGCTCTATCTTTTAGCCTATAATATTTAGCCTTCAACATTTTTCATTGTCCTAATGCCATTATCGATTAATCAGCCGCGCCAAATTTTACGTTGCCTTCTACCTCCGGTCGTAATTTTGCCTCCTCAGTCAGACATGCAAGGCAACTTCTGCATCATTTATTTTATCCCAAAGATTTTACGCCGGCTGTACCAAAGAGGCCTGTGAGTTCCGGGATACATTTTCCCTGTTCCGGAATATGGATATTCCCGTTTTCGGCATTAGCCGTGACCCGGTGGAAACCCACCTGGAATTTAAGAAAGCTCATAAATTACCCTTTGACCTGCTGGCGGATACCAATGGACAGGTAGCTGAACTTTACAAGGCAACTATTCCCCGATCCGGTTTACCCGCCGCATCACGTACCTGCTGGATAAAGGACACCGCATTGTGGCCTGTTACGAAAACATGTTTGGAGCTGAAAAGCACATCCATAAGATGATTGAACAGTAAAACCGGCGTATTGACTAAATAACCTACTTTCCGATCTGCTTACTTTTACCCGATAATGGCTGCACCAGTCCCGTAGTGTAGCTTGGGTATGCAAAAGCTGACAGTGAACTCTCTCTTTATGTCGGAAAACAAGGGCTTACCAGTTCCTAACAGAATGATGGACAGATAACAGGAGTTCGTCGACCAGCCCCCGCGTTAAGCAGATGTGAAGTAAGCACGGCACCAAATAAAGCCAGATATCTTTGCCTGGCTGCTCCTTTAATTGCGTTACCTCTCTGCGCGGCGTTCCGGGGTAATTACCTCCGGGGCATAGGAGTCAATGGATGGAAGGGTTTCGGAGAAGACGTATTTCTTTTTATCCGGATAAGGATGCTCCTCGTACTGCTTCAGCAATTGATAGCTTTTTCCGTCCGAACAAACGGCATCAATCCGGTTCATAAACCCGGTCATGCCGTAATCCTGGTCGGTCAGGCACCAGTCAAATTCACCGTTAGGTCCTTCGATGAATCCATCCAGGCTGACGTCAGGTTCAGAATGAGTTTTCTCATGGTTGTAGCAGTGGTTTACTTCGTTGCCGCCAAATTAGGATTTGAAAGGCAATTTGTCCAGATCCACATTGCCTCCGATAGAATGATGCCTACTTTTTACCCGCAAAAGTTTCTCTTTCAGTACGGCAGCAAACGGTACGGCGGGCGAAGGCTCGAATTTTGCCTTCATCCATCCCCAGATTAGCCGCATGGCGGCAATAATTTCCGGTCAGTTACGGTAATGATCCCACCCACGTATTGCTGGATAATCGCAAAGGTGTTACTGCTCAGGGTGGTAAGCAATCCATCGGCAATCGTGTTAACCACCAAAATGGGGCGGTACACTTCTCGCTTGCAGCGAACGGAACGCATCGTTGGCTCCTTCGGGTTCTCCGGCGATTACGCGTTCGTCCCATATGCGCCAGGTAATGCACGGCCAGTGCCGTTCCGCTTAGCAATCCGCCGCCGCCGACAGGTGCCATTACACCGTTCAATCCCGAATTTCTTCCAGTAGTTCTTTCGCCGCAGTTGCCTGTCCGGCGATCACCCGGTAGTCGTCGAAGGGATGCACAAAGCGGCTCCCGGTGCGGCTACTACCGCCTGCAAGGTATCTTCGCGGCTCTGAAGCGTAGGTTCACACAAAATACCTTCGGCTCCGTAGCCGGCTACTGCCTTCTGCTTGATCTCCGGTGCAGTTCGCGGCATCACAATGTAGGCTTTTACCCCTACCTCGCGGGCAGCGTAGGCAATGGCCTGGGCATGGTTCCCGGAAGAATGCGTAGCCACGCCATTACGTCTTTCTTCCTCCGGTAACGAAAGCACGGCGTTCAGTCCACCCCGTATTTTAAAAGCACCGATTTTCTGCAGGTTTTCGCATTTAAAATAAACTTCGGCACCCGCGATGGCATTGAGGCTGCCCGAAGAGAGTACCGGGGTTTGGTGGATATAAGGTTTTATCCGGGCATGGGCCTCCTGAATCGTTGCCAGGGTTGGGACAGATAAGGGGGGAGAGAGGGACATACGAAGATTAAATAGATGATTGAGTGGATGTGCTGATTAGATCATGTGCTGATGTGCTAATGATGAATGCGCAATGGGATAAGTGTAAAACTGTTGATTATTCTATTTTATAACTTCATTCATTTAACCTTTAGCGTTTAGCATTACCTATTTAGTCGGTTCTTCATGTTGTTCCGCATTATAAATGCGGATGAACAATCGGCAATTTGTTGTACACCCATTTGGGTCTTAATGGCAAGAAATATCCAGTAAGCAGAGCCGTCGACCGAAGTAGGTTACAAATGAATCATTTTACAAACAACTTGGAATTAAGCACCACGACGAAATAAATTATAAAATAAGTTCTTCATAAGAGATTATCAGCACATCAGCACATGATCTAATCAGCACATCCACTTAAGCTCCCTATTCCGCCGGTTCTTCTTCCCCCAGAATAACGGATTTATATTTCTGATACAGGAAGGAAATGATTAGCAATAGTATACCCAGGCCCACGAAGGCAATGATTTTGCCAATGGTAGGAATATTACTCAGATCAAACAGGAAAAGCTTCGTCAGCGTAATGGCAAACAGGCCAATGCCCATGAACCGGAGCAGCTTTTGTTTTCCCCGGAAGCCATAGGCCACCAGTCCCAGCGAGTAGAGGCCCCATAACACGCTGAAACCTACCTTTTGCGCCCACTGCTTGCGGGAAGTTAGGTCACTCCGTCCGAGCCACATCGACAATTGCAGCAATTCGGCGCTGAGGACGGCCAGTACAAAAGTATGAACCGCAATCGTGAATAGCCGGAGCAGGGGATGGTCTTTGGTAGGGGAAACCGTACGGAGAATCCGGGTTCCCAGGAAGAGCATAACGCCTACGCTGGTGTAGCCCACGTACCTGATCCATAGATAGAAGGAAACGGCACCAGCGTTGGTCTGCATATAACTCTCCCTAAGATCTTCCGCAGCACCCAGTCCGGCTACCAGCCACCAGATTACTACCAATAAAGCCAACCCCAGTGCGGCCTGATTCCAGGCTTTGCCGGCACGTAACCGAATAGCCAGCAGACCGGCTATAGTTATATACAGGGCCGAGAAACTAATCAGGCAGAGCTGGCGCAGATTTTCGAGGTCATTGATGACCAGCAGATTTGCTTCCGGTTTAGAAGTGGTCAACTGACTAATCCGGTAGTTGAAATAGTGATTGATTTCCAGAAAAAAGGCACTGTATAGCAACAGGCCCGTAATGACGGGTAACGCCGTTTTGAAAAGATCTGCCAAATAGCTGCCGGATGGTTCCTGGTATTTCGAGGCCAGCCGCCTGATTATAATCTGGGAAGCAGTTACCCATAGAGCGGCCATAAAGTACCGGTTCAATAGGAACGGAAGCCCTTGAAGGGGATCAGTGGTATAGGAACTCCAGTTGGCCATCAGGCTGAAGCTGGAAAGCAGCACCAGCGCCGCGGCAAAAGAGGCAAACAATTCCGTCCGGGACCGTAGACTGATCCAGTACAATACTACCGCTTCGGTAGCCCACAGCAACGTAACCGGGGCCTGATTGAACTGCACGGGAATGGCAATCGTCAGGAATGTGATGGACAGGGCCAACGACACGTAAAAGAGGGGAGAAGCCCCCCTATGGTAAAACAGCCAGGCTACGCCGCCGTGCAGCAAGGCTACCAGCAGCGTAAAGGTACCGCCCAAATGGGCAAATGCCGAGGCATCCAGTGCCAGGTACCCAAAGAGATAGAACAATGAAGCATTTAGCAGCAGAAAAGCGGTATTACGCTTTTGCAGATGGGCATGAGGCAATTGATAGAAAGCCAGTATAACGTAAAAAAGGGCAAAAAACAGGAAACCGAAAATCAGGGCAATCGGGAGGTGCTTGTCCGCAACGAACACCAGGGCAAACCAGCCGCCGAACGTCAGCCAGGTGAGTACAAAGGCAGTTGCATTCATCAGCGGCCAATTTCTACTGAAAGCTACCCAGGCAATGCCGCCGTTAATAATAACCATATAGGTAAACAGAACCGCCACTTGTCCCGAACCCTGGCTCAGCAACAAAGGCACTGCATAAGCGCCTGCCTGTCCCATGACACCGATTACCTGCTGATCAAATTTAATAGCGGCATATACCGTAAAAATAGTTACCGCCAGCATCAGGATAAAGGCAATTGCGTGGGGCAACAGGCTATAGAAATCGTAGGCTACGTAGGTGCTGAAATACAGCGTAGCTACGCCGCCGCTAAGTAGTACAGCACTGTAGGCATGATAATCCTTCTTAAGCCGGTAAGCCAATCCTACGAGCAATAAACCAGCCACCGCCCCCAGCACGATCCGCATGGCAGGGCTGATCAAGTCGTTTTCAATGGCATAGTTCAGAAAAATACCCACGCCCAGTACCAGTATTTCAATACCAATCTTATTGATCAGGTTACCGCCGATGTATTCTTCCAGATTCCGTTTGCCCGCGGCCGGAGCCGGAGGAATAACTGGTTTGGCGTAAGGGGCCCGGTACACGGGACCGTTTTCGGAAGTTACCGCTGATGGCACTATCGGAGTGGGGGGTGCCGTTTTTCGAAAGCTTTCTTCCGGTAAAATGGATGATTCAACCTGAGGTGGCGCATCGGCAGGGGCCAGCAGTTGCCGGAGCTCCTGCCGGATCAGCCGGATTTCCTGCTGTTGCCCTTCTACCGATTGACTTAATGCCTCCAGGCGGGCCAGCAGTTCGCTTACTTTCTGATTTGAATTCAAACAGGTATAGGTTGAAAGTTGCAGGCCTTGAACCAGTATCTTTGCATTACGGGTGATTGGCCAAAGCTGATTAACTGGTCATTAACGTTATCATTACGGAAGATGGGGACTTGCCCGCCCATTGGCACATCCACCGATCAGCCTATCATCTTAAAATATTTTTTCAAATAACTCCCGTTTTTCTTCCTTTTCCGCTTCGCTAAACAAGCACAAAATTTCAGCTACATTATTGCCGATGGTTGTGGCGATTGTGCCAGTAGGCAAGTCATTACAGTCCAGTTCAAAAGGATCTTCGATTTCCTCGGCCAGTAACTCTACGCCCACGAAGGCAAAGAAAATCAGCATGACCACTGGAATCGTATAATACCCGAATTCTTCGATCAATCCAAAAGGCAGCATGATTGCGTAGGCCAGAATAAATGTTTTGATATAAATATTGTAGGAAAAGGGAATGGGCGTTTTTTTGATCCGTTCGCAGGCGCCTAGTATATCGGTCAGGGTACCAACGTGCGTTTTTAACTGCATCAGGTCATAGCCGCTGATTACCCCGGCCCGGTAAAGCTCCTGCACGCCTTCGTATAGCTGGCTGAGGATGAAATTAGGAATATGCTGCCGACGTCCGTAGGTTTGTTTTTCCGGGTCCGTCAGGTGGTGAAGTTCTTCCAGTTTCACGCCTGTACGGAGGTGTTCTTTCAGAGCAATGGCAAAGTTAGCCAGGTGCTTGGAGAAGAAATCCCGGTTTTGGGTATCGGTGCGTTCCAGTAACGTATGCAAAGACAGGGCAATATTACGGCTCGTATTGACCAGGCTGCCCCATTGCTTGCGACCTTCCCACCAGCGGTCATACGCCGTATTGGTCCGGAATACCAGTAAAATACTCAGTACAATGCCCAGTAGGGAGAACGTACCGGAATGAAACCGGATACCAGTTTTAAACACGTCCAAAATCAGCACGCATATAATCGTAGTGATCAGGCCCATAATGAGTACGTAGCGGAGCAATACCCGGATGATATAACTCCGGTAAAAGTTAATCAGAGAATTAAACCATTCTTTATTGTTGTAAATAACCATATAAATAACTGATGAAGTGATGTGACAATGCCTAATTGCTGGCAATTAAATAATTTTGTTGACGTAAAGTTATAAATCAGTTGTCCAAAGTTCCGCATCAGGTAAAGCCATTCGTGATGCGTGAGCAATTTATCCATTTAATTTATTCATTTACTGAAGCATTAATCAATTGGTAAGCATCGCAGCAAATGGGTACATAATTTTGCTTTCTCCCATTTAAGCCTATTTTTGCCAAAACTTTAACTGAATCCTCATATGTTTTAGTCAATAAAAATTCCCGCATTATTGTACAGGGCTTTACCGGCTCCGAAGGGTCTTTCCATGCCGGACAAATGATTGAGTATGGTACCCAGGTAGTGGGCGGTGTAACCCCAGGCAAAGGGGGAGTAAGCATCTGGATCGTCCCGTATTCAATACCGTAGAAGACGCGGTACGCGAAACGGTGCGGATGTTTCCATCATCTTTGTACCCCCGGCATTTGCGGCTGATGCCATCATGGAGGCAGCCGATGCGGGAATCGGACTAATCGTGACTATTACCGAAGGCATTCCCACCCGGATATGATCTATGCCAAGGAATACATCAAGCGCAAGGGTGTTCGGTTGATCGCCCCGGTATCATCACGGCCGAAGAATGTAAAGTAGGCATTATGCCGGGATTTATCTTCAAAAAAGGCCGAATAGGACTCGTTTCCAAATCCGGTACCCTTACGTACGAAGCAGTCGACCAGTTAACCAAAGCTGGCTTAGGTCAGACTACGGCTATCGGGATTGGTGGCGACCCCATTATCGGAACGACTACGAAAGAAGCCGTTGAACTGCTGATGAATGATCCCGAAACGGAAGGCATCGTGATGATCGGTGAGATTGGCGGTGGCATGGAAGCTGAAGCAGCCCACTGGATTAAGGCGAATGGCAACCGCAAACCCGTAGTTGGGTTCATTGCCGGTCAGACTGCTCCTAAGGGCCGCCGGATGGGTCATGCCGGTGTTATTATTGGCGGCGCGGATGATACCGCCGAAGCTAAAATGCGGATCTTGCGTGAGTGCGGCGTCCATGTGGTAGAGTCTCCGCCCTGATTGGTGAAACGATGGTAAAAGCCCTGAAAGGCGTGACTGCGTAAACGGAAGTTTTACCTTCCCATAAACGATAAAGCCCCAGCGTGATGCCGGGGCTTTGTCTTTTATCCTATTTTCCCGTTTGCAAATACTGCAAGGCACGTTCTAGCACTTCATCTTTGCCAGACCGTATTCCTTCAATAGTGGGCTTTACCTCAATATCAGGTACAATCCCAATCCGTTGAGTCGGACGACCATCAGGGTAATATGCACCCATTCCGGTTATAGTGGTTTCATAGCCACCCGGAAAAACAATACGGGTTATGTTTCCCACGGCCCCCGCTGTCTGACTACCTACGCCGATAACTTTGGGAGCCGATTGGAGGGCCATACAGGTAAACTCAGCCCGACTTTGCGTATCTTCATTAAATAGCAGCACTGCTTGCCCCGGATAAACATTTTTATTATTCTTTCTTCCTGCTTTCCAGGCCGACTTTCGCTTGTTGATACCCGGATAAGAAAGATCAGGATAGGTAAAGTTGGCATAGGTGCTTTTATCCTTATTGAGATAGGCAGCAACATTATGACCAATGGGCTTAGGGTAATTCCGGATATCAAAAATGATGGCCTTTATATCCCGGAACTCATTCATCATGATCTTAACCTGTTTGGGTGATATTTCGTCCATATTCACGTAGCCTATATCCTTACTGATCCATTTCCAGGGCTGCGCCTTACTGGCTTGCAAATTCCGGTTAGCAACCAAATAAGGAAAATATCGCTTAACGGATTTGGTGTAGATGTTGCCATTACGCTCAAAAGTCATTCTAACAGAATCAGTAGAACCACTGAAAATCACGCCGCTGGCATTTCTGAGTTGCGTTGCGTAATTAGAAGCACTAATGTATTTTAGTTTGGGCTGTAATACCTCATTAACAGTTTTGTCCTCAACGTGCGTAATTACGTCGCCATAGCGAATATCATTAAGCCGGGCTAATGAGTCATTGTAAAAACCAGTAACCACTGCTTTATTATCAATGATTTTGAATCGAAACGGCACCCGGTAGAGGCCAAAATATCGGTACGTATATTTTGTATTAAACCAGGCATGGCTGTCGTGGATACTTGCTATAAGTTCCAGCATGGCTAGATGATATTCCATGGGAGTAGCCGCATTTCTGAATTTGGGAAGCATATCCGCGAGCACAGTGTTCCAATCCTCGTCAATCGTGTATTTACAAGGGTAAAAATAGTTAATAATGTTCCAATACCGGAACAGGCCCAGCAAGCGGTACTCTTCGGCAGGGAATTCCATTCCTTCGTACTTTTTCTCATTTTTGAATGCTGCCTGTCCGGGAAATAAAGGATAAAGGTAGTTGACATAATAATTCTTCTTCTGATTCCGGTTCTTTCGGATGTAATCTAACTGTTGCGTTAACTCGGGAGTAAATAAGGTAGAATCGTAGACCCAGTCAAGATCCAGGTTAAGGCTTAGACTGTCAGCAATCTGCTTATTATCACATTTCCCGCAACGTTTTACTTTGCCAAGCTGATTAATCCAGCTTATGTATACCTGGCTTAATTCCTGGGGAGTAGCCGCCTTGGTTACTAATGGCATCTTTTGAATCAGTTCCTGATCCCAATCGATTTTGCCTTTGGCTACCTGAGGATGATAATACTTCAGGAAGCCCCAAACTTTAGCCAAGCTCTCCAGTTTTTGATTTTCGGTAATGGCTGGCCGGGCAAAAGTGGTAATATGGCTTAGCAGCAAGCAAAGGAAGAAAGCGTTTTTCATATCGGATAGCTATTTGAATAAGAAATAGTTAAAATGATTGGTTGTGAGTTAAAAGGCCTGGGATGAACAGGTATGAAAAGAGAAAGGCTAGGAAATACTCAACTTACTCAGGTATACAGGTATTTTTCTCACGGCTTGTCGTCTTTATGCTACGTGCAAATAAAGGGTGGGCTGGTACGAACCCTAAAAGAAGGGATCTGATTTAACTTTTCTTAACCTATTTAACTTTTTTTAACACCCCTACCGCCCCTGATCCCCTTTCCCTTGCATTCCCACGGGCATCATAAACAAAAAAATCCCTCTTCTTCAGAAGAGGGATTCCATAGAATGGGGTAGATCTTTATTGCTCTGCAGATTACCTGCTGGCAGATGTTCCGGTAGTCGGTTCGTAGCCCGTGTTGGCGCCGAAGGGAGCCATTTGTGCGGCTTCTTCGTACCCGGCATTGGTTTGGGCGTAACGGCGTTCCTGCGCCTGGTCTTCCCAGGAGAAACCGATATCGGGGTATTGGAATAGCCAAAGTCGCTCAGCCAGCCGGTGCAGGGCAAACTGCGGTCCGATTACTACTACCTGGTTACGGGTGAAACGCAGACGAACTTTACCGTTGGTGCCGCCAATCCAGAAGGAGGGACTATACACACTCATCTCGCCACTCCGGTCTTTCAGGCGGTAGCCCATGGTATAGAGAATAGCATCTAAACGTTCTTCGGTGCGGGGATCACTATACTGAACAAATAACTGATTGGTTGGATTACGGATGGCAAAAATAATCACGTCAAACGTAAGGGCTAGGGTAAGAATACTCACTACCACCAGCGTAGGGAAACCAAGGTCTCCGCCCTCTAATTTAGAAGTGGCAAAAACAAAAAGGCCAGATAAAGCTGCTAACAACACGAGGTTGTACACAATCTTTTGGCAATTAAACCGGGTGCTTCATTTCGTACCATAATCTTACACAATTGGTGTTCGGGTTAAATTAAGGGTATTCTAACTCAATTCCAAACTATTTATTGCGGAATTTGCATAATAAAGACGATTAATGGGATTCGTAAGGAAGTTATACGCCTTAAAATCAAAGTTTAGAATTCCTGTCCGGAAACGCTTACTTTTGGAACTATTTACTACTGGTATACATGCCGATTCTCAATCCGATTACCGTTCACCTTTTTACCTGTTCAATGGACACTTGCAAACCATTGTCCCGGCAGTTTTACGAAAAGTGAGCGGAGTCCGTTATCGCCGGGAACGAATTGATACGCCGGATGGTGATTTTCTGGACCTGGACTGGTCGCGGCAGGGGTTTGCCAACTCCGGCCATTATTTCGCACGGACTGGAAGGTGACTCCCAGCGGCCTTACATAAAGGGAATGGTCAAGCCCTGCATGCCAACAAATGGGATGTGCTGGCGTGGAATTTCAGGGGTGTAGTGGTGAAATCAACCGCAATCTGCGATTTTATCATAGCGGGGCCACTGATGATCTGGAACACGTGATCCGTTACGCCATTGCCTGTGATTGCTACGAAACGGTAGCTCTGATCGGCTTTAGCTTGGGTGGTAATCTGACCTTAAAATATTTAGGGGAACAGGGCTCAAAACTGCCTGCTTCCATCCGCCGGGCAGTATTTTCCGTGCCGCTTTGCCTGAATACCAGTTCGGAAACGCTCTCTCAGCGTGGTAACTATATTTATGAAAGACGCTTCCTGAATAATCTGCGTAAGAAAATCGAAGCCAAATCGGCCCTGATGCCCGACAAACTGAGCCTGGATCTGTACAAGCAGGTCAAACGAATCAAGGATTTTGATGATTTCTATACTGCCCCACTGCATGGATTTAAGGATGCTGCTACCTATTATCAGCAATGCAGCTCTAAAGAGTTTCTGGCGCATATTGCCATTCCTACGTTGATTGTCAATGCGAAGAATGATCCCTTTCTGTCCCCGGAGTGTTACCCGGTAGCGCAGGTGCGGGAACTCGAAAACGTTTTCCTGGAAATACCTGAGCAGGGTGGCCACTGCGGATTTGCCAGTTATAAGTTAAACGGAATGACTTGGGCTGAACAGCGGGCTCTCCGGTTTCTGAAGGAAAAGTACTAAATTGCCAACTGTTCAGGAGGTATCGGCCGCATGAGTCAGGAGAAAAGATTGATTACTGTTAGTAAGACGTTAAGCTTAGTACTACGGCATCAGCCGCAGTCGATTGGCATTGCTTTGGACGAAAACGGCTGGATACCCGTAGATACCTTGTTAACTGCCCTGAATAAGCGGGGGCACAAAGTAAGTCTGGAGGAACTGCAGGAAGTGGTACAATCCAATGACAAGCAGCGTTTCCGCTTCAGTGAAGACGGTTTAAAAATAAGGGCTAACCAGGGGCATTCCGTATCGGTAGATCTGGAACTGGTTCCGGTAGAGCCTCCCCTGTATTTGTACCACGGAACCGCCACCCGCTTTCTTGCTGGTATTCAGGAGGCTGGCCTGATTAAACAAAGCCGCCAGCACGTTCACCTCGCGGCCGACAAAGAAACAGCCCGTAAAGTCGGCAGTCGTCACGGCTTACCAACCATCCTTACCATCCGTTCAGGTGACATGTACCAAAACGGTTTCATTTTCTATCAATCTGACAATGGTGTCTGGCTAACGAATACTGTACCTGTAACCTATATTCAATTTCCCAACTGATTTTCCTGTATGGAAACCCAAACCAAAGAAGCCCGTTTTTTCATTATTGACTTCGACAGTACCTTCACCAGTGTGGAGGCAATGGACGAACTGTGCAAAATTTCCTTAGCTGGCCATCCCAGACAGGAAGAGAAACTGGAGGAAATCAAGCGCATCACCGATCTGGGCATGAATGGCGAACTTTCCTTTACCGAATCGCTGGAAAAACGGATTACCCTGCTGCAAGCCCGCCGCGACCACCTGCCCAAACTGATCGAAGTTCTGAAAACCAAGGTTTCTCCTTCCTTTGAACGGAATCGTAACTTCTTCCGGGAGTTTGCCGATCAGATTTATATTATCTCCAATGGATTCCGGGAGTTTATTGTACCCATCGTAACGGAGTTTGGCATTAAAGAAGAAAACGTAGTGGCCAATTCTTTTGAATTTGATGAGGCCGGCAATATCGTGGGTTTTGACCGCAGCAATCCGCTTTCCGCCAATAAGGGCAAGCCTACCTGCATCAAAAATCTGAATCTACAGGGGGATGTATACGTGATCGGGGATGGCTATACGGATTACGAAATCAAGGAAGCTGGTTACGCCAATAAATTCTTCGCCTTTACCGAAAACGTAGAGCGGGAACGCGTCGTGGGCATGGCCGACCATATCACCCCGAGTCTGGACGAGTTTTTGTTCGTCAACAAACTGCCGGCCAGCCTTTCTTACCCCAAAAACCGGATCAATGTACTGCTGCTGGAAAATATTCACCCCAGAGCCCTGGAGTTGTTCCGGGAAGAAGGTTTTAAAGTAGATGTAGTAGCCGGTGGTCTGGATGAGGATGAACTGGCCGAACGGATCAAAGACGTAACGGTACTGGGCATTCGTTCCAAAACCCAGGTGACCAAAAAGGTACTTGGAAATGCTAACAAACTCATGTGCATCGGCGCTTTCTGCATTGGTACCAACCAGATTGACCTGAATGCTTGCCTGGAAAGAGGTATTCCCGCTTTTAACGCCCCTTACAGCAACACCCGTTCGGTAGTAGAGCTGGCTATTGGCGAAATTATCATGCTTATCCGGAATATTCCTGATAAGAGCTATGGCATGCACAGTGGCGTTTGGAATAAATCAGCCAAAAACAGTTTCGAGATCCGGGGTAAAAAACTAGGGATCGTGGGCTACGGCAGTATTGGTACGCAACTATCGGTACTGGCAGAAGCATTGGGCATGGAAGTATACTATTATGACCGGGTAGAAAAATTGGCATTAGGGAATGCGAAGCGCTGCAAAACCTTGGCCGAACTGTTGCGGGTCAGCGATATGGTGACGCTGCATGTAGATGGCCGCCCGGAGAACAAAAACCTGATCGGAGAGAAGGAGTTTTCCCAAATGAAAGACGGCGTAATTTTCCTGAATCTGAGCCGCGGCCACGTGGTAGATATACAGGCATTGGTCAATGCCATTAAGCGCAAGAAAGTAGCCGGAGCTGGGGTGGATGTGTTCCCCTACGAGCCCAAAACCAATCAGGAGGAATTTCTGAACGAATTGCGGGGCTTGCCAAACGTAATTCTGACGCCGCATATCGGAGGCAGTACCGAGGAAGCCCAGGAAAACATTGCCAACTACGTGCCCAATAAATTGATTGAGTTTATCAACAAGGGCAATACCTTCGGCAGCGTTAACTTTCCGAATATTCAGCTTCCGGATTTGGCCGAGGCGCACCGGTTTATTCACATTCACCGTAATGTTCCGGGTATTCTGGCGCAGATCAACAGTATGTTGTCAAGGTATAACATCAACATTCTGGGGCAATACTTAAAGACCAACGAAAGAGTGGGCTACGTGATTACGGATGTGGCCAAGGAGTACAGCAAAGATGTAGTGAAAGATCTGAAGAATATTGAACATACCATTAAGTTCCGGATGCTGTATTAGGTGGGTACCGGTTCGGGAGTTGCTGTTTCGGATTACCACTTTATTCTCTAACGAAACATCGTACGGAAGCAGTTTTGGATCCTATCTGTATTTCCCGGAAACAGGTTACAGTTTAAAAACACTACGGGCAGGAAGTACTTCCTGCCCGTAGTGTTTTTTGCGTGCCTGATTAGAAATCAATCTGATAACTAACCATGGGTATCATCTACTCCCGGATAGTGCTAAGATAGCTGTTAGCTTACATCCAGGCCGGGTTTTGACTTCTCTGGATCTGAAGCCACTTGATGCTTTGTTCTACGCTTTCAAACTGGGGAATGCCCAGAGCAGTTTCCAGCACGAAAGGCCATTCGTCTCCGTCGGATGGTGTGGATGGAACAATATGAATTAATGTTTCCAGACCACACCGCTGGGCTTCGGGTTGCCAGACTTGCCGCATCCAATCTACCATCTGATCCGCCTGTACATTGTACTCCAGTTGCCGGAGGTCAATAACCAGCAGTTTTGCGCCGGTAGCCTGCAACATGTGCAAACTGCTCAGATAAGTATCCTTTATCTCACGCAGGTTGGATTTGCCGGACCAAATGGAGAATAACCATTCGTAAGTCTTGTCGTACAGGTTATTGACAAACATAGCGCAGTATCTGTTTTTTTAACATAAATACTGCTTTAACGCATTAAATAACTGTTACTTCTTATCTTTTAGATGAATGGGCCATTAAGAAAGACTAACCCGCGGAAAGAGGATATAAATTAAGGTCAGTCATTACTGACTGGAAGACATCAGGAGTGGAAAGCTTATGGCTGCCCCAGTTGTTGGACCAACTCTGTTACATCTGCTTCGGTTAATGGTTTCTCCAGGCAGGCTACGGCGCCCAACTGATTCATTTGCATTACAAAGGGCTCATGAAGCGCAGTGGAAAGAATGACTACTGAGGTATGAATAGCGGGGTGGTCCTTTCTGAAATCACGGAAAGCAGCCAGAAACTCGGCTCCATTCATACCGGGCATCCGGTTGTCAAGTAAGATCAGATCCGGACAATCTTGTTTAACCTTGCTTTTGTCCTCACAGCTGCCCTTCAGAAACTCCAGAGCCGCACGGCCACTGTGGAGTTGAATAACTTCATCGGCAACGTCCATTTCCTCCAGCGTAGAACTGGTGAGAAAATTGCTGGCGCGGTCATCGTCCACTACTAAAATTTTATTGAACTTGTTCGGTTTCATCCGGTCGGGATTACGCCTTTTGGGTTGCCGGCGTAAATGGCAGTTTAAACCCAGTAAATCAGCTGCCGGCTAACAATAGGATTGCATCATCTTCAGCTGCTTGCAAGATATAATTACGCCTTTACAAAGGCAAGCAAAGTAGCGGGGCTACGGGCTGCTTTTTGACTGAATAATAAGACCAGAGAAAAGGCAGACAGCCATTTCTTCCGTTCCTTCAAAAGCCTTCGGGAAGGATTCAGTTGCAATGGGAGAAATATCGGCAACCTGCCCTCCTGGAAGAGCTAATGCCGTTACTCAAGCGGCCGCCAGAGCCCAAGCAGGAAAGTTTTACCGTGCGGCAAGGCAAAGCCGTTTATCTGATTGCCAGCAAGCAGTGAGATTGCTTATACTGGCTGGAGGCCCCCGAAATAGACTTGTTTGCAGTTACTGTTTTGCCAATGGGTTACACAAAAAGAATTTTTGCATAAAGCGGAAAGAACGGGTTTATCCCGGTAATGGTAACAAGATTGGAAATATTTTGTAAACTTTAGCCGTATAAACACCCAAAAGAGTAAAGTCTTTAATAACCACCTTACTAATCCCAACTATTTATGCAACGACTAACCGTATTCGGAAGATTAATTATTATCGTTCTGATTATAGCCGGTCTTTATGGTATTTTCAGAGTATTACAGAATCAGGGCATTATTGGCAAAGGAGATAAGACGGCCCAAACAGAAACTACATCTTCTGATAACGCGGGTAGCCAATCCAACGCTGGTTCTGCTTCCAATGAAGAAGGCACCGGCACGGGTACCGGTTCTGATGCCACCGCTTCCACGGGTGATGCGGCGGCTCCTGCGACCACTGCCTCCGCTTTTACCTATACGCCTCCTGCCCCGGAAAACGGCAAGCTGAAAGGCGTAGTTGAAATGGGCGCCAGCGGATTCAACTCATTTATCATCCGCGTAGATCCGCAGAAACGCTGGAAACTCGAAAAGGCCGAATTCGGAAACAGCCTCGTGCTGGAAAATATGGCTTCGGATGACGATATCCGGGCTGGTCTGAAAAGATATATCGGTAGCATGCTGGATTTTGGGGTCAATGGCAAAGAAATTCACTTTGTGGTGAGTTCTGGCGCCGCTAAAGCCGAAAGTACCGTAAAGATTACCAGGGCGCTTAAATCCCTTAACTACGTGGTAAACCAAGTAACTCCCGAACAGGAAGGCGTACTGGGGCTAAGAAGCGTGTTACCACAGGAATACGAAGACAAGGCTTTCGTAGTGGATATTGGCTCGGGTAATACCAAGATTTCCTGGAAAGAAGGAGGCCGCTTACAATCCGTGGAAACGTATGGCTCTAAGTATTTCCAGAATAATACGGATGATAAAACCGTATACAACGAGGTAATTGACAAGGCCAAGCAAGTCCCTTCGGGCAAGCGGCAAACCTGCTTTATCATTGGCGGCGTGCCCTTTGAGCTGGCCAAACCCATCCGCAAAGACAAGGAGCGCTACACGGTATTAAACGATCCTGACGAATACAAGCTGGAAAATGCCAAGTCCAAAGCGGGATTGAATATTTACAAGGCCATTCACGATGCAACCGGCACCAATCAGTTTATATTTGACTGGGACGCCAACTTTACCATCGGTTTTCTGCTGGATCTGCCTTATTAATAGTTAACGGTTGTTAGTTTTCAGTTTCTGGTTAATAAGAAGCATTTCTATCAGTAGCCCGGACCCTATGCCGGGCTATTGCATTTCAAACCGTACATTTGCACAGTCCGATAACTGTATAACTAACGTTATACAAACCTTAGCCCAATTTCAAATTATTTCCGAAATCCGCATTCCGACACCATTAGCCTATCAGTACATCCTCTAATCAGCACATCAATATGGAGCTTAACTATAAAGTATTAGGGCAGGGAGCCCCCATTATTATTCTGCACGGTCTTTTCGGGATGCTGGACAACTGGCAGAGTGTAGCCAAGGTTCTGGCCGAAAAATATATGGTTTACCTGGTTGATAACCGTAATCACGGCCGTTCTCCCCACGACCCCGAGTTCAACTACGAGGTGATGAGTGCCGATTTACAGGAATTTCTCCGGAAACATCAGATCGAACAGTCCATCATTATCGGACATTCCATGGGAGGCAAGATTGCCATGTATTTTGCGGGCCGCTACACACCTCAACTTTTCAGTAAAATGGTAGTGGTGGATATTGCACCCAAATACTACCGTCCGCACCATGCTGATGAGTTAGCCGGTCTGTTCGCCGTTGACCTGGAGAAAATCGGGAGCCGGCAGGAGGCCGAAGAACAGATAGCCCGCCACATTGCAGTGCCCGATACGCGACAATTTCTTGCTGAAAAGCCTTTACCGGACTGAAAGCGGTAAATTTGCCCGGCGGTTTAATCTTGCGGCCATCAGCGAAGGGATTGAGAACGTGGGGAAGGTCTGCCTACGCATTTCTACTCCGAAAACCGGTATTATTTATCCGGGGTGGCAACTCAAGATACATTAAGGACGAAGATACCAAACTGATTAAGATCATTTTCCTAATTCCCGGCTGGAAACGGTACCTGATGCGGGACATTGGGTTCACGCCGAAAGCCGCAGGTTCTGGTTGAGATGATTGAAAAGTTCATTAACGAGCCGAGCAGTAAACCCCATCCTAAATCCTTCAAATCCTCTCTCAGGCTGGCCCGAAAACTCTCGTTTTCGTCCCCCACTGAGAAGGACTTTGAATAAGACGATTTTGGCTCCCCTCTCAGCAGGAGAGGGGCGGGGGTGAGGTTTATAAAAGGTTTCCCAAGAGCCAAACCGCCGGATCAGCCATATGACCAGGGAGAAAAGTATATCAGCAGAATACTGGTGGCCAGCGGGAAATAAACGTAAAATTTTCCGTTTCACCAGAATATCCTCGGGCAAACGGCCTAAAAGGGAATTTTTGGAGAAAGAATAAAAAACAAACCTACCAGGGCCAATACCTGCCGCCGATCAGTAACATTCTGCCAATGCCTTGCATGTTTGGGTCCATAGTGAGTAAAGTGTAAGGTTAATGTTCTGCCGCAGATTTATCTCAGTGCCGGCGATTAAAAACGGGTAGTCATTACTCGGTTGGAAAATAACAATACAAAAAGGAGGCTCAAAGCCTCCTTTTTGTATTGTCTTCCCGAATACTCTTACCAGCGCCGGGAACAATGGCGGTGATGCTGCCGTTCCTGAACTACCACTACCGGAGCCGGTTGAACATACGCATACCTTACCGGGGCAGGCTGCACAATCACCACGGGGGAGGTGGAGGAACCGGACGCGGCGCTACATACACTACCCGGCGGGAGGCGGGACATTTTGACTACCACCCGGACTTGCGCCCAGGCATTTTCGGTAACAAACAGCCCCATCAATAAAAACAATGAGATACAGAAACGTTTCATACGAAAGCAATTTAGGTTACACTACGTATACTAATTCTCTACTAGCTTTTGACCGCATAATGGGGTCAAGGTTTAAACCGTCAAAAGATCGAGATACCAGACGTAAAACAAAAATGAGGCCAATCAGATGTGATGTATTAGGTACTCGGTATTCGGGAAAAAGGCATTAAAATAAATACTAATTGACCAATACCGAGTACCTAATACCTTTTTCCCGATGACCACTCACTAATACCTGATACCTAATACCCATTTAACATTTCCGACATCCGCGCGCCACTCCAACCCTCGAAATCTTATCTCTATATGTCTGCTACTCCCGGCCCCTTTTTCGATTCCTACGGTTCTGGCTCTCGGCACGGCCGAAAAGGGTGCTCTCTCCCAGGTACGCGAAACAATCACCCAAATCGATTATTTCTTTGCCGAAAATATCCGGATTGCCCGTCGGTTTATCAGCGAATTGAAAACCGGTAAAACCATTGAAAGCCTGACATTTTATGAGTTAAGCAAAGAAACGCCAGAGGCTGAAACCGCCGAACAGATCAAACTGATACTTACCGGAAAGGATATGGGCGTCTTATCTGAAGCCGGTTGTCCGGGGAGTGTCAGACCCAGGGGCAGTAGCTGTGAAGCTGGCGCATAAATCAGGGATTCGGGTGGTGCCCTGGTTGGACCTTCTTCGATTCGCTGGCTTTAATGGGGGCTGGTTTCAGCGGACAATCCTTTGTATTTCACGGTTACCTGCCCATTGACCGCGGACCGGTCCCGAACGATTAAGTACCTGAAAAGGAAGCCCAGCAGCGGAATCAGACCCAGATTTTCATGGAAACGCCCTACCGAAACAACCAATTACTCGAAGAAATTTTGAAAACCTGCCAGTCCTAAACACCCTCTGCATTGCCTCCCAACTTACCGCTCCCGACGAACTGATTCGACCAAACTGGTTCAGGTACTGGCGCAGGCAGCCCCCAGGATTTGCACAAAAAGCCGACCGTGTTTCTGCTCTATAAATAGGTCTGAACCGCTGATGATCGGAATGATGATTTGAAGTTAGTTGCTTAAATATCGTATTCGTGCCAAAGCGTTAAATCAATAATTGAGGGGTGGTGCCAATAAGCTTAGTTTGGGAAGCTATA
The DNA here is from genome assembly GCA_030448185.1 of Cytophagales bacterium. GTDB lineage: Bacteria > Bacteroidota > Bacteroidia > Cytophagales > 172606-1 > CADCTQ01. The sequence goes on along the minus strand of JAUJNL010000012.1, from coordinate 15,884 downwards.
GGCATTTAGCTGAATGAGGAAATTGGTAATCCGATTTAGGACCTCATTGGATTATTTTTGGTATCAACGGTTCAGACAATATGGTTCAGATTCAAGTCTTCATCAATGCCTTGTCGGAGAACACCTACGTGTTGTACGACGACACCAAAGAATGCGTCATCATTGACCCCGGCTGCTACGACTGGGGAGGAAAAAGAAGCCTTGAAAGCCTTTATTGAAGGGGAAAAGCTGCAAGTGGTACAATTGTTCAATCCACGGACACGATCACGTACTGGGCAATGCCTTCGTGAAACGGACGTACGGAGTAAAACTGCTGGTTCACCCAAAGGATGAAGCTACACTGCGAGCCGTGCAACTTCATGCTCCGATGTACGGTATATTGGCCTACGAGCCCACTGAACCGGATGGGTACTTGAACGAAGGAGACAAAGTAGGCTTCGTAATACTACCCTGGAAGTGCTGTTTGTTCCCGGTCATGCCCCGGGCCATATTGCTTTTTACCACCGGCAGGGGCAATTCTGCATCGGTGGTGACGTGCTGTTCCAGCGCAGTATTGGCCGCGCCGATATGCCCGGCGGCGATTACCGTACCCTGATCAATAGTATTAAGAATAAGTTCTTCCCCTTAGGTGATGACGTTACGGTTTATCCCGGTCACGGCCCCGAAACCACCATCGGGCAGAAAGAAGTTTAACTTTTTTGCAGGATTAGTCGTATTGATTTGTGGACTGGAATTAAAGAATAATAAGCTAAAATGTTTTTTTACTGTTTGCAGAAATTTTTTCAAATCGGCACTTTGAGAATGTTTTTACTTTTTGTATTCTTTTTTATTTCATTTCAAACTTTACGCCCAGCAGCAAGTGCAGGAGTGGCTTCCAGGAAAAGGAGAACATTTTCGAATTGTGACAAAGGATTCCACGAAAATTAAATGGTCCGGTTACTGAGTATTATTCAGTGAGTAAGGGTAATTTTGCTTTATTGGGATGCAAAGAGTGCCAAACGGACAAATACTCGTAGATAATTACCTGTCCAACATACGATTGCACATTTACTTTTTTGGGATTCCCCAGTCAGGAAATTGGCTTTATTGGCAACAAAACGGGAAGATCAGCGCCAAAGGTCAGACAAAAATGCAGAAGGATGGGGATTGTATTACCGGGAAGATGGCAGCGTTGAAAACAGAGAAGAATTTTCCCAGAAGGATTGCAGCACCCGATGAGCATCGATAATAATTCATTTGAGAAGATGCCGAATTTATGCATTTTATGGTTTTTTAAATCAAATATAAAATACCATAATAGGTACCACTTGCTTGTTTCTCCCGGTCTACGGCGTATAATCAAATCGGCTTAATGTGATCCTTCCTTAGCAGGCTTTTGGCAATATTCTCCTTGCAGCAGACGTCGAATTGATGAAGAATTGTTTAACTAGCTAGGTATTACCAACTGGTCTTTTTCCACAATTGCGACTACCACCCGGACTTGCCCCCACGCATATTCGTTAACAACCACCCCCAACAATAAAAACAATGAGATACAGAAACGTTTCATACGAAAGCAATTTAGGTTACACTACGTATACTAATTCTCAATAGCTTTGACTGTGTAATGGTGTCAAGGTTTAAACAGTCAAAAGATTTGAGATACCAGACGTAAAACAAAAATGAGGCCAATCAGATGTGATGTATTAGGTACTCGGTATTCGGGAAAAAAGGCATTAAAATAAATACTAATTGACCAATACCGAGTACCTAATAACCCTTTTTTCCCGATGACCACTCACTAATACCTGATACCTAATACCCATTTAACATTTCCGACATCCGCACGCCACTCCAACCCTCGAAATCTTATCTCTATATGTCTGCTACTCCCGGCTCCCTTTTTCTGATTCCTACGGTCCTGGCTCCCGGCACGGCCGAAAAGGTGCTCTCTCCCCAGGTACGCGAAACAATCACCCAAATCGATTATTTCTTTGCCGAAAATATCCGGACTGCCCGTCGGTTTATCAGCGAATTGAAAACCGGTAAAACCATTGAAAGCCTGACATTTTATGAGTTAAGCAAAGAAACGCCAGAGGCTGAAACCGCCGAACAGATCAAACTGATACTTACCGGAAAGGATATGGGCGTCTTATCTGAAGCCGGTTGTCCGGGAGTGGCCGACCCAGGGGCAGTAGCTGTAAAGCTGGCGCATAAATCAGGGATTCGGGTGGTGCCCCTGGTTGGACCTTCTTCGATTCTGCTGGCTTTAATGGGGGCTGGTTTCAGCGGACAATCCTTTGTATTTCACGGTTACCTGCCCATTGACCGGGCGGACCGGTCCCGAACGATTAAGTACCTGGAAAAGGAAGCCCAGCAGCGGAATCAGACCCAGATTTTCATGGAAACGCCCTACCGAAACAACCAATTACTCGAAGAAATTTTGAAAACCTGCCAGTCCCAAACACCCCTCTGCATTGCCTCCCAACTTACCGCTCCCGACGAACTGATTCAGACCAAACTGGTTCAGGATTGGCGCAGGCAGCCCCCAGATTTGCACAAGAAGCCAACTGTGTTTCTGCTGTATAAATAGGTCTGAACCTTGATTTGCATGATCGGAGGATTACCCTGATTCTTTAGTTAGTTGCTTAAATATCGTATTCGTGCCAGGGAAACAGGCAAGCGTTAAATTAATAATTGGATTATTTTTGGTGCTGATTATGCCAGTAGCCAATGTCCAAATTTATTAAGGGGTATAATCAAGCTAATCTTTTCATCAGGAAAATCATGGTTCAGATTCAAGTCTTCACTTTCAATGCCTTATCGGAGAACACCTACGTGTTGTACGATGACACCAAAGAATGCGTCATCATTGACCCCGGCTGCTACGACCGGGAGGAAAAAGAAGCCTTGAAAGCCTTTATTGAAGGGGAAAAGCTGCAAGTGGTACAATTGCTCAATACCCACGGACACGTGGATCACGTACTGGGCAATGCCTTCGTGAAACGGACGTACGGAGTAAAACTGCTGGTTCACCCAAAGGATGAAGCCACACTGCGAGCCGTGCAACTCTATGCTCCGATGTACGGCATATTGGCCTACGAGCCCACTGAACCGGATGGGTACTTGAACGAAGGAGACAAAGTAGGCTTCGGTAATACTACCCTGGAAGTGCTGTTTGTTCCCGGTCATGCCCCGGGCCACATTGCTTTTTACCACCGGCAGGGGCAATTCTGCATCGGTGGTGACGTGCTGTTCCAGCGCAGTATTGGCCGCGCCGATATGCCCGGCGGCGATTACCGTACCCTGATCAATAGTATTAAGAATAAGTTCTTCCCCTTAGGTGATGACGTTACGGTTTATCCCGGTCACGGCCCCGAAACCACTATCGGGCAGGAAAAGAAGTTTAATCCTTTTTTGCAGGATTAGTCGTATTGATTTGGGGATCGAAATTTGGGTGTCATGAATAATAAGCTTCTAAAATGTTTTTTTACTTACTCTGTTTAGCAGAAATTTTTTCAAATCGGCACTTTATGAGAATTAGTGTTTTACTTTTTGTATTCTTTTTTATTTCATTTCAAACTTACGCCCAGCAGCAAGTGCAGGAGTGGCTGGATAAAAACTGGCGACCTATATCAGATTCGGAAAAAGGAGAACATTTTCGAATTGTGACAAAGGATTCCACCGGAAAATTAAATGGTCCGGTTACTGAGTATTATTCAGTGGGAAAGAAGCGTATGATGGGTAATTTTGCTAACGGAAAGGAAAGTGGCGACTTCGAGTATTTTCATCTTAATGGACAGCTAGACTCGAAAGGAAAGTATATAGACGGCGAAAGAGTCGGAAAATGGCAGGAGTGGTATACAAACGGACAAATTCGCCAGCAAGGCTACTACGTAGATAACTTTAACAAAACTGGTCCAATATACGATTGGCACATTTATCGGATAGAAAATTTTTGGGATTCGACCGGAGTGCAGCATGTGAAAAATGGAACAGGAAATTGGCTTTATTGGCAACAAAACGGGAAGATCAGCGCCAAAGGTCAGTACAAAAATGGCCAGAAGGATGGGGAATGGATGTATTACCGGGAAGATGGCAGCGTTGAAAACAGAGAAGAATTTTCCCCAGAAGGATTGGTGATAGGAACCTATTACGCTCCGGATGGTAGCACTCAAATCTATGATAATAATTCATTTGAGAAGATGCCAGAATTTCCAGGAGGAGTTAAAGCATTTTATGGTTTTTTAAATCAAAATATAAAATACCCTAAGGAAGCGCGGAAGAAAAGAATAATAGGTACTGTGTATATTGGTTTTGTAGTGGGATATAATGGAGTGGTAAGAGATGTAACTATACTAAAAGGGATCGGGGGAGGCTGTGATGAAGAAGCTGCACGGGTCATTTCTATTATGCCGCAATGGGTTCCAGGCAGACAACGCGGAAAGGCGGTATCGGTACGCTATTCTTTACCGATCAAATTTGGCTTAATGTGATCATAAAAAATAGATTACCCGACCAAAAGAAGCCTGCTGTCCTTAGCAGGCTTCTTTTGTTTTAAGCAATATTCTCCTTGCAGCAGACGTCGAATTGATGAAGAATTGTTTAACTAGCTAGGTATTACTCGTAGCTTACCCTGGCTACTTTCCCGTCCATGGTCGTGACAAGCAGGTGATTGCCTTTGAGGGGTTGCACCCGGTTGAGCATCGCATTGGAGAATTTGTGTGCCCATACCACTTGCTTGTTTCTCCGGTCTACGGCGTATAATATACCTTCGTCGGTCGGAATGAATACCAACTGGTCTTTCTCCACAACGGGTGAAGGGCTGATCTCATAGCCGAAACCACAATTGACAAACCAGGGATCCTGCATCACAGCTCCCTTAGTTGAAATGGCCCAGAGGGAATCATTCATGCACTTGACGTAAATGAGAGACCGATCCTCGGATACGCCCATGGATTCGAAGCCTTTGTGTTTGTTGGATTTCCATATTTCCCTGCCCGAAGCGGCATCAATGGCGGTTACTGTGCGGTCAGGTGTTTGCAGATAGATTCGTCCGTCGACCAGCACCGGTACGCAGGCTGCCGGGGAGTAATTACGGCTTTTGCCATTGGTCCATTTCCAGGCAAGTTGCCCGGTCTTCTGATCCAATGCGTAAAAATGGGACCCCCAGGAACCGAAAAAAACCTTTTCTTTATCGGCTACGGGCACGCTTTCCACAAAACCGGCTACCTGGTTGTATTCCCACTGTAATTTGCCGTCCGCCAACGATAGAGCCCTGAATTTGCCTTCCGAACTGCCAATAAATACCGTCTTGCCTCTAATCAGAGGAGAGGCTACAATGGCTTTGTCCGTCTTGAACTGCCAGAGGGGCTTCCCAGTGCGTTTATCCAGGCAATAAATACTGCCATCGGTAGATGCCACCACTACTTTATTTCCCTGTACGGCAGGGGTAGAATAAATCTTTCCTCCCGTAGCAAAGCGCCATTGCACCTGACCCTTATCCGTAGACAAAGCCACTACCTGCCCCTTCGTATTCGCATAAATGCTCAAACCCTTCACTTCTACTATGCCCGCCCCGATATCACTGCTGTCCTGGAGCAGCCATGCTTCTTTTACGTTTGGATACTGGGTATTTACCTGATAAGAGGGCCGGGGATGGGCGTTGGTCTCCAGTCTGAAGTGGTGATTTTTCAGTTCAATGGTGTGCCAGACGGGTTTGGTATGACTGCCCGTAATCCGTTCGGCAAAAGACATCGTGTCATTCTCGATGGTCACCAGATTATATCCACCAATGGAGTCTTTGGCTCGCAGATTGGATCGGCCCATTGCTGCGGGTATTCCCTCTACATTCATGGCCCGGCTGCGGTGGCCATGACCGCACAAAGCCGCCTGTACATTGGCCTGCTTAATTTTATCGATAATCAGGTACCAGTTGGCCAGGCCGGCGTCTAGGGGGTAATGATTCAGAAAAATCAGCGGCTGGCCCGTAGCCTTGATTTGGGTGACAGTAGAATCGAGCCAGAGTATATCTTCCCGCGAAACCAGGCCCGGCGCCATTCGCATGTTAGGTCCGCTGCCGCAGCCCACAAACCAGTACTCTCCCGCCTGAAACGCAAACCGTTCGTCGCCGAATACCTTCCGGAAGCTGTTGCCGCCGCTCTCCGACCATTTGGTGTCGTGGTTTCCGGGAATGATGTACCACTTCTTGTTGAGCTGGTCAAAGATTCGTTTCGCTTCCCGGAGTTCTTCGTCCGAGCCGTAATCGGTAATATCGCCGGTAATGACTACAAAGCTCACTTCCGGCATGGCATTAATGTCATCGACGGTGCGTTGCAGGTCTTCGGCAGCCGTGGCTGGTGCGCCTATGTGGGTATCGGAGACGAAGGCGAAGGTAAGCGCCTGCCCGACACTGGTCAGGCAGGAGACAAACGGGATCAGAACGGTTAATAGCCGGCAAACGGCTGTTGATTTATTCATCAGCATTTTAATTTTAATGAAATACTCCCTTTCTACCGGTTGTGCTATCCGTTCCATCTCTATTCCCAGCCCGGATTCTGCACCAGATTCGGGTTCAATACGAGTTCGGTTCGCGGCAGGGGAAAAAGATAGTGCTTGTTTTCGTCAAACACCTTGTTCAGGTTCGGCTGCGCAATAATACGACCTTTGCTGCCTTCTGAAAGCACAAATACCTCGCCCAGTTTCAGGTACTGCACTCCCGGCTGACGGCTGGTAGGCACATTGTCCACCAAGGCAATATCCACCTTGCCATCTCTGTCTAGATCAAAGGTCCCCTTGCCGGGAAAGTACATTCCGTTAAATGGTTGGGCCAGCAGGCGACCGGCTTTCCAGCGCATCAGGTCCTGGTAGCGGAATCCCTCCAGGGCCAGTTCTACCCTTCTTTCCCGGCGAATCTCTAAGATAGCCGCTTTCTGCGATCCGTTTACATTTGGGTATTGGGATTCAAGTACCGGGTCAATGGCCAGTCCGGCGAGGTTGAGGTTGGGCATGCCGGCCCGCTGGCGGAGTTTATTGACAGTGGCCTCCAGGTCCGCTTGGGTAAGTCCACCCAGTTCGGCTTTTGCCTCCGCCAGAATCAGCAGCACTTCGGCGTAGCGGAAGATGGGCAGGTCATTGGTATTGGTATTAAATCCGTCTGAAGTCGTGCCGGTTACAAACTTAATGGCTTGGTAGCCGGTACGGGCATTGTCAAAATCGGGCACCAGCTTCTGGGTAGCCCCCAGACGGGTATAACCTGGCGTGCGAATGGTTTGAGCCAGCCGGGGGTCACGGTTCTGGGTTTCGGAATAAAAACTAGCCGTGTCGTAACCCGGGATTGCTGTGAAGGGAGTACCTTCTTTGGTGAGGTAAGAGTCGATCAAAGACTTGGTTAAACCGGGCCCGCCCAGGGTAGGCGTAATAAAAGTACCATTAGCCGCATGGGTTACCTTTAAGTCGAAATTATATACCCGCGGCAGCAGCACTTCAATGACTTTAGCGTCTTCCGCCGTAAACAAATCCTGGTAATCTTTAGCCGGGTTGCCGGTGGAATACAGTTTATATACTCCCCCCGTTATAATAGCCTGTGCCGCATCGCGGGCCGCTTCCAGAAATTTCCGTTCATTGCCCAGGTTGTGGTACTTGCGGTAAGTTCCCTCGTGCAAGGCTACCCGGGCTTTTAGGGCCAGGGCTACCCATTTGTTTACCGTACTGTAAGGCGCATTGGCGCGGATGTTGGCGGCGGCAAAGTTCAGGTCATCCAGCACCGAATCCATAACCAGTTCCCGGGAGTCCCGGGCTTTGTACAGGTCAGCATCGGCGGAGGAGAGTGACTTGGAGTACCAGGGCACCGCCCCGAAACGTTTTACTTTATCAAAATAGAACCAGGCCCGAAAAAACCGGGCAATACCGGCGTAGTGTTGCCTGGTTTCGGGAGGTACATCAGCGCGGCCGTAGTTTTCCAGGAAGAAGTTTACCTTCCGCAGGTAATCCCAGTTCCACTGGGCTGCGGATGCATCCGTTTCCACCAGGTGCTGGCCGGCCACCACCCGGTTATACGCTTTGGTTTCTACATTATCACTCTGAAAATCAGCCGAAAACACCTCATTGGGCAAAGGCAAGTAGGAGTAGAGTCCATTAATATAGGTGTTCAACTCAGGTTCCGTGCGGAAATAAGTCTGCGGCGATACCTGATCTAAAGGGTATCTCTCCATAAAATCATCGTTGCAGGCCGCCAATGTCAGCAGCGCCAATAGAGAAAATAGTATCTTTTTCATGGGATCAATCAGCTAAAAGGATAGAATCAGAAAGTCACGTTTAAGCCCGCAGAGTACGTGCGCTGGAAGGGATAGGTCTGCCCGTCTCCCCACTTGTGTGAAGCGTTGAGGGCTTCCGGATCAACCGGCATTACCAATCTGGTACGTTCCCACAGGTTTTCGCCGCTCACGTAGAATTGCAAGCGTTCCACGCCCATCTTCCGGGTCAAACCCGTGGGGATGGTATAACCAAGCGTGAGGTTTTTCAGACGGAGGTATGCTGCACGCTGCAGGTAGCGGGTCTGGGCGGTTCCCAGTTCCTTGTTCTTGTCAAAGGCAATGTAGGCTTTGAGCCGCGGATAATACGCATCCGGGTTTTCGGGCGTCCAGTAGTTGCCAACGATATGTTCCAGCGGGGTATTGTTCACGCGGTTGTAGGCACTCCAGAAGTAAGCCACTTCGCCGCCCGGATAATAGTCTTTCCGGCCGATGCCCTGCAGAAAAAAGGAAAAGGTAAAATTATTCCACGAAAAGCGGCCATTTGCCCCGTAACTATACCGGGGAGTGGAATTTCCGATTACCAACCGGTCGCCGGGATCACTTAAGGTATTGCTGCCGAAGTCAACTTTTCCGTCGCCGTTTCGGTCTTTGAATTTGAGGTCACCTGCCCCAATGGTGGCCGGAAAACGCATGACCGCAGTCTGGTTGGCGTGGTTCTTGATCTCATCATCCGACTGGAAGAAACCTTCCGTTTCCAACCCCCAGATTTCACCCCACTTTTGGCCCACGTAGTAATCACCCAGGTACCCGTTGGGGTTATCAAAGCGGGTAATTCTCGCCTGGTAATCGGATAATACTACCCCCAGGTCGTAGTCAAAAGGTTTCCCGAACAGGTTGAAATCATCCCGCCATTTCACGGAAAGTTCCCAGCCTTCCGTGCGGAGATCGGCGGCGTTTTCGCGGGGTTCGGTGGTGCCCAGTACGGCAGGCAACGTTCGGCCTTTGGTCAGCATGTCCCGGGTATGGCGGATATACCAGTCGAAGGTAAAGTCCAGCCGGTTATTGAGCACAGTGGCATCGAGTCCAAAGTCCAGGGTAGTGGCTTTTTCCCAGGTCAGGGTTGGGGATACCAGGCCAGGACTGTTTACGACTAGTGGCCTCACGCCGCCTAGAATAGCTCCGGAAAGGGCAGTACTCATGCCCGGTATGTAGGGATAAGGAATTTCCCGGCCGTTCTCATCCCGGATGAGCTGATTGCCCAACGTACCGTACGAAGCCCTTAGTTTCAGTTGATCCACCATTCTTTTTGCTCCCGCAAAAAAACCTTCTTCGGAGATCCGCCAGCCCGCCGATATCGAGGGGAAGAAGCCGAAGCGGTCCTTCCGGGGAAAGCGGGAAGTACCGTCGTAGCGGCCATTCAGTTCCAGTAGATACTTGTCATTAAACTGATAGTTGAGGCGGTAAAAAAGCCCCCGGATGGCCCATTCGCTGGCACTGCCGTCCACCGTCTGATCTCCCGCCGCCAAGTTGAGGCTGGACAGGTCACTGATCAGGCCCGTACGGTTGGCCTGAAATCCACTGAACGTTCTCAGTTCCTGGTTAAAACCGACCATTCCTTTCAGGTAATGGAGCCCTAACTGCCGCTGGTAACTGGAATACAGGTTGAAGACGTGGTAGTAATTGTCCGTGGACCCGTTGGTTGCCCGATTGACTCCCGTTTGCGAGAATTGGCCCGGCTGCGTACTGTATTTCAGCGTTTTATACTGTTCCTTCAGATCATATCCGTCGTTCTGGTAGGTGTAGTTTCCGATAATCTCCCAGTTATTCTGCAGAAACGACATCCGGAAGCCCAGGGTGTTTTGCAAGAGTTTTTCGTTGCGGGTACCCCGCCCGCCATCCTGCAGAAAAGCTACCGGGAAGCCATTGTACGTCCAGGTGCCATCCGGATTTTTGGGCACGTATTGCGCCGCGCCCAGCAACACTACGTACCGCTGAATATCTACGTTGTTGCCGTAAAAGGTGGGGTATTCATAGATGCCATTGCTGTAGTTCAGGTTATTGGTCAGCGTCAGCCACTTGGTCAGCTCAATGCCCAGTTTGGTCCGGAAGTTGTACCGCTTGAACTGATCGGCATCGTACCGGTAAATGCCATTCTGGTTGAGGTAGCCACCGGATAAAAAGTAGGTAATCTTTTCACTGCCACCCGATACACTCAGATTATGCTGCATCTGGGGCTGCGCCGGCCGGTACATTTCCTTAAACCAATCCGTACTGCCAAAGTACTTGTATCTTTCTCCGCTGCTGCCCGGTTCGATCACAACCGCGGGTAAGGATGGGTCAGCAGACCGCTGCCGGGCATACTCCATATCTTCGGGCGTAAAATAATCTTTACCCGTATAGGCTTTGTTGGCTTCGTTGGTAAAGTTCATACTGGCGTATGGGTCTTTCACGGCCTTAGGCAGAATTGTGGGCGTATTCAGGGCGAAATTGTTAGTATAACTGACCCGCATTTTATTCTTACTGCCTGATTTGGTTTCGATCAAAATGACGCCAAATGCACCCCGGGCCCCGTAAATGGCTGCGGAGGCTGCATCTTTCAGTACCGAGATTCTATCAATGTCATTGGGATTTACCAGATCGGGTTCCGTCGGGATCCCATCAACCAGGATCAGCGGTTCACCGCCATTGATGGAGGTAGTGCCCCGAATATTGAACCTAGGTCCTTTTCCCGGCTGGCCGTCCGAAAAAGTAATGTTCAGGTTGGGAATGACGCCCTGCAAACCACGGCCCAGGTTAGCGATGGGCCGGTTTTCGATCACCTCTGAGGTTACCTGGTCTACGGCTCCGGTCAGGTTTTCCTTCTTCTGCGTGCCGTAGCCAACTACGACTACTTCGTTCAGATTGTTAACATCAGGAACCAGGGTAACATCGAGCATGGTCTGGCTACCTACCGGAATTTCTTCCGTGGTATAGCCCACGAAGCTAAATACTAAGGTGCTGCCTTCAGGAACGGTAATCCGGTAATTGCCTTTGCCGTCGGTAGTGACCCCGGTAGCGGTTCCCTTCAGCATGACATTTACGCCGGGCAGGGGTTCTTTGGTATCAGCCGTAGTAACGGTGCCGGTAATCTCCCGTTCCTCCGCCGCTAGTTGCGTGGCGGCTCCGATTTCCTGCAGCGACGTTTTTCCCAGCAGACTCTGCATGGTTACCACTGAATGGGCCGGTGAAACCGGTTTCTTCAGGATAATGTAGCCTTTGTCCATCAGCTGATAGCCAATGTTTAGTGGCCGGAACAACTTATCGAGTACCGTCTGCAGTTTGTCCTGCCGGGCCGACAGTGACAAATTGGTGAAGGGTTGGAAGAAGTTATTGCTGTACACGAACTTAACCGGCGCCTTCTTTTCTATTTCGGTCAGAATCTCGGTTAGGGAACGGTTTTTTACCTCAATGGAAATCCGCTGGTTCAGTAAATCCTGCTTCAGCTGTGGCCGGGCTACTGTCAGTTGAATCAGCAGGGTTGCCAGTGCCATGGGCAACAAGGCGACTCGTTTGGCGAAGAAGCGCCAACGAAAGTGTTTGGTAGTCCTTTTCATAGTTTTACATGGTTTTATTTGGTTGGGATGAGGCAAAAAGAGATCATCTGTCCGACAAGGGGCAGTGTTCAGGGCTTATTCGTTGACTGTTTTTTTATGGTGAAAGATTAGGGGTTCATGGGCCTTTCTGACAATGGATGCGTTACTGACAATCGAGGAATAATCATCCTTCAGGGGCAGCTGGTTCCTTCCAAATACACCTTATCCTGCACGATCCGGTAAGAAGCGTCTACTGAAAGGGTAACCATTTGAAGTGTCCGTTCCAGTGACTGATCGGTCAGATCGGCCGTGAGCCGGCAATTAGCAAATGTCTCCGTGGACCCCACAAATGATACATTAAACTTCCGTTCAATCCGTTTGATAATTTTTGGTATAGGTGTATCCGTAAAGTTCATGGCATATTCGGTGCCTGCTGCATAGGTAATTACTGAGGGGGTTTCCTGTTTCACGAGTTGATGCCCCTGCTCCCGGTAGATGGCCTTTTCCCGCGGAGCCAACTGAATGGCCTTCCAACCAATCCTGACGGTCAATCTGCCACGGTAGTTAAAGGCTTGACTATAACTAATGTGCTTCCGCCGAATATTGTTTCCATACAACCCCAAATCAGCATCTTTGGTAGTTCCGTAGTCTTCACCATCAGTGGATCGAACTTCAATAATGCAACCAAAGTCGAAATAGGAGGAGTCAACATTGATAATTTAAATATTGTAAATTCAACTACCATTACGGGTAATAGCCCAAACAACCTGCCGGTAGGTATATACAATGTAAGAGTAATCAATGCAGATGGCCAATTCGATCAGATTATATCTGACTTTCAGGTAATTAAAGCGAACAGACTATCACGTTCGAGCCCATACCCGATAAAATACTCCAGGAATCTCCTTTTAATCTCACTGCTACGTCAAACTCAGGACTACCCGTTACTTTCACGGTAATTTCCGGGCCGGCTACTATTGTTGGCAATGTAGTAACCCTTACCGGTATAGGAACTGTCATTGTAGGGGCTTCGCAGGTGGGCAATACTAATTATAATGCTGCTCCTGGTGTCACTCAATCTTTTGAAGTCACGGATGACGGTAACCCTCCGAACCAGAAAGTAGCAAGCTTTGCCCTGATTGATGCCGATACCGATGAAATTATTAAAGACATTATTGAGGATGATACGATTGACTTGGCTACACTTTCCTCCCAAAACCTAACTATCAGAGCGTATACTGCACCCGAACCACTGGGCAGCGTCCTGTTTGATTTGAGCGGCACCCAAAGCAGGAATCATACGGAGAATACGTCTCCTACACCTTGTTTGGCAACATTGGTAATGATTACTTCGGCGAAACTTTCGCCCCTGGCAATTACAAGTTGACGGCTACTCCTTACGCGGGAGCTGGTGGCACTGGCATGGCTGGTACGAGCCTTACGGTAAATTTCACCGTGGTGAATAGTGCGCCCTCTGCCGTAACGGGCTTTACCCTGGTGAATGCCGATACGGAGTCCGACATCCAACCACTAGCTGATGGAGACGTGCTGGATCTGGCTGCGTTGCCTACCAGTAACCTAAGTGTTCGGGCTACGGCTAGTCCTGGTATCGTTGGCAGCGTAGTATTTGACCTGAACGGCCAGAAAAATACTGAAAACGTATTCCCCTACGCCTTGTTTGGAGATATCGATGGAGACTACTACGACGGCGCACTGGCCGAGGGTACACACACGTTGACGGCTACCCCTTATGCCGGGGCTAACGCCACGGGAACAGCCGGGGCCAGCCTGACGGTAAACTTTACGGTAACTAACTCCGCAGCCAATGCCCGGCGGGCGGTAGACCGAGGGCTCGAAGCTGCTAGTAGGGCCGTGAGTTATGCTCCTAATCCATTTACACAGGCTTTCACGCTGAAGGTAACGGGGCAAGAGCAAGGCAAAGTACCCGTGCGCATGTACGATATGCGGGGCAGAGTCGTGAAGGTGCTTACTGAGGTACGGGCTGAGCAAACAATTACCCTGGGCAACGAGTATACTCCCGGCGTGTATATTCTGGAAGTAGGCACGGGTAACCAAGCCAAACGCTACCGGCTCGTTAAAGCGCAGTGAACGTCTAAATTCAAAGTAAAATGTAGGTTTCTCCTCCATTTCAGTGCTTATGAACGCAAGTACTGAAACGGAGGAGAGCTTACCGGGTGTGCTCGGGTAATATGCAACCCCATAAAAAAGAAGAGGACCAATCAGGTCCACTTTCTAATTATACTTGAAGGGAAGACTCTGCCTTCCCTATGGTGTATTTATTTAACCAGCCTGCGACAAATAGTTGGGGAAAATGGTGTAGTAGACTTTGCCTACTTCCTGCATCACAACCTGCCAGAGTTCATCTAAATGCTGGCACTGCTGGGCCGATACAAATACAGCTGCTAGATCCTGCCGGTTCCAGTAGGTTGACTTTAACCGCGTCAGAGTATCTTCAAAAGTAGCCTCGTCGCCGTCTTTTCCGGTAGCCTGCTCGGGCTGGTATAAATCCACTTTATTGAAAACCAAAATCGTAGGCTTATCAGCGGCCCCGATTTCGCTTAAGGTACGGTTTACAATCTCAATCTGCTCTTCACAACCGGGATGCGAAACATCTACTACGTGCAGCAGAATGTCAGCTTCCCGAATCTCATCCAGGGTAGACTTAAAAGATTCTACCAGGGTAGTGGGCAATTTGCGAATGAACCCTACCGTGTCGGTCAGCAAAAACGGAATCTGGTCGTGCACTACTTTCCGGACGGTGGCGTCCAGGGTAGCGAACAATTTATTTTCGGCCAGAACGTCGGCTTTCGCCATGGAACGCATTAGCGTAGATTTTCCTACGTTGGTATACCCTACCAGGGCTACCCGCACGGCTTGCTCCCGGCCTTTGCGCCGGGTCGTACTCTGTTTCTCAATCTTCTTTAACTTGTCCCGCAGTAAGGTAATCCGGTCCCGCACAATCCGGCGGTCAGTCTCCAATTCTTTTTCACCAGGACCGCCACGCGTACCTACTCCCCCGTTTTGCCGGGATAAGTGGGACCACATTCTGGTTAAGCGCGGCAACATATACTGGTAGTGCGCTAATTCCACCTGCGTTCTGGCCTGGGCAGTTTGAGCTCTTTGGGAAAAAATGCTCAGGATAAGCAGGCTGCGGTCCAGAATTTTGCATTCCAATACCTGCTCCAGGTTACGCACTTGAGCCGGAGACAGGTCATCATCAAAAATAACTGAGTCGATCCCGTTCTCTTTTACGTAGGCAGCTATTTCGGCAAGTTTGCCTTTCCCTACATAAGTGCGGGCATCAGGCTGTTTCAGCTTCTGCATAAAAGCTTTACTGGCCCTGACTCCAGCCGTTTCGGTTAAGAAAGCTAATTCCTGAAGGTGCTCCTGCGTTTTCTCCGCTGACTGGCCCGTAGTCGCTACGGCTACCAGCACGGCTGTTTCCTGTTTTTTATCGGTAGTTGTCAATAGCAATAATGTGTTTAATAAGCCGTTCTAAATTATTTAATGGGCATTTAGAGAACAGTAATCTGGTGCTGCAGGTTCAAAAACTACCTCTTTACTGTATTATTTAGAAATAGCCTAAAGAATAAAGTAGCCTAATAAATTAGGAGTCAGGCTTATTAGCTATTCAGTTTGTGCATCCTCCAGCAATATTTTTGCGGCGTTTGTGCCGCTTACCAGTGCTGCCTCAACCGTGCCTATAGCGGGTCCATTGTACAGTGCTTCTCCGGCAAAGAATAAGGTGTTTTGCAGGGGCTCACCCAACTGCTGCCTGGCCGAGGAATCATTTACGGCAACATAGGTATAAGCCCCGCGGGAAAAAGGATTCGCTGCCCAGTTGACTACCTGGGAGGCACCCAACTGCTCCTGTAGGTAGGAGTAGCTTACATTGAACAGATAAGCCAGTGAATGTAAAGCCTGGTCTAACAGCGAAGCGTTTCCGGAAAGAGTTTCGGCCCGGGGACCGGCCAGCCAACCGGTGAGTAAAGGAGTTTTAGCGGGTAATTGTGTCCACCAGGTGGGCACGGAGGCATCCGAAAAAAGAAAACCTAGG
>JAUJNL010000011.1 GCA_030448185.1 Cytophagales bacterium | reverse complement strand
CAGGTATTTGATGTCCATTGCAATAAGACCTCAAATAACCTGAGGATTCAACTTTTAGCCTTTATCCTTATTGTTTTTGAATGTGTGGCATTCATCTTATTGTTGATAAACAATCTCAACTAAGCGAATCAGCAATGGGCCGGATGATCCAGTCAGGGCATCACCGGGGACCGGATTCGGCCGGTCATATGGTTATCCGTACCGGGCAACGGATAATTCACTTTGGTCACAACCGACTCAAAATAACCGACCTTCGTGATAGCGCTAATCAGCCTATGACTTCCCCCGACGGACGATATACGTTGGTTTATAACGGCGCTATCTATAACTACCAGAAACTGGAGCAGGAACTCAGGTCAAAATACCTTTTTCATACCGGTTCTGATACGGAACTGGTATTATACTGGCTGATGGAGCA
Organism: Cytophagales bacterium; assembly: GCA_030448185.1. GTDB lineage: Bacteria > Bacteroidota > Bacteroidia > Cytophagales > 172606-1 > CADCTQ01. Next base: position 102,693 of record JAUJNL010000011.1, on the reverse strand, counting down.
CGGCGTAAGCGGACTTTCAGCATTGAATGGGATGTTTGCACTGACATTTTATGACCGGCAAACTGACCAATTACTACTGGCCCGTGACCGCTGGGGCATAAAACCATTATTTTATTTCGAAAATGAAAAATACCTGATAGTTTCCTCGGAAATCAAGAGTCTGCTGGCTTCCGGGCTTATGGAACGGAGGCCGGCCTGGGAACAAATTCCGCATTATCTCCAGTTTAAGTATCCCTTCCGCCCGGGTACTTTTTATAAAGATATTTTTGAGGTAATGCCAGGCCGGGTGATGAAGAGTATTCCCGGTCCATTCTTGTGGGAGGAGTCGCAGCTTATTAAATCTCATACGGATGAGCCAGGAGATAGTAAGCTTCCGGTTGAAAGTACTTTAAAGTACCTGAAGGATGCCCTTACCACTACAGTAGTCAGACACTTGCAGGCCGATGTGGCGGCGGGTCTGTTTTTGAGTGGGGGCATTGATTCTACGTTACTGCTGGCACTGGCCCGGGAAGTGGGGGTCAGACAACTACCTGCATTTACCATTACCTATACCCCCGAAGATGAACCTTATACCACTCAGGATAGTTTTTATGCCCGTCGGGCAGCTGGACAATTTGGAGCCGACCTTCACGAGGTAAAAATTGACCGTAGCTTGCTGGAAAACTTTTGGGATTGGCTGCCGACCCTTGACCAACCCATAGGGGACGGAGCTGCCTGGCTTACGTACCTGCTATCAAAGGACGCGAAAAGAGAGGTTTCAGTAATTCTGAGCGGAGCCGGAGCCGATGAACTATTTGGGGGGTACAACCGGCATTGGGCCTATTATCAGTATCTGAAACACTACCATTGGCTCCGGAAAGTTGTTCCCTTTTCCCATCGCTTGGCGGGTAGATTACCAGAAGTAAATGCTGAGGGCAGGTTGTTAAATAAATTAGCTGCTCAGCTACACCCCTCTCCGGCGCAGACTTACCTTAACTTCACCACCCAGCGGTTTGATCAATTCACCTTCCCGCCTGGATTTCACGGAGAACAACCTGACCAATTAAACAATTTTCATTCATCAGGACAGGCGGCTTTCCGTGAAAAAAATCTAGTTATGGCCCTCCGGCATGACCAGCAACACTACCTTCCGGCTGATATACTCGCCATTACTGACCGGATGACGATGCAGCATGGCATTGAAGCCCGGCTACCTTACCTGGATGCTACTGTATCGGCGTTTGCCCAATCACTTCCCGCTACATTTCGCCTAAGGCACGGACGCAAGTGGATGCTGAAGTCTATCCTTAGTCAACTAGGAGGCAAAACTTTTGTAAACCGGCGTAAGGAAGGCTTTGGTATGCCTTTGGGACATTGGTTACGCATGGATGCCGGGAAACCCCTTCTAGGGCTGCTGCAAAACCAGAAAAGTGAAATTTACCACGTACTTTTGTATAAAGATGTGCAATTAATGCTTACCGCCCACTTATCAGGTAAATACGATTATACCGCTGAATTATGGACGTTGCTGGTGCTGGCGGGTTGGCTAAAACAAGAGCTAAATGGCTAAAACGGCACTACAGGGTTTGAGAAAATAAGCATACAGAACTCTGCAGGCAAAAGAACCGGATGAAGATTATATACATTCACCAGTATTTTAAAACGTACGAAGAGGGCGGTTCATCGCGGTCATACTACCTGGCCAGATCACTAGTGGAAGCCGGGCATGAGGTAGAAATGATTACCTCTTACAACGGAAGTCAATACAAGAAGCAGCTCATAGATGGAATTTCGGTGCATTACCTGCCCGTTTTTTACAAAAATGGTTTTGGATTTTGGCGCCGGATGCTGGCTTTTTCTCACTTTATCTGGCAGGCTTACCGTTGTGCTATGGCTGTACCCGGGGCGGACCTTTGCTACGCCACTTCGACTCCGCTTACCGTTGGTATTATTGCCCTGTTGCTCAAAAAACGTCGGCATCTCCCTTTTTACTTTGAAGTACGTGATCTTTGGCCGCTGGCTCCGGTAGAACTCGGATTTATCCGGAATCGATTTGTGAAAAAAAAACTCTTTGCCCTGGAAGCCAGTATTTATCGGGAAGCTACTAAAATTATAGCCCTCTCCCCTGCTATGGCTCAATACGTTGCAGCCCGGTGTGAGCGGCGCAAGGTGCACGTTATTCCCAACATGGCTGACTGCGACTTTTTCCGGAAGGAGAAAAAGCAGGACAGCTTGCTCCAAAAATTCGATATTACTACTCAAATAGTTGTTACCTACTTCGGTGCCGTTGGGCAGGTAAACCGGGTAGATCATTTATTGGAAGTGGCCCGGTTTGCCCAACAATCAGGCTTGCATAATATTGTTTTTATGATTGCCGGAGAAGGCAAGATGCGACACGCCTTACAACAAAAGACAATACGCTATAGACTTCGCAATACCCACTTCTTAGGGCATCTGACCAAGCATGAGGTTCGTGATTTACTAAATGTTACCGATGCCGTCTATATTTCTTTTGATGAGCATCCGGTATTGGAAACCAGCAGTCCAAATAAGTTTTTTGATGCCTTGTCAGCTGGTAAACTCTGCATCGTCAACACGAATGGCTGGATCAGGGAGTTGGTGGAGTTGGAAGGATGCGGGTTTTACGCCGATCCGAAGGAGCCGGCACAATTCATCAATCAGTTATTTCCTTACCTGACAAATAAAACTTTATTGGAACAAGTACAGCATCGGGCACGAATGCTGGCCGAAAATCATTTCGCCCGAAAGCTGCTTACTAAGCAATTTGTCCGTTTATTTGAGCAAAAAACAATGCCGGCATCCTTACCCAAAGCTGCTCATCCACCCGGTATATCCTTTTTGGGTTACATTAATGCTGGAGGCAATACTCCGGTTGCTTAGTACGAAGCGACAGACTGCAATGAATTCGGCATTATACCGAGTCGTCGGTTCCATTATATACAAAGACAAATAACCGTCAATGTTTAATACTAAATGATTACCTATTGATGGTTATTTGTCTTCATTGTTACTATACTCACCTACCTTATGGCTTCTGTCTTTGCGAATACTCCGGCGAATAACTGTACGGCCGATGTGGATTCTGACCACGGTCTGTCATCATACCCGGAGATGTTTCCTCAACTTGCTTTATATGCACGGCATTTTCGGTTGGTACAATACGTGATCCATATTTCTGGGCGTAAACAAAGGTAAATTCAGCTCCGAGGAAAAATATAACGGCACTGTAATAGACCCACAAGAAAATGATTACGAGTGAACCCGCAGCTCCGTACGTACCGCCAATGTCCACTCTTACCAATGTACAATCCGATAAGCAACTTGCCAACGGCAAACAATACTGCCGTAAACAGGGCTCCCTTCCACACATCTGCAAATTTAATTTTCACGTCTGGCAATCCCTTGAATATCATAGCGAATAGCCCTGTTGTCACCGCTATAGAAATCAGTATATTAGCGGCTTGCAGCGCTATTTCACCTACTTCGGGCAGCAGACGGGCAAAATAACCAACTAACAGAGCTACTCCAGCATTGACTGCCAGCGTAATTAGTAGAACAAAGCCTAATGATAGCACCATAGCAAATGAAAATAACCTTTCACACCAGTGCCCAGATTCCATTCTTAAGGCTTGGCTTTCACTTCCCAAATCGTGTTAAGTGAAGTTTTTAATTCACTAAATACCCCGGTTGCACCTACAACCAGCGTAAGTACGCTGATAATGGTAGCTATCGTACCGGCGCCGCTCTTAGTAGTACTCTCCATCATGGTCTGCAACTGCGTGGCAGCCTCTTTACCCATTAGTCCCGTCAGCTGATTAGCTACCTCATTCTGCATTGCTTCCCGTCCGATGACAAACCCAGCTACTGTAATGACAATAACCAGGATTGGGGCCAGTGAGAAAACCGTATAGTACGACAGGGCTGCACTTTTACTCATCACATTGTCTTCACCAAATGAGCTGAACATTTCCTTCGTGAAACTCCATACTTCTTTTATATCAAATTTTGCCATAACTCTTCTTTAGTGTCTGCTGGTTATATCGAAAAAAAGGCGGGAGGGTTACCGTGAAAAAGAAAAAATTAACCTATTAAAAAGCAAATGCTTTGAAATAAGCGCCACAAGAAGGTGAAAAAGTGTATTTTAAAAGCCATTTCTGGCGTTCACTCCAAAAGTTTGCTTATGCAAGAAGATGCTGCAAGACCACAAGGCACTCTGATCCGCTCACTTGGTTTATTCTCGGCCTTTATGTTGGTCGTAAGTTCCATCATTGGCTCGGGGGTATTTAAAAAGGTAGCTCCCATGGCGGCCGAATTACAGTCCCCGGGATTAGTGCTGCTATGCTGGGCTTTAGCCGGAATCATTACCTTATTTGGGGCACTCAGTAATGCTGAAGTTGCCGGCATGATTGCCGACTCTGGCGGGCAGTATGTGTACTTCCGAAAGATGTACGGGTCGCTGTTTGCCTTTTTGTACGGCTGGTCGTGCTTTGCGGTGATTCAATCCTCTTCCATTGCCTCCATTTCGTATGTATTTGCCCAATCTTTTAACTCCCTGATTCCGTTGTCTTCACTCCCACCGGAAGTAGCCAATTGGAATATTGCCGGCATTTTTTATCCGTTCGACAATTTTGGCGTAAAACTACTGGCCATTGCCCTGATCTGGATTCTGTCAGCCGTCAACTACCGCGGGCTTAAGTATGGGGGCGGGCTCAGCAATATTGTTACCATTGCCATTGTGCTCTGCATTCTTGCGGTAGTGGTGCTCGGCCTTACCATTGGAGGGGGAAGCTGGGAAAATATTCAAACCCCATCTGCTAGCTACGTAGCCCGCTCCTGGACCGATACTGCTTTAGTTGGAGCTATGTTCGCGGCCTTGCTAAGTGCCTTCTGGGGCTATGAAGGCTGGAATAGTCTGAGCTTTATCGGGGGAGAAATCAAAAACCCGAATCGCAATATACCGCTGGCCCTCATATGCGGGGTTTCGTTTGTAATGGCCGTGTATCTACTCATTAACTTTACCTACCTGTACATCATGCCGGTAGATGAACTCATCCAGGTACACCAGGCAAAAAACACCATTGCGGCCGTAGCCGTAGTCAAAAAATTCCTTGGTGAAACGGGAGGTTTGCTCATTTCCATCCTGATCCTGGTGGCTACGTTCGGCTGCACGAACACGACCATCCTGATGGCTTCCCGTATTTATTTTGCCATGGCCCGTAATGGCATCTTTTTCCGGTCAGCGGCATATTGTCACCCTCGGTATAACACTCCTTCCAACTCACTCCTGTTTCAGGCTTTCTGGGCGTCTATGCTGATTTTGTCGGGTAGTTTCGATCAATTAACGGATATGCTGATTTTTGCTTCCTTCATTTTCTACGGTTCTACCGCTTTTGGGGTATTTGTGCTGCGCCGTAAAATGCCCGATGCTCCCCGGCCTTACAAAGTAATTGGCTACCCAGTAGTACCCGCCCTGTTCGTATTATTTTGTACCTCATTGGTAATGATCACTTTGTACACCCGGACTCGCGAAGCATTAATGGGCTTGTCACTGATACTGGCTGGTTTACCCTTTTATTTCTACTGGAAAAGGCAGAACCGGCTCAGACAGGAGGCGGCTGTGTAACCACCGATTACACCTCCATAATGTATTGTTCAAGCAAGATTTCTGGCTTAAATACCACAATTAATGTACTTTCCCGGATAATTTTGCACGCTATTTGTTTAGTAAAATAGGTAATATAGAATAAAGGTTGATTATTCTATACGAGCCGCCTATGTTACGCAAATTGCTATTTCCATTTTTGTCCCTGCTGGTGTTGATTAACATTTATGAGCTTCGGACGAAGTCTTCTACCTCCTATCAGTTGGGTGCATTTAGCCTGCCGCGTGTGCTTTTTTCATCAGAATTAACCCGCGACACGAATCACCTGCCCGCCATTCAATTTTTGGAAGAAGACCGTCCGCTTAGTCCCCGTACGGAGCGTTATCTACGGAAAGGGATCAACTTCATGCACAAGTTTTACATCACAAAATTTGGGTATGCCTTCCCTAAAGACTTTACGGTTAAAATAAGAGTCTTCCGTGACCTGAGTGACTATCAGAATTATACTTCCCAGGTAGCCTCCAGCCCAATTAAAGCGCATATTGGTTTGTACGTGCATCATTTGCAGGAAATCATAGTATGGCAAGGCCCTGATTCACTGCGTTTCATGAAAACGGTTTTTCACGAAACCAGCCACCTGATGCTGCGGAGTCAGAGTAATTTCTGTCCTCGCTGGCTTAATGAAGGATTGTCAGAATATTTTGAAGAACTGGATGTAACGGGTGAGGTGCCAGTAATAAATCCGCAACCCCGCAAAGACTTACGGCTGAAAGAACGCCTGGCAAAGGGGGAAATCCCTTGTCTGAATGACTACCTTACGCAAACTAACCGTCAGTGGTCACGGGCCGACAACAGCTCTGATTCGCCCCGGATGATTGCTTGGTCACTGGTGTATTACTTGATGGAAAAGGAAGAGGGTCAGCAAGTAGTAAAAGACATGCTGCATTACTTCAAACGTTATCAATCAAGTCCGGACCAGATTACACAAACAGTTAATACATTCACCGAAATGGATTCACTCACGCAAGCATCTGCGCTTGGTGCCAATGAACCTATATTGGAACAGGACTGGCTCCAATGGATCGGACAGCAAAGAATGCCACAATCTCTCGATACTAAGGTCTTACCATCAGATTACTGGCTTGAAGTCCGCAAGTGGATTGCGCTGAATCAGCGAAAATGATCGAATACTAAAATTTATAATGGAAATTTCACCTATAAGTCTCTCTATAAACACACTGGGGAGACTTTTTTATTATAGCCTATCGGGTAGGTATTATAAGTGGGGATTAAAGGCAGCAATAGGGTTTTACAAAGAATATAACGCCCAAAAATACGCCTTGTCGGATGCTTACCTTTTTTCCTCCCGATTTGAGTTACCTCCACCCACTCCTTTTTTATCATTCCTAAACTCCTGGTAATCACAGTCCATATACGACCAGTCGTAGTCAGGCATACCAATAGGAGCCCCTGCCGGAACGGGCAAAGGAGGAGTAGGTTTAGCCTCGGCAGCACCTTCTTCAAAGTCCTTGATCTGCTTCAGCGCAAACACATAATGGGCTTTTTGAGCTAAATTACCCCCTGATTTTGATTGAGTCATAAGCCAGTTTTTCAACTCCCCGATTTTCAGCATGGCTACCGCCCTGACTTGTGCAGCGGCCTCAGCGTTTGTTGCTAATCCAGACAGTTGTTGCAGTACCAATTGATCCGTTAGACGGGCAATTTCTCCGGAATAGCCCTGACGGACGGTCTGTTTCCAGGTAGTATTTACCAACTGGTCAATTACTTCTTCCAAAGCAGGCATCGTTGGGTCAATAGCGTGATGCCCCACCAGGCGGGCTGCCCTTTCGGGGTGTAGCATTAAGCGAATTGTCAGCTGAGCTGCCGCTTCCGGAGCACCTAGTGGGTCAAAAGTCAGTCCGGTACGGCCACGGAACCCCTCGCGGGGGTTTTCCGGATAGCCGAAAGGACGCGGTGGAATCAAGCTGATAATGCTTTCGGGTAAGGCCAGTGCATCCGGACGAAGCGTTGCTAATAACGATTCCAATGCCCGGCGCTGCTCTTTGGCCGAAACAATGGCAAAGGGTTTTTGCCCATCCCCCCGCACTGCGTAGGTATAATTGACGCCTCCCAGCACTTTGGTAACCGCTTCCACCTGATACCGGTGAAACAGGTACATCGGTACCAGTACATCTTCCAGGGTAGCCATTGGCATGCCGTTAGAAATCTTCTTCTCCGAAAAGTGTAGCAGGGCAACTTTGCGAACCTGCATGACCCGGTTCAGCTCATCTACTGCATTGGCGCCGTTATCCCACAAGTGGGTATACGGGTGCGCACTGCCTTCCGGCCGGGCATCCTGGTCCGTCAGGAATTGTAATCCTTTTTCCAGATAACCAGTTATTATCTTGTTTAAGGCTTGCGTTTCGTTCACCCCATCCGGGAAATCCTGATAGGCATAGTTAATGGCAACTTTGTCCCATTCTCCGATTCCAGTAGGATAGGCGTTAGTTAAATCCAGTTTACCGTCTTTGGTAATCTCTACCCTAGGATGTGGATAGTCCATGACCGAAGCCAAATTTGCAACGCTGGCAACATAATTATGGGGTAAGCCCAAGGTATGCCCCACCTCATGCGCAGCCAGTTGCCGGAGTCTGGCCAGCGACATTTGCATCATTCCCTCTGAAAGCGGCTTTCCGTCTTCATATTCCCCAACTAAGCCTTGCGCAATCAGGAAATCCTGTCGCACCCGTAATGAACCCAGCGTAACTTTACCTTTGATAATTTCGCCGGTGCGCGGGTCAATAATGCTCGCTCCATATGACCAGCCACGGGTAGAGCGGTGCACCCATTGAATGATATTGTACCGGACATCCATTGGATCGGCATCGGACGGTAGAAGCTTTACCTGAAAGGCATTTTTGTAGCCAGCCGCTTCAAAAGCCTGATTCCACCAAGCGGCACCTTCCATCAGCGCTGCACGAATAGGTTCCGGAGCCCCGGGGTCCATATAATAGATGATGGGTTTTATAGGCTCACTTAAGGCCGCAGCCGGGTCTTTTTTCTGCAGCCGGTGCCGGATGATAAGCCTTTTGATAATGGGCTCGCTTACTGGGGTGGCATAGTCAAAATATTGCACGGGGATAACACCGGCCCTGGGGTCGAATGCACGGGGTCGATACTGGGTATCGGGCAGTTGTACCAAAGAGTGGTGTTGCCGCATGGTCACATATTGCGGGGTTGGTACTACCTCACGCAAATACGTACCAGGAGCATCACCTGTAAGGGTGACGGTTACCTCAATTTCAGTGTTTTGCGGGAAATTTTTAGTGTGCGGCAGGTAAAATGCACAACGTGACGCATCAATGCGAAAACTGCCTTGTTTCGTTTGATTGATATCCTGGGTAGCACCTACCGCATCCTGCATAAAAAAACCAGTAGCATCTACCAATACCTTCTCCCCTTCTTCGGCAGCTACCTCAAACCCCCAGTGTACCGACTGGGCGAATGACTCCTCCACAGCCTTTTTTTCTGCTTCGTCCTGACTTACGGCCCGGTACGCATAGTTAGACTCAATAAGTAATATTTTGGGGCCGCTGCGTATAAATTTCACAACGTGTTCGCTGCTTAATCTTCCCCGGTCAAGCCCGATATCATTAGACCCTATCCCGGAGGCTAAGGAGGCGAAGTAAAGAAACTCTGTATCCAACTGGTTAATTTCCAGCCACAGTCTACCTTTTTTGGTATCCCAATAAAAATTCAGAAAGCCAGGAAACTTTTCCATGGTGGCTGTAAATGCCCCAATGCTCATGACATCTGGCACGGCTACCTGAACAGAGGCTTGCTTCTTACGTTGTGCTGCGGCACCGAGGCTTAGTAATCCGAGGCAAATCAGAGCAAATAGTCGCTTCATAGGAGTGGCATACATTACAGTAATGCTACTTACCGATAGTAGCGGAGAAAGTAAAAGGTTGTTTTGCAGTAGCCAGCTTCATTTAAGAACAACCGTGGCCAAAGCAGCTTAAGAGGCAACAGCTTCAGGATAATGGTAAATGCTGCAGAATACATAAGAAATGTATAGTTACCCGAATCCTACCCGTTTGTACTAATTCCATTGAGCGTTCATTATTCAAAATTCACCATCATGCTAATACCCTCTCCTGACTTTCTCAATCCGCTTTTTAAAGGTTATTACCTTGGCGCGCAACTCCTGTAATTGAGTTCCCGGCAGGTTACGGTTAGTGGTTTGTTGGTTATACTGGTCTATTAGTTCGTTGCACTCCTCAATCATAGAACGAACATTAGCGTCATCTTCGGAAGCGGCAGTGAGTTTCTCAATTTGATCCATTGGCTGCGTGTAATGCTAAAATTTTAGAATGAATAGGGGGTGACCACCAACGAGGTGATCCAAACCTTCGTTTAGTGAAGCTAAAGAAAACGAATAGAATTAGATTGTCAATGCGAAAAGCATAATTCTGCCGATTCATCAGCAGAACTATGCTTTTCGCAATAGGAATTATAGTAATATGACCAGAATCTGCTTTAGAGATGCCTGGAGCGTTGCAGTCACATGGCTTGAATAGCGTATTCGTTTAATCAATAAGCTTGAGGAACATATACATTTGATGGAACAAGTAGTTATAATCGTCCTGATCGGTTTCCTGATCACTACTTTTGCTAGCAGATGTTTTAGTCACAGCCTCCGGAACAACTACGCTTATTTCTTCTTGAGGCAATAGCTGCCAGCTATTGAGTGCATATAGCGTTAGCATAATATTTAGGTTGTGGTGTATTTCTACGATGCTGCCAAAAGAAAGTTTGCTTTATTTTTTCATAATTCGCACATCAGCTTTAATAAGGCTTATCAAACTTTTATTAGCGTCAACGCCATTTCTGGAAATGACTTAATTTACTAAAAATAAGCTACTTATAAAACAGAATCGCCATTTACATCCGATGCGCATATAAAACAAAACTTTTCTAACAGTAATACTGATCGCAAAATAGTAACAACTTACATAAAGCTAATACTGATCTGTAATAATTCTAAAATATTCCTGGAATTAGCCTATACTATACGATTTGCGGAATATTTACCAATAAAGTTACACTGGTCAGCTATTCGTTTAGCTCCAGTTTACTTAATGCACTAATCAATTTCTCAGTAGTGAGGGGTTTAGTCAGATAATCTACTACGCCATATTCGCTGGCTTTTAAATGATCTATAATCCGACTGGAACTGGTAAGCATAATTACTTTAGGGGCTTTACCCTGAAAATAACCTAGTTTACGGCTTTCAGCCAAAACTTCAAAGCCATCCTTTACGGGCATACTAATGTCCAGGAGGATAATATCAGGCCAGCTTTCTGGCGTAGTATTACGTTCGTTAAAATAATTCAAAGCCGATGAACCGTTTGTCACTACGTCAATATGCTCTACCAGATCTAATTCCTGCAAAACACTCCGGTTGATGTATAGGCTGGCTACATCATCATCAATCAGCAAAATGCGTTTGTATTTCCTCATACTCATTTAAAACAGTTATTTCTCCAGCTTGCTTAATTGGTTCATTAACAACGTATTCATTCCAGTTAAATTAGTTGCTGCCATCATTAATAATACCCCATTCTTATCATCAAATTTATACTTTATACACGTAGTTTCATGCTTATATTACGCAAAACGAAGCTATTTTATAATAATGGCTTTCCTCAGGTATTTATTGCCATGAATTCTATTTTTACAGACACTTATGCACATTAAGAATTCACATGCAATTTTAATAATATCTCATTGATATCATCACAAATGCTGCAAGCAAAACGAATGAAATTCGCTTGAAAAAAGGTTAAAGCCCGTTTGTTCGTGTCTTAGGAATAGAACAAGAATAACTTATACAAGTTTTAGCTGTACCTTGTACTTAAAAATAATCGGTATGAAAGCAAGATATCAACCCGTTAGAAGAATTGATGCAATTGCACTACAGTCGATTATCGAGAAAAGACAAGCGGACTTATGCCGCGATTGAGTCTATGAAACTGGGTTATGGCGGGATTAGTTATATAAGTTCGGTGTTGGGCATAACACGCATGCGTATTTACAAAGGGATTCGGGAGTTGACTGACGAGCAGTGATACGAGCAAATTCCGGCGGGCAAACAAAGGCGGGCCGGTGGTGGACGAAAAAAAAATTTGCGCAAGCCTCTACTACCCAACAATTGCTGCTCACTTTCATTGAACGATTCAAAGCGGGCAGTCCAACGGATCCTGATTGGTACTGGGTGAGTGAAAAGCCCCAACGAATTGCTTGCTTGTTTCAACAGGAATATGGCCTGAAAATCAGTAACCGTTCGGTAAAAATACGGCTGGTTCAACTGGGCTACCACTACCGTAAACAGGCCAAGCAGTTAGCCACGGGAACTTATGACCAGCGGGATAAACAGTTTTCCATCATTTTCCAGTTAGTGCTTGTGATGAGTGTGAAAAGCCCCATTATCAGCATTGATTGCAAGAAGAAAGAGCAGTTGGGCAATCTTTACCGGGACGGCAAGTGCTATACAACTAAAGCGGTGCAAGTCTATGACCACGATTACCAGTACTTAAGTGAGGGGAAAGTGATTCCGCAGGGCATTTATGATTTGCAAGCCAATGGCTACATTACTATTGGCAGCAGCCACGAAACGGCCCATTTTATCTTTGATAATTTGCTTGGATGGCTACGTCATCGGCTGTAGTGGGAGCAATACGGCAGGCATATGTATCCAGATGCCCAAAATTTACTCCTGCTCTGTGATGCGGGAGGAGCCAACTCCTATCGGCATAACCTCTTTAAAGAACGCTTGCTCACTTTTGCCAAAGAAACGGGCTTGTCCGTGATTGTAGCTCACTACCCGCCTTATTGTTCCAAATAGAACCCATTGAACATCGCCTCTTTTGTCATGTTCACTATGCCATGAGCGGAGCGGTCTTCTCCCAGTATTCGACTGTCAAAGAACTTATTGAGAAAACCACGACTAAAACCGGGCTAACCTAGTGGTCAGACTAAACCTTAATCAGTATCCAACCGGGCAGAAAGTAAAACAAACAAGACGTAGACTTAACGCGCATTCTTCCCCATCCGGATGTGCCGCAACGCTCCTACCGAATACTACCCTAAATTGTATCTCTTATTTATATCTCGTTCCTTAGGATAGCTAGCACACATCCAATTTAATTATTAGGGATTCCAATATTGCCAGGGTTGACCTTTTGGTATTTACTTGTTTAAGGTTACCCTGGCCGTATTGACAGTAAAAACTCCAATGAATCTTGATTGCATCCTCATTACGCTGTTCACTCCAGGCCCGTACTTGGGTTTGTAGGGTATGGATGTCTTTGATTCTTCGGTCCAAGCATTGACGGGCTAAAGCTGAAAACTCAATTTCGGCCATGTTCAACCAAGAGCCGTGCTTAGGCGTGAAGTGGCACTGCATCTTTGGGCTAACTCACCGGCCCTCTCAAGGGGTAAAGTGTCATAAAAAGAACTCATTGAGTGGGTGTTCAAATTATCCTGCACCGAGCCGATGTTACGCAACGTATCAGGTAAGTGTATTTTCTGGAGCCTTGGAATAGTGCTCCTGACTAACCAGTCCACGTATCCTATCTACGTAGTATGAGCTACAAACTGGGCGTAGTCCTTTTTTTGGTACGCCTTTCTCTGACCTGCACGTAGCGTTGGCCTTTGTCCAGGTCATAAGCTAAAGGACACAGGCGGTGCCTTTGCGCTCATATTCGTAGTCCTGCCGCAGGGGCTTACCCTGCTTGAGGGTAAGGGGGCTAACACCTCATCGAGTAACTGACAGGACGTTCATCAAAACAAGCCGCACTACGGCTGGCTCCACTACGGCTGGCTCCACTATGGCTGATGATTGCGCTTGGGGCTCCTGCTCATAAACCCTGAGTACATCCTCCATCTTATAGAGGTAACTCTCCGTCTACCTGCCCAACTGAATCTGACCTGAAGGTCATTGATTCGTGACACCAGTGTCTTTTCTGCCAAGGCTTAAGTTTGCTTTTTTAAAACCAGTCTTACTGATTCGTCATCTACCTGGTAGCCTAACTCTACCAACGACCGTTAATCAACTTTACCGTCCAGCGGCTTCACCTTGGGGTGCCTCCTGCAAGCAATCCGGTTACTTCCGCCTCTAAGCGTGGCGTTACTTTGGCCGCTTGTCCAGGACGTGGTCTTTCTTCAAGGCTTCAGAGAGCTTGCCCGGCTCATAACGGTGGTACGTTGTAGACAGTCGCCTCGCTTACGCCTACTTGATGGGCTATGGCTGGTACCTTCTGCCCCTCTGCTAGTAGCAGTAGCACTTGAGCCCGCTTCACTTTTCGTACTGAATGCTTGCCTTTACCTAGCAGCAGTTCTACTTCTTACCGATCCTTTTTCACTCAGAATAGGGCGCTAATCGTTTTTGCATCTTCCTTCCGATTTGTACTTGGAAAGGAAAGTTAAAAAAGAGAATCCCTATTAATTAAATTGGAACTGCACTAGAGAAACGCTAAAGCTTCGAAATACTACCCTTTCTCAGCAGACGTACAGAGGCATGAGTAGAAGGTGGATATCCTAGTGTAGTACTTGAGTTTAGAGAAGTGAGATAAAATATATTTACGAATCGGCTACTTCAGCTGACGGGCTGAATCAGCGCCTGCAGATTCAGCAAACAGGGGACGAGGGTAAAAATATTCCGGGCAAAGTCCAGATACATCCGCGTAGCAGCTGATTGATGCATTACCTTTTCTACCACGTTCACGGTGCCCTCACGAATAATTTTGTTCTGCGGGAAGAAATAAATAACGGTAATGGCTTGCGTGATCAGGTAACTAAGGATGGAGGACAAGATAACAAGATAAAGTAACGTCGGTGGTAGCGCTCCGGCCAGAAAATGCCTAATGCCACCAAAGCAGTTACCAGAGAGATGGGGTTAACACTTTGAAAAAATCGCTGGGATTGCGATAAACCCAGTATTTGCGGACGTGCTCCAAGCTACCGGGAAAGCCTTTGATCAAGTTTTCTCATTGACTAGTATATCGAAGAGACTGCCTCCAAACAGGGCTGCGCCACTGATGATATTTGCCATAAGCGAAAATTGCCCTCCCTGTTCAAGTACAGTCATTGACATTGGGTTGATTTTAATAGGAAACAAAGGCTCTAGTATAATCTACGCTTCAAGTGGGATTTCTGATTCAGTAAAGTAATGGAGATTGTGGGCATCCCAATTAATTATTTTTGTCACGCAACCCTTTGGCTGAAATCCGCGTGCTGTAGCAGCGCGTAAGTATAGCCATCCGCAAAAGTCATTTTATAGGATAATTTCTTAATATAAGTGAATATTTTATAGATGATTATTTGATTTTATCTGTTTACTTTACCCCGTTAAACCTTAATCCACTTACTTTCTATGAAAAAGTCTCTATTTGCCGCCCTTGTTATGCTGGTCGCCGCATTTACGTCCAGCTGTGAACTCCTCGAAAAGTACATTAATCCTACGCCTCCTGGTAATAACAACGCACCTAAGAAGTTTAGCGCCTTTTTATCCGGTTTTCAGGAAGTGCCGGCCGTTAAAGCCAGTGGTGCCGGTCATAGTGTTTTTACCCTCAGTAAGGATAGTGCTTCCATTAGTTATCAGCTTTGGGTAGCCAATACCGACAAAATCCTGTTTGCCCACATTCACCTGGCTGCACCGGGGAAAAATGGCGATATAGTAGCGGATCTGCTGACCCGTCAAAATCCGGCTACCGGATTGGTAAACGGACTGCTGAAAGAAGGCGTAATTAAAAAAGAAGACCTAAAAGGTCCACTGGCCGGCAAACCCCTATCGGACCTGATCAAGGCGCTGGAAACAGGGAATGCCTATACTAATATCCATACCGAAGACTTTCCCGCTGGTGAACTCCGCGGGCAGATTGGCAAAGAAAAAGCGGCTCCGAGCCTGAACTTTGCCTCTAAGCTGACCGGTGACCAGGAAGTACCTCCAGTAACTACTCCAGCTACTGGTCAAGCTACGTATCAGTTCAATAAGGAGCTTACTGAACTTACCTTTAAGGTGAGTCTGGCCAATATCAAAGATGTTAGATTTGCTCACATCCATCTGGCCCCAGTAGGTGTAAACGGAGACATAGTAGTGACTTTGAAGCAGGAGAAAGTAGTAGGCCCGGTTAATGGCGCGTATGCCGAAGGCAAGATTACGGCCAAGGATTTATCTGGCAACCTGAAAGGTGGTTCTTTATCCATCTTAAAGGCGGCTATGGAAAGTGCCCAGACTTATACCAACGTGCATTCGGATGCCTATCCCGCAGGCGAGGTTAGAGGCCAGATTCAGTAATTTTAATTTAAGATAGCAAAATGCAGATGCCGGATGAGGTGAAGTACCAATGTGCTTCCTGTCTCATCCGGCATTTGTGTATAGAGTGTCGTGAAGCTAGAGAATTATGATGGACCTAGTTGATGATTAGTACTGGTTCACTCTTTTATTCAATCTTAATCCCTAGCTCTTTAACTCTTTCGATAACTTGTGTTTTAAAGTCGGCATTTTTTGTTGAGTTGAGCACTTTATGCATTTCTGATTCAGCCTCTGCTTGCCTGCCTGTTTTGGCTAAAATGATCATCTTTTCATAGAAGAGGCCTTTTTTTTCATTTTCTCTATTAATTAACATTCCCATACCCGAAATCTCACTTACCGCCGGGTCCGGAAGCCGCCGCTGATCGTCTTATTCAATACTTCGTAATACAGCGTGGCGAACAGAATCATGGACATGACCCCGACAATCGCTACATTAAAAACCCGCGTGGGCACCTTCGGCCCCAGCAACGGTGTCGCCGGAGCCACACAATGGGCCCGCCACTCTAGCACTCCGCCCAGGTTGGGTGGGTCCTGAGACACCGGATATATTCTTTGCAGCAGGTGATTTTTGTACTCGATGATCCGGTTCTCTACCGTATTATTGGTTGCCAGCCGTTCAATGGATTCGTTATGATAACTTGCCTTTTTAGCCAGAAATTCTTTTTGGGCGGCTTCATTACGTACCTTATAGGTCAGTAGACTATCTTTCAGTTTATAGGCCTGGTTGTATTGCCGGATGTAGAAAGCCCGGGACCTTGCCAGGTAACTCTTGACCTGCTCAGCAGCTTTCCGGTCAAAAGACCGGGCCCGCAATTTGTCTAAGGGGACCCGGCCAAGGGCAGAATTTACTTTAGCTTCCTTCTCCAGTTCGTTCCGTAACAATTTCAAGTTATCAATATATTGTTTGTCGTACAGCCGGTCATCGTCAGACTCCACGTTGCTGCAGTATTCCAGCTTAGAAGACAACGTGGGCAAGTAATAGGTGCGTTTATAATCGGCCATGGCAATCTGCTTATCGTACGGATAAAACTCCTTTTCAAACTCATTGTCCTTAAACTGGCTGACTACTAAAGCTTCGAAGGCCCAGCGGGAAGCCATCAGATCCCCCAGCAAGGGTACTTCGCCCTGACGGTACATCTGCGGGTTGAGTTCGTCAAATTTTACTACTACGCCCCCCAGTACCAATTGCGGAATCAGCAGCACCGGAATCAGGATGTAAATGGTGATGACCGATTTGAAGGAAGCCGAAATATTCAGTCCCAGCATGTTAGCAAAGCAGGAACAGGTAAAAAGCACCACCCAATAGGTAAAATGTAACCCATGGATGCCCGAAATCCAGTTGCCGATCAGCACGAACAGCCAGGTCTGAAAGGCTGAAAAGCTGAACATAATAAACATCTTCGAAGACAGGTAACTGCTCCGGCTCAGGTTCAGAAATGCTTCGCGCTTGAGTGTTTTGGCATCTTTGATAATTTCTTCCGCACTGATCGTCAGGCCCATAAATAGGGAGACAATAATACTCATGAAGATAAAGGCTGGAATATTTACATTCTCCGCGAATATATACTCACTCCGTCCGGTCAGTTCGTCTACGTGGTAAAACCGGATAATGTACGAGAGTATAAAAGCCAGCAGAGGCGCCTGAATCAGGTTAATGACCATATAAGGCCGGTTGCTGAGCTTGGCCAGAAAGTCGCGGGTAGCAAAAATACCGAACTGCTGGAGTCTGGAAGGAATATTTAGAGAATTAGCGGGTTTTTCTTTGGCCGGGGTAATTTTAGGAATTTTAACCTTCTCCTTGAAGTACGCATACCACCGCTGGGGAGATACCCGCCGATCCTCGGTGGGACGACCGTACTCGTCAATCACGCGGCCTTCAATAATATTGAAGATTTGCTCAGAATTAATATTTCCGCATTCAATGCAGGCGCTGAGATCGCGGTCTACGTGATTAACCAGTGACTTAAAATATACGACTGCTTCCACCGGGTTGCCGTAATACACTGGGTAGCCTCCCGTATCCATCACCAGCAGTTTGTCGAACATCTTGAACAGGTCCGAGGAAGGCTGGTGAATGACTACGAAAATGAGCTTGCCCATCATGGTTAGTTCGCGCAGCAGGTCCAGAATATTCTCCGAATCGCGGGACGACAAGCCGGAAGTAGGCTCATCCACAAACATCACGGCCGGTTGCCGCAGCAATTCAAGGCCGATATTAACCCGTTTGCGCTGTCCGCCGCTGATGGTTTTTTCCAGCGGGGTGCCTACTTTGAGGTCTTTGACTTCATACAGCCCCAGGTTCCGCAGGGTCTGTACCACCAACCGATCCACGCCGAAATCGGATAGGTTAGAGAAGCACAGCCGCGCCGTATAGTAAAAGTTCTGGTATACGGTCAAGTCTTCGATCAGAAAATTGGCCTGGGGCACGTAGCCGATTACGCCCTGCATTTCTTCCCGGCGGGAATAGATATCAATCCCATTGAGCAGTACCTGACCGGTCTGCGGCCGCAGATTCCCGTTGAGTACATTCAGCAGCGTAGATTTACCCGATCCACTGGCCCCCATAATGGCTACCAGGGTGCCTGACTCTTCGGCAATGTTTACATTATGAAGTCCCTGCTTGCCGTTGGGGAAGAAGAAGTTGATGTTTCTGGCTTCGAAGTTAATGCGCTGCCGCTGCTCTGACTTCAGGAAATGCCCAATGATATCGCTGTAATAGATGGTTTCGCCTGAAGCCCGGATTACGCTGCCACTGGTAAGCGGCGTTACATAGTGCGACTTCATCCGGTGGCCATTCAGGTACACATCAATCGCCGGGTAGGCAGCCCCTAACAGGTACATGTCTTCTTCGGGCAGCCTGAGTACGCCTAGCGTGCTTTTAATTTTGGGTTTCTGAATATAATTACTGGCAAACTCTTCGGGTGGCTCATGCGAATCAATAATCAGAATATTGCCGGAAGGACTACCGTAAATGTCGCGGGTTTCGACAAAGTGCCGGATGGCGGCATAGGTAGCTTTTTCTACGTGCAGCGCTTCGCAGACCCGCCACATAAAATCTTCTTCGGAGGAGGAAAAGTTATTATCAGCTAGACCCAGTTCAATCAGACGCAGCAGAATAATTATCTTCTGGGGCATTTCACTGTTAATTTCGGAACAGATGCGCCGGATTTCACTTATTTCATTATGCGACGTCTGACGTATTCATCAAACAACTGCGAGTATTTATCAACCGATTCGTCACCCACGTTTTCATACAGAAACCTGCGGATCGTTTCGCGTTCTTCTTTATCAACACCGTCAATAGATACGCTGATGGCCAGAAGATTGATGATGGCTCTAAGTACCGATTCGTTCATGGTATTGGGTATTAGATACTGGGTATCAGGTACTGGGTATCAGTCAGTGACAGAGGTTAATGGTTATTGGTTTATCTGAATAGTCTTTTTCCTAATACCCAATAACTAATACTCAGTACCCAAACCCAAAATATGAAAAAAAGGTTGAAGGGAATTAATTTCCCCAACCTTCAGTTAACAATTCAGTAAATTTCTGACAGCCTTGCCTGGCTCACAATTTTGCTGCGGATCTGCTTTTACTTTAGCGGTAATGCCTTTCAGGGTCTGGTCTGAAACGGCCAGATCACCCTGGTTATTCTTAATTTTGTCATCCAGGTTCAGCGCATCATACTGTTTTTCAGATCCTGTAACTGGGTCAGGTAGGTTTGTACCTGCGCATCAGACCACCTCTTCTAGTATGTTGATCAGGTCATCGAGGGATTTTTCCTGCTCGATGATTGTTCTGATCAGTTTGGTCAGCGTCAGATTACGGGTTTCGGCGGGCACGTCTTTCGGGTATTTCTCGATCAGGCCGGTAGATACGTGCAACCCTTCGATAAAGCTACCGGTTACAACCATGGCAGCGGTGGCATCACGTTCTCCTTCTTTTAAATGAGAATTAACGTAAGCCATAGTTTCATCCACAATCTTTACGAGAGTCTTTATTAGATACGTTTTTCCGGAAACGCTCCTGCATGGTAGAGCCGAAAGCCATTGCTCAAACCAAGATGATTAGCCAGTTTTTCACCAGCTTTCAGGTAGTTAATTACGTCCTGCGTCTTATCATATACGCTCAGGTACCCGATATCGGTAGCATATACGCCCAGGTTCAGCGCAGCCTTTCATTGGTAGTCGTATAACTGGAAGCTTTACCAGAGGCGCTGACCAACGTTGATTAAACTCCGCTCCGGACAACTGAAGCATGGCCGCACTTCGGGAGGTAGGAGGCAAGGCGCTGAGTGGACTCTCAGTCGCCTGCAGGCGCAGAAGCAGTAGCTGCCGCGTCAGTTGAGGCAGTAGTGTCTTCAGTGGTGGCGAGTAGTATTGTCAGCGTTCTTGTTCTCAGAATTGCAGCCAAGCATAGATAGGGTAGCAGCAAGGCAAGCGGCGTAAATGTATTGCTTTAGGTACATGATGGGCTGTTTGGACAATGTTATAAAAAACCCATCCAAAACTACATTTAGCGGTATTATGCAAATGATTTTGAGAAATTGTTATATGGTTGAATGGCTTTATTGTCAAATTGTCAAATTGTTCGATTGTTAGATGGCTGGATGGTTGAATGATTAGGTGGCTCAATTGTTGAATGGCTGAAAAAAGTGTAGAGAAAACTTCCAGAAAAAAGACCAATCAGTATAAAAAACAATTCAATAATTCTTAAAGCGGCTTCACGGCCCGGGGTCATTTCCGCTTGCCCGTAGGACCCGGTAAGGCTCTCCACTTCCCAGCCACCCTCCCGGAGTATCCTTTTGAATTGGCCTTTGGCGCAGTATACTAATGCACCACCGGGAACGGTGATATCAAAAATCTTTTCGAAGATAGGTCTTTCCCAAACATCGGGTTGTTTGTTGGGGGCAAAGGCGTCAAAATATACCAGGTCAAAAAACCAGTAGGGTTTGAACGCTTCCACGGTAACCGGCAACTTCCGAGGTGAAATTGTGGGTAATGGCTTGCGGTAGTACCCCAGGCTACTTTATGGATTTTGCGGAATAACTCATCTCCATTAGCTGCTGCTTCTGTCAGCTTAGATGATTGTTGCAGTAATTGGGGGGTAGTTCAAGAATTGGATTATCTGAGCCGGTACGGGATAGGCTCAGTGGTAATATAAGTAACCAGTGATTCGGGGTCCGTCACATGTTTGGCCGTCAGCCAAGTATTAAGACCCGTGCCAAAACCTGTTTCAGTATAAAATCCCCTTTTCCTAGTCAATACTGGTTTGAGCCCTGCTTCAATAAATACGTGGTTAGATTCATCCAAAGCCCCGAAAATTGAATGGTAATTCTCATTCAGATCAAAGTTATAGAGTGTATGCGACCCATCCTGAGTCGTGCGAATTTCAATATTCATTCCATTGCGGCGCTAAAATCCAGTGCATACAAAACTACTATTCAAAGGAGAAGGTTTATTATAAATACATTTTTGACCATTTATATCTAGTACTTTGCCCCCCGCGGCCTCTACCACCGCCTGACCCGCAGCAGTATCCCACTCCATGGTGGGCCCGTGCCGGTAGTACACATCTGCCTTTCCTTCCGCGATCAGGCAAAATTTCAGCGAACTTCCAATGGCGATTTGCTCCACCACATCATATTGTTTCAATGCCTGAGCCTCCTCTTCACTGCCATGCGAACGGCTGCCTACGGCTATGCGTTGCCCGGTTTTGCCATTGACCCGTATGGCTTCGGCTGCTTTTCCCCGCTCCTGTTTAAAAGCCCCCTCCTGACCGGAACCATAGTATAGCGTACCGAGGACCGGAGCATACACCACGCCCAGGATTACTGTTTGTCTCTCAACCAATGCAATATTTACGGTAAACTCGCCATTACGTTTTAAAAACTCCTTGGTGCCATCCAGCGGGTCTACCAGCCAGAACCAGTTCCAGTCTTTTCGTTCGGCATAGGGAATCTGGCGGCCTTCTTCCGAAAAGATTGGAATTTCGGGGTAAATCATGGCGAGGTGACTTACAATATACTCATGAGAAGCTTTGTCAGCGAGGGTAAGCGGAGAATGATCCGCTTTGCTTTCGGTGATGGCTGAGAAGTCGGTACGCTGGTAAATCTCCAGGATACGTTCACCAGCACTGATGGCAATATCCTTGAGGCGTTCAATATCAATAAGATGCATGGCAGCAGTTTGTGGACGTAAATGTAATAAACTACCTTTCCTATCAAGTTATTTGGTAACGGAAATAATTCTATTTTTGCGATTCGCGCTTAATACTGCGCAATCGTTTCGAACAACACTTAAAACCATACAATTCATTTGGACAATATTCATCCGATATTCGATTCGGTGCTTTCGCGGCAGGACAAGGAAAAGCTTTTGAGACAGAAGGCAGTAGTGATCTGGATGGTAGGTCTGTCAGGTTCGGGTAAAAGTACCCTGGCCTGTACCCTGGAACGAGACCTGCACGGCCGGGGATTCCTGACTTACTTGCTGGATGGCGACAATCTGCGGACCGGATTAAATAACAATCTGGGCTTTGCGGAAGCAGACCGCCGGGAAAATGTACGCCGGGCTGCCGAAGTAGCCAAATTGCTGCTGCAGGGCGGATTGATTACCATTTGCTCTTTTATCAGTCCCACTGACGAAATCCGGCAAATGGCCAAGCAGATTATCGGGGAGGAAGATTACCTGGAAGTGTACGTGAATGCCCCCCTGGAAGTGTGTGAAGGGCGGGATGTAAAGGGCCTGTATGCCAAAGCGCGGCGCGGTGAGATCGGTAATTTTACGGGTATCAGTGCTCCGTTTGAGGCTCCGACCAACTCGTTTCTGGAGTTGCGGACGAATGAGAAAGACTTGGCCGCTTGTGCTAGTCACCTGCTCCGGACCCTGCTACCCGTGATCAGCGCGAATCGGTAAGCACCTCTACACTCAAATCTAATTAATACGATCTGTAAAGATTATTTCATTAGCATAACAGCACATTATCTAATCAGCACATTATCCTATGCATTGCTATAGCCTATCGCACCTCAAACAGCTTGAAGCTGAAGCCATATTTGTGATGCGGGAAGTAGCGGCTCAGTTTGAGAAGCCTGTACTCCTGTTTTCCGGCGGAAAAGATTCCATTGTAATGGTACGCTTGGCTCAGAAAGCTTTCTGGCCGGGCAAGTTTCCGTTCCCGCTGATGCACATTGATACCGGACATAATTTTGAAGAAACCATTACCTTCCGGGATAAACTGGTGGAGCAAACGGGAGCCCGGCTGATTATCCGCATGGTGCAGGATTCTATTGACAGGGGTCGGGCCGTTGAAGAAAAAGGGCCTAACCCAAGCCGCAACGGCCTGCAGACCATTACCCTGCTGGATGCCATTGAAGAGTTTAAGTTTGATGCCGCTTTTGGCGGAGCCCGCCGCGACGAGGAAAAGGCCCGGGCCAAAGAACGTTTCTTTTCGCACCGCGACGAATTTGGCCAGTGGGACCCCAAAAATCAGCGTCCCGAGTTATGGAACCTGTTTAACGGCCGCAAACATCCCGGTGAACACTTTCGGGTATTCCCACTAAGTAACTGGACCGAAATGGATGTGTGGCAGTATATTGCCCAGGAAGGACTCGAAATCCCGTCGATCTACTTCACGCACCGCCGCCGGATCGTGAACCGGAGTGGTACGCTGCTGGCGGAATCTCCCTACATTACCCTGCTCGGAAGCGAAGCCTACGAAGAACGGGAGGTGCGTTTCCGGACGGTGGGCGACATGACTTGTACCGGCGCCGTAAACTCATCTGCAGCCAGCCTGGAAGAGATCATTGCCGAAGTAGCCTCGGCCCGCCAGACTGAACGCGGCACCCGTGCCGACGACAAACGTTCCGAGGCCGCCATGGAAGACCGCAAAAAACAGGGTTATTTTTGATTTCGGACGTCGGATTAACTGCGTTGAGCCCTTCGGGATTGGGGATTTCGGATAGATAGACAAAGGCCTTTTTGCAAAAAGCCACGAAGAATAAGACTACGTCTTTGGTTTTATTCTCCGTGGCTTTTAGTATAATAGCTTAAGCTTGCCGCAGCGCATTGCGTTTATTTTACAAGCACGCTGGTGTAAAACCATGCAATTTAGTGCAAGACTTTAGTTGCTACACAGCTCTATTTTACCGCCGATTAGCAGTAATTGAATGAATAATTATAAATGAAGGTAACTAACAATTAAACTGGTAAGGAACGAGATATAAATAAGAGATACAATTTAGGGTAGTATTCGGTAGGAGCGTTGCGGCACATCCGGATGGGGAAGAATGCGCGTTAAGTCTACGTCTTGTTTGTTTACTTTCTGCCCGGTTGGATACTGATTAAGGTTTAGTCTGACCACTAGGGTTAGCCCGGTTTTAGTCGTGGTTTCTCAATAAGTTCTTTGACAGTCGAATACTGGGAAGACCGCTCCGCTCATGGCATAGTGAACATGACAAAAGAGGCGATGTTCAATGGGGTTCTATTTGGAACAATAAGGCGGGTAGTGAGCTACAATCACGGACAAGCCCGTTTCTTTGGCAAAAGTGAGCAAGCGTTCTTTAAAGAGGTTATGCCGATAGGAGTTGGCTCCTCCCGCATCACAGAGCAGGAGTAAATTTTGGGCATCTGGATACATATGCCTGCCGTGTACTCCACCACAGCCGATGACGTAGCCATCCAAGCAAATTATCAAAGATAAAATGGGCCGTTTCGTGGCTGCTGCCAATAGTAATGTAGCCGGTATTGGCTTGCAAATCATAAATGCCCTGCGGAATCACTTTCCCCTCACTTAAGTACTGGTAATCGTGGTCATAGACTTGCACCGCTTTAGTTGTATAGCACTTGCCGTCCCGGTAAGATTGCCCAACTGCTCTTTCTTCTTGCAATCAATGCTGATAATGGGGCTTTTCACACTCATCACAAGCACTAACTGGAAAATGATGGAAAACTGTTTATCCCGCTGGTCATAAGTTCCGTGGCTAACTGCTTGGCCTGTTTACGGTAGTGGTAGCCTAGTTGAACCAGCCGTATTTTTACCGAACGGTTACTGATTTTCAGGCCATATTCCTGTTGAAACAAGCAAGCAATTCGTTGGGGCTTTTCACTCACCCAGTACCAATCAGGATCCGTTGGACTGCCCGCTTTGAATCGTTCAATGAAAGTGAGCAGCAATTGTTGGGTAGTAGAGGCTTGCGCAAATTTTTTTCGTCCACCACCGGCCCGCCTTTGTTTGCCCGCCGGAATTTGCTCGTATCACTGCTCGTCAGTCAACTCCCGAATCCCTTTGTAAATACGCATGCGTGTTATGCCCAACACCGAACTTATATAACTAATCCCGCCATAACCCAGTTTCATAGACTCAATCGCGGCATAAAGTCCGCTTGTCTTTTTCTGATAATCGACTGTAGTGCAATTGCATCAATTCTTCTAACGAGGGTTGATATCTTGCTTTCATACCGATTATTTTTAAGTACAAGGTACAGCTAAAACTTGTATAAGTTATTCTTGTTCTATTCCTAAGACTTATTTCCATGATGAGGCTCAAATTAAGGAAATTTAGGGTGAGGTATTAATTGCAGTATGGGTATTCTGTGCGTATGCTTATCCTGTAAAAGACTCACTTTAAAAGTAGTTCCTTCTTCGTGCTTGCGATCGTGATCTTGCCGGCATTATTTTCAACCATCCTTTTCACCATGTATAGTCCGATACCGGTTCCTTTTACATGTGAAGCATTCACTCCTTATTCAATACCGTTGGCCGGGTTTAGGACGGAATAGCATAGGAACTGCAATAACCAGCTTAAGCAGGGCAGCTGTAAATTGGGCAGGTTGATTGCATTTAAAAGTACAATAAATCGACCTGTTTTTCCTTGAATAATTCTAATTACGAAAAGGTATTCCCTCACCCGCTCCTTTTGACTGGCAGATTAGGGGTGTTCCTGGACTTTTTCCAGAAACTATCCTTTACAAAATATTTGACAACTTTTCGTTCAAAATAAAATTCTGTTTAGAAAGCTGAAACTACTGAATTGCCAAATTTTATTTGAAATTTAAATGCATTCAACCTGTAAATTGGGGAAGAACAAGGTTTCTGATGATAATTACCCTAATGATATTACAGCTGTTTGAAAAGTAATACTTATTAAAACTCCTCCCCCTGGTAATGCTGTAATTTTGCTAAGTATGCTTTACTCCTCCGCAAGATGATCACCAAAAACAGCTTATACATTCTCCTGGCTAGTAGTATATTGATAGCAATTAGTGTTATTTTCTGGCAGCAGGAGATTCAGTACGCTCAACCTACTCCGGTACCTGCTGGTTACCGAGCGGTTGTCCCTGGGCAAGTCCTAAAGTTGCCGGTAGATTTACCCCTTTTAAAACAGCAACCCGTTCTATTCCATTTTTTTAACCCTGCCTGCCCTTGCTCCCGCTTTAATTTGAAACATTTTCGGGCACTCGTCAAACAATATGGAAATGCTATCACTTTCTGTGCGGTAGTACCAGAAAACTACCTAGGACAAACTGAGCAAGTGCGACAATCGCTAGGAATCTCAGTAGCCGTAATTGCAGACGAAGGAAAGCAGCTAGCCCGTATGTGCGGCGTATATTCTACGCCCCAAGCCGCTTTATTAGACGTCAAAGGACGGTTATACTACCGCGGTAATTATAATAAAAGTCGTTACTGCACGCTAAAAGCCACTAATTTTACCCAAATGGCCATTGATTCTTTACTGGCCGGTTTACCTGCTCCATTATTTGGGAACCTCGCTACTCGTTCCTACGGGTGTGAGCTCCCCATTAAAGAACCAAAGGAGCCTTTCTTTTCCAGTCTCTTCTAATCAATACTTACTATTATTCATATGAGCAGCGCCTCTCTCTACACCGAAAGCCGAGCCGTACGCTACCGGCAGTATTTTGAAGAAATCTACAGCCGGGGAGATAAAATTGCAGGGTTCTTTATCCTAGGGTTCTTTTTGACCGGTATACTATGTGCCTTTACGTATGATACCTGGACCCTGGGGCTGGGAATGGGAGCATTGAATTTGAGCTTGTATGGAATAGGTCGATTTATGATACAGAATAAGTTCATCCGCCGGTTGATTATTAGCACTGTTTTTTGCGTGTATATGCTGCAGTTTATTGCCCAGATGCACGGCATGTATGAGATGCACTTTTTTTTCTTTATCAACATTGCCATCCTGATTATTTACCAGGACTGGCGTATTATGGTACCCTATACGCTACTGGCGGTTGTGCACCATACCTTCTTTTTTATACTTCAGCTGCAGGGGATGGAAAATGTAGGTCAGTATTTCATTTCTGACGAAAGCATTACCTGGGAAACCTTATACTGGCACTTTGGGCTAGTCGCGTTAATGGGGGTAGTCTGCGGGTGGTGGGCCATTATCTTGCAGAAAATGAGTGAATCCCGTTTTGAAGACAAGGAGCAACTCGAGCAGCAGTTAACCGGCATGCAGCAAAACATTAATTTTGCCTTGGATCTTACAAGAGGAAATTTTCAGACCGAGCATCAGATAGACCCTACTGATGACCTGGGCAGATCCCTCCTTGAGATGCGAAGCTATTTGCTGGAAGCTTCCCAGCGGGACAAGCAGGAAAAGTTTCTAAACCAAGGACTGGCCCTAATCAATGAGACGTTGCGTACTTCTAACGACGATATGAATAAGCTTTCCGTTCAGCTGGTTACCCAATTAGTTAAGTATATGCAGGCCAATCAGGGGGGGTTATTCATTTTGCAGGGAGAAGCAGAGCAGGATCCTCACCTCCAACTACTGGCATGCTATGCCTATGACCGGCGTAAATTCTTGGAAAAACGGGTTGAGTTAGGGGAAGGACTCTTAGGGCAGGCCGTACTGGAAAAGGATACTGTATACTTGACCGACGTACCGGAGAATTACGTGCAGATTACTTCTGGCTTAGGAGCAGCTAATCCAAGAAGCGTCCTTATCGTACCCCTGCAGGACAGAGGCCAAGTGGTGGGAGTACTGGAACTGGTTTCCTTCCGAAAGTTTGAACGCTATCACATCGAGTTCCTGGAGAAAGTTGGGGAAAGTATTGCCACCAGTATTATTTCCGCTAAAACTGCTGCCCATACAAAGCGTTTATTAGAACAGGGGGAAGCGATGACTCAGCAAATGCACTCCCAGGAAGAAGAGATGCGGCAGCATATGGAAGAGCTTGTGGCTACCCAAGAGGCAGTGCAACGTCAACTGGCCCAAGACCAGCTCCTTGTGCAGGAGTTTGAAGCCCGCCAGAAAGTATTCAACCTTACCACAATTATGTCCGAAGGGGACCTGCATGGCACCATCCTGGAGGTAAACGATAAACTCTGTGAAGTGTCTAAATTTAAGCGGGCAGAACTTATTGGTAAATCCCATAATCTTTTCCGCCACCCCGATATGCCTAAACAGGTATTTAAACTTATGTGGCAAGCCATTAAGCAGGGCAAAACGTTTAGGGGTATTATTAAGAACCGGGCTAAAGATGGGAGCCATTACTGGGTAGACGCTGTCATTTCTCCCGTACTAGATGAAGCAGGTAAGCCGATAAAGTACATTGGGATAAGGTATGTAATACCCGATGATTCTTTAGCTGAAACGCTTTACCAGCAAATGTTACTGCGAATGGAAAGTGCCTTAATCCAGACTTAAGACAAAGCATAGCCTTCTGAGGGCAAGAGTATATGATATTTCTAAACCATATACGCCCTTCATCCGTTTTGATAGAAACAATAACACATCAATTAAAAACTATTTTACAACTATGGCGACAGCAGCAGATTTGAAAGAAAAAGTGGATAACTTCAATCCAGAGCATAAGGAAGGCCCCGTAGCTACGGCAATTGAAGAACAGACCGCTAAACTACCTTCCGATTTATTTCTATGGGCGGCCTTAGGCTCAATGGCCGTTTCACTGACCTTAAAAATCATGAAAAAGGATGATGAAGCCCTGTTTGTTGGACAATGGCCTGCACCATTTCTATTGCTGGGGGTTTACAACAAACTAGTCAAGCAAGAGGGCCACGATTAATAGTCTGGCAGACAGTATATAACTTAAGCCTGTTAACAAGAAGGGGAAGCTATGGCTTCCCCTTCTTGTTGCCAAACAATTCAAACTGGAAGTTCTGCTTATTCCCTTTTGAGTGATAGAATAGTAAAAATAATTTATTGATAATCAGTTAGTTATAAAACTACTTAATTGTAAGTTATTGATTGTCAAATAGTTTAATATAAGTAAAATTACCAATTTATCGCCCGAAAGGGAATAATCAGTAACGCACCTGTCCTGGGAGCCAAGTATTTATAAACAAATAGGCGTTAAATACCTATTTCTGGTATTTACTTAATCATCCTAAAGCCGGTACTCTGTATACCACCTGCCTGTTACCTTTATGCCTGCACTCATATATGCCTGCACTCATAAAAGTCATTATTGCCGATGATCACCGGATCTTTGTGGATGGACTCTCGGAAATCATTGCCCGAATTAGCGGAGTAGATATTGTTGCTACGGCATCCAATGGAGAAGAAGTGCTGCAAAAAATAGAGAAAACAACCTGTGATTTGTATGCATTCGTCAAAAAATAGCTACTCAAACTGAGCTTCATAATTTCCAGCGATTGGGAAGCAGGTCAGAAAACTTGCTCTCATACAGAGAATCATTCAACTTAAAGAGTACATCCCCTAGCCAATGAGAAGGATTGACTCTATTCAATTGGCAGGAACCTAAGAGCGAATAAATCATCGCCGCTCTTTCAGCCCCGGCATGTCGCGCAGCAGCGTGAGAGCCAGCAAATAAGTAGTTTTTACGGCCTAGAGCAATGGGACGGATGGTGTTTTCAATCAAGTTATTATCAAGATATTGAGAACTCAGTAAAAGAGATAACTTAAAGAGAAAGAATCCCTTATCTGATTTACATTGATGGCTATGTTGAAACAAAGGTGCGACGAAGAGCGTCGCATGAGACAAGTGACTTATACAACAAAAGTCCAGGCTAGTACAAGGCCAATTTAGTTGTTAGGGATATTTGTATTAACCGGACTGACCCTTTCATATTTACTTTTGAGGGTAGTACGGGCTTTATCCACGGTGAAGCTCCAGTGAATCTTGGTTTTGGCTTCATTGCGTTGTTTGCTCCAGGCTAGCACTTCTTTTTCCAGCGTGTCTTTGTCTTTGATTCTACGATCAAGGCATTGTTTAAGGAAAGCCGAGAATTCGATTTCTGCCATGTTGAGCCAACTACCGTGTTTGGGCGTGAAATGGAATTGGTTTTTGGGCTAATTCCCCGGCTCTTAGCAGGGTAAGTGCTCATAAAAAGAACTCATCGAATGCGTGTTTAAGTTGTCCTGCACTAGGTGGACTTTCTCCACTTGTTCATAATGTTCTTTGAGTAAATCGTCCATGTATCCTATCTACGTAGTATGTGCTACAAACTGGGCGTAGTCTTTTTTCGTGCGGCTTTCTCTTACCTGCACGTAGCGTTGTGCGGTATCTAAATCATAGGCCAGCAGTGGACCCAAATAGTCTAAATGTCTAGCTTCACACAAGCGGTCCCCCTGGGAGTGGTTCCTTTTGGCGGACAGTGTTATTGCAAGTTAAGAGATAAATTTTGGTAATAGAGTTTCTCAAAATTAAGCGGGCTTTTGTTGCTCAGTGATGAATGTCTTCGAATAGGATTGTAGTACATTTCAATGAACTCAAAGATTTCGGTTCGGGCATCTTCCAAGCTCAAAAAAGACTCCCTCTTGAAGCGTTTCGGCTTTAAACCGGTAGAAGAATGACTGATCTATCCTATCTACGTAGTATGAGATCGCAAAGGCGTTGTCGTAAGGATCATCTGCCCGGGACATACTTTGTTCACAGTGGTGTTTGTTGAGCAGCTTCCTAAATTGGTTTCCTACGTACTGGCCGCCTCGTTCAGAATGAACAATCAGCCCAGGAACTGGCTTTCGCCACTGTAAGCCTTTCTGCAAAGCATTGATAATTAATTCCTCCTCCATATTATCATCAATTTGCCAGCCAACTATTACCCTTGAGTACGGACCCGATGCTGACATCGTCTGCTGGTCCAAAATGTCCCGCTCCAGTTCCGTTTGCCGGAGTTTCTCACGCAATTGGTCCACCTCTTGCCAAACGTCTGTCAGTTGACCTACCTTCAACTGCCCCGACAACATCTGCCGCTGCTTACTCTTCCAACGGTAGATGATATTTTCTCCTACCCCCAAACTCTGTGCAATTTCTGTAACTGGCTTGCCAGAGGCTACCAGTTTTAGGACTTCTGCTTTGAAGTCCGTGTCGTACTTGCGGCGCTTTTTGCTGCTTGTTTTCTCGGCCATGGTTTTGCTAAGTTAAGCAACTCTACTGTCCCGATTTTGGGGACCATCTCAGTATTGGCTGGTATAGTAGCGCTAAGCGAAAACTGGAAGCTGGTTTCCAGTACCGCCTGGAAGGGATTGGTAGTAGACAACCTGAACAGGTGCTATGGCTGACAACTGCTTTCTATTTGAATCAATGACAGTTTGCAGCCTGAATTCCCGGCACTCTTTTGCCTGAGTGCCTCTTTGATATTTGCATACGAAATAGTTCACCTTACTAGCCTCTCTTTTCAAGACTATTGGTTTGGTGATTGCCAGAAAAAAAGGGGAAGGTACCCTTGAGTAGTAGCCACCTGGATTAAAAGTCGAATAAATCATCCAGGAAGGACTTCTTCTTTTTATGGGGGTGCTGCTTGTAATCGTCTCTATCCTTGTAGCCGTCCTTATCCTTGTAGTTGTCCTTATCATAGCGGTCATAGCCATAGCGCTGGTAGTCGGATTCGTAATTCTCTCTTTTGGAATAATGCTCCCCAGACCGTTCCATAATTTTCTCTAACTCTCCCCGGTCCAGCTAGATACCCCGGCAATTAGGACAGTAGTCAATCTCAATTCCCTTTTTTCTCACTCATTAAGTATCAAGACACAAAGGAATATAGCATAGAGGCTATGGTTTATCTTTCAGGATGCGGAAGAAATTTAGGGAATAAAA
This sequence comes from Cytophagales bacterium, assembly GCA_030448185.1. Lineage (GTDB taxonomy): Bacteria > Bacteroidota > Bacteroidia > Cytophagales > 172606-1 > CADCTQ01. The sequence goes on along the minus strand of JAUJNL010000011.1, from coordinate 70,665 downwards.
CGAGGCGGAAACCGAGACGTTGGCGCAAGCTCATAAAAATCATCTTTCCGCCCAGGTCACAGACCGTTGCCATGGCTGGCTGTTGAGCAATCAGGGGAAAGAAGTCAAAGCGTTAGCCTCCATCTTTCGGTAATCCCCTTAAGAGGGTATAAATGGTTTTCCCGCGGGGAAGTAAAGGGGCTGGTAGGACTCTTTAATGAGAAAGGAGTAGGTCCAATTTTAACTGCCGCCGACCAGCAAGTGATGAAAGAGAAAGTAGAGGCTAATGACCAAAAATTGAGTTTAGCCCGAGAAGCAATCAAAGCCGAACTCAGCAAAAGCGTTTTCGGAAAAGACTTTGCAACCTTTTCTAAAAAGTTTGGTGTAATGCTATCTGATGCGATAGCATCATGGAAGCGCGGGCGAAAGTGCTTGAGAGTAGACCCTGAGCAAGTCATCTACAAGCAGGCGTGTCTGAGCGCACTGATAGAGTTGGAGAAGCAAGGCCCTAGGGACGTATGTTACGGGGATGAGTATTGAGTTGTAAATGCTCAATTCGGCTTCTGTTTACCCCCTCCGATGGCTTACTGCGGGCAGTATCCGGGAGAAGAAATCCGAATCTTTTCCTCAGAAAGCCAAAAGAAGTAATGTCTTTGGCATCATGAGTGAAGATAACCAGCTCCGTAGTACTACAAAAACAAGCCAGTATTACCACTAATTTTATCATTGACGCGATTGAAGAATGGATACCAACATTAACTAAACCAGCGGTGCTTATTTACCAGCGGTGCTTAGTTTAGATAATGCTCCCGTGCATCAAGCCCAGAAGTTTCAGGAAAAGATTCCTCTTTGGCAGGAAAAGAACTTATTCATTTTCTTCTTACCCCTTCTTGTCCCCATTTCAATAAAATTGAAACCTTCTGCCGAAAGGTGAAATGCGAGTGGCTCAAGCCTGAACACTACTCTTGTTTAGCTCCCTCAAAGAGGAACTTTCTCATAGCTTCAATGGCTTTGGACAAAAATTTACCATCAAGTTCACTTAACTGTTTTATATTCCTTTCTGTCTTAGTACTTATATGAACATTTCATTGTTACGGGTAATCATAAGAAATGAAATTTATTCGGCCATTTTCTTCATCATTGTGCTGATTGCGATTAACCTAAGTCTGTTTTTCTACAATCGGAATTTAACGCTACGCAGCCAGGAAGTGAAAGCCGGGGTGCAGCGAGTAGAGCAGCGTTTTGAATATCTATGGATTTGCGTGGTGAACTGTGATCTGGGCATTCGAGGGTACATGCTCACTAAGGATGACCATTTTCTGACGCCATTCAATGAAACCATGACCAACCACGGGCCGGAATTTGCCAAACTGGATGAAATGCTGATCCGGCAGGGGTTTGATATATCAAAGCTGACGGAGTATAAAAGAAGGTATAAGTATAAAATTAACGAGACGCTGCAACTAAAAAGGTTGCGAGGAAGATCAAACTGAGCAGGCAGTGGCTATTATGAAGCAGGACTTCGGCACGCAGCTTTGGATGGCTTACCGGGATTGCAAGAAAGAGATTTACGATTTTGAAAATCAACTGAAAGGACAGGCCGAACAGGATTATCAGGACAGTATGCGTAATACCCGGATTTTCAGATTGTACTTTGTTTATTAAGCATTCCGGCCTCGGTCATGATTTTTTACCCGGAACGTCTAATGGGGAAAATGGTAAATTCTAAAGGGTGAATGCTCAATGAAATTAGTGCCAATGGTTGTTATTCAGATAATCATAGTGTGTTGAATTTGTCCTTTAGCATTTATAACTTATCGTTACCGGATGGCTGCTTATTTTCCCAGGTATCCAGCTAATCGTTTCGATGAGCAGGTAATTCTTAAAATCGTGCAGCATCTGAGCCATATCTTCGTCCTTTTGCCGGACAGCCTGTACGTTCTGATTTACTTCTTCCACTACGGGCTTTAGCGTGGCGAGCTGCTGCACCACGTTTTCCCTGACTCGCTGGGTCTGTTGGCGGACTTGCGCATCAAGGGTTTCCTGCTGCAGGTTCTCGTCCAGCTTTGACCAGCATGTCTTCCACAAATTCGAGCATGTCCCAGGGGTTATTGGGACGGTTCCAGGTGAATGCTATATTGCAGCGGCGGCACCGGTAGCGGTTCATTTTCCAGCCTTTCTCGTTTGGGTCCAGCCCTTTGGGCTTCAACTGGTCGCTTCGCTTGCACTTAGGGCATTCGGCATTGTCCCTGACGATTTTTTTGAGGTTTTCGTGCTGCTGCATAATTACGGCCGGTATTCGGCGTGGTTGTAAATCTGATTCAGCAGATTGTCGCAGGCTTCAGCTACTTGTTGGTGTTCATCGGTGAGTTTTCCCGCTTTGATCAGGTTCTGGGCCCGCTTTTTAAACTGGTTGGCCGCTTTCACCACTTCCGTTCCCGGTCATTCAGTTGCTGAATCATAAGATTATTTCGGAGTAGGAGTACGAAACATTGATGCAAGGTAGCTAATTACGGGTGTATCATAAAAGCAGGGCGACGCCGCTCGTAAGATAAATTATGAAGCAGCAAAAAGCCCCGCCATTAACAGGGCGGGGCTTCCATATCGGGTATGATTAGTAATTACAGCGTTCTGATCCAATCCTTTACATCATCTACAGTACGGCCTAGCTTACGACCCAAGCGGCCCACAGCCACTCATCCTGACGACCTTCTTCGTACGTCAGATCATCGTCGGTAAGGTCGCCATAAGCCTGCTTCATTTTGCCCTTCATTATGTTCCAGTTACCACGAGCCCTCAGCTCAGTACCATCAAAATGATCTTCCTGACTGTCAAATGAACTATCTCTTTCGTAGGTATTCATAGCTTTACTATTTAGGTGGTTGAACATCAGTTACCCTGGTTGATACGGAGATTAAGCCAAAAGGTTCTTTATTTAGTGATATGCTTTTATAAGTCCAGCAACTGCTACTCTGTCATAGTTGCGTTTTAAATGACCTGATCAGTCGAAAGCATTGGTAATACAGTAATTTCTCTTTTGGCAGATTCATTCAAGTTGGACCTGAAAAAGTAGTGCTATATTCAAGTAAAGTTCTTTGAAAGTGGGAAAGGTTTTTACCAGGAACAAGGCTCTGATTGTCTGCCAAAGCTTGGCCTTGGTGTTGGCCGCTTTCCACAGGATTTGAAAAGGCTTACTACATCGTTGGATGAGTTGGTCAATGTGAAAAGCCATTAGCATCAGGTAAGCCAGTACAGTGGAAAGGTTCTCTTTGCCATGTCCGTAGTTATGTTCAAAGTGGTAGCCCTGGTTTTTGAGCGTATTGAACGTTTCGTTCTCGATTTTCCAGCGGCTTCTGCCTATGAGCATGATGTGCTCCACGTTTTTGTGGTTCAACTCCAGATTGGTCACCCAGCTAAAGCGAGTGGTTTTGCCGTTTTTGTCGGTTTGCTCGTAGTGCAACACGTTTACTCTCACATTGGCATTACTGCTATTGAGGGGCAAGTTATTGAGGTACTCGAACTGGAGCTTGATGCCCTTTTCGGTACGGGAAAAGCATTTGACCCGCTCATTATGCTCAAAAGCTTTGAACAAAGTTTTATTGCCATGAGGCTTAATGCCTAAAATATAGGAGAAACCACTACCGGTAATCTGGCTAATATTGGGGCCGTTTGCATAGAGGGCATCTTCAGCAGTAAAGGCTGGCCTTTATACTGCTGGGAGAGCCACTCCAACAGACGCTTAGAAGCATTGCGTTCGCAATCGTTCTTGAGTTGGCCATCCTGACAGAGGATGGGTTCGGTGCCCATGAGAAAAACCTCTTTTTCTCCCGGCTTTACCAGCATGGCGCACAACATCGAATGAGAATACGAGAGGGAGCCGTCCTGATGCTGTTTCTCAATACAGGCCGGGCAGTGGACTTGGTTGGACGCAAAATGAGTTACCCCCTCAGTGGCAACTACCAGAAAGTCTTTGTACGTACGGTACACTTTGGTAATGCCTAAGCGTTCCAACTCCTTGAAATGCTCCACCTGAAAGGCTTTTAGCTGGCTAGCGTCCACTTTGTCGAGCACCTTAAATCCGTACCCAGCTTCCTGATGCCATATAACTGGTGTAAATTTCCCCGCTCAACCTGCGTCTGGGTCTCAACCTGTAGCAGCGATGGATACTTGAGTGAAAACATCGCAAAGCCGCTCATCAAAATAGCACTTAACCTATAACTACTATTGGCCGCCCGGTGGTCTTCCACCTGCTGGAAGCCTTCACGCAGTTTGCTCAACTGAGCATCTAGGGTCCCGCTTGCTTGTAACTCTTTCGCATGACTTAACGCTATACGTTTACTCCGTTTTCTGCCAAAAGAGAAATTGCTGTTGGTAAGATCAATTAAACGTAAAAGACTGATTATCAGCCCTGCGGCTTTCAATTAATTGATTTTATATTTTTTTACCGGTTAAAGTTACATTCCGCTTAAGCAGGCTTACTAAATCAGTGTAACCCCATAACCAACATGGCTGAACCTGGCTTTTAAGCCCGGCAAAAGCGCTAAATAACCATTCCGTATGAAAAAAATAGCTTACTACCTGTTAATGATGCTTAGTATCGTGAGTACGGCACTGCTCAACTCCTGTAAAAAAGACAATGATCCGGTTAAAAAAGACGATACCACAAAGACGGGATCAAACCAGCTTCCTCAATCAGTAAAGAGCAGCACATTTACCGGCGATTCCACCTGGCGGAACGGTCCTGGTGCGGTAGATTATTGCCTTGAAGGAGTGGTGACCATTACCAAGACCCTGACTGTGGACCCTGGAACGGTTATCTGCGCTAAAGCCGGAGCCGGTATTTACTTTGAAGGCGCCCAAGCCGCGCTGGTAGCTAAGGGAACGGCTGAAAATCGGATCTTTTTTAAATCGGAGAAAGATCTAAAAGGCGGCTGGCTTGGATTGTTTTTTGAGCGGTCTAACAACCCACTCAATGAAATGACCTACGTAACGGTCACAGACGGAGGAAGTGCAAGCTTCACCGGAAATGCGGAAGACAAAGGAAATATACAGTTTTCGGGCACTAACCAGCTAAAAATGAGTAATTGCGTGATCAGCAACGGACAGTCGTACGGAATTCTTGAGACTTATTCCTCTCAACTGACGATTAACCAGTTTGAAAACAACGCGTTTAAAGACAACTCAGATTATCCTTTATATCTGTTTGACCGGGTTGTAAAAAATATCGGTGCAAGTTCTTCATTTGCTGGGAACACCAAGAACTTTATTGCGATCAAACAGAAGAGTTTTGAAGGGTTACGTGACGCCAATGTATGGAAAAAACAAGCCGTACCCTACTACTGGAATGATACCGACGACTTGGTCATTGGTTATTACAATACTAATGGCTCACTAACCCTGGAAGCCGGCTCTACCCTGATAATGGGACCCGGCTCCGGAATTATAGTCGGAGAGAATACCAATACTACCGGATCGCTTACGCTTAATGGTACTGCTACGGAAAAAGTACGCATTATCGGCAGCACTGATCAACCGGGAGCTGGGAAAGGGATTATGATTAGTACCACTAACATTGCCAACTCGTTTACCAACGCGGTCATTGCCAACGGCGGCGCAGCAGGTTTTGAGCGTAATGCCAACATTCTGGTTGGGTACAGCAAATATGACCTATCCAGGCTTGTACTCAACAACGTAGAAATAAATAAAAGTGCTGGCTGCGGTATCAGCCGGGGCAACGGCGCCGGTAATGTACTTACCACTACGAATGTAACCTATACCGGCAATGCTTCCGGAGGGGCCTGTACCCATGATTAGTTTTTAAGATCAGGTAAATAAGCCACAGTTGCATTTCTCCTTTATTTTGCCCCTGCGACACATCTGAAGGCGTGAGCAAAATCAGTTAACGGCTGGCATAGTACCACCGGGTTAAAGGGCCTCGTGGTACTCTCCATTAGCTGGGTTTACAGGACTTCAGCTAGCTAGTTCAGGTTAAAAAGCTTAGTTCATTGCGTTTTCCGGTAACCGTGTGGATACAGGTCATTTGGGGTATTAATGAGTGCGTGAGAGCAGCAACCTATTACCCCATAAACTCCCAGGCGCTGTGATAAGCGGAAGCTTCTTCTACGTAGTCTAGAAAGGCTTTGTAAAAAGGATGGATGCCCAGCGTAGCCGAATCACCGGTAACGACCAGTTTCTGTTTGGCCCGGGTCAGGGCCACGTTCATCCGGCGGACATCGCTGAGGAAACCGATTTCACCTCCTTCATTAGACCGCACCAGACTGATGCCGATAATATCCCGTTCCTGGCCCTGGAAGCCATCTACCGTATGGATGCTGACCTGCTGACGCAAGCTCGATAGGAGAGAAAACTCCGCAAGGGCGCCTTCCAGAAATTCTACCTGTGCCCGGTAGGGAGAAATAATGCCAATCCGAAACTTCGGGGATAACGCCTCTGGTTTTTCTTTTTGCAGCGTTTCCAGTAAATTTTCGAGGTAGCCGAGCAGCAGTCTGCCCTCTTCAGGATTAGAAAGGCTCCTTTCGGTTTCCTGTTTTTCTTCGAAGCCGCAGCCCGCCGTATCCAGAAAAGTAAAAGGTTCCTGCAGTAAATCGGCGGTTCCCAGTACCCGGTCCTTTACGCTTGCATGGGCCTGTAACTGGTTATGGTAAAACTGCCGGTTAGAGAAGATCATAATTTTCTCGTGCATGCGGTATTGCGTCTGCAGCATCACGCTTACGGATGGTTGCCGGGCCATCACCTTTTCAAATAAAGTCACGTTGAGTCCTTCTTTAGCGGCTTGCTGCGACTTGATGGTGGGCGGCAACTGGCAATGGTCCCCGGCAAACACAACCCGCTGTGCTTTCAGGATCGGTATCCAGGTAGCCGGTTCCAGGGCTTGGGCCGCCTCATCAATAAAAACAGTACTAAAATTACGTCCTTCCAGCATCCGGTTGGCGGCTCCCACCAGCGTACAGGTAATAACCTGGGCCCGATCCATTACTTTGTCAGTCAGGTATTTTTCGGTTTGATTGGCTTCTTTCGAAAGTTTGCGGGCTTCAGCAATGATGAGTTTGCGTTGCTCCCGTTCGGTACGGCCAAAATTACGCTTGTACTGGTAAGCCAGACGGGTAAACTCATCGGCCTGTTTGCGGAGTTTTTTGATCTGGGGAAACGCTGCGTCAGACTGCACTTTCACGTCTACCGTATGCTGCAAGGTATCTTCCCCTACCCGAGCCGGGTGGCCAATACGGACTACATTTGTTCCCCGGGCCGCCAGCAGGTCAGTCACTAAGTCAATGGAAGCATTACTGGGCGAACAGACCAATACCTGCTTTTCGGTTTTCAGCGTTAGCAGAATGGCTTCAGTCAGCGTAGTGGTCTTACCGGTGCCGGGAGGTCCGTGGATAATAGCTACGTCTTGAGCCTGCAAAACCTTGTTTACTGCCTGATTCTGCGATGCGTTCAGACGGGGCAAAGCCGTTGCGAAGACGGAACGGTTCACTTGTGGTGACCCGTGACCAAGTAATACGTCCCGCAGCTGAGCCAGCCGGTTTGCCGAGGCGCCCATTACCCACTTTACGGCCCGTTCCATTTCCTGGGAAGAGGTTTCGTCAAAGAGCAGATTCACCCCCAGCTTACCGTCGTCAAGCCAGTCGGGTATTTCGTCTTCGTTGAAAACAATCCGCATCCGGTTGAGGCCCAGGAAGGAAACTACGCCGTTAATGGAGTCTGGTTTTTGGGATCACCGGCGTTGCTGAACAGAGAAACTGATTTGCCCGAACTGAAAAAGTGCGGACTGTAATTGTCTCCGGGTCTTTCCACTTCCAGGTACAGCCGTTCTCCAGCCCCAAAACCGGATTCGGTTACTTTTATGGGGTACCAACTGTGCCTTGCTTGCGGCGTTCACTTAAGGGCGTATGGATAATCCGGGTTTGGTAATCCTCCAGGTCGGCCTGTCGTTCAAGTTGCAGCAGACGCAGCAGGTTTTGCAGTTCAGGAAGCGGTAATTCAGCCATCTGGAATCGAACAATACGTTTTGTTGTTGGTTCATGAAGGGTACATAGTACTTATTCAACACAGAGCAGAAGTAATAACCACGGTTACTTCTGCGTTGTAACACCATTCACCCTTCGCCGTTTTCTAATAAACCCTCAAATATCAGATATTCGTTTCATAACATGGGTATAGGGTTTGACTACGGGGCTTATATGTTAAGTTTGCGTGCAGCCTAAGGGGAAATGGTAAATGCTAAAGGGTATATGCTGAATCAGGGTTGAATAACAGCATGTTGGATGATCAACATTCAACTGCCTTACTCTGGCTCCTCACCAAATTAGATATCTCACTAATTATATATATTTAGCATGCACCACTTGCACTGTGATATTCCCTGATCCGGCAACTGGACCGGGTCACGGATTTGTATGATGATTACGCTTTTTATCGAAAACAATGAAATTAACCTTTCTGGGAGCGGCACGCCAGGTAACTGGCAGTATGTACTTGCTTGAATTAGAAGACGATTATAAAATTTTGATTGATTGTGGTTTGGATATGGACCGTAAGCCCAATCCGCGGAAGGAACAAATGTCGCTGCCCTACAGCCTGTTTCCGTTTGAGCCTTCCCAAATCAGTGTCGTACTGCTGACCCCGCCCATATTGATCATTCGGGCAACCTGCCTAACCTGATCCATGAGGGCTACGAAGGGCAGATTCTCTGCACACCGCCTACCCAGCCTCTGGCCGAACTGTTGCTGCAGGATATGGCTGCAATTAATACCCGTAAACTCAAAGCCTACCAGGCGGAGGTAACCGTGGGCAAAAAAGGACGCCGGTCCAAAAAGGTACCCAAAATAGATCCTGGCGCTTTGTACCTGGATAAGCGGGTCAATGAGACGGCCGAGCAGTTTGTGACCATCAGTTTTAACCGGAAATTCCGGCTGAAGCCGGGTGTAGAGGTGACTTTTATCCCCACCGGACACCTGCTGGGAGCCGCTAATATCGTGCTGGAGATCACCGAAAACGGGAAAAAGACCACGATTGGTTTTTCGGGAGACATTGGCCGCAGAAATTATCCGTTGTTGCCGGACCCTGAACGGATGCCCGAGGTGGATTACCTAATTTGTGAATCTACGTATGGCAGCCGGTATCACAGCACGCCGGGCACTCAGGAAGAAGCATTGGCCGAGATTATAAAATCCACTTGTATAGACAATCCGGGCCGCCTGATCATACCCGCTTTCAGCGTGGGCCGTACCCAGGCACTATTGTACACCATTAACAAGCTGTACACGCAGCAGGGCTTTCCGGCAGTTAAAGTATTCTCCGATAGTCCCTTAGCCCTGAGAAGTACCCGTGTATACCAGAAGTTTATCAGCCATTTGAATGAGGAGGCGAAGGGGTTTTATGAGGAGCATGAAGAGTTGTTCGACTTCGAAAATCTGGTTTACGTACAGGATATGAAACAGAGTAAGGCCATCTCTAATCACAATGAACCCTGCGTAATTATTTCCTCCTCGGGTATGATTTCAGGTGGCCGGGTAGAACACCACGTCATGACCAACCTGCCTAATCCCTATGCTACCATCCTGATGATCGGGTTTGCGGCCGAAGGGACCCTGGGAGCCAAGTTACTGAAGGGAATGAAGAGCTTGTCCATATCCAAAGACCAGCAGATCCCGGTCATGGCCCCGGGTTGAGAGCATCGATGTGTTCAGCGGCCACGGCGACCTGAGTGACCTGACTGAATTCGTAAAATACCAGTCTTCCGAAAGGCTCCGGAAGGTTTTCCTGGTCCACGGTGAATACGAAAGCATGGTCAATTTCCAGCAGCACCTGGCCGGAGAAGGCTATCCGCAGGTAGAAATACCCGAATGGGGACAGACATTTGAATTGTAATAATGGTAGAGACGCAATGCATTGCGTCTCTACAAGGACCATATACCATCTGTTTAAATGGCAGAATTGTTCAATAACAAATACAGAATAGCATCAACTCGTTTGCAATCGTGGGATTATGCGAATGAGGGTATGTATTTTGTAACCATCTGTACCAAAAACCAGGAATGTTATTTCGGTGAGATCGTTGTAGAGACGCAATGCATTGCGTCTCTACAATCAACCAAAATCGGAAAAATTGCCGGGACTGAATGGTTTAAAACTGTTTAATTGCGGACGGACATGAACCTGGAGTTGGGTGAATTTGTGGTGATGCCCAACCACGTTTATGGTATTGTTATGATTGGCGAGAATGAATACAATGCACAACGTAATTCCGAATCCAAAAATCAATTTGCCCCGCAATCTAAAAACCTGGGATCTATTATCCGGGGATATAAATCGTCCGTAACCGCCTACGCCAGGAAAAACAATATTGAATTTGACTGGCAACCCCGGTTTCACGACCATATTATCCGTTCAATGGACGCTTACGCAAAAATTTCTGACTACATCATTAGCAATCCCGCAAGGTGGCAGACGGATAAATTTTTTCGTCCGGCACAATTGTAGAGACGCAATGCATTGCGTCTCTACCGCCATCCCAGTATTTAGTAGATTTGCACTCCTAATCTAAAATAGTTTTAAGTTCTTCTTTTTATTGTGAAAAATCTCTCACTAATCCTGAACGTCGTGCTGCTGATAGCAGTAGGCGTATTATTCTACCTCCATTTCAGCACTAGAATTACTCCTCCCATATCGGTTAGCTCTAATCTGCCTGCTTCCGCTAAAAATACTTCAGCAGCGTCTTCCACTCAATACGCGTATGTAAATGTGGATTCGTTGCTGCGTAGCTACAATTATTTTAAAGATGCCCAGGACAGCCTTAATGACCGTCGTCAGCAACTGGAAAAAGAAATTGCGGGCCGTACCCGGGGCATTGGAAAATGAAGTAGTCGCTGCCCAGCGCCAGGCCAACACCATGACCCTAGAGCAGGCCCAACTTACCGAACAGACTCTGCGCCGGAAAGAGCAGGAACTGATCCGCTATCAGAATGCGCTGGGTCAGCAATTCGCCGAGAGCGAGCAGAAAAAGAATGAAGAGCTGATCAATAACATTACCAAGTACCTGGAGAAACACACCAAGGATAAGCCATACAAAATTGTATTCGGCTATAGCAAAGGCGGAGGAATTCTGTACGCTGCCAATAGTTTCGATATTACGCAGGAAGTACTGAAAGGGCTTAATGAAGAATACCAGGCCACCAAACCAGCTCCGGCGGCTAAGAATAAAAAATAATAGTATTTTCACCATTGTGTAGGGGGAAGGCCCATGGATTGGCCAATCCCCCGCCATACCGCTGCCCGGCGGGGAAATAAAACTTCAATCAGGTTCATTCAGGCCAGGTCTACAAGGGGTGATAGTGCTGGTAGGCCTGCAGTGCCTCTTTCCACTCCATCCGCAGCCGCCATTCTTTCGGCCAGTAATTATTAGCCCGGTTGTTTATTTTTTTTACCCAGCCTAATGGCAATTCCTGACTGGTAATCAGCACCCATCCATTGGGGGAATCTAGTGGAACAATGTCTTCCTTCCGCAGGAATCGCAGCGCCATTTCGGGATCTGCCCCAAAATCCGGAAAACATTCCCTAAAAACATCCTTGAACAAGGCCAGGGCCGGTAGCGGGTTCGCTTGCGTCCGGATGAGCTCGGCTACCTCCACTCCCATATAGACGATTCTCAGCCGTTGGGCTATCAGTTCAGCCGTTTCCAGGGTGCCCGAGGGCAATAGCTGAATTTTGTCGCCCAGCCGGATCCATTGCCAACTTTCAGTGTTTTGAACCCAGTCCTTTACTAGTTCAGTTTCGCGGGGCGCTGCCGGAGTTAGTAATTTATGCCGGGTTTTACGGTAATGGACTAAAGTGGCCGTGCCTGGTTTACGGAGAGCTGCCATAAATAAGCCTTCCCCCTTAGCCCGGTGCGGATAAAACTGATATCCGGTAAGTACTCCCGATTGTAGCTCCGTCACGCCCCAGGCCGGGTCCAGGGGGATAGTAATGCCTTCAGCGCCATATTCCTGCCTCAGCCACTGTAATTGCGCTTCGTTTTCGGATGGTTCGTACGTACAGGTGCTGTAAATGAGGATGCCGCCCGGTTTAAGGGCATCCCAGACATCGGCCAGAATCCGTTGCTGGCGTTCCGAGCAGAGTTGTACATTGGCTTCCGACCACTCATTGACCGCCGCCGGGTCTTTCCGGAACAAGCCCTCTCCCGAGCAGGGTGCGTCCAGCAGGATTACATCAAACAGTTCCGTCAGTGCCTGGAAGTGAACCGGGTCGTTATTGGTCACGATTACATTGCCGCTGCCCCATTTGGTCACATTTTCGGCCAGTATATGGGCCCGGGTGCGGATCACTTCATTGGCAACCAGCAAACCAACTGGTGGGAGGAGCAAAGCCAGGAGGGTACTTTTACCACCGGGAGCTGCTGCCAAATCCAGTACCAGCGGGCTTTCCAGGCCGGTGGTCGCCGTCCGGAAGACCTTTTCCAGAAACATCGAACTTGCTTCCTGCGCGTAGTAGGCCCCGGCGTGCCACCACGGGTCGGCGGCAAAGGCGGGACGCTGGGGAAGGTAGTAGGCGGTATGAGCCCAGGGTACTCTTTCCAATTCGGGAAGGGCAGTAATTTTTCCTGCGTTCAACCGGATACTCACCGGAGCTGGTTGGGCCAGTGCCGCCAGAAAGTCCGGTAACTGATCTCCGAGCACCCTTTGCATGCGCTGGAGGAATGCCGGGGGTAAGGACTGATTAATTGATTGGGACAATGCGTAAACCGGTTAATTTTACAATCGGAATGTTACTAAAATTCCGGTTTTAAGCAACGTGTTTAAGGCAGGTCTTGCGAAATTAATTCGCAGATAAATTTAATGTGTGCGTATCCGTTTGTTCACACAAGGACTGCGGAATGAATAAGGTAAACTGAGTACCCTTACCCAGCTCACTTTGTACACTGATTTCCCCGCCAATTTTTTCGGACAGGGTTTTGACAATGGCCAGCCCTAATCCAGTAGAGCTTTCGTTGCCGGTAGGCCGGGGCGTGAGTTTCTGAAATTTCTTAAACAGTTTCTGTTGTTCTTCGGGACTAATGCCGGGCCCTTCGTCAAGGACGGAAATGCGAATGCCATCCGGGGAAGTACTCAGCGTAACGAACACGTTTTTGCCGGGTTGGGTAAACTTCAGGGCGTTGGATAACAGGTTATCCAGAATGCGGGTAAGCGCTTCCTCATTGGTATCAATAAGACAAGCCGCAGCCGGTTTTTGGTAATGAAGTTCAATAGATTTTGCCTCGGCCTGAGGTCTGAAGCCAATGAGCAGGGTCTCTATCCAATCAGGTAAGCAGATCTGCGAAAGTGTGACCTTATGCCCGGCTTGCTGCTCATAACTCAGCGTGAGCAGGTCGTTGATCAGGTAGCCACCTTCTCTGGCTGATTTCTCGATCAGTTGCAGGAGATTTTCCTGTTCGTCGTTCAAGGAACCGGTCAGGCGGATGAGCTGGGTTAGGCCGATGGTACGGTTCAGAGGGGCTCTCAAATCGTGGGCCACCACACTCATCAGGCCATCCTTTTCCCGGTCCAGCTCCGAAAGTTTCTCATTGGTGACGCTGAGAGCTTCATTCTGACACAGGATCTGCGCTTTATGCTGTTCAGATTCCCGGTGTAGCTTCCATAGGTGGTCGCGCTGCTGCGAGATCTTCGTATTAAGTGCGGCCAGAGAAGCGTTTTGCTGACCAATACTATCTTTCTGCCGGGTCAGCAGCAGGTTAGTCCGTTTCCTTGACTGATTGCTTTTCCAAAGTAGTACCATGATCAGCAAGGTCACTAGTAAACCGCCCCCGGTAAGCAGCATCAGCATGAGTTGTTTCTGGGAACGGGCTTCCTGCAGGGCTTGTTCCTGACGGAGTTTACCGTTTTCTACTTCTTTTTTATCGAGTTGAAAAGAAAACCGTAAGCCCTCAAGCTGACGGATATTCTCCGCATCCAGCAAACTATCCTGATACAGGTGGAAAAGTTCAAAGTATTCCAGCGCCTTTGGATAGTCACGTTGCCTTTTGTAGACCTTTGCCAGAATACCGGAGGCCTGGCTGATGAGCAGTTTGGAATTAAGCTCCCGGGCTAAATGCAGACACTCTTTAGCTTGCATAAGTGCCAAGGATAATTGCCCGGTGCGTTCATAGGCATCGGCGATGCCTGAAAGGCAGTGTGCCATACCTTCTTTGTAATCAATGGTATGATACACATGATAAGCTTCAAGCAGATGGGCAAGCCCTTCCGAATACCGTTGCTGACTAACCTTGAGCAAGCCGATGCTTTTAAGGCAGAAGGCAATACCTTCCTGACTTTCCTGGCGCCCGGCTTAATGTTAAAGATTGCTGGAAATAGTACAGCGCCAGTGAGTCCTTTTTCAGATGTTGATAGGCTTCCCCTATGTTCCCGTAAGCAAGGCTTATCCCAATCTCATCTCCCCTGGCTTGGTCCATAGCCAGGCTGCGGTGAAAATGCCGTAAAGCCAGTGAATCCTGGCGAAGGTCCAGGTAAATGAGACCCAGATTGTTTTCGGCGTACGAATAAGATTTACGGTCATTGATTCTCTCGTAAATGAGTATGGCCTGCTGAAAACAGGTCAGGGCCGCCGGGTAGTTGCCCTCGGTCCAGTGAAGCAAACCGAATTCATTCTGAAGCCGGGCCAGCCCCTTAGGATCTTTTACCGACTGATAATACTGCCGGGAGGGCAAATAATATTTTCTGGCCTCCGCAAGATTGCCGTGCAAATAAGCGTAATAGCCCCTGGTAGCCTGGCAAGCTGCCACCCCTTCCGGGTCTTTAAGGTGCTGGTATAATTCCATAGCTCTTTGGCAAAGCGTACTAATTGAATCGCTGTTACCAATCGCAATGGTAAGATCAGCCACTCTGAGATACGCGTCTGCCTGACCTTTCAGGTATTTTTTCTCCCCGGCAGTATGTAAAGCCTCTTTGGCATAAATTAATGCCTGCTTTAAATTGGTTATACTGGAATCATCGGCTAACTGCAGCAGCCGTTGAACGGCTGCTGCATCCGGGTGAACTGCCTGCTTTTTTTCAGACTTACTTTCCTGGGCGCTAACCGGCAGACAGCCCAATAGAAACAGTGCCAGTGGCAGAATTAAAGTAAGGAATACAAATCTTTTAAGTGCCATACTGGTGATGATCCATAAAATTGCTTTTGCCCGGTTATTGGCTTGAAATGCAGGAATCGTTGTAGTAGTGTTTTTCTTTTATTAGGCAGTAAGCACCACTAATTTTGGGCAAACTGAGTAATGCTTTATTCTTTATCAGAAATAGGCCGCTTAAGTAAGTGGATATGTAGGTCTGCTTAGATTAGCTTCCTAACCAAGCTGATTAAGGGGAACAAAAGAGGGATGAATCAGGAGGGCAGGTGTAAGTTTTCAGGAAAACTAAAATGCCCGCTGGTAGCTGTGCTTCCAGGCCGGGCACAAAAAATCCCTGAATCTGCCTTTGAGTGGGTTCAGGGCGTATACACGACCATGCTAAGTATTGCTCGGATTATAGCGAACTGCGCCGGATCATGCGGAAGGCATTGCGGACCTTGATGCGTTTGTTATCCAGCAGCAGGGTAGCGGTCATCCGGCCCATAGTTTCAAAATCAGTGGTGATGACAGTGATGGCTAAAAGTTCCTTGAGTGTCGTTTCGTTAAAGGAGATAATGCCAATTTCGCGGCCCAGCAGATAACTGGATTGGCGGACTTTTTTGACTAGTTCGGCTAGGTCGGTTTCTTCCAGGGCTACATAGGCGGTACCGGGTTTAAGCACTTCGTCGTAGGCATTTTCAATGATGGCGAATTCCTTTTTGTGCAGAATGCAGAACAGGCGGAAGCCTTTTACGATCTCTCCCGGGTAATTGCCGTCACCCGGAAAAACGATGATTAGTTTCTGGTACTTAGCCAGCAGATCTTCCGCTGATTCCAGTGCATTGAAAATATCCTTCTCAAAATCCTGGTAGACGGCCAGGTGCTCAGACTGCAACTCGGGCAGGTCTTTATCCAGCAGCACGAGTTCTTCGGCCGGAATGCTTTTGATAATTTTGACGTAATCTGCCTTGTCGGTTTCCTGGCAGAAGTGGGGCATGATCACGTAATAATTGTATTTCCCCAGGTTGTTTTCGATGATTTCTTTAAAAAGGGCTGCGTTGTAATGGTGAATGTGCAGGTCTACCTTGGCCCGGTCACCAAGCGTGTTGAGAAAAGCGTAATAGATAATCTTCTTATACGAACTCAGTTTATTAAACACCAGCAGGATTTTGAGCTTGTTACTGTCGCTGCCGATCACATAATACCCCTTTCCCTGGACGGAGGTGATATAGCCGCGTTCCTTCAACTCCCGGTATGCTTTTTCTACCGTATCCCGGGCCAGGTAATACTCTTCGCTTAACTCACTGATGGAGGGTAACTGGTCGTTTTTTTTCAAAGTACCCTTTTCAATATCGGCGATTACCGACTGTACAATCTGCTTGTACTTTGGTGTTTTATCAGTGGGGTTAAACTTAAGCTGATACATGAGGCTGCTTGTTCAGGGAATGGCAAGTAAATGGATAATTGAAAATGGATAAGTCGCTGTATACAAAACCTTTACCTGGAAACCATTTCATAATTCATGCAGGCCGAGTACTTAAATTTTGAATGCTCAACGGACTGGTATAAATACTTGTCAATAACCCAACGGACCTCGTTTTATGGTTTTCCCAAAGGTCTCTAAAAACCTTTTCATCTAACCCGTAATATTTAGCATTTAAGTACCAAGATGGGATGAAGTATAAAACGGAATATAAATAAATGTTTAAAAAGTAAATTATTACTAATTGCCAATGATCCATTTTCAACTGTCCATTTACTTACCATAACCTAAATTACGCCTTTACAGGTAAGTACAGGAAGGAAAAGCAGGTGTGAACTCCAAAATTAGTCCCAACTTTCTACAATTTATTGTTTATTCCTATGCAAAATATTGAATCGACCTTTCAATTTGTGAGCTACCTCTGGGATGAATCCACCGCCGCTTCCCTGAGTGGTGATGAAGTAGCTTTGCTGATATACCGTTCCAATCTGCTGGGAGCTGATCTGCGTCTGACCAATTTTGGCGGCGGCAATACCAGCGTAAAGACCCTCGAAAAAGATCCATTGTCCGGCCAGTTGGTAGATGTCATGTGGGTAAAAGGCTCCGGGGGCGACCTGGGAACACTCAAGAAGAGCGGACTTGCCGCATTATACCTGGAACGATTGCATAAGTTGAAAAAAGTGTATCGCGGACTGGCCTTTGAAGATGAAATGGTGGACCTGTTTAATTACTGCATTTTTGACCTGAACTCCAAAGCGCCTTCCATTGATACGCCCTTGCACGCATTATTGCCCTATAAGCACATTGACCACCTGCACCCCGATGCGGCCATTGCCATCGCGGCGGCCAAAGATGGCAAGCAAATCAATCAGGAGCTGTTTAATGGACAGATTGGCTGGGTAGACTGGCAGCGCCCCGGTTTTGACCTGGCCCTGAAACTCGAAGCCTGCGTAAAAGAAAATCCTGACTTAAAAGGGATTATGCTCGGCGGTCACGGACTATTTACCCGGGGTGATACGGCCTACAAAAGCTACATCAATACGCTGGAAGTGGTTGAAAAGTACGCTGCGTTTCTGGAAGAAAATTACGGCAAACGGGGTCCGGTGTTTGGCGGAGTCCGCCTGGAATCTCAACCCGCCGCCCTCCGTAAAGCGCAGGCAACCGCCCTGGCTCCGATATTGAGGGGATTGTGCTCAGAGAAAACCCTAATGATCGGTCACTTTACCGACGACCAAAGAGTACTTCAGTTTATTAACTCCAATGACCTGGACCGGCTGGCTCCGCTGGGTACCTCTTGTCCGGACCATTTCCTGCGCACTAAAATTTCTCCCCTGGTGCTCACGCTGTCTCCGGAGGAAGATCTGTCCGATGCCCAGGCGATCCGTACCCGCCTGGAACCTGCCTTTGAGGCGTACCGCACTTTGTATGCCAGTTATTACGAAAAGTGTAAGCACCCCAATAGTCCGGCCATGCGGGATGTCAATCCGGTGATTATCCTGTATCCGGGAGTGGGCATGTTCAGCTTTGCCAAGGATAAACAAACCGCCCGGGTGGCCAGTGAGTTTTACACCAACGCCATCAATGTGATGCGGGGCGCCGAAGCCGTATCGGATTATGTAGCCCTACCGGCTCAGGAAGCCTTTAATATTGAGTACTGGCTGCTGGAAGAAGCCAAACTGCAGCGGATGCCCAAACCCAAGCCCTTATCCGGTAAAATTGCCCTGATTACGGGCAGCGGAGGCGGCATCGGCAAGGCTATTGCAAAAAAGTTTGCGGAAGAAGGAGCCTGCGTATTATTGAATGATAACGACGCCGAAAGGCTGGAAACAGTCCAGGGTGAATTCGTGCAACGCTTCGGGAAAGACATGGTTGCCGGTGTTACCCTGGACGTTTCTTCGGAACAATCCACGGTGGAAGCATTTAAAGCGATTGCGCTGCAGTTTGGCGGGGTAGATATTATCGTCAACTGCGCCGGTTTGAGTATATCCAAGCCCCTGACCGACCATACCGAAGCCGATTGGAACCTGCTGTATAATGTCATGCAGAAGGGACAGTTCCTGGTAAGCAAGCACGGCGTCGAGGTGCTCCGGAAGCAGCGCACCGGGGGCGATATCCTGAATATCGTCAGTAAAAATGGCCTGATGGCCGGTCCCAATAACGTGGCCTATGGTACGGTGAAAGCGGCCCAACTGCATATGTCGCGCCTGCTGGCGGCCGAACTAGGCCCCGAAAAAATCCGGGTAAATGTGGTCAATCCGGATGCGGTCATTGCCGACAGTAAGATCTGGCAGAGCGGCTGGGCCGAAGGACGGGCTAAAGCCTACGGGGTCACCGTGGAAGAACTGCCCGCCTACTACGCCAAACGAACCCTACTCAATGAGGTTATTCTGCCCGGGGACATTGCCAATGCCTGCTTTGCCTTTGTAGGAGGCTTGCTGGGTAAATCAACCGGCAACCTGCTTAACGTGGATGGAGGCATAGCCACGGTATTTCCGAGGTAACATTGCTGCACTACCTACTCACCTCTTTCCCGGAAAAAAGTAAGAACAAATGGGAAGTTGAGGTGAGAGAATCAAAAAATAAAAGAACAAAAATTCCATGCGGGGAAGCGTGTTGATGCCTAGACCTTTGGTTACGTTAGCTTCGCTGATCCTTTCAGGATTCTTTGGGGCGATGCCAAAAAGTAACGTGTCTCCTTAAAAGAATCAATGGAGAAAAGGAAAATGACTGGAACCGCATTAATCCGAAAGGAAGTTAATCAGAAGAATGACCTATTATACTGAAAACTCAGTAAAAGAGATAAATAGTTGAGTAGTATTCCTATAGTGAAGGGCAGTCGCTTGCCTCCGGCGAGTGACGACTATGGAGCAGGCGTCTCGCCTGCGGGAAAGAGAGCAATACAACCTACTGGATAAGTTCCGTCTTCCCATAAAACGGGCCGGAGGCCCTTTGATAGTCGTCACTCGCCGGAGGCAAGCGACTGGTAAAATTCATTATCTCTATGATTATCAGTATTTTACAATGTTTACTGAGTTTTCAATATTATAGATTTGTAAAGTTTGTGGTTAGAATAGAGAATATGTTGATTTAGTTTTATAGAGCCGAGTAAGTAACTTCATAGTGAAAGGGGTGGAATCGAAGCCTAAAATTATGCAAGGCGGCACAGGTCAGGAAGATTTTATGGGTAAACTGGTTTTTACGCAAACGACACTCGTCTTTGAGAATGCGGTAGCGTTTGATACTGCCGATGGCGTGTTCAATGCGGACCCGAAAAGCGGAAACAATCCGGTTGGTTTGTTTCTGCTGAGCTGTCAGTTCTTTACCACGCGGCTTTTTCATCGGTTGCTGAATGGTTACGCCTTCGGGACGGTAGCCTTGATAGCCGGTATCTTGCCAGAGGGTAAAGCCTTTAGGAATCGAATAGTGCGTATCGGCCAGCTTCTTATCGTGGGTTTTACCCGTAACGGTGGCACTTACAAACAAGACCAGGCACAAAGAATTAACCACTAACGCATGCTTAATGGTATGATTCTTCTTTTTGCCACTGTAATGGGTTTGTTGCGCATCGGGGTCTTGGGGACGGGGAATTTCTCGTTCTACTCCCTCGTGCAACAGATGTTTACTGACCGGATCATCAGTTGAGTGAGCCTTACTAGCAGCTAAAACGGTTTGTAATTGGGCATCGGTCTGAGCGGGTACTGCTTGGGCTAAGGCCAGACTTTTATCCAGAATCACTTGCAATCCGTGCACAAATACATTACACACTGCTGCTGCTCGATACCAAACAGGTCTGCATGTTGTTCTTGCAAGGGATTGAGTTTGCAGTAGGATAGAATGAAAGCTAACCGTTCGGCTACTGAAGGTAAAGGGCTATTGGCATAGAGCACAAACTGGCGTAAGCCGCTTCGACGCTTCCCGTTGAGATGATACCGGCTCAAATACTCGTTGTGGGCTTGCTCGAAATAGGGCACTAACTCTTGAAAGGCTTCCACACTGTAACCAGTCATGGCCTTACAACGAGTCGGATTCGTTAACCATTGTTCGTATTTCATCCCCAAAGTTTGCTCGCACGCGGGAGTTTACCAATTTAATTCAACATATTCTCTAATAACTATAAATAAACTTTAACTGGCAGAAGCGCACATCGAATAACGGGTATCAAATTCATACTGGCCAGTCGCTTAGCCTCAGCCGAGTGGCGACTATCAAAGCACCTCTGGCCCGTCTTACTTCAAATTCCGGAACTAAGTGCCTGGTATAAAAAAGGCGCGGAAGTTTCTTCCGCGCCAGTACATTCCCACAGACTAGACGCCTGCTTTATAGATGTCATTTGCTAAAGACAAGCAACAAGCCAACTCTTTATGAACTTCGAACATCGAATATCGAAATTAAAAGCCTTAGGCTAGTTTCCAGCCGTTCTGATATTCCCGTTTCACGAACTGATTGGCCTCATCGAAGTTGGTGATCTTCATGTTCTTACCATCCCATAGGAGTTTCTTGCGACCGGGATAGTTAAAGCTCTTACCGTCAGCTTTCGGAGTACGGATATCATAGCTGCGGATGGCCAGGTTCCCCATCAGTACCGTTTCGGTCAGTGGTCCGGCGTAATCAAAAGAAGATGTCAGAGCTTTGTGTTTATCACTGTTGAAACCCGCCTTGCAGGCTTCCTGCCAAGCCAGGTTGTGGCCCCACTCCGGCGCTTGCACGGTTTCCCCTTTGTGCTCCAGTATTTGTTTGTTGTTGAGGAATACTTTTGGATTAGCCCCGTACGCACCGCAGGTCATCACGCCTTTGGTCCCGATCATGTACACCCCATTGGCGCCACCTGGATCACTTAGCTCGGCATCGGGTGGAATAATATCGGGACGGAACGGACGGATACCGCCATCCGACCAAGTCATGATTACCTCGGATTTGTTAAGAGCCGTAGCTGGAAACTTAAATTGTACATGGGAAGACGGCGGGCAACCCTCCGGAATGTACTCCGGCGTCCAGTCTTTCACGAACACCGATCCTACACTGGCTTCCACTTCGGTCGGGTAGCCGAGGCCCAGCACCCGGAAGGGCGGGTCGATCAGGTGACAACCCATGTCGCCGAGGGCACCAGTACCAAAATTCCACCAGCCCCGCCACTTGAACGGATGATACGCCGGAGTATAACCCACTTTGGTAGCCGGACCCAGCCATAAATCCCAGTCTAGTGTGGAGGGTACTTGTCCGGCTGGAGGAGGTACGGGAATACCCTGCGGCCACACGGGGCGGTTGGTCCATACGTGAACCGTATGTACTGGTCCGATTATGCCTTCATTCAACCACTTAATCATCTGCTTCTGGTCGGGGTGTGAAGCTCCCTGGTTACCCATCTGGGAAACAATCTTGTATTTACGGGCTGCTTCCGTAAGCATACGGGCTTCGTAAATATTATGAGTCAGGGGCTTTTGCACGTACACGTGTTTGCCGAGCTGCATAGCGGCTAGGGCGGCTACGGCGTGGGTATGGTCGGCCGTGGATACGGTGACTGCATCAATGGATTTGCCTTCCTTGTCCAGCATTTCCCGGAAGTCCTTGTATTTTTTAGCTGTAGGGTGTTTGGCGAACTGCTCCTTGGCGTGGTCCCAGTCTACGTCGCAGAGGGCTACAATATTATTTGCTCCATTGTTAAAAGCATTATTCACGTCGGAAAAGCCTTTGCCGGCTACCCCGATACCGGCTATGTTCAGTTTATCGCTGGGGGCAAGGTAACCTTTGCCCAGTACGTGCCGGGGCACTATAAAAAAGCTGCTGGCCGCCATTACACTCTTCTGAAGGAATTGGCGGCGGGAATTAGTCTCTTTGTCTGTCGGTTCCATTTAGGAAATTAGGGTTATTAGTGGGTAAGCAAATGAATTATAAAATTCCAGCTTTAAATTATATAGGAAAAATGACAATTTAAGGATGAATCCTTACAATTTACTAAAAAAACGATTCATCTCCCTTCTCCTGGTTTGGGTATAGGTCCTTAATCAAAATCTGTTTGGTAGCGTGTTAAGAAAATAAGTTTACAATTTTATGACTCAAATAAGTCTGATAAAAGCGAAATAGCAAGGACCGTCATTGCGAGAAACGAAGCAACTATTCTCAGCGAAGCTAATCCAGACGGGGATAGAAATACGAACTATTTGGTAGCTACCGGCAAGATTACTCATATTCAGGACGTCGAGGTTGCTTCACTCGTTCCTCGTTCGCAATGACGCTATTACACATTTTGGAAAGCTTTAAACGTTATTCTTCCTAAGCTTATTTCCTTTAAAATTTTAAAAAATAGTTAAGCCAAGAGTAAAGGCCAATGGGTAATAGCCATTTACCCTCTTGTCCTTTAGATTTTTTACTGAATTACTTGCACTCACCGGAGGGTACAGGAGGGTTTACTGCTCGTCGTATTCTAATTTGGACGTATTTACATCCTGGCCGTGTAGTCGATGCCCGAGGAAAGCAGAGAAGACGAGAACTGATACAGTAGGTAATTTACTGGCCATAAATTGATCAGAATAGCTAAATTAAAGGCCCTAAACTTATTTGATTAATGATTCGAAACGCCTTTAAAATGAAACTTAAGCCCGGCTTTGAAGCCGAGTACCAGAAACGGCACGACCAGATCTGGCCGGAATTATCCCAGGCGCTGATCCAAGCGGGAGTGTATGACTACTCTATCTTCCTGGATGAGGAAACGTTAACGCTGTTTGCCTTCCAGAAGCTGAAGGAGAATCATACCAGTGATCAATTGCCCAATCACCCCGCCGTAAAAAGATGGTGGGCCCGGATGACTGATATTATGGATACGAATCCCGATCATTCACCCGTGTCTGTACCCTTAAAAGAAGTATTTCACCTGGACTAACATTATTACTAATCATGACAAACAAACCTTTTTATATAGCCTCGTTCCTATTTATCATCCTGTTAATGGGCTTTTCCCAATTGTCAACGGCACAAGTGACCGTTGGCCTGGACAATTACTTCAATAACGAACTGAATGCCAAAACGGGAAAACCTTATCACTACCTCTGGGCTGATACGGCCTTTAGCGGATATTCGCAGTGGGGAGACTTATTTAAGCAAAAAGGGGCCACTTTATCCCTGATCAGGCAAGCCCCCAATGCGGCCACCTTAAAAAACGTTGGTATTTACATCATCGTTGATCCGGATACCACTTCCGAAAATCCGAAGCCTAACTACGTAACCAAAAAAGACGCTGACGCCATTGTAAAATGGGTAGAGGCCGGTGGTGTATTACTACTCATGTCCAATGATGCACCCAACGCCGAGTTTACCCACTTCAATACGCTAGCCAACCGGTTCGGTCTGCACTTTAACCGGGTCAGCCTAAAGCCAGTGAAGAGCCAGGAGTGGAACATGGGCGCCATTACGCAGTTCCCGAATCACCCGATTTTTACCGGGGTCAAAAAGATCTACATGAAAGAAGTGTCCTCGTTCAAACTTTCCGGCAAGGCCAAACCCGTACTGACGGAAAACGGACAGGTGCTTATGGCCGAAACCGCTTACGGAAAAGGCCACGTGCTGGCCATTGGCGACCCCTGGATTTACAATGAATACATTGACCACGCGCTGCTGCCGGCTGATTTTGAGAACAAGCAGGCAGCTATAAACCTGACTGATTATCTGCTCGGCTTAGCCAAATCCCGGACGACTGCTGCGAAAACAAAATAACCGCAGTCGTAGAGACGCAATGCATTGCGTCTCTATCATCTGTCGGCACAAGAATTATTCTTGCACCAGTATTCTAGTTCATCTTCTGAGCCTTTAGCATTCAATATTTACCATTAGCTATACCGCACCTGAATACTCGTTCCAATGCCACCCAACCGTCTGCAACTACTCCTGGGTCTGCTCATTTGCTGGGGAGGAATGGGCTGCCGTCAACCCCAGAGGGCTAGTCAAGCCCCGGTTAGTACGCAAACTGCTCAAGTCTGGCCCGCTGTCACCGAGGTGCACAAACCCTGGACCCGCTGGTGGTGGATGGGCAATGCCGTGGATGAGAAAAACATTGAAAAACTGCTGGGTCAGTACGCTGAAGCTGGCATTGGAGGCGTGGAAATTGCTCCTATTTACGGGGCAGTAGGCTACGAAAACCGGTATATTCCCTACCTTTCCCCGCAGTGGCTGCGTATGCTGGACGTTACCGTGCAGAAAGCCCATAGCCTGGAAATGGGCGTAGACCTGACGATGGGCACCGGCTGGCCCTTCGGCGGTCCGCAGGTGACCCCTTCCCATGCCGCCGCGAAATTAATCATTCAAACCTATTCGCTGAAAGCCGGACAAATGCTGACCGAGAAGCTTTTGGTCAAAGACCCCAAACAGCAGGAGGTGGGTGCGCCGCTGCAAGCCCTGATGGCCTACGGTGAAAAAGGGGATGTACTGAATCTTTTTGACAAAGTAGATACAGATGGAACCCTGAACTGGAAGCCCACCGCTGGAAACTGGGCTTTGTACGCGGCTTTTAGCGGAAAAATCCGTCAGATGGTAAAAAGAGCTGCTCCTGGAGGGGAAGGATATACCTTAGACCACCTCTCACCGGTGGCGGTGCAAACGTATATCAATCATTTTGAGAAAGCATTTAAAGGCAAGCCCACCCGCATCCGGGCCTTTTACAATGACAGTTATGAAGTGTACGGTGCCGACTGGTCACCCGAGTTCTTCGACGAGTTTAAGCGCCGCCGCGGCTATGATTTACGTCATTACCTGCGGGAATTAACGGGTAAAGAAAAAGACGGAAACGGTTGCCCGGCTGAAGGCTGATTACCGCGAAACGATGGGCGAAATGTTGCTGGAAAACTTCACCCAGCCCTGGACCGATTGGGCGCATAAGCAGGGAGCCATCACTAAAAACCAGGCCCACGGCTCTCCGGGAAACCTGCTTGATTTGTACGCGGCCGTAGATATTCCGGAGTGCGAAACCTTCGGCTCCAGCTACTTTCAATTCCCGGCTTGCGCCGTGACAGCGCCGATATCCGCAATGTCGACCCGGACCCGGTGATGCTTAAGTTTGCTTCTTCGGCCGGACACCTGGCCGGTCGGCCGCGTATTTCCTCCGAAACCTTTACTTGGCTGACTGAGCACTTCAAAACTTCTTTGTCGCAGGGCAAGCCGGAAGTAGAGCAGTTGTTTCTTTCCGGGGTAAACCACGTGTTTTACCATGGTACCACGTATTCACCCGAGGGGGTAGCCTGGCCAGGTTGGCTATTTTATGCTTCGGTTAATCTTACGCCAGCCAACAGTTGGTGGCCGCATGTAAAAGGACTGAACGAATACATTACCCGCTGCCAATCGGTGCTCCAGGCCGCACACCGGACAACGAACTACTGGTGTACTGGCCTATTTATGACGCCTGGAGCAAACCGGAAGGAATGGAAATGCTCATCAAAGTGCACGACATTGACGAGTGGCTGCATCCGACTGCTTTCTACCAACAGGTGACTCAATTGATGAAGACCGGCTACTCCCTGGATTTCGTGTCGGATAAGATGGTAGCCCAGGCAGCGGTGCATAATGGTACCATCCGTACCACTACTTCTGCTCCTGAGCATCAGGTACTGATTGTTCCGAAGACCCGGTATATGCCTTTAGCTACGCTTGGCCACTTGTTGCGGTTAGCTAACGAAGGGGCTACTGTAATTTTCCAGCAACTGCCCGAAGATGTACCCGGCTTGCATGACGTAGAAAACCGGCGGCAGCAGTTGAAAAAAATGTTAAATGGCATATCTTTTTCAGGGGCGGGTGATATTAAACAGGCACAACAGGGAAAAGGACAAATCCTGCTATCGCCGGATGTACAGAAGGCCCTGGAACATAAGGGAATCCGCCGGGAAGTATTAACCGATACCGGACTTAAATTTATCCGCCGGTCCACACCGGATGGGAAATATTATTATCTGGTCAACCATACTCCTAAACCGGTTGATGCGGAAATTCCGCTTAATATCCAGGCCCAATCAGTAACTATACTTGATCCTCAAACGGGAAACGCCGGACTAGCCGCTAGTATGCCTGATGCGAATCAAACAAAGTACGGGTGCAAATGCAGCCGGGCGAAGCCTTGATTCTACAACCCTTACAGGAAAAACCGGCCGGGTTAAATGCCTGGTTATATGCGGAACCGGCCGGAAACCCGATTGAGATAAAGGGGAATGGGCCTTGCATTTCACTGAGGGCGGGCCCGAACTACCCGCCGACCAAACGTTAAAAGAACTCCTTTCCTGGACGGAATTACCGGATAAAAGGGCGGTTGCTTTTTCGGGTACCGGCCGGTACACCATTCAATTCAAGCTGCCATCCGGGAGAGCGGATGAATACCTGCTGCAACTGGGTGAAGTACGGGAAAGTGCCCACGTTTGGGTAAACGGGCAGGATGCCGGCATCTGGTGGAGCATTCCTTTTGGGGGCAGGATTGGCAAATACCTGAAAGCGGGTAACAATACCCTGACCATTGAAGTGGCAAATCTCATGGCCAACCGCATCCGGGATATGGACCAGAAAGGCATAGAGTGGCGCAAATACCACGAAATCAATTTCGTAAATATTAACTATGCTCCATTTGATGCTTCGAAATGGAAACCCCAACCCTCCGGATTGTTAGGCTCCGTGACGCTGATACCGCTGAAAAAAGATACCCGAAGGCAATGACATGGTTGGTAGCCGCTATCAATAAGCCCGCCCCCTGCTTTCCACTACTGGCGTAAGACTTCAGTCTTATGCCGACAAATAAAAGGAAGTCTCCGACTTCCTGCCAGTCAGAGACTGGCAACTACTTAGGGGCACAAGACTGAAGTCTTGCTCCTTTAGTAAGCCCTGCTTTCTCAAACATAAAATAGTATTATCAAGAATGAAACAAACCATTTATACGACTCAACAACTGATGTTTCCGGCCGGAAGAAGACTCGGCTGGCTTACCACTGCTGCGCTGCTCTTTAGTTTAGGCCAGCCTGCTTCTGGTTAAAGCCCTGGTGCCCATACAGCGGCCCGACGGATTCTGGAACGTGAGTCTGCATGATCCTACCAACTTCGGCGGGAAAGAACTCACGGGTACGGCCCTGTTTGTGTACGGGATGGTCTGGGGCGTACGTCAGGGATTGCTGGACGAAAATACCTACCGGCCCATTATTGCCAAAGCCTGGAATGCCATGGTGAAAGACGGGCTGCATAAGAATGGCTTCCTGGGGTATGTGCAAGGCACCGGAAAAGAGCCCAAAGAGAAAACTTAATTTACTGAGTAATACTAGCAAAAAAAGAGTATTTTTTATGAAATAAGCTATTGGCAGGTTTTAACAATAGTCGTATTCTTGTATTTCAGACATAGGTAACAGATTAAATTCTGGTTTATCTTCATTATTGCTGCTCGGGTCATTTACCATCGTCACGGGCTGATTGATTTTATGTCCGGTTTCCGGAGAGATTTAATCTTGAAATCAGGGACTATCCCTGTAACAACTGCCAGCCCTTAAACGGGTATGCTGCGTTAATCGCCCTTTTAAACGGTTCTCAGATGCGTAAGAGAATGTTTATTTCCTCCGAACATTGTCATTTAAAAACCCATATCATTTTTCATACCTATTACCAACCCAATCTATTTATGCAGTACAACTACTTATCTGGCAACAAGGTACAACTTTCTGTTGCATGGTTCCTGACGCTGCTGTTGCTGGCTGTTCAGCCGCTGCTGGCCCAGCCTACTCTGGTAAAGGATATTAATACCAGTGCCGCCGGCAGCTCATTGTTTAGTCCGACACCGGAAGATTTGATTGAACTGAATGGCACGCTGTACTTTTCGGCCTACGACCCGGCAACCGGTCGTGAGTTATGGAAGAGTGACGGCACCGAAGCCGGAACGGTACTGGTCAAAGACGTAAATCCGGGAACCGGGAGTTCCAATGCCCGGGAACTTACCCGGGTGGGCAGCGAATTTTTTTTCATGGCCGATAATGGAACCACAGGTTGGGATCTGTACAAAAGTGATGGTACGCCGCAGGGAACGGTCCGCGTAAAGAACTTGCCGGATACGCCCATCACGGTCATCCCCCGGTTCTACCTCACGCCGGTAGATGGGGGCCTTTACTTCGTTTTCCCGGATGAGTATGGTACGGAGCTCTGGCGGAGTGACGGGACCGAAGCCGGCACGGTACTGGTCAAAGACATTAATCCCGGAGCTGGAAGCGCCGATCCTACTAATTTATTTGCCCTCAATGGCACGCTGTACTTTTCGGCTTATGATCCGGCAACCGGCCGCGAACTCTGGAAGAGCGACGGCACTGCTGAGGGAACCGTACTAGTGAAGGATATTAACCCCGGAACCGGTAATACGAACTCAATCTCTTACCTGACTGAACTCAACGGAACCTTATACTTTGCTACCGGAGATGGCTCTACCAATGCTGGGCTCTGGAGGAGCGACGGCACTGAGACGGGTACGGTACTAGTGAAGGAGTTTGTCACCCGTTCAGGCGCCTCTCTTCTGATTCAACAGATTACCAACTATAAGGGGGAGCTCTATTTTGCTGCGAATGACCTTATCAGCGGCCAGGAGCTCTGGAAAAGCGACGGCACGGAAGCGGGTACGGTACTAGTGACAGATATTAATCCTGGTTCCGCTAGCTCAACGCCTTTCAATCTGACGGTAATTGGCAATTTACTCTACTTTACAGCCATGAATAATACGGTGGGGGCCGAGTTATGGCGGACGGATGGGACGAACGAAGGTACCCAACTGGTAGCGGATGCCAATCCGGGTCAATTAAGCTCTTTTCCGCAGGAAATCACGGGGGGGAGTGGGATCATTTATTTTACGGCTTACACAGGTGACCTCGGTCGGGAACTCTATAAAACCGATGGTACTCAGTCGGGGACCCAACTAGTAAAAGACATCAATCCGGGAGTGGGTCAGGGCATCCCCGAAGATCTGGTTGTGATGAATGATCTGCTGTATTTTTCGGCCCATACTGCAACAGGGAATTATCTTTTCCGGAGTGATGGTACGGAAGAAGGTACAGTAATGGTAAAAAAACCTTCAGAGACTTCTTCCAGAACGGCTGATGCCTATCCCCGCAATTTGCTCAACGTAGGTGGCACGCTTTTCTTCTCGGCCAATGAAGGAACCACGGGCAATGAACTCTGGAAGAGTGATGGTACTGAGGCCGGCACGGTACTATTAAAAGACATTAACCCTGGCATGGGTAATGCGGTTCCGCAATTTCTCCGCGAGATCAACGGCACCCTTTACTTTAGTGCTGATGACGGCACAACGGGTCCTGAGCTTTGGAAGAGTGATGGTACGGAAGCGGGTACAGTACTGGTCAAAGACATTAACCCCGGAGCAAACGGGTCTAGTCCGAATGGTTTTACGGAAGTAAACGGAGTAATTTATTTTGCCGCTGGTAATGTCGCAACCGGTGTTGAATTATGGAAAACGGATGGTACGGAGGCCGGTACGGTACTGGTCAAAGATATCAATTTAGGCTTATACCTGGGAGGTACCCTACTTACGCGCAACTCTAGTCCCTCAGACCTGACCAATTTTAACGGTACCCTTTTATTCTCCGCCGTAGACGGAAGCGCCAATGAAGAGCTTTGGAAGAGTGATGGCACCGCAGGCGGAACGCAGTTGGTAAAAGATATTTACCCCGGCACCGGCATTATGTACGGCCGGCCGATTCCTAATAGTTCAAGTCCGGCCAATCTGGTGGTTTTTAACGACCTGCTTTATTTTACGGCAGTGGATGGTACCGGAGGCCGGGAACTGTGGCGTAGTGACGGTACTACCAGCGGAACTTTCCGGGTAGCAGATCTCTATCCCGGTAATGCTGGTTCCGATCCGGGTAGTTTACAGATCATTAATGGAAGCCTCTACTTCTCCGCCTTTACGCCGGATACAGGCCGTGAATTATGGAAAACTGACGGTACAGCCGAGGGAACCGTATTGGTCAAAGATATTAATCCGGGTGCCCTAAGCGCTGGTCCGGGAGGCTTTACATACTTGAATGGAGTGTTCTACTTTGCCGCTACGGATGCGCAGGGAGGCCGCGAACTCTGGAAGAGTGATGGTACGGAAGCGGGAACCGTATTGGTCAAAGATATTAATCCCGGAGCCGGTAGCTCCGCAGTTTCTAATCTGACTTCGGTAAATGGAACCCTGCTTTTCCTGGCCCAGGACGGTGCTACTGGTCAGGAACTGTGGCGTAGTGACGGTACGGCCGAAGGCACGCAGCGAGTAAGTGATTTCAATGCCAGCAATATCTCTACTACCCCCATCACTAGTTTGACCGAAGTAAACGGCGTGTTGTATTTTACTGCTTCAGGTGGTGGCTATGGATTTGAACTATGGAAGTACGATCCGGTAAACTGTCTCTTCCCGGATGTATCCCTCGCGGTGCAGGGAAGTACCGTTGCGCCCGGTCAGGATGCTACGGTAACGGTAAGCGGTACGCAGGTTGGCGTAACTTACCGGCTAGGTTCGGGTAACTCTACGCTAAGCGCTGCCGTGGCCGGTACTGGTGAAAATCTCACCTTTACGGTTCCGGCCATAAGTCTCTCACTTGGAGAAAACGTCTTTACGGTGGTTGCTTCAGGCTGCACTGAAGCGGCATTAGCGCAGCCGGCAGTCATTACCGTGGAGGGATCAACTACTGCTGGTGCGCTGCGACTGAATGCGGGGGGAGGAAGTTATACCACTCCGGATGGTCGTCCATTTAGCGAAGACCAATACGCAACGGGTGGCAGTACTTTTGCCGTGTCGGCCGAAACGAGTATTGCGGGCACGGATGCCGACGAACTCTATCAAACGGAACGCTACGGCGAGTTCACCTACAACCTGCCGGTAAGCAATGGCACTTATCAGGTAATCCTGCACTTTGCCGAAATCTACTGGGGCTACCTTAGTGAAGGCAGCGGAGCCGGTGCCCGTCAGTTCAACGTGGATATGGAAGGAGAACGTAAACTGACGGATTACGACATTTTCAGTAAGGCCGGGGGCGCAGCTACTGCCGTGCAGGAGACTTTCGCCGTAAGCGTAACCGATGGCACCTTAACCATTGACTTCGTAAAGGGCTCCGCTGATTTACCCAAAGTGTCAGCCATTGAAGTAGTTCCCGCAGCCGCAACAACAACTTCCGCCGCCCGGATAGCCGCCCGTCAGCCGGCAGAAAGAAGTGGCATGGAAGCTACGCTGTATCCGAATCCGACGGCTGAACGCTTGTCTGTGCAATTGACGGGGATACCCCTTGGTGCGGTTACTGCCACTGCCATCACGGATGCTGCTGGGAAGACCTATCTTCAGAATACGCACCGGATAACCGGCAAAAATGAATTCCAGATCAGGGTTGGTTCCCTCTCTCCGGGACTCTACCTGTTACGGATTAATACCGGGCAGGGACCCCGGGTGCTGCGGTTTGTTAAACGCTAATAACACTAATATTGAAAAGTACTACCCAAATCGCTCCAAAAAAGGCTGGGACTTTACCCCAGCCTTTTTTGTGCCTGACTCAGTCAATCGTGCTTTTAAGTAGTGATGGGTTAAATTCAAAGAAAGTACAAAAAATAACTATGGCCCTTCTATAAAACTTTCAACTGAACTTGCCTTCGTTTATTAGATTGTAAATGGGCCTCCCCAATAGCTTAAGTACATTCAACTGTCAGTTAATCTGCTCCCAGGGATGGGTAGCGGTTTTAAACTGTTTGTAAGCATGACTTCGTTCTCTAGCCTATCCGAAAACTGATCGTAAAGTTTGTATAAAGCCCTCCTGACCGTTTGAAATAGACTCTAAAAGTAGAGCCTTGGCCCACTGTGCTCTCCACTTCGATTTTGCCCCCAGCGTTCTCGATCATTTTCTTGACAATATACAGGCCAATCCCCGTGCCTTCCACATGGGCGTGCAGACGCTTGAACATCCCGAAAATTTTATCCGGATTGCTTGTGTCCATCCCCAGGCCATTATCTTGAACCTGGAGCACCAGGTAATTCCGGTCTGGCTGGCAGGTCAGGGTAATATGAGGAGTTCGGTTAGGATCACGGTACTTAATGGCATTGGAAAGCAGGTTGTACACAATACTTTTTAGATTTTTACGGGGAAATACGATAGAAGGACAAGCTTCCAGGCGAGATTCAATCTGGGCTCCTGATTCATCTACCGGCTGTTGTAAGTCCAGTAAGGTTGCCTCGACCACTTCCAGTAAGTCTACGGACTCGCTCTCCTGGTCCAATTGCTTCCCAATCCGGGCAACATCCGTTAAATCATTGATGGTCTCCTTGAAGCGAATGACTGAATCTTCCATCAGCGTAAACATCTTCTCTAATTGCTCATCCTGGCCGGAGAGCTTCGAAATTCTTCGGGAGAGCACCTTCATTAAGCCTTCAATGTTTAAGATGGGGGCTTTTAAATCATGGGAGGCCGTGTAAATAAAGTTATCCAAATCAGCATTAATGAGCGTAAGTTTCCCGTTGGACTGGCTGAGTTCCTCATTGGCTGCCTGTATCTCCTCATTGGCTGCGGATAGCTCTTCATTGAGGGCAGCTAATTCCTCAGCCATCCGTTGCCGGGCTTCCTCGGCCTGCTTGCGTTCGGTAATATCAATGCAGGTACCGTTCATTCGTTGGGGCTTTGACCCTTCGTATAGTATTTCTCCGCGTTCGGCAATCCAAGCAACTTCTCCGGCGGGTTTTACCACCCGGAACTCGACGTAAAACTCGGTCGCCCGGTTACTGAATGCCTTTGCCACTTGTTCATTAACCTGGTCACGGTCCTTAGGATAGATTATTCTTTGATAAACCTGGTAGGCGTTCTCAAATTCTCCCTGAAACCTGCCCGGTTCCAAACCAAACATGTCCTGCAACAAGTCCGAATACGTAGCCCGGTCGTGGACTACGTCCCATTCAAAAATGCCTACCCGGCCAGCTCTGACGGATAATTGAAGCCGCTGCTCGGCCCGTTGCTGCTCATCTACATCAATCACTACCCCGATATAGCCTTCAAAGTTACCTGCCGGATCAAACTTGGGATCTGCCTTATCTAAGAACCAGCGATACGTGCCATCTTTTCCCTTAAGACGGTAGAGTATCGAGAATGGCCCCTGCCGGGCATTGGCAGAGAGGAATGCCTGCTGGCTACGGGAGAAATCTGCGGGATGAGTAGCTTTGAGCCAGCCCGACCCCAATGCTTCTTCCTCGGTTTGTCCGGTGTAATCATACCAAGGCTTATTTAAATACGTGCAATACCCGTCAGACCGGGTAACCCAGATCATGACGGGTACGCTATCGGCCATCTCCCGAAAATACGCTTCCCGTTCCAGGACGGCTTTTCGGGCCTGGACCTGGTGTGTCACATTAAGGGCCGTAATCAGGATACTTTCTACCGTTTCTCCTTCCTTTACCGGTTGGAAAACAAAGTCGTAATACTGCTCGGAAAGTTCACCCCGGCCATCCATGTCGATGAAGGCTTTGAAATCTTTGCCCACGAAGGGTTCTCCCGAAGCGTATACCTGGTCAAGCAAGTCCCAGATTCCCTGCTCGACTCCTTCCTGAAAGGCTTCCGCCCGGGTTTACTGAGGATATCCGATGTTCTGCCCAGGATTTGGTAGTAGGTTTGGTTAGCCATCTGGTAAACCAAGTCGGGCCCTTTCAAAAGAGCAATACCGGCAGGGGCTTGCATAAATAGTTTATACAGCCGGGACCGCTCGGCTTCCAGGGCAGCCTTCTCCCGCTGCCCGCTCTCCTGTAGCGCCGCTTGGATCAGCTTCTGCTCGTGAATGTCAGTACAGGTACCAAACCACTTGATAATGTTACCGTGCAGGTCTTTTGGGGTAGGGCTTGTCCCAAGAACCAGCGATAAACCCCATCGTAGCGGCGGAAACGATACTCGATCTGGTACGGCTCTCCTGTCATGAGAGAATATCGCCAGACTTCAAGCGTGCGCTGGTAGTCCTCCGGATGTAGCACCAGACTCCAACCCTGGTTGCGGGACTGCTCGTAATCGAGTCCGGTATATTCATACCAGCGCTGGTTGTAGTAAATGTGGTTGCCATCCGGTCCGGTAACCCAGATTAACTGGGGCAAACTATCAGCCAGAAACTGGAAATCCTGCGGGTTATCGGTAGAATCCTTATGCTCGGGTAACACAAATAGAGGGTATTAAAGTGATAGACAACCAGGAAAGTTACCAAGACCGGGAAAATTACTAACAAGTGGTTTTACAAGGGTATTTGGCCTCAACCATCATCCTGCCCTTCACTGGGCACAACGCCTGCGGGGACGAACTCAACTGGTCCCTGGTGCGGCTAAGGAAATGAAATGAAGGGGCAGGGATGACCGTAGGGGGTTTAAAACCGTTTCTAAGCATTGTGGTTTATCCCTATTTATACGGAAGTTTCTGCCCGGACGACATTGCTGTCCGTATAATGTCCACCAGTTGTCTTTCCAGAAAGGCAATGGCTTCTTTCCAATTTCTACCATTGCCAGGTTTCAACCCAGTTGAATAAGATTTTCCTTAATGGCCACTGCTGCCCATCACTTCTTATCTCCTCGCTTTCACTACTCACAATCAAGCACGCCAAGAAAATCCCTTTGGTCTGACTCTTTAAATCCACCGTATAATCCTAAAGCCCAGCTATTGTAGGCACATCGGTTCCAAACCCACACAGCGAAGTACTCGATCAGGTAACGATAAACGCGCCGCGCCTGGCTCCTGAATGCAGGAATGATGTATAATTCATCAATAATCAGGATGTTTCCCCGTATTCATTGCTCCAGAAATTAATCAGCAACGCATAGCCACTACCTGATTTTGTCTTTCAAAACGAGTATCAGCCGGTTTCCGGGTGCGGTAATTTCAGGCGGTTGAAAGCGAGGGTAATCTTTGCATCCGTCATGGTTTTCCGGCAGGGTCTTCCCGGTAGAGGCTTTTATCAACGCTCTTACCGTTGACTGATGGGCGTTTTCCAACCGCTGGCAGCTGATGTCTTGCATAGATAGCGTATCGCAATAGCAGAGGTTTTACAGGTTTGCTTCCTTAAGCATCATTTCCAGCTTGTGGAGGTCTTTTCATGATGGCTACGGATTTTTCCGCTTTTCCCGCTTCCGGCAGATTCTTGTCGGCCTCTGTTAGCACGGGATATTCATAATGCAGGGAAAACGGACCACTGAGATGGTGCTTACCGACCAGTTGGAGGTATTTTTTAAAATCGACCATTCCTTCGCCCCAGCGGCACAGTTTCCGCCTTCCACTTTGCCGCCTTCTTCCATCCACTTAAAATCGCCAGATATCCAGCGTCCGGATGTGCGTTTTTAATAGATCCAGACCAGCGGCCAGGACTGTGCTCCTTCCACCGTAGCATGCCGGATATCGTACTGGCAACCCATCCACTGCGGATCTAAGTCTTTCAGCACCATCACAGATCCCAAACTGGACCGCCCAGCCGAGTACCGGCGTGGTTCTGATGAGCGCCATGAATCGAATATTTCTTGTTCAGTTGGGCCAGTTGACCTAATTGCGTCTTGCATTGCTGAAGGCTTTTTCAACCCAATAATGATTCATTTAAGGAGAGACCAGCCGGTCCGGTAATACCGGATGCCCAACTTACTGGCGGTTTTCAGAATGGGTTCGGTAAAGGCATCACTGGCGTCGGTGATGGCCGTGGGTGATCATTTCAATTTTTACTCCGGCTTTCCGGGCCGCTGCTACGGCTTTGGGTAAGTCTTAAAACTTTTTCGGGCAGAATATGTCCTTTGTGGACGAACCGTCAGGTCGATTCCATCAAAACCCGTTTCGGCCGCTATTTCGGCCACGCAGCAGTAGTCAGACCAGTCGAGGTGTTTGGAAAATACGATCGTGCGTGCGTCTGCCGGAGGGGAGTAGCTACAGGTGCCGGGACAAGCTGGCAGGCAAAGGGAGCGGAAACTCCAGCAGCAGCTGTCGAGCTCAGAAAGTTGCGACGGGTGTAGGTAGTCTGGTCGTGATTCATAACGGAATATGTGGGTTCTAACAACAGGCAAGGTCATTTGAGAAATCGAGATGATGCTCTTTTACCCCAGGATTCAGAATAATCTCTTGCTTATCTGTGGTCCTTTGAGAAGGTTTCACCGGGTTGTATCTGCCTATAAAATAGGGAGAATGCCTTTTGCACCCGTGGTATCTTTTATGCTAATATTACTAAAAAATAAGGCTAAAATTGAAATTGCGGAAATAACTTTAGGGCGGCAGCTTTGTATACCACCCTATAAAGGCAGCCGGATAAGCTGAAGCAGGCAAAAAAGAATACCGGAAACAGAAGAAAAACCAATCAAATTCCGAAATGCGGAAATGAAGCATCATCGGCTATGCAGAACAGAATGATGTTAGGCTGCTTTTGATTCGGCAGTCATCAGTCTTGGTTGCTGTCTGGCATTATACCAGTAACATACAGAAGAGCTGCACAACATTGTTTGATCATGATCAGGAGGACTATTTACCAAATAATTTTACCCGCTGCGGAAGTTACCACTCATTGGCAGAATGGGCAAGCCGGGAAGAATATCTTAAGGGATATTGTGGCAGCCGCTCGCATTTAATTCAGTATGCAGGTGGTAGGCAGGCAAAAGCCGATTGGATCACAAGCCGATGAAAAGCAGGAAATTGATTTCTCGAGCTGAATGGCCTTGGTCACCCGCTAAAGCAAAGACACGACCGCATCCCCTGGACAGCATCCCGCTGGTGTATCTCAAATTCCGATATGGTTGCCGCAAACTTGCTTCAAATAGTACATATGTAAGCAGAAGCAGATAAGCAGGGAGAAAAAATAAAATTGACGATTTTACTTTTGGAGAATAATAACTTGAAAGCAAGACATGTTCGTCAACATTCAGGGAAAAAGCTTCCCCATCCTTTTAAACTGATCCCTTGGTCTGGGTACTGGTACTGCTGCTGTTTGCCTCTATTGGCTATTCAGTGCGGGTTTCTAACCAATTTTACGAGAATACTTCATTGATTGAGCATACTGATTCGGTCATAACCAGCCTTCTGGACCTGCTGGACCGAAACTTGCTGATTGTGAGTCAAGCGTGAAAGCCACGTTATGTCGGACCGCGGCGGCGTTTTGCGCAATTACGAGGCCTCCCGGACTATTACCTGGCAGCACCTGCAATCGTACAGCAGCTGACGGCACCGTATTCCTGGCAAAGCGAGAAAATCGGACAGTTGCGTCCCTTGGTCAAGGAGCAGTTCCAACTGCTGGAAAAAGCCATTGCCATTGAGCGGGGAGTAGTAGCTGATAAAAAAGGGTTAATACGCCGGGCGGCCAGAGCTAAGAAGCGGGGGAGAATATTGAGGCTATTTCGGGAGAATTAAAAAGCAAATTGAAAAATTCTTTGCAGCGGCGTAAATACGAATCTCACGCGCTGCTGAAGAATCATCAGCGGGCCAATCAGCTTACGATTGTCCTTGGGTGGAGTCCTGGCCGGACTGCTAGGCTTGGTAATGGCAAAAGAAATCCGGGAACGCGAGAAGACGGAGCGTCAGCTCAGGGATTGAATAACCAGAAAAGCCAGTTTTTCTCGATCATCAGCCACGACTTACGCGGCCCTACCCGGAATACCACTATTGCTGGAGATGATGGACGATCCTGCCTACGCAAGCGTTCCCAAGGATTCAAAAAAGATGGCTAGTCTGGCCCTGGAGTCCTCGCGGCAAACCCAGAAATTAGTAGAGGATTTGCTCAACTGGGGGCGCCTGCAGATGGATCAGGTGGAGCGGGTTACTACCCAATTCCGGCCTTACGAATTAACCGAAAAAGTTTGTCAGGCATTGCATGCGGCATCGGTATTAAAAGAGATTACCCTCGAAAAAACCGTATACCGCGCAACCTGCGCTGGTGCAAGCTGACATTAATATGGTTGAGTCGGTGATCCGTAATCTGGTTTCCAATGCAATTAAATTTACGCCGCCAGCCGGAAAAGTGCAGATTGTAGCCCGGCAATTTGGTTCCTTTGTGGAGTTAACTATTGCCGATTCGGGGTTGGCATGTCGCCGGAGGCTCTGGAAAAAATTTTCTCGTTTCACACCAAACATACGACCAAAGGTACGGCTGGTGAATCGGGTACGGGGCTGGGATTGGCCTTTTTGCCGGGAATTCGTTAGAACGTAACGGCGGCACCATTGCAGTAGAAAGTCAGATCGGACAAGGGAGCAAGTTTAATGTACGCCTTCCGGCCGCGGGAAACTATGGGAATTGATTAGTATACAGCCAAGCAGAAGTTAATCAAAGATTGATTTTATAATGAATCTAATCACAACCTTTACAAACAAGAATAAGTCTTTCTTAAATCAAGTTATTCTCATAAGGCTTCGCTGATTACTTCGTATAGTTGATTTAGTTACTTCTTTAACAAACTCAAGAGGGATAATCAACAAACTGATTGATCCAACTACGGGCACAGTTGATCCAACTACGGGCATAGGACAAAGCTCTTTGACGCATCAACTGGAGGAAGACCGGTTGGGCTTTTTGTTTAGCCTGGTTGAAGCCGGCTTCTTTGGCAAGCATTTTCTTACCATCCTTCCAGAAGAATTCAATCCAGAAGAATTCAATCGGATTCAATCGGATTGAATGTAGGGGAATAAGCTGGCAGGAAAAGCAAGTGACGATCTAACTCCATGGCTTTTTGTTTGACTACTCGGGCATGATGAATCCGGGCATTGTCGAGTACTACTCCAATGGGGCTTCCATCAGACCTTATACGTTGTAAATCTTCGGCTATTATTTTGACTTCGGATCGATTCAAGAAAGGCTTCCATGGCGGAAGCATCGGCTTTTTCTACGGCTTCTAGACAAGCAATTCCGGTAAGGGGCATAACCCCAAAGAAAGGCTGTGATTGCCGTCCTTCCTGCTGATAAGGCCAAAGCGGGTGGATACAGCATGCGGGTATGATTCGGCCGGTTTGCCACGTACTTCCATCGACAAAGCCTAGCGTTGCCTGTGGATACAAGTCTAGCAAAGCCCCTACTTTTTTGAATTTGTTCACCGGCATCCTTGGGCATTTTCTCGTTGTCAAGGTAAGGCTTGCCATAGGGTATTATATTCCTTGCGTAATTTATACCAGACCATCTCATAAGAGTAGTGCACAGCTTTTTTGCTAGAATCAAGGCGCTCACTTGCTCGATATCGTAGCCTTTCCCCTTGATTTGTGACACTACCTGGTCCCACTCCTGCTTACGTAACCGGGGAGTATAGCCACCGCTGAATTCGGGTTTCAATCCCTGATAGCCTCGCTTATTCCAGCTAACAAGCCAACTAGTAACGGTTTGACGCGTTACCTTCACCGTCTGAGCCGTAGCCGTAAGGGTGTTCCCTTCATAAAGCAGCAGGATGGCTAGTAAGCATTCTTTGACCCGGCCATCGTGTTCACTCCGGTATAACTTCTCTAAGCCATCCTGCGGATAAGTCTTTTCTACCTATACTTGCTTGGGCATCGGCTTTTTCCTATATCCCTTTTTTGTCTATTTTTAATTCGTTCCACTATAATATTGATTATCCTGTGTTGAATTGTTTTTACCCTAAGTAATTCTTTTTTGAAAGCTTCTTTACTAAAGCTTATCGGATCTTTTTTTAGCCATTTAACCATTCAACAATAAAACAATTTAACCATATAGCCATACAACAATATAACCATCAAACAATTTAACAATTCAGCCATATCACAATCAGCACATCGCCACATCCTCCTGTCTGCACATTCTCCCATTTGCTCTGTAACTTTGCGCCATGCACATTCTGCTGATTCACCAGTATTTTTTGGAGAAGGACGACCCCGGAGGCTCCCGTTTCAATGAAATGACCCGAGTATGGGCCCAGAATGGTCATCAGGTTACGGTTATCGGGGGAATGGTTCACTATGCTACCGGAAAGAAGCGGGAGAAGCACCGGGGAAAGTTTATTGTGAAAGAGACATATGAACGGAATATTACGGTATACCGCTGCCATGTATCAGAAGCCTATAATACCAACTTCGTGGGCCGTTTATGGGCTTATTTTTCCTTCGTGTTCTCCAGTATTAGTTGCGGGATATTCCGGGCAAGGCAACGGTATGATGTCGTAACTGTAACTTCACCCCCTTTATTTGTGGGCATTACCGGATACCTGTTGTCAAGAATTAAGCGGATTCCACTGGTGTTTGAGGTGCGTGATCTGTGGCCAGAATCAGCCATTGATACCGGGGTGTTAACCAATACAACCATTATTCGCTTCGCCTACTGGTTCGAGAAGTTTATTTACCGGAAATCAACACGCATTAATACACTCACGCCGGCCTTCCGGCAGAAGCTGATCGAAGAAAAAGGGGTACCAGCGGATAAAGTCGTGATGATTCCGAACGCGGCCGACTTTTCGCTTTCGGAAGAGCTACTGAACGGTTTCGATGCCGCAGCTTTCCGGCGCGAAATGGGGTGGCAGGATAAATTTGTTATTACTTACGTAGGGGCTCACGGAGTAGCCAATCACCTCATCCAACTGATTGAAACTGCCGAGAGGTTAAAGAATACGCAAGCTCATTTTCTACTCATCGGAGACGGGATGCAGAAGCCCTTGCTGAAAGAAGAGGTGCAAAAACGCCGGCTTACCAACGTGCAATTCGTGGATTCAGTGCCTAAACGGGAGGTGTTTAAATACATCCTTGCTTCGGACTTGGGTACTTCCGTGCTGAAAAAAACGGACACCTTTAAAACTATTTACTCTAACAAGACCTTTGACTATATGTCCTGCCGCAAGCCGATTCTAATGCTTATTGATGGGGTTTCGCGGCAATTGGTGGAGGAAGCACAGTGCGGGGTATACGCTGAGCCAGAAAATATTGAGGATATTACGGCCAAAATAAGCGGATACTTGCAGGCAAACGGGCAGCTTGCCACCGAAGGACTAAACGGTTATCGTTACGCCAAAAAGTACTTTGACCGGGAAGCG
This sequence comes from Cytophagales bacterium, assembly GCA_030448185.1. Lineage (GTDB taxonomy): Bacteria > Bacteroidota > Bacteroidia > Cytophagales > 172606-1 > CADCTQ01. The sequence goes on along the minus strand of JAUJNL010000011.1, from coordinate 29,121 downwards.
TTGGCCAAGCGGTATCTGGAAGAACTGGCGAAAGTGGCGGGGTAGTTACGAATGATTGACTATTAGCTTCAGATATTTTAGCAGGGTTTATGTACTATTCTGTGTTCAACCGAAACGTTACATTTAAATTTTTACCCGATTTGCTCAACATGAAATATATTTTCTTAGTGGTGCTGTTGGTTTTCACCTTGCCCACGCTGGGCCAAAGCAAACCACATTCTTTCTCGGTTGGTATCCGGATGGGAACCAGCCTAAGTAGTTTTGTTGGGGCAAAATCACCATTTGCAAAAATGGACTATCAACCTGACACAAAAGCGGGATTTATGGCCGGAGTATTGGTAGAATACACAATCACTAGGCACTTTGCAGTCCAAACAGGAATAAATTACGAAGAAAAGGGAGTTAATGTAAATGCGAAGCGGACGATACGTAATGAATATTCGATGTATGAAAGTCAGTTCATCCGGGAAGTTGATAACGATTACTTTTCATTGCCGGTGTTGTTCAGGTGGCAAAGTACGGGTAAGTTGTATTGGAGTGCCGGGGCAGGTGGTTTCCTGGCCTTGCTGCAAAAATCGAGGATTTATGGCATGCAGTATGAATGGAGAAAGAACTTTAATCCTTCACCTAATACCATCGGAGGGTATCTCCATTCCCCTTCAGGAAGTCATTCTACTTTTCGAGACGACGGAAAATACCGAACGCACAAACTGGATTATGGACTTGTATTAGGCACTGGTATTCATTACGGCATTACCAGCCACATAAAGCTTTCACTGGATACGCAACTTCAGCTGGGATTGCGTAAGATAGACAGTCAGTATAACAATGACCGGCAGGTATCTGTTCTTGGTATAGCAGGGTATGAAACCTTTTCGTATGACTATTATAACCTCAGTTCTAAAGCTAAAAATGTTAATCTACTGATAAATATGGGTTTGTCCTGGCGGGTAAAATAACCATCATTGCTTTTTCTATTTAGCAGTGAGCAAGAATATAAACTCCAAAAACCGGAGTTGATGTCCATTAGTAGATAGCAATGGCGTAAAGACAAGTATGTACAAAGCATTTTTTAAGCGATTTATTGATATAGCCGTTTCGCTGGTATTGCTGGTCGCTACGCTGCCTTTTACTTTAATCGCCGCCATTCTGTTGGCCTTTGCCAACCAGGGAAAGGTATTTTTCATTCAGCAACGACCTGGCCTGCATGGTAAACCCTTCCGGATAATTAAATTCAAAACGATGAATGACCGCCGGGACACTACCGGTGAATTATTACCCGATGCGGTGCGGCTTACAGGCATTGGCCGGTTGATCCGGAAAACGTCCATTGATGAATTACCCCAGTTGTTGAATGTACTGAAGGGCGATATTTCCCTGATTGGGCCAAGACCCCTTCTCATGGAGTATCTGCCACTTTATAATGCCCGGCAGGCCCGGCGTCATGAGGTAAGGCCCGGCATCACGGGTTGGGCACAGGTGAATGGCCGTAATCTCATTTCCTGGGAGAAGAAGTTTGAATACGACGTTTACTACGTAGACCACCTTTCATTCGGACTGGATGTAAAGATATTCTTCTTGACCATCCTGAAGATTTTACAGGGTTCCGGTATCAGTGCCGAAACCAGCGCCACAATTGAGAAATTCCGGGGAAGCCAGAAGGATGCAGTAATAAGATAATACTAGAAAAATCAATTTTTCACTTTACCACCCACTTTACTTTTCAAAAAGGCTGTCAGCATTTGCAAGGCATTGGTAAAATGATTGGTATTAGGGATAATAACGTCTGCATCGTATTTGTGGGGAGCAATGTACTTTTGATACGTAGGCATTACGTGTTTCTCGTAGCGGTACAACACATCCGCTAAGTCGTAGCCCCGTTCATCGCGTTCCCGCACGATTCGGCGATTTAAAATTAAATGACTGGTTGCATCAATAAAGAATTTCAAATCAAGCAGCCGGGCAATCTCCGTGGCGTAGAACACAAAAATGCCTTCTACTACAATGACCGGAGCCGGGTTAAAGGCCAATACTCTCGGCGTGGCTGCCTGGTTATTAAATGTATACTCCTGTTTCTGTACCCGGTGCCCATCACGAAGCGACTTGATATGACTGGCATACAATTCAAAATCAATGGAGCCGGGTAGATCGAAATTATGCACACCGTTTTCATCCAGGGGTTGTTGGGTCCGGGGCCGGTAGTAGTTGTCCTGTGAGATCAGGCAAATTTCGCCGGGATGGAAAGCTTCCATGAGATGGCGCAGAAACAAGGTTTTTCCGGAGCCGCTACCACCGGTAATACCAACAATGTAGGGTCTTTGATTCATCTTGGTTTAAAATTAATTCATTTCATCGATAAAGGCTGAAGGGGCATACCGCATTTTTCGATAGATTCCCGTAGCATTTCGATTATCAATACCGAGAGTTCGGCCAAACGATCATTAAAGCGATCCATTATCCAATGGATACCGGTTGGGGTAATCGGCTACCTGGTAAACTTATTCCTATTATCATGGATTCTGCCCAAATTGAACCAGTATTTTATCAAATGCAGTTAAGTGCCTAGATTGGATTGATTATATAAATTATTGTTACTGATACGCTTATAATCAATTCCTAATTAGCACATCAACCTATAATTTAATTAGACATTTGCTTATGCCTATGATTCGGTTATTGACAGGCTGCCTGATTGGTTTCTTCTTTCTGCTCGTTGCCAACCCGGTTTCAGTGCGTGCCCAGTCCATGACGGCCACGCCTGACCCGGCCATCCGTGAAATGGTCGGTGAGGTATCCGCCAAAAATCTGGAAGCAATTATCCGTAAGCTCTCTTCCTTCGAAACCCGTCATTCGTTAAGTACGACCAAAAGTGATAAAAAGGGAATCGGAGCAGCCCGTAACTGGGTGGAAGATGAGTTTAAGAAGTATGCCGCAGCGGCTAATGGTCGGCTTACCGTCACGCAAGACCCCTATATCCTGGAACCGGACGGAAAGCGGATTAACCGTCGCGTGGAAATGCGCAATGTAATGGCTACGCTGAAAGGAACTGACCCTGCTGACGACCGGGTTCTTATTGTGAGTGGTCACCTCGATTCCCGTAACTCTGACGTGATGGACAGTACCGGCAAGGCTCCCGGCGCCAATGACGATGCCTCCGGAGTAGCCCTGGTTATGGAGATGGCCCGTATCATGTCCCGGAGAGCGTTTCCCTGCACCATCATTTTTGTAGCCGTACAAGGCGAGGAGCAAGGTCTGTTAGGGGCAAGGCACCTGGCGCAGCGGGCCAGAAACGAGAAATGGAACCTGATTGCCATGGCTACCAACGACATCGTAGGGAATTCTTATTCCAACGAGACGAATCTTTATGATAATACGCACGTCAGGGTTTTTAGTGAAGGGATTTCGGCGGCTGAAACGCCAGAAATGGCTACGCTGCGGAAAAGTATTTCTTCCGAAAATGATGGGGCTGCCCGGCAACTGGCGCGGTATTTTAAGGAAGCCGGAGAACGCTACGTAGATCAGGTAACGGTGGAGCTGATCTACCGGCCCGACCGTTTTCTGCGCGGCGGCGACCATACTCCCTTTAGTCAGGCCGGTTTCCCGGCAGTGCGGGTGACCGAAATGAATGAAAACTACACCCAGCAGCACCAGAATGTGCGGGTAGAAAACGGCATGCAATACGGCGATTTGCCCGAGTTTGTGGATTACGAGTATTTGCGTAAGAATACGGCGGTTAATCTGGCTGCCTTCGCTAATTTGGCCTTGGCTCCGGCGGCTCCCGAAAATGCCGGCGTGCTTACCAGCGAACTAACCAACCAAACAACACTTCGGTGGCAGGCGCCAAAGAAAGGGAAAAAGCCAACCGGATATTACGTCCTGATGCGGGAAACTACCAGTCCCACCTGGACGAGAAAGTTGTTGGTGACCGGCACGGAGGCTACGCTTCCTTATTCTAAAGACAATTATTTGTTTGCCATACAATCAGTAGACGCCGCCGGCCACGAAAGTATTGCGGTCATTCCGGTACCAGTTAAATAAGGCTGAATGTTTGAAAGTTAGGGTGTTATCTGACGGTAAGCGTTAGGCAGACTAAAAAATATTTGACTTGCTTACATCCTATATGTACCCAAAATGAAGCGATTCGCCGATGACAGTGATTACCAGTGAAGTCTTGCTTAGGCAGCTTGAGCACGATGTAAGGGAAATTCTGCAAATTGCCCAAGGTCAGTTTGTGCCCCTCAGGGAAAACCAGTTACACTGGCAGCCCGCACCAGAGAAGTGGAGCATTGCCCAATGCCTGGAACATCTGAACCGTTTCGGCCGGCATTATCTGCCAGCCATGCAGACGGGTATTCAAACGGCGGTGGCAAAAGGCATAGAATCAAATCCGGAGTTTTCACCCGGTTGGCTGGGCGGTTTTCTGATCAAGTCGGTTAAACCGCAGGGAAGTACGCAGGCAAAAGGTAAATATCCCTCGCCTAAAGCGTATAATCCCAGCCGTAGTGGTACCGTTAGTCCGCATGTATTGCCGGAGTTTTTGCAAGGACAGCGGGATATGTTACAAATATTAGCTGCATCACGGCAGGTAGATCTGAATAGGGTACGGATTCCGGTTTCGGTCAGCCGTTTTATCCGCCTCGCTTGGTGACTGCTTGCCATTTGTGATTGTGCACATGCAGCGGCACGTCCAGCAGGCCCAAAGGGTAAAAGCTGCTAGTGGTTTTCCAGCATAAGCTATTTAAATTGCCAAATTAATAGTAAAATGCCTATAGTAGCCCAATGAAACCCCTACTGCATGATTCACTTTGACCAGCCCTGTTCCCAAATAAACTATATTCAAGCCCTTCGCTGCACTATTCATACCTGGAAAGGTTTTTGCTTTGACCAGGAATACCGGAACGCTATGAATCAATGTCTGGAGGTGGTCAGTCAGATGGGTGCTACTGCGGTCATTATCAACGTGCAGTCGGCAAGAAATTTTGAAGAAGATTATGATCACCTATGGACCCGTTTCGACTGGCTTCCGCAGGTACTTCAAACGAATGTGCGAAAAATAGCCATTGTTGTTTCAAAGGATTTTTTAGCCCTTTGCCTGGGCAAAATGTTTATATTCCAGTGGCTGATCAGTGGGTAACTGGCCATTTTTTTGATAACCCAGACGATGCTTTTTACTGGATCAAATACCATTTATAGTAATTCCTTTATGACTTTTTTGAATGTACCAAACAGGTTACCCAACTCCGACGGATGTAATATGAGAAATTTTCTTGCATATATGTTTGCACATTAAATGTATATACATATATTTGCTTCGTCAAATAAGGAATCAATCAGAAATTAACCTTGTTTTATCAAAATCTAATTCCATCTAACTATGAAAATTGCAAAATTATTCCTGATGCTGATTGCCCTGGTAGCATTTACTACCGCGCAGGCAACTGATAATGGTAAAGGCGGCAAGGCTGCCAAAACCCTGAAAGCTGACACGCAGAAAAGCACCCTGACCTGGAACGGCAAGAAAGTGACCGGTGAACACTCAGGAGCTGTAAAATTATCTGACGGCACCCTGACAGTAGATAATAACCAATTGGTGGGTGGTTCATTTGCGGTAGATATGACTACGATCACCAACACGGACCTGACCGATGCGGGTTATAATGCGAAACTGATCGGCCACCTGAAGTCTGATGACTTCTTCGCCGTGGAAAAACATCCCAAAGCTACTTTTAAGATCACAAAGGCTGAGCCAATTGCGGGTGCCAAAGCAGGTGAAAATAACTATAACATTACCGGAGACCTGACCATCAAAGGCATTACCAAGCCTGTAACTTTCCCGGCAGCGGTAAAGATTAGCGGTAATCAGGCTGAAGCTGTTGCTAAGATCACTATTGACCGCACCAAGTATGACATCCGGTATGGTTCCAAGTCATTCTTCGATAATATCGGTGACAAAGCCATCAATGATGATTTTACCGTCGACCTGAAGCTGGTAGCCTCAGCCGCCAATGCGGATAAAGATACTGCCAAGGCCGGAAAATAATTAAAGAAAAAGAAGAGGAGAATAATTAGGTAGCGTTTGCCCTGCTGGAGTGTTATACTCTGGCAGGGTTTTTTATTGCATCTGCGCTACTGGCGTTGACCTTATTACCGATCTCTCAAAGCCGCAATTTTGTCGGCTAATACCTGATTGATCCGGTAGTACGATTCGTGCGTCCAACCGGCTACGTGAGGGGTAAATAAAATTTTATCTGACTCAGTAAGATAGTTAAAGGCAACTTGCTGGGCAGGCGTAAGGGCAGTTAACTTTTCGTTCTCAAGCACATCCAGGCAGGCACCCAATACTTTACCATTTTCCAGTACTTTTACTAAATCCGGAAGCGGCACTATTTCTCCCCGGGCCGTATTGATGAGATAGATGTTTTTCCGGAATCTATTAAAGAAAGCCTCATTTATCCAGCCCTGAGACTGCGAAGTTAGTGGAATATGCAGACTCAGGATATCCGTCTGCTCAAACAAGTCCTCCAACTGGCTTTCCTGGGCGGTAGCATCTGAAAAGTTACTTTTGAATTTATCATAAGCCAACACTTGACAGCCAAATCCTTGTAAGCGCCGGGCAAAGGCTTGTCCCGTATTGCCGTAGCCAACCAGTCCTACCGTTTTACCCATAATTTCAAAGCCGCGGTTCCCTTCCCGGTCCCATATTCCCTGACGCACCTGCGCATTGGCGAGGTGAAGTTTATTAAACAGACACAGCAACATACCTACCGCGTGTTCAGCTACTGCGTCACGGTTTCCTTCAGGGGCATTGAGCAGGATGATGCCTCTTTTTCGTGCGGCCGCTACGTCAATCTGATCCATACCCGCGCCGGCCCGGGCAATGAATCGCAGTTTAGGCGCCTTTGCCAGCAACCCTTCCGTGATAGAAATTTTGCTCCGTACGATCAGTCCTTCGTACGCACCAATCATCGTCGGCACTTCTTCCTTCCGGATATCAGGCTGGTAGTCGGCTTCCAATCCCTTCTCAGCCAGCAGGGGCAGTAGGGAAGCATGCATCTGATCAATGACGAGAATTTTCATGGGATAGGGTACGCTGTTTCTCCGCTAGAAGCGGTGATTCTGGGTTTTTTGTTAGTTTAACGGCTACAAAGTTCCTGTTTCCTTTTTTATTTTCACAGCCTCCCTGATTTTTGCAGAGGTATTTAAACTTCCTGACCATATGGAATGCCAGCTTTTCACGTAGTTAAGTACCCAGACTCAATCAATTTGCCTATCAGTAACCGACAGCAGACCAAATCGAACCCTTTATCAGCACATAAATTAATTAGCGCATCTACTTACTTATTGACTCATTGATCACAACCCGGATTGCCAAGGCACTATCTGCATTGTTGCACCCCCTGCTGCTTCCCACGTACCTGCATGCCATCCTGCTGTCCTTTGCACCCGCCCAATTCGGATCATTGGATCAGTCTATGGAGTGGCGGCTGCTGGTAACCGTTTTCCTGTTAACCTTCCTGATTCCACTCGCCTCCATTGTTTTTCTGCACTATTCTAAATTAGCAGGTAACAGCCGCAGGATGACTGAAAATACCCCGATAGAACCCGGAGATTCTTCTGGGGATACCCGTTCCTTGATCCATAGTATGCTGATGGACAACCGGTCACAGCGGCTGATACCCTTCCTGAGCACGACCCTGTTCTATGGCCTTACCACGTGGATGTTCAGCCGCAACTTGAGTGTTTTGCACGTATCGGTGGTGATGATGGCGGCTATTACGCTGGCAATCGGGATGGTTACCCTGATTACCTTATTCTGGAAAATAAGCGCCCACGCTACCGGCATGGGCGGAGTAATTGGTTTTATGCTGGCACTGAACTATTGCTACGCCGAGGAAATGCTCTTTTACCCGATTGTTGGCACTGTAGTGCTGGCTGGCGCCCTGCTTAGTGCCCGGCTACGACTCAATGCCCATACGCCTGCCCAGGTACTGGCCGGACTCCTGCTCGGATTTACAATATGCTTCGCAGCTGTCTATGGGTGGGCATAAACTAAATGCTAAATTCTAAATGGTCAATCCTAAATGCAATGGAATTGCTTCGGATTTTATACCTTTCATTTGGCGTCTAAAATTTAGCATACAACATTTCTAATTTGTCCTTATGGAAACTCTCTTTGAACATCTGCTGTACGAAGTCCGTGACGGGGTTTGTACCATTACCCTGAACCGTCCTGAAGTGCTGAACGCACTTAATGAGAAGCTCAACTATGAAATAAAAGACGCCTTTTTGCAGGCGGGCAAAGAGGATAGGGTACGGGTAGTGGTGCTAACGGGAGCCGGACGCGGTTTCTGCTCGGGGGCCGACCTGAAAGCTGAAGCCGCTTTCGGCGGTGAACGTTCCCTGGGTGATGCCGTCCGGAGCCGCTACAATCCTATGATTCTGGCTATCCGCAACTTGCCTAAACCCGTGATTGGCCGTCTCAATGGTATAGCGGCTGGGGCGGGCTGCTCGCTGGCCTTAGCCTGCGATCTGCTCATTGCTTCGCAGGAAGCGGTTATGGCTGAGATTTTTATCAGTATCGGATTGGTTATGGATGCGGGCTCTACCTGGTTTTTGCCGCGGCTGGTAGGACCGTATAAGGCTTTTGAAATGGCCACCTTGGGTACTAAAGTAACGGCGCAGGAGGCGCTGGCAGCCGGATTGGTAAACCGGGTGGTGCGGGCCGAAAACTGGATGAGACCGTGGCCCAGATTGCTTCGCATTATGCATCGGCGCCAACCCGAACCATTGGACTCATCAAACAGATGTTACAGAAATCCTTCCAGTTTTCCCTGGAAGAAATGCTGGAGTGGGAAGCCCTTTGCCAGGATATGGCCGGTCGTACGCAGGACCACCGGGAAAGGCGTACGGGCATTTCTGGAAAAACGGCCGGCGGCGTTTACGGGCAAGTAAGAGCAAGAGTAAATGTTAAATGCTAAGGGGTGAATGGGTATTAATCACTGGTGTATTGGTTAATTGGTCATTGGAGAAAAGGCATTCAGGGTAAAAACTAATACCTAATGACCATTGACCGATACCCGATACCCATTAAGCATTGAGCATTCAACATTTACCATTACCGTATTAAACCCTTCACTCTTTTTCCCGTAGCAGAGCACATAACCTAACCAACTAAGCCATGGACCAATCATCTGCCCGTCATGGACAATCCCGTCCCAATAGTCATTTTTACGAAGTGCTTGAAGCTGCCTCTTCTTTAAACCAGACCTGCGAAATTACTTGTGCTGATGATACCGGCAGAGAGGTACTGATCATCAGCGAAGTGCATGCTTTGTTTATTGATCAGGGAACGGAGTACGTGCGGCTTGATAGCCAGGTGATGCCACTGAATCGGATTACCAGTGTCAATGGACAACGCAGTTCGGGAAAGGTGGATACTTCCCTGCTTGAGAAGGGCTTGCAGCCTGACGCTTCACCGGCTACCGAGCATCACAAATACCCGGAAGAGGAAGCCCAGATTCGTATAACGCCCCAAACCCAAGCTTCACCCGCAGCAGTGTCCCAGCAGACCATTGCTCAAACTCAGCCAGTAGCCAGGGAGGAAGCCCTTCAGCAGGACGAAGAGTCAGGCTTTAGGAGCCGGTTTAGTACTACGCCGCCGCCATTTCTGATCGGTGAAAATGAGTTTTATCAGTTTTCAGCCGACCGGATTGCCAACCGGCTGTATTTGAAGGTAAAACAACCCTGGAGCCGGGTAGATCAGGTGCAGGAACTGGGCGGTTATATAGAACGCGTGGCTCCGCTTATGGAATCAGGCTTTACATTGCTCAATGACCTGACTGCCATCGAACCAAATGAAGAGGGCACCGTCTGGGCGCCCCCATTCCGAACCGGAGTACTTTGTTCAAAAATGGCCTCGCGAAGGTAGCTGACCTGGTAGCGCCTCCTGCGATACCCTGGTGCATGGTACTGACTCTTTCTCTGTAAACTCCGTACCGTTACGTTATTTTAAGGACCGTGCACAGGCCGAGCACTGGCTCACTACGGAGCGTCAGGATACGGATTCCATTAACTTGAGTGATCATTCTTGACAGATAGCATTGGACAAGAGACTATCCATACCCGGTGATTGGGTAATGTACTAAAGCTTGCTTGTCCGTGATTTGTAACCGCAATAGAAATACAAAGGTCCTGGACTAATGAAGAACACTTTCTGTTTTCATCGATCCGGGACCTTTTGTCTGTACCAATTACCCCTTTGAGGATCAGGTTGCAGCAAGTAAACCTTAGTCAACCCGGCGGGGAACAAACCAGCCAAAATCGTTGAGGGTAAAGGCAAGCGTCATTTTCACGTATCGTTCCCGAATCTGCGCATTATCCAGCGTACCGCGCTGCCCAGCGGTAAAAGCCACGTTCAGGTAAGAAAGCGTCCGGCGGTCAGGTGGCGTAATCGGAAAAAATACCCCCGCACTTACGCTCATATCCTTCAATTGTTTGCCCCCGTTGCTAATAGGCATTTGCGCATATTGAAAACCGGCCCGATAAGTGGTCCGGCTCAGATAATTATTGATCGAATTTATGTTAGGCGTCCATTCCCCCCCACTGAAACTGAAAATGTGTTTTTAAGATTAGCGTTTTGATCAAAGCTGCGGAAGCCAGACCACTTATGATAGGCTACATCCGCCGAAAGAGCCCAGTGGAAAGGACGGTCAAGGGTAACACCAAAACGGTAAGCGGCGGGCAGTTTTACAGTTCCTTTCAGAGAGTCCAGCGCATCAATTCCTTGCTCTATTTCCACTCCCGGACCGGCTAAAGGAACAACCCGGTCCAGACGACGGGCATTCAGATTGGCAGGTAAGTCAACGGTACCGCCCAACGTTATCAGCAAATTTTTGTTTAAGGTATCGCGGTACGCTACCCCTGGTTTAAACACAAAGTCAGAATAATTGGTCCGTCGCCGGTAGTTCATGGTCGTACCCGCAAATTTAGCCGGATCAGTGCTGTACAGCTGCGTGGTGGTTTCGTTGTTGATTACGCCAAAAAGGTAAGTAGCCTGTAAGCCAACATAAAGCTTTTTAAAGATATTAAACCCGTTAGTAAAGCTCACTCCGCTAAGTCCACCCGTATCTTCATAATTAACCAGCGCGGTATCGGTGCTGCCTTCCACCTTGCTAAAGGTAGAGGCGCTGTAGTTGACCAGACTGTACGGTGCCAGGGTAATACCTGTGGTCCACTTTACCTTCTGAACGCCAGTGACCAGATTGGGACGCAGCAGCGGAAAAGCTAATGATACATAATTCAGATTGCCCTCCGGCTCCCGCTGTAGCGCCTTATCCGTTTTCAGGAAGCGAAACTGGCCGTACACGCCCACATCGAAGGTAGTGCTGCGGTTACGGGCCAGCAGGGCGGGGTTGAGGTTATTGATAAAAATACCATTGGCGAAAGAAACACCACTACCGCCCATAGCCTGGTTGGGAGCAAACCCGGGGAATACTATATCACCTAAACCGATGCGTGAATAGGGAGAATTACCGGTGCGTTGCGCAAATCCCGTCTGCAGGGTCAATCCACCCAGTAACAGCGCAAAAGTAACTTTAAGAAAGTGAGACATTATAGTTGAGGATTCGGTTTAGTCCGATCAATACGAGTTCGGGTATTACAAAAATGGTGCCTTTTACCTTAGTTTCAAAAAACGGGCATCACCCCGCAAAGGATCGTAGTTAAGGGCTGGTATGTACCGGCAAAATAACCGATCATTCCTTCCAGTTCAGCAGTCACCCCATAGACCACACCGCTTTGCATGGCCGCACGGGTATTGCCGCCAATCAGTTTTACCGTGGGCTCTGCTTCCATTAACGGTAAACGGGCCGTAAACGTGTGCATCGCCTGAAAACGCATCTGCAAACCCGGCGAAATACTTCCCCCGTAATAGCTGCCCTCCTCATCAATCAGGTCGTAGGTAATACAAGTACCTAAGTCAATTGAAAGGCAATGTTGCTTCGGAAAACGTACCGTTGCCCCTACTACAGCAGCCAGCCGGTCCATACCCAACGTCTGAGGCGTTTCGTACCGGTTGGTGACGGGAACCGGCAATTGATGACTGAGTACCAATGCTACATGAGTGTAGGGTACTATCTTTTCGCGTAAAACCGCCGGGTCACTACTGACCGAACAGATAATACTGTTTTCGGGCCGGGCCATCCGGGCCAGGGATACGATTTCTTCAGGAGGCAACTTTTCGTACTTGCTCACCATTTGCTCGCCGTCGAATAGGGCCGCTTTGCCATACGTATTACCCAAGTCAATAACGAGATTCATTAGCGAAAAAAGAAGAATCACAGGGGAAATAGATTTCCAGAAGAATAGTTCGGCTTTTTTGCCCGGGCAGCTAAAATTACCCACCAAAATTTCGGATTATCTTGCCCTTTAAGGACAAAGTTACTGTTAAAAGTTATATGACTCTTTCTGTTCTTTCATGTAATACTTATAGATTCTCACTCTGCGATAGAGTGTTAAGTCAGGTTACATGGAACCACCTTATCCCTAAGGAAGAAGGTGGCCGCTACGGTGAAAGAGTTTCCCTATGCCAGCCTTGCCATATTACACTGCATGCGTTTTTCACCAATAAGGAGCTGAAAAATAAGTATCACTCCATTGCATTACTGCAAAAAGCAGAGAGATTGCAGACCTATCTGAACTGGATACGCAATAAAAATATCGAAAAGATTACCAACCGGCGGAGAAAACCGTAAGAAACCGGAAAGAAAACACTAACACCGTTTGAGAGGTCTAAAAGTAACAGTGATTATAGGTAGCTATACTTAGTTAACGGGTTGCTCAACCCGATTAATGTATTTATTTTGGGGCGCTAACATTATCCTATTTTGGACTATTTGCTATAAATCAACCATTACAATCACAATGAAAGACCTTGAAGGCAGAAAAAGAGTAGTAATCGAACACGTCAGCCCGCAAATCGGAAGCGGAAGATTTCCGGTAAAAAGGGCCATTGGGGAGAAGATCATTGTCAGCGCCGATGTATACGGCGATGGACATGATGAAGTCAGAGCCGTACTCTTGTACCGGCCACTCAAGGATCAGCAGTGGATAGAAACTCCCATGAACTTCCTGGGCAACGACCATTGGGAGGCAGCCTTTATGCCAGAAACCCCCGGAATGTATGAGTTTACCATTACGGGTTGGGTAGATCATTTTCTCACCTGGAAAAAGGGCTTACAAAAGAAATATGATGCCGGCCAGGACGTGAAAGTAGAGCTGATGATCGGCGCTCAGTTGATGGAAGATGCCCTGAGCCGGGCTTCCGGTGAGGATGCGTGGCGATTGCAGGACTGGGTGGAGAAGTTTAAAGACCCACAGGAAGCCCTTCCCTTGGTTACACTGGCTCTGAGTCCGGAGGTAGCCGGTATTATGTACATTCATGGTGACCGGAGCCAGGCGGGTCAGTACAACCGGGTACTAGTGGTAGAAGTAGAGCGTAAGAAAGCCCTTTTCAGTAGCTGGTACGAGTTTTTTCCCCGGTCGACTTCCCGGGAGCCCGGTCGGCATGGCACCTTCAAAGACAGTGAGCAAATCCTGCCCCGCGTAGCCGAAATGGGTTTTGATGTAGTCTATCTGCCACCCATTCATCCGATTGGGCGCTCTTTCCGGAAGGGGCGTAATAACTCAGTAACGTCGCAGCCCGGTGAGCCAGGGTCGCCTTGGGCCATCGGGGCAGCTGAAGGCGGACATAAGGCCATCAATCCTGACCTGGGTACCATGGAGGACTTTGTAGCTTTTGTGCGACACGCCAACGAATTGAATATTGAAATAGCCATTGACCTGGCCCTGCAGTGCGCCCCTGACCATCCTTACGTAAAAGACCATCCACAGTGGTTTAAGTGGCGGCCTGATGGTACCGTGCAGTACGCCGAAAACCCACCCAAAAAATACCAGGATGTACTGCCGATCAACTTCGAAACGGAAGACTGGCAGAACCTGTGGGTGGAACTGAAGAGCATTATCGATTTCTGGATTGACAAAGGTGTAACCATTTTCCGCGTTGATAATCCGCATACCAAGCCGTTCGCCTTCTGGGAATGGGCCATCCGCGAAGTGCGATCCGTGCATCCGGAAATCATCTTTTTATCAGAAGCCTTTACCCGTCCCCGGATTATGGAACGGCTGGCCAAAATTGGCTTTAACCAGTCTTACACGTACTTTACCTGGCGAAATACGCAGTTTGAATTGATTCAGTACCTGACCGAACTGACCAAAACCGAAGTGCGCGAATATTTCCGGCCTAACTTCTGGCCTAATACGCCCGATATTTTACCCGAAATGTTGCAGCACGGCGGCGAACCGGCCTTTATTACCCGGGTCGTGATGGCGGGAACTCTGTCGTCCAACTACGGCCTGTACGGACCGGTGTATGAGTTTGGAATCAATACGCCGGTGGCTCCCGGTAAGGAAGAATACCTGGATTCGGAGAAGTACGAGATCAAGCATTGGGATTGGGACCGGCAGACCAAGATCCGGCAGGTCATCACCCGGCTTAATCAGATCCGGCAGGAAAACCCCGCGCTGCAAACTACCTGGAATATTCAGTTTGGCGAGACTGACAACCAGCAGTTGCTCTGCTATGCCAAGGTGGATGAAAGCGGCGATAACCGGATGCTGATGGTCATTAACCTCGATCCGCATCATGTACAAGCGGGCTGGATTAAAGTTCCTATCCAGTTTCTACGGATTCCGGCGGGTAATGCGTATGTAGTCAATGACCTGCTGAGCGGCAACCGTTACAACTGGCACCACGAATGGAATTACGTGGAGCTGCACCCGGGCAACATACCGGTACACATCTTCCGCGTTGAATAGATGCGATGTTAGATTTTCGATGTTCGGTTGGAGATATTAATAACAGCGGCAGAACGTGAAAATAGAAGGGCTGATTAGTACTGTTTGAAATATCTCTCCTCGTATATTCTACTTCTTACATCGTACATCAAAAATCTAACATCGCCAATCCAAAATTTTATGATTATGGAAGCAATAAAAACCATTGAGGAAACTCCGGCCACCGGAGAGAAACCCATTCCCAAAGCCTTGATCTACGAAGAAATAGATGGGAAACCGGTGTATTATAAAGGCTACAAAAAGGTGCTATCCGGAGAAGCAACGATTGAAAGTATTATGGGATCAAGTGAATTGCAAACATATATTGTTTCAACAATATTAAGATTTCTGTACCGGAATCTTCCTGCTGACAAATATTTCATTGGTACCAACGAACCGGGACTTCATCTGTCCCATAGTTCTAATCTTTCCAATGATATTTTAATCTATCAGAAGTCAGAATTGACCATTAGCCGTAGTTCTGTTCACTATTTTAACAAGCCCCCATTGGTAGCTATTGAAGTAGATATAAAGGCTACGCCGGAAAATTTTGCCTCGGAACTGGATTATTTCAACCAGAAAACGGCTAAGTTGCTCGAATTCGGCGTGCAAAAGGTGATTTGGATTACGACTGCCAGCCGCTGGATCACCGTAGCCACTAATCCTAAACACTGGGAATCTTTTACCTGGGATCATCCGGTAGAAGTGCTGGAAGGCCATACTTTTGTGCTGGATGAGTTGGTAAAAGCCGACGGTTTCGACGTGTAAAGACTGTTTAAAGACCTCATCCCCCGGCCCGTTAGCTTCGCTGAGCTAAAGGTTCTCCTGCAGAGAAGGGGTGAAAATCATTGAATTTAGAAGTCCCTCTCTGGAGGGGACGAAAACGGGAGTTTTCGGGCCAGCCTGCGGGAAGGATTTGAGAAAGGGATTTGCCCAAAAAGGCGAACTTCGTTTAGGGTGAGGTTTTCAAACGAATACCCAATACCAATTACCTAATGCCTAAAATCGAGTGTTAACAATTAACGTTTGAGTCAATGCCTCAGAACAAAGCGAATATTAGCGACGACAACCTGCGATGGTATAAAGACGCAATTATCTACGAAGTACACATCAAAGCTTTTTACGACAGCAACGGTGATGGAATCGGTGATTTCAAAGGTCTCATGCAGAAGTTGGATTACATCGAGGACTTGGGAGTCACCACCATCTGGCTGCTGCCTTTCTACCCCTCTCCGTTGCGGGATGACGGCTATGATATTGCCGACTACTATAACATCAATCCTTCCTACGGGAACATTCAGGATTTCAAAAACTTCATGAAGGAAGCCAAGCGGCGGGGTTTACGGGTCATTACTGAGTTGGTACTGAACCACACCTCCGACCAGCACCCCTGGTTCCAGCGGGCCCGCCGGGCCAAGCCGGGCTCCGTACACCGCGACTACTACGTATGGTCCGACGATCCCAATAAGTACAGCGACGTTCGGATTATTTTCACCGATTCGGAGGCGTCCAACTGGACCTGGGACCCGGTGGCCGGGCAATACTACTGGCACCGCTTCTTCTACCACCAGCCCGACCTCAACTATGATAATCCCAAAGTGCAGGAAGAAGTGTTCAAGGTGCTCGATTACTGGCTGAGCTTCGGCGTAGATGGTTTCCGGATTGATGCCGTGCCTTATCTGTACGAACGTGAAGGGACCAACGGCGAGAACCTGCCCGAAACCCACGCGTTCCTGAAGAAGATGCGGGCCTACATGGATAAAAAGCATCCGGGTAAGATGTTTCTGGCCGAAGCCAATATGTGGCCGGAAGATTCGGCCTCTTACTTCGGCAACGGCGATGAGTGCCACATGAACTACCACTTCCCGATCATGCCCCGCATGTTTATGTCGGTGAAGATGGAAGACCGCTACCCGATTATCGACATCATCGACCAAACGCCGCCCATTCCTGATACTTGTCAGTGGGCTATTTTCCTGCGGAACCACGACGAACTGACGCTGGAAATGGTGACTGACGAGGAACGGGATTACATGTATAAAATTTATACGAAAGATCCGCAAGCTAAAATCAACCTCGGCATCCGGCACCGGCTGGCTCCGTTGCTGGACAATAACCGGAAGAAGATTGAGCTGATGAATACCCTGCTTTTCTCCATGCCCGGTACGCCGGTACTCTATTACGGCGATGAGATCGGGATGGGCGATAATTATTACCTGAAAGACCGGGACGGGGTACGTACCCCCATGCAATGGAACGGCGACCGTAATGGTGGTTTTTCTAAAGCCAATCCGCAGCGGTTGTACCTGCCGGCTATTATTGACCCCGAGTACCACTATGAGTCAGTAAACATTGAGAATCAGCAGAAAAATCTCTCTTCGCTGCTTTGGTGGAACAAGCGGGTGATCGCGATGCGGAAACGGTACAAAGCATTCAGCCGCGGCGATATTAAATTCCTGGCGCCGGCCAACGCTAAAGTGCTGGCCTTTACCCGGACCTATCAGGACGAAACCATCCTGGTAGTGGTAAACCTTTCCCGGTTTACGCAGGCCGCTGAACTGGATCTGAAAGAGTTTAAAGACTACACGCCGATTGAAGTATTCAGCCAGAATAAATTCCCGGCTATCAAAGAAGATCCGTATCTGTTTACGCTGAGTTCACATGCATACTACTGGTTCCTGCTGGAAAAAACTACCGTAGAAAGCCCAATGGGAGTAGAAGATGCCGCACCAGCATTGGAACTAATGCACTGGGAAGACCTCTCTTCTGGTCGGAACTTACGCGTACTGGAAGAGTCCGTAGTCCGGGCCTATATGCCGCTATGCCGCTGGTGTGGGGGCAAGGCCCGGGTTCTTCAACGGATGCGGGTAGTAGAACCGGTCGAAGTACCGGCAGTACCGCAGAGTTCCTGCCTGTTTGTTTTGGAAGTAAGCTACACCGAGGGGCTGCCCGAAATGTATCAGTTGCCCCTTGCTTTTGCCACTGGTGACGAAGAAACCAGCCTGCGGAATAACTATCCAAGGTCCATTCTGGCTAAAATCAGCCTGGATAATAAGATAGGTGTATTGTATGATGCCTCGTATGGAGAAAGCTTCCGGCAGGCGGTGTACCGCATGTTTGCCCGTAAACGCCGCGTGAAGAGCGGAGAGGACGAATTGCATTTCATCACCAACGATGCATTTGAGAACCTGATGGGCGGCCAGAAGGAAAGCCAGACGTCCAAGGTGCTGAGTGCCGAACAAAGCAATACTTCGATTACGTTCGACGGCAAGCTGTTTCTGAAACTATACCGGAAGGTAGATACCATCATCAACCCTGATGTAGAAATAAGCCGGTTTCTGACGGAGCAAGCCAACTTTGCCTATACGCCCAAATACTTGGGAGCCATAGAACTGCGGAAAGGGACTAATATAACCCTAACATTGGGTATTCTACAGGAAATGGTACCCAATCAGGGTGATGCCTGGGAATACATCGGCGACACGGTACAGCGGTACTTCGAACGGGTACTGCAGCATCGGCATGAACCAATGCAGCCGCCATTGGTTGACAGCTTATACGATCCAATGGGCTTTAGTGAAATCCCGGAATCGCTGCAGGAAATGATTGGGGGCGCCTATGTAGAACGAATCCGGTTGCTTGGACTACGGACCGCTGAAATGCACCTGGCCCTGGGCTCGGCTCCCGCAGAAAAAGGTTTTGAACACGAAGCGTATTCGCTACACTACCAGCGTTCGGTGTTCTCTTCGCTGCAATCACTAGTGAGAAGTACGTATCAGACCTTAGAGAAGCAGCTTAAGAACCTGCCGGAAAGCGTCCGGAGTGAAGCCGAAGAGGTACTAAAAATGCGGTCCGACGTGCTGAATGCCTTTAAGCGGATTTACGTCCATAAGATCACGACTACCAAAACCCGCACCCACGGCGATTATCACCTGGGGCAGGTGCTGTTCACCGGTAAAGACTTCATGATTCTGGATTTTGAAGGCGAACCGGCCCGGTCCTTCAGCGAACGGCGTCTGAAGCGGTCACCGCTGCGGGATGTAGCCGGTATGGTCCGTTCGTTCCATTACGCGGCGTTCTTCAACCTGATCCAGAACCCAGCCACGCGTCCGGAAGACCTGCCGTACCTGGAAACCTGGGCCGAACAGTGGTTCCACTACGTGAGTGGTTTCTTCCTGCAGGCCTACCTGGAAAAAACCAAGGGCAGTCCGTTTATCCCCGACAACAAGGAGGATTTTGATATTCTGATGCAAACCTTCCTGCTGGAGAAGGCCGTGTACGAACTGAACTACGAACTCAACAACCGACCGGACTGGGTGCGCATTCCGATTCGGGGAATTAAATACATTATGAAGCGGTACCTCAACGAAGTCGGTGAAATAGCCGTAGTGTAGAGTAATGTTAAATGCTAAGTTCTTAAATGCTCAATGGGGCGGGAGTTATATCCGGCCCCATTGAGTTTAACAGCTACTTTTATCAACCTTATAAACTGACCTTCTATGACTTCTCCGCCAATTACCCTTTTATTCCTGGGCAGCGGGGATGCTTTTGGCAGCGGTGGACGGTTCAACACCTGTTTCTGCGTAACTACTCCCAAAACCCGCTTTCTGATTGACTGCGGAGCCAGTTCATTAGTGGCGATGAAGCAGCATTCTATTCCGGTTGAATCCATTGACTGCGTACTACTATCTCATTACCACGGCGACCATTTTGCCGGCCTTCCCTTCCTGCTGATTGAAGCCAAAGTAACTAACCGCCAAAAACCGTTGACCATTGCCGGTCCGGGCCCGGTCCAGGAAAAAACTGCTGCCTTTCTGGAAACATTATTCCCAGGCTTGTCCCTCGGCCAGCTAGAACTTCCGCTGAAGTTTGTCTCTTTGCCGGATGAGGAGGAATGTCAGGTGGGGCCTTTGCTAGTTACGGCTTTTCCGGTAGTTCATTCACCGGCCACCTTGCCCCATGCCCTCCGGATTGAGATGGAAGAAAAAACCATTGCCTATTCCGGCGACACCGAGTGGACCGACGAACTTATCAAAGCGGCTCAAGGTTCCGACCTTTTTATCTGCGAATGTTTTGCTTACCAGGAAAAAGTAAAAAGTCACCTCGATTACCAGACCTTGCTGGGCAAAAAGGACCTTTTGCAAACCCGGAAATTGATTCTGACGCACATGGGTCCCGAAATGCTTGCCAGCCTTCGGGAAATTCAGTTGGATTACGCCTCGGACGGCCAGAAAATAGTGATTTAGTTAGATGTGTAATGGGCAGGATTCAATTCCGTCCCATTGTTTTTTGCCGAAAGTTATTTTAGCTTATTTTGTTATACAAATCTTTTGCTTTGCAGCAAATTCTTGTCCTGCAAGTCAATGAAGGTAGCCGGATAGCTGGGCGTAAGTTGGGTTAATTGGTCAATGGCCGCCATTTCTTCCGGCGTGAGCTGAATCTGGGCTCCATCCAGGTTGCTATCCAGCTGTTCCATTTTACTCACCCCGACAATCACCGTAGAGACTACTCTTTTCGCCAGCAGCCACGCAATGGCCACACCAGTAGGCGTCGTGTCCTTCTGCTTGGCGATTTCGGTGAGTTTTTCCACCACTGTATATCCCAGTTCCCGGTCGAACAGACCTAAATCAAAGGAGTTTAACCTGGATTCTTCGGGTTGCGGATTTTGACGGGTGTATTTACCCGTTAAAAAACCGCTGCTCAACGGACTCCAAACCATCATGCCCAGGCCGTGGTGTAAGCTCATGGGTATAAACTCCCGTTCTACTTCCCGGTTGAGAATGGAGTAATGCATTTGCGAAGCAACGAACGGAGTGTAATGCAAATCCTTCTGCCGCTGAACCATCGCCGACGCTTTCCACGCCTGGTAATTGGACAGGCCAATATAACGCACCATGCCCTGCTGCACCAAGTTTTCCAGGGACCGAAGCGTTTCGTCTACCGGAGTAACCGGGTCGTCATTATGCAGAAGCAGCACATCGATGTAATCCGTGTTCAGCTTTTTCAAACTGTTTCCACATTGTTCGATCAAATGCTTGGCACTCACACCGGCATTGAAAGCCTGCGGACCGGCCCGGAAAGAAATTTTGGTGGCAATCAGCACATCTTTCCGCTTCTCACCCAAGGCTTTGCCCAGAATGGTTTCACTGCTCCCGTTGCCATAACCATCCGCCGTATCAAAAAAATTAATTCCTTGGTCAATGGCCCGGTTTACCAGTGTAGTAGCTGATTGTTGGTCAAAAGTGTATTTCAGGCCGTGATAATCGCCCTCCCCGAAGGTCATGGTCCCTAGCGTTAACTCGGAAACAATCAATCCGGAGTTACCCAATTGTCTGTAATGCATAGTTTTGGTTGTTTTGTAGGGTTAATAAAGTGGTTTGGGTATTCTTTTATGCTTAATTTGATGATTGACCCGTGTACTGTTGCAAAACGATAACTGCCCGTACAAGGCCGTGTATGACTTGGTTCTCAAATTACACATTCTATAGCTTAATCCGCCTTATTTCCCGCAAATTTTAGGGATATTTGGAGCCCCGTTTGGTAACAATGGCTCATTCTCATTTACCATTCAGCATTTAAAATTCAACATTTAGCATTCCCCTTCCTCCGTGTCTACCTTGGAAAAAGTTTCTCAATCCGTTCGGTTAAGTGCCCCGGCTACTCCCATCCGGGCCACCATCCATTTGCCCGCTTCCAAAAGCGAAAGCAACCGGGCTTTGATCATTAATGCACTATCCGGCAACCGTGGTACCCTGCACAACTTGGCGGCGGCCCGCGATACCCGTACCATGTTGCGGCTGTTGGAGAGCGAAGACCACACCCTGGATGTAATTGATGCCGGAACGACTATGCGTTTCCTGACGGCTTATGTAGCCGCTACGGGCAAAGACAAGATTCTGACGGGTACACCCCGCATGTGCGAAAGACCCATTGCCCTGCTGGTAGATGCTTTGCGGAAACTGGGTGCTCACATTGACTATTTGCAGAAGGATGGGTTTCCGCCCATTCATATAAAAGGCATCCAGCCGACCGGTGTAAATCAGGTAAGCATCCGGGGCGATGTGAGCAGCCAGTATATTTCGGCCCTACTGATGATTGCGCCGCTGCTGCCCAACGGGCTTACGCTGGAACTCACCGGGCACGTAGGTTCCCGGCCTTATATCCAGATGACAATGGAGCAGATGCGGCAATTTGGCGTCCAGCCGGAGTGGCAAGGCAATACGATTGTGGTAAAGCCGCAGTCATACCAAGCAACTGAGTACACGGTAGAATCAGACTGGTCAGGAGCCAGTTACTGGTACAGCATGGTTGCCCTGGCCCCGGATGCCGAAGTAGAATTAATTGGATTGAAAGAACATTCCCTGCAAGGTGACAGCCGGATTACGGAAATCATGAAAAGCATTGGGGTACAGTCTAGGTTCACTGCTACCGGTGTACGATTGACTAAAGGTCCGGCTCAGTCATCCGTACAAGTAGACTTTGCCGATTGCCCGGACTTAGCGCAGACGGTAGCCGTTTGCTGCGCGGCCAAAAATATCCACCTGACCCTGACGGGAATCGAAAGCCTGAAGATTAAGGAAACGGACCGGGTGTTTGCCCTGCAGCAGGAACTGGCTAAGTTTGGCGCCACGCTGCAGGAAGTAGCTCCGGAGGTTTACGAAACCACGCCGGTTCAATCCCAATCCGGCCGGAAAGCGGAAGTGCACACCTACGACGACCACCGCATGGCAATGGCTTTTGCCCCGCTGGCGCTGCTGGAACCAATTACCATTGAGCACCCGCACGTAGTGGTGAAATCTTACCCCAGTTTCTGGCAAGACCTGCAACAGGCCGGATTTAAGGTGATTTCGTGAGAAAAGCCTAAAAAGGATGACTCTCATTTATCCGATAGGAGAAATCTGTGGACTAAACCTGAAGTCAGATTTCTCCTATCGGATAAATAATAGAAATGAAAGTTGTTTAGACTTGTGGAGTTGCTACTCCACAAGTAGTAGACCCCGAGAGGGCGACTTCGGTAGAATCCCAAGGTTGAGAATGAACAGATTACCGGTGGGTAATCTGTTCATTCAGTTGACCTGTTTACGCACAAGGAAGCGCTTCCTGCTAACACCTCTTTACATTGCAGGAGGCAACCCGGCGTCGATTATTTGTGCTGAATTGCTTGTATTGCCTGAATTACCATTACTGTAGGCGGTTAACAAGTCCTGAGTTGGTGTACCGGCATTCATAGAACCATTATTAGTGGCAGGATATGCCGAATCCCTTCCACGTTCTTCTAATAATGATGCAGACGGCATTCCGGCGTCTAGTGAGCGTTCCTGACTATCCGAAATTTGGCTGGTATACTGCTGAACAACGGAGGGGACCTGGTCCTTATTCAATTCAATGATGATTCTCATATAGGGTTATAAATTAGATGTTCATAATCGCGTAGCGCATTTCAAACTGGGCATCGAAATCGGTCAGGTTTCTTACGTTAACCCAATAAGTCGCGTGTTCCGTATTGGCCCGTTCTACTTCTACACTCCATTCCAGTTGCGGTGCGCCTGCTCTTGGCGAGACCGGTACTACGTACCAGATTACGTGCCAGTTTTGGGGCCAGCTGTGGGTAAACACCCGCAGGGAATTTCTGCGGTTCACCGTTCCGGTATATTGAGTTCCTGTTCTCATTGTTTTAGATTTTTTTTAAGTGGTAAAGTTTTTTAGTTTACTATTTAACTCAGCACCGCATACCGCCCTTCGAAGGTAGTGGCACGATCACTGAGGTTGGTTACACAAATCCAGTAGGTAATATACTGTTCGGTAGCGCGTTCCACCTGCACCTTCCAGGAGATTTTAGTTCCCGGTGTAATCGGCATCCCATACCAGTATATATGCCAGTGCGCTGGCCAGTTAAATGTAAACCAGCACATCGTTTGCCGGGGCTCCAGATTACCCCTGAACTGTACGCCTACCCGCGGGGTTTGGGGAGTTGGAGCTGCACGCATAATTAGGTTATAAGCTTCTAACCCGTTAATTATCCCTGAACCAGAATGCTGGTCCCAACCGGCAGGACCTATATTCCGTGCGGTTTCTTTTAAGGCTGCTTTGGCTTCAAACTGAGTAAGCCGGGGTTTGGCTTGTTTCAGTAAAGCGACGACGCCAGCCGCAATGGGGGTAGCTGCTGATGTACCACTGTCACTGGCAAAATAACCGGTAAAGTGGCTGATTGAGCAGAAGTCTGGTTTGAATGGATCCAGCGCAGCCGGCCCCTGGCTACTATAGCCAATGAATTGGCCTAGTGAGTTGACCGCACCTACTGTCATCACAAAAGGATGTCCGTTAGCGCCCCAAATGCTTTTACCAGGTCCGTTTTCGCTACCGCACCGGCCATCGGGGCAGGTACCGCCACAATTACCAGCGGCAAACAGGACCAAAATGCCCGCATTGATGGCTTCAACCACTTTCCGCGTAAAAGGATGTTCCGGATTTCTGGTGTAATCAGCAAACCAGCCTTCCTGAAACATACCCCAGCTATTGGTGAGAACCTGCGGCGTACCATTGGCTCGGTATTGGTTAATGGCCCATTGAAAAGCTTGCAGAGCTGCCCCAACCGATCCGGTAGAGGAACCCGAGTCCGAAATACGTAAATCATAAATGCGGGCATCAGGTGCCATACCCAGTACATCCGTAGCGCACATATTGCCGTGGTATCCCCAGTCACTCGATTCGGTTCCCCAATCAGCGGGCCAACCGCCAATTACATTAGGTATCAGACTAGTGGGACGCTCACTGGGCTTTAAAGTACGGCCAGCAGCGGTAATACCACTGTCCAATACGCCTACCACCACCCCATTGCCCCGGATACCGCGGGTATGCAGTTGGTCAACACCAAGGTAACGGCGAACATCGGCCATAGAACCTTTAGGCGTCCTGGGATCACAGTCACACGGAGGAATCGGACAGGTTCCGAATGCTTCCATTGGTACCACTTGTGGAGTTGTTTCCTCCTCCGTTTCTGCTTCGGCAGTAGGAGCACCGAATGGCTCAATAATGGCATCACTCCAGACTTTGATCACCGACGGATTTTCCTCTAAAGCTTGTAGATCATATTCGTTGACCGTGCCCGAAATGATTACTGTTTCTTCATTGGCAGCCTCCAGTCGTGCGGCAAATTCATTGTTTGCCGGAGTCATCGGTACGGGAATGTAATTCGGATCTACTGTTAAAGGACCTAAATTCAGCGCTTGCGCCAAGCCTTCAAGATTACCGAATGATTGTCCTTTTGAAACACGGACTTCAACCAATACTTTTCTTTTCCCGGAGGCATTGGGTGGGGTAAATTGAGCATTCTCAGTTGGTAAATTAGGGTTCTTTTTAGCCATGATATTACTGTTTTGTTGGATTTAATTGCTGGTTTTCTTCTTGAGCCAATACATGCTTACTTTGCTTCACGTAGTTGACACCGATATTTGAATAAACCAGGGTACTAAGTCAGTGCCAATTGGCCGGAGCAGGTTATTCTCAGGATGGAGCATTTTCAAAACTCATCCTGACCAGGAAGGCAAACACTCGTTAGAGCTGGGCAGGACTGCCCGATTCAGCTTTGTTGGCAGTACAAATAACAATGAATCGCTTAGAACAATTGATTGGTAGCCATAGAATAGGAGTTGTTTGATGGGCCTTCGTAATTCGTGCCGAAGGAATACACGCTTGCCAGACAATATCTTGCTTAGTTAATACAGGCGCTTGTTGGGAGAAAAAAACCGTACTAACGTTGTAAGGAACACAAGCTGTTTTAGAAAAATTACCAAAACAGTGTGCTAGTACAAACTAACTTGTAGCAGGTAAAGTAAAACGTCCCCTATTTGGGAAACTACAACATAGGCAATAGGATTCTGTTTTTTACGGGTTATCAGTATAAGCTATAGGACTGATTTTTCCCGTTTTGTGTGTTTATGTAGAAGTGCCCAAAGGGTAAACACAGAATAATGATTTATTTTTAGGATTTTTGCAAAAGTGAGTTTTTAAGATTGAAAACACCACCTTGCCCCTCTCTAAAAGGGAATTTGGAGGACATTTTGCGAAAGCCTTTTATTCCTGTATTTATGTTAAGTTACCTGTCGCCCTGGAATTATTCAAAGGTTGCTGTTACTCAACTTAGGATCAATACCTACTTTTAAGTATTTTTCAATTATTACTAAAATTTGTTCCAAAAGCAGGTTAAACGCATAGAAACGAAGACTTTGCAGGGGGCGTGAGGAGAAGTATTCGTCATTTAGAAGTAACAATAGGAAAATGGAAATTCGCCTCATACACTGATTAATCTACGCCGTACTAGTTAAAATAGTCAAATAAGGTAGTGGTCTACTATTTTTTGAGCGATTTTGCCTTTACAAGACACTATTGCAAATCATTAATTTAACAATAGCTGCCCAAACGCAATAGTTAGAAAACGTTCTTTGTGCACAAAAGACACAAAAGCCGGATGCTGCCATCCGGCTTTTTGTTTTGCTATATCCGACTTCCGTATTTCTACATCTGAGATCAGATGATCATTCCGGCGGCTACAGTTTCGTTAGTAAATTCGTCAATCAGGATGAGGCTGCCCGTGAAGCGGTTACGGCTGTAGGAATCATAGAACAACGGAGCCGTAGTACGGATCAGAATGCGGCCGATGTCATTCATGCCGATAGTACGGTCATCTTCGACCCGGTGCAGCGTGTTGATATTGATCTTGTACCGGATGTCTTTTACAATGCAGCGGGCTTCCTTAGTGGTATGCTTCAGCGCATATTTGCCATTGGGCTGCAGCTTTTTCTCATGCAACCAGCAAACCATCAATTCTATATCCTGTCCCACCTCGGGCTGGTTGTTAGGTTTTACAATCATATCCCCGCGGCTGATGTCAATCTCATCCTTAAGCGTTATTACAACGGACATAGGCGGAAATGCCTCGTCCACCGGGCCATTGATGCTTTCAATAGATTTGATGGTGGTCGTGAAGCCGGAAGGCAGGGCTAATACTTCATCACCCGGCTTAAATATACCTCCCTCTACCCGTCCGGCATAGCCCCGGAAATCATGGTACTGATCCGATTGCGGCCTGATTACCCATTGCACCGGGAAACGGCTGTCTACCATATTGTAGTCACTACCAATATGGACGTTTTCAAGTGTATATAATAAAGTAGAACCTTCATACCACGGAGTTTTGGCAGAACGGTCCACTACATTGTCGCCATTGAGGGCGCTGATCGGAATATAATGAATGTCTGGAATGGACAATTTAGATGCGAAAATCTCAAATTCGCCTCTGATCTGATTAAATACCTCCTGCTTGTACTCCACCAGATCCATTTTATTTACGCATAGGACCAAGTGCTTAATCTGTAGCAGCGAAGCAATAAACGCGTGTCGGCGGGTTTGTTCTACTACGCCATGCCGGGCATCTACCAATACAATGGCCAGGTTAGCCGTAGAAGCACCCGTTACCATATTACGGGTGTACTGAATATGGCCGGGCGTATCGGCGATGATAAATTTACGCTTGGGCGTAGCAAAATACCGGTAGGCTACATCAATGGTGATACCTTGTTCCCGTTCGGCACGGAGTCCGTCAGTAAGTAAAGACAAGTCTACGTATCCTTTCCCTCTCCGCTGACTCACTTCTTCGATGGCTTCGAGCTGATCTTCAAAAATAGACTTGGAATCGTATAAAAGGCGGCCAATCAGGGTACTTTTGCCGTCATCTACGCTGCCGGCGGTGGTAAAGCGGAGCAGGTCCATGGAGGGGTATTGAGAATTGGTTGTCATCCGGGTATACAATAGAGATAGTATAGATTCAGGGTTTGCAAATTAGCACAAAAAAGATGAATATCCTGCCCGCTTGCCAATACCTGAATGCAACTGCCCCGTACAAAAGCTGACTCGGGAAAAACGGGTTTCATTCCTTTGGCAAAACAGTTGCTTCCTTCGATCATCTCTCAGCGGCTGATCGTAACGGGTACATCGAGCTTTAGCCACTGCAATAGGATGTTTATCTTTGCTCACCTGCGAAACTAGCCTCTGCTATTGCCTATGCTTTCTTTCACCCCAAAGGGTATTTACTGCCCGCAAGCTGACGTATACATTGACCCCTGGCGAAGGGTGGAGAAGGCTATTATTACCCATGCTCACGGAGATCATGCCTACCGGGGGCACAAGCAATACCTGGCCCACCATACTTCAGAGCAAATCCTGCGTTTGCGCTTGGGCAAGAATATTTCTTTACAGACCCTCTCCTATAATGAACCGTTTTATATCAATAACGTACAGTTTTCGCTGCACCCGGCGGGACATATATATGGTTCAGCCCAGGTGCGGGTAGCGTATAAAGGCGAAGTATGGGTCGTTTCCGGCGACTACAAAACCGAGAACGACGAACTTAGTCAACCTTTTGAGCCGGTGCGATGTCATACTTTCATTACTGAATCAACCTTCGGGATGCCCATTTTTCAGTGGAAGCCACAACGTGAGATCTTTAAGGAAATCAATGAATGGTGGCGGGAGAACCAGTCAGAGGAAAAAATAAGTATCTTGTTCGGGTATTCACTGGGCAAAACCCAGCGGCTTTTGTTCAATGTAGATCACACGATAGGGCCGGTTTTCGTCCACCATACCATTGCCGCTGTGAATGATGCCTTACGGCAGGATGGGGCACCGCTACCCGATGTCCCCGTTATTGGCAAAGAAAGGGATAAGAGTATATACCGGGGTAGTCTGATAGTTGCCCCGACCTCCGTGCTTAATACCCAATGGCTGGATAAGTTCAGGCCTTTCTCGACGGGTACCGCTTCCGGATGGATGGCATTAAGGGCCACCAGGCGGTATCGTTTAGCAGAACGGGGCTTTGTGCTCTCTGACCATGCTGATTGGAACGGATTATTGAGCGCCATCGAAGCGACTGGAGCCAGCCGGGTTTTTGTCACGCACGGGTACAAATCCATATTGGCAAGATATCTTAACCAACAAGGCTACGAAGCATACGAAGCGGAGACCCTATTTGAGGGAGAGAGTAGGGGCCCGGCACCGTACCTATCGAAAAAGGTGGAGTATTGAGGTGATGTTCCAGGATTTTAAATCACAAGGTTTTCACCTGGAAGATACGCATCTGAAACAGGCTTATAAGCTTAAAAAGTAGTCTATTTAGTTTCTAGGTAGAGGTATTTTTTAGTTGACGTTTATAATAAATTCAGATTGTAGTAGTAG
>JAUJNL010000153.1 GCA_030448185.1 Cytophagales bacterium | reverse complement strand
AAACCTCTCCAACCCTAGATAACACTATTCCTATCCTTTAACTCCTACTGGTCACCTCCTTCTCCCATTGAGTCTTCCTACCCTCCAGATTAATCCATACAAATCATGAAAAAACAAACCAAAATTATTCTCTCCAGCGTCGCTGTCTTCGGAATCGCCTCGCTAGTCATTGTTCCCCGGGTTGTTTCCGGGAAAAACGAACCTGCCACTGCTAAAGCTAACCCTACTCCTGTCGTGGCTGCCCCCAGTGCCGTAGCTGTGGATGCCTATATTGTTAGCGGAACCGCCATTGATGATAAAATTGGGTCAGTTGGTACGGTGGCAGCCCATCAGAGTGTAGACATCGTGAGTGAAGTGGCCCGGAAAGTGACCCGGATTTATGCCAAAGAAGGCAGTTTCGTGAAAACGGGTACGCTGCTCTTTAAACTCGACGATGCCGATCTGCAGGCCCGCAAACACAAGCTACAATTACAGGAAAAACTAGCTCTGCTGGACGAAAAACGGTTCCGCGAACTGCTGGCTACTGAATCGGTGACCCAACAGGAATACGACCAGATTGCCACCAGCCTGAAAGTATTGCAAGCGGAGATTCAAACCCTGAACGTAGATATTGCCAAAACCGAGCTGCGGGCTCCTTTCTCCGGTAAAATCGGCTTAACCAAAGTAGACGTTGGCGCCTTCGTGACACCGGCCACTGTGCTGACTTCCCTGCAGGACGTGAGCCAGGTGGAAGTAAACTTTACCGTTCCCGAAAAATATGCGGGTGAAGTGCAGGCGGGCCAAGCTATCCGCTTTACCACGGAGAACGGCGACCATATTTACGACGGGAAAATCACGGCTACGGAACCACGCACCGATTTGAATACCCGCAGTCTAGACGTACTGGCCCTGAGTGACAACAAAGACGGAAGACTCGTTCCGGGTGTATCGGCTAAGGTAGATATTACGCTGAAGCAGATTCAGAACGGGATTACCGTGCCTTCTCAGGCCCTGATTCCCACCCCTGCTGGTTACGCTCTTTTCGCCGTCAAAGGCGGCAAAGCTGAGTACCGCGAAGTGAAAACGGGCAACCGTACCAAGGGAACGGTACAAATCCTGGAAGGTGTATCGGTAGGTGATACCATCGCAACCACTAACTTCATGCGCCTTAGCCCCGGAGCCCCGGTAAAAGTAGTCACTGGGAAATAGTTATCGGAGAAAAGGTATTAGGTACTGGGTATCGGGTATTAGAATTTCAGTCATTAGTTCATCATTTAACATTCCTTGTTCGATATTCGGAATTAGTCTTCAGGTATTATGATATGAGAGAAAAGACTATCCTGACAAATACCCATTACCTAATACCCAATACCTCCTTTCCCAATGACCAATGCACCACTGACCATTCTCCCTCCTCCTTCCAACCTTTAATTTAACCTACCATGAGTTTATCAGGAGTCAGTATCTCCCGGCCCGTATTGGCCGGGGTACTATCCGTATTAATTGTCCTGTTTGGGATTGTGGGTTACGGATACCTGGGTATCCGCGAATACCCCGTCACCGATTCCCCGATTGTAACCGTGACTACCACTTATCCTGGCGCCAGTCCGGACGTAATTGCTTATCAGATTACCAAACCACTGGAAGAAGCGATTGGGGAAGCCAACAGCATCCGTACCATCTCTTCCGTTTCGCGGGAAGCGGCCAGTGTTATTACGGTTGAATTTAATCTGGATGCCGACCTCGAAGCGGCGGCCAACGATGTGCGGGATAAAGTAGCCAAAGCTATCCGGCTGCTGCCCGGCGACGTAGATCCTCCCGTGGTGGAAAAAGCCAATTCCGGCGACGTGGTTATTTTCATGGCCGTCGAAAGCAAGACCAAGAGTATTCTGGAGGTCAGCAATATTGCCTCTACCGTCATTAAAGAACGGATGCAGACGATTCCCGGCGTAAAACGGGTAGGGATTGCGGGGGAAAAGAAATATGCCATGCGGTTGCGCATTGACCCTTCCAAATTAGCCGCTTACCGACTGACGCCGGTAGATATTGAGCAGGCCCTGCGCCGCGAAAACGTGGATTTGCCCTCCGGCCGGATTGAAGGCGACCAGAACGAACTGACCGTCCGTACGCTGGGCCGCCTCGTGCAGGAAGGGGATTTTAACAATATGATTATCAAGCAGGAAGGCAATAGCATTATCCGGTTCCGGGACATTGGTTACGCTGAACTAGGCGCGGAAAACGAACGGACTGCCATTCTGAACAGTCTGAAAGGAAATTCGCCTACGGTAGGGGTTTTCGTGGAACCCCAACGCGGAGCCGATGCCGTAGCCATTGCCGACGAGTTTTACAAACGCCTGAAAGAGCTTCGCAAGGAAATTCCGAAAGATTATACCCTAACGGTAGGAAAAGATTTTACCGAACCCATCCGGGCCTCAATCAGTGAAGTAAAAGAAACGCTGTTTATTGCCTTCGGACTGGTGATCCTGTTTCTGTTAATCTTCCTCCGAGACTGGCGTTCGACCATTATTCCGGTGGTAGCCATTCCAGTGTCCAGTATCTCGGCCTTCTTCATTATGTATATTGCCGGTTTGTCTCTTAACGTACTCACGCTGCTAGTCTTGGTACAGGCCATCGGGCTGGTGGTCGACGATGGATTGTAGTGCTGGAAAACATTTACGCGAAGGTAGAACAGGGCATGAGCCTGATTGAAGCGGCTTTTAAGGGTTCCAGAGAGATTTACTTGCCGTTATTTCTACGACCATTACCCTGGCCGCGGTGTTCCTGCCGATTCTTCCTGCCGGGTATTACGGGGTAAACTCTTCCATGAATTTGCGTTTGTGGTTGCTGGTTCGTTTCTGGTGTGGGCTTTCTGAGCCAGTACACTGAAGCCCATGATGAGTGCCTATCTTTTGAAGCGTAACACGAAAGCTAATTGGTTGTATCGAACCACTGAACATTTCTTTGTGGCGCTTAATAATGGCTATGAAAGGTCGCTGAATTGGTTTATGCGGTTCCGCTGGCTGGCTTTTGTGGCACTAGTCGTCACTATAGGCTTGATTTACGTAGTCGGCCGTTCTTTGCCCTCCGAGTTAGCTCCCCTGGAAGACCGTTCGCAACTGACACTGGTAGTGGTAGGACCGGAAGGTTCTTCCTACGAATACATGGAGAAATACATGAGCGAAGTAGCCCAGTTCTCTGCTGATTCCACGCAAGGCCTCTTTCAGACTTATACCATTCTGGCCTTAACCTTTGGTCCTCCGGCCCCGGTAAACATTGCTTTCCAAAACTCTTTTCTCCTGAAACCAAACGAACGGAATATTTCGCAGGCGGAAGTTTACAATACCTATGCCCGCAATTCGCAGCAATTTAGGGGCGTAATGGCCTTCCCCTTACAGCCGCCCACTATTGGGAGCCGCTTCGGACGGACGCAGCCGGTACAGTACGTATTGCAGGGAGTTAATCTGGCTGCCATTACGCAGGTATTGCCCAAATTCATGGAGGAAGCCCGCAAGAGTGAAACCCTGCGGTTCGTGGACTCCGACCTGAAGGTAAACAAGCCCGAGCTGGTCCTGAAAATTGACCGGGACAAAGCCGCTGAACTGGGTATTTCCACGGCCGAAATTGCCCGGAGCCTGCAATTAGGCCTCAGTGGCCAGCGTTACGGCTATTTTATCTACAACGACCGCCAGTACGAAGTAATTGGGCAGCTGCAGAAACAAGACCGGGACAATCCCTACGATTTGAAATCTATCTATGTCCGTACCCGTAGCGGTTCCGTGGTTTCACTGGATAATCTGGTTACGTTCCGTGAAAGTATTAGTCCGGCGGCTATTTACCGCTACGACCAGGCTATTTCGGCTACCATCTCAGCCGGTCTGGCTCCCGGTAAAACCATTGGCGACGGCGTGGAAGAAATGAACCGGATTGCCCGGAAAGTACTGCCTCCGACGGTTAAAACCTCGCTGGCCGGTGAATCCCGCGACTTCTCCGAAAGTTCTTCCAGTCTGCTGTTTGCGTTAATCTTCGCTCTGGTACTGATTTACCTAGTGCTGGCGGCTCAGTTCGAAAGCTTGGTCGACCCCTTTATCATTCTGCTGACGGTTCCTATGGCGATGACGGGTGCTCTGCTCAGCCTCTACCTCTTTGGACAAACGCTGAATATTTTCAGTCAGATTGGGATTATTACCCTGATTGGCCTGATTACCAAAAACGCCATCCTGATTGTCGAGTTTGCCAACCAGGCCAAAGAGAAGGGATTGAGCATTACCGAATCCGTGAAGGCCGCAGCTGTATCCCGTTTCCGTCCGATTCTGATGACCAGCTTAGCCATGATTTTCGGTGCGATTCCGATTGCCCTGACCGAAAACAGCCGTAACTCCCTGGGAACGGTAATTGTTGGCGGCCTGCTGTTCGCCGGATTCCTGACGCTGTATGTAATCCCAGCTGTGTACTCTTACTTCGCCCGGCCTTACAAACCGCTAGCAGTCGAAAAAGAAGAACACGCAGAGGCAGTGGTAGCGTGAGATTAGCGGCAGGAGCACCAGCAGAAAGCAGGAGGCAAGAACCGTCATTGCGAGGGGGCATGCTACAAAGGTGTAGCATGGGCCAGCCTTGTGCGTAAGACGACGAAGCAACTATTACCTTCGGTGAGAATAGTTCTCAGCGAAGCTAATCTAGACGGCTTATACATAAGTAGTCCTTTCTGGTACCTCCGAAACAGATTGCTTCGTCGTTCCTCCTCGCAATGACGCTACGAAAATTGTCGGTGAAACAATATCTAAACTAAGACATCCGCAATCATTTAATTCCCTTTACAACAATGAAATTCAAACTTCAACTATTCTTCGGGTTACTGCTGACGGCTACTTTGCTCAGTCAGCTAGCCCAAGCCCAAACCCGGCAGCTGACCCTGAATGATGCAGTCAATCTGGCGATAGAAAAGAACCGGGACCTGCAGGTGTCGAAACTCGAAATCAATAAGTCAGCGGAGAAACTGCAGGAAGCCAGCAGAGGGTACGCCCTGCCCACCGTGGCCGCTTCCGCCAATACCCACTTCCTGAAACGGCAAGTCACTTTCCTGCCCGGCAATTTGCCGGGTCGAAGAAGGGCAAATAGCTACATTGCGAGGCGGAACGGATGCCTACGTCGGGAATATTTTCGTTACTCCAACCCTTGTTTCAAGGCAACATCATCTCCGGCATCCGGGCCGCAAAGTTATACGAGAGCATTTCTCAAGAAGAACAGGCTCAGGTACAAAGTTCCGTCATTACCTCCGTGAAGAAGGCGTACCTTGAGGCGTTGATTACCAACGAACAACTCCGGCTGGTGCAGCAAAGCATTGCCCGGAACGAACAGGCGCTGAAAGATTCCCGGTCCTTGCTGGCCCAGGGCCGCGCCTCCCGGGTAGACACATTGCGGGCTTACGTAACCATTGAAAACCTGCGTCCCGAGATTATCCGGCTAACCAATGGGGTAGAAATTGCGAAAACCCTGCTAAAAACCACGATTGGCATTGACCAGACCGAACCGGTTGACCTCCTGGACTCCCTGAAATATGACGGCACTATTCCACCCTTGTCCAATGAAGATGCCTTAGCCGAAGCCCTGAAATCCCGTCCGGAAGTAAACCGGCTCGTATTAACCGAAAAGCTGAGCAACGAACAAATCAAGATAGAATCTTCGGAGTACTTGCCCAGGTTGTCGGCGATTGGACAGGTGCAGACCCAGAGTCAGGCGAACGATTTCCGGTTCGGTAATTATCAGTGGCCGGTTAGTTCGTACGTAGGCTTACAGTTGTCAGCCCCCATTTTCTCCGGGTTCCGCACGGCAGCCCGGGTACAGCAGGCCCGGATTACGAAGCTGCAAACCGAGAAGCAACTGGAAAACGTCAGGGAGCTGATTCAGGCCGAGGTAAAAGTGGCGTTGTCAAAAGTGGAAGAATCCCGGCGGCGAATCGAAGTGCAAACTCAGACCGTTTCCACAGCTGAATTAAGCTACCGCATCACCCGTGACCGCTGGAAACAAGGCATCTCCTCCCGACTGGATTTAGCTGATGCGGAGTTTTCTCTGTCAGAGTCCAAATCCAATTATTTACAGGCCGTTTATGATTATCTTAACGCCTCGGTGGACCTTGACAAAGCCCTCGGCCGGACCAGACAGTAATATTGTCCATGTTCGCATTTCCGATGTTCGATGTTGGTAGCAGTGGAAGGAAGGAGGAGGTAAGAGTGAGAATACAGAAGATAGGAGATAGAATACAGAAGTACGATGTAAGAGGAGTAAGAAAAAGCGGCTCAATAGAGCAGGGTTTAAACCCTGCTCTATTGAGCAAAAAATATAAAAACAAAAATTCCATGAGCGGAAAGGCCCGGCATGGAGTGGGGTGCGGGTTGAGTAGTAGCGGGGAAGCGTTTTTTGCCTAGACCTTTTTGGTTACTTTTTGTGGCAATGACAAAAAGTAACACGTCTCCTAAGAAGAATCTAAGGGGCAAACAGAAAAGCTCAATACCAAAAATCTTATTCAATCCTAAAAAACTTTTAAAAAACCTTCCATCATCATTAACCACACAACACCTCGTAACTCCACCCTATGAAATTACTGTACTCGTACTTAAAACAGTACTGGGGACTGGTCCTGCTGGCATTGTTGCTGGCGGCCATTAACCAGATTTTCTCATTTCTGGACCCCTATATTTTTCAGAAAATTATTGACGGATACGTCATTAACAAAGACGGTTCCCTCAAGAATTACAGCAGCGTAGAAATTTTCCTGAAAGGAGCCGGAACATTGATTCTGGCAGCTATGGGCGTAGCCATGGTATCCAGGATTGCCAAAGCTTTTCAGGATTATTTCATTAACGTAATTACCCAGCGGCTGGGCGCCCAGATTTATTCAGACGGCCTCCAGCATTCCTTAAGTATGCCTTTTCAGCTGTTCGAAGACCAGCGAAGCGGCGAGACACTAGGCATCCTCCAGAAAGTACGGACAGACGTTGAAAAGCTGATTTCATCCTTTGTCAATATCCTGTTTACTTCCTTGGTCGGCATTGTCTTTGTGATGACGTACGCCATTACCGTTAACTGGCTGCTGGGCGTGGTCTACCTATCATCGGTACCGATATTGGGGCTGGTAAGCTCCCTGCTGAGTAAACGGATTAAGGTTATTCAGAAAACGATAGTTGCCCAAACTACTAGTCTTGCTGGTTCTACTACTGAGTCATTGCGGAATATTGAACTGATTAAAAGTCTGGGACTTTCACAACAGGAAACCAACCGGCTTAATGACACCACGGCCAAAATTCTGAAGCTGGAGTTGAAAAAGGTCCGTTACATCCGGAGCCTGAGTTTTGTGCAGGGCACTTTCGTGAACCTGCTTCGCAATGCACTGCTGTTGCTGATGCTGTATCTCGTAGTTCGGGGTGAACTGACTGTAGGGCAGTTTTTTACCTTTTTCCTCTACTCTTTCTTCGTATTTGGCCCCTTGCAGGAACTAGGCAACATTATCAATATCTACCGCGAAACCGAAGTCTCCCTCGAAAATTTCCAGCGAATCCTGAAAATGCCCAAAGAGCGGATTCCTGAGCAACCCGTACCCGTTGGGCGGCTACGTGAACTGGAATTTGAAGAGGTAAATTTCAAGCACCAGACCGCCAGCCATAATGCCCTGACGGATATTTCCTTTGATATGAAAGTGGGCGAAACCATTGCCTTCGTAGGGCCTTCCGGCTCCGGAAAAACCACCCTGGTCAAACTACTGGTTGGTTTGTATACGCCGCATAGCGGAAGGATACTATATAATAATATCCCCGGAAGCGATATTGACCTGAACGGGTTGCGGGAGCAAATCGGCTTTGTCACGCAGGATACGCAGCTGTTTGCCGGTACTATCCGCGAAAATCTCAAATTCGTAGCGCCTAATGCTACTGACGAAGAATGTCTGGATGTACTTCGAAAGGCGGCAGCGCATAACCTATTGGCTCGGGCCGATAAAGGTTTGGATACGGTGCTGGGAGAAGGCGGCGTAAAAGTATCCGGGATCTCGTCGACGAGGCCCTTGATCTCGTGGGCTTGCTGGCCCACGCAGACCGC
>JAUJNL010000152.1 GCA_030448185.1 Cytophagales bacterium | reverse complement strand
AAATGTCAGAAATCGCACAAAAGGTAAAAAGTATCATCATTGACAAATTAGGTGTAGAAGAATCAGAGGTCACCCCCGAAGCCAGCTTTACTAACGACCTGGGTGCCGATTCGCTGGATACAGTGGAACTGATCATGGAATTTGAAAAAGAATTCAACATTTCCATTCCAGATGACCAGGCCGAGAATATTTCTACGGTAGGCCAGGCTATCTCTTATCTTGAAGAGCACGTAAAATAATTTTTCCACTCTCCTCTATCCTCCCTGTTCCAACGGGTAGTTTATTGCATGAAGTTAAGAAGAGTTGTAGTTACCGGAATTGGCGCACTTACTCCGATTGGCAATAATGTCCAGGAATACTGGCAGTCCTTGGCAAATGGAGTAAGTGGAGCTGCCCCTATTACCAGATTTAACGCTGAAAAGTTCAGGACTAAATTTGCCTGTGAGGTCAAAAATTTTGACGTCAATAATTATATCGACCGGAAAGAAGCCCGTAAAATGGATCCCTATTCGCAATATGCCCTGGTAGTTTCCATGGAGGCGATGAAGGATTCAGGCTTGGATGTAGAGAAGATAAATCTCGACCGGGCCGGAGTAATCTGGGGTTCGGGCATCGGTGGCCTAAAGACCTTCCAGGAAGAAGTAGTGGGTTTTGCCAAAGGTGACGGTACCCCTCGCTTCAATCCCTTCTTTATTCCTAAAATGATTGTGGACCTGAGTTCAGGCTGGATCTCAATCAACTATGGATTCAGAGGGCCCAACTTTGTTACGGTTTCAGCTTGTGCTTCGGCAACCAATGCCATTGTGGATGCTTTTAATTATATCCGTTTGGGTAAGATCGATATCGCAATCTCCGGGGGTTCTGAAGCAGCGGTGACCGAAGCCGGCATCGGTGGATTCAACGCCATGAAAGCCCTTTCCGAACGGAACAACGATCCGCAGACGGCCTCTAGGCCCTTTGATAAGGACCGGGACGGTTTTGTACTCGGTGAAGGAGCCGGTGCACTGGTACTGGAAGAATATGAGCATGCCAAAGCCCGTGGCGCCCAAATTTATGCCGAGTTGATTGGCGGCGGGATGTCCTCGGATGCGTATCACATTACAGCTCCCCATCCGGAAGGACTAGGTGCACTTAATGTGATGAAAAATGCACTGGAAGACGCCAATATCACTCCCGAAGCCATAGATTACATTAACGTTCACGGCACATCCACTCCGCTGGGCGATATCAGTGAGACACAGGCCATTCAGAAAGTTTTCGGAGCGCACGCTTATAAGCTAAATATCAGCTCTACCAAGTCCATGACCGGACACCTGTTGGGTGCGGCTGGCGCCATTGAAGCTATTGCTGCTGTTTTGTCTATCAAGTACCAGACGGTTCCCCCTACGATCAATCACTTTACGGATGACGAAGCCTTTGACCCTGAGTTGAACTTTACTTTCAACAAGGCGCAAAAGCGAAAAGTGGAGGTAGTGCTGAGCAATACGTTTGGCTTCGGCGGCCATAATTTTTCGATCATCTTCAGAAAAATGCAAGATTAAACGGTGGCCCGTCTCTTTGCGCTTGTCAAGAAATTCTTTAAAAAATCTGCTGACAAGGAGAAAGACAGCCAGCTTGTGGAATCTATTGAGCAAATTACTGGAAGCAGTCCTAAAAATCTCAATCTCTACAAGCTTGCCCTTATGCACACTTCGGCAGCCCGGGGCGTCAGCACGGATGGATTCCGGGAATCCAATGAAAGGCTGGAGTACCTAGGAGATGCGATTTTGGGCGCAGTGATTGCTGACTATCTATTCAAAAAATTCCCCTATAAAGGTGAAGGGTTTCTTACCGAAATCCGTTCCCGAATTGTGAACCGGGAGTCGCTTAACAACCTGGCTAAAAAGATCGGTTTGCAAAAGCTGATCATCCACGATGGCCACCGCCGGACCATGTATACTCATAAGTCGATGGGAGGCGATGCGCTGGAAGCATTAGTAGGCGCAGTATACCTGGATCGTGGTTTTAAACACTCCCGCAAGTTTATTATTAAGCGCCTGATTACGCCCCATTTTGATCTGGAAAAGATTATTGAGACCAATCTGAACTTCAAAAGTATCATGATTGAGTGGGCACAACGGGAAAGTAAGCAGTTGCGGTTTGATATTGTAGAAGAACGCGGCGACACGCACAACAAAGAGTTTGTGGCCCGAGTGGTCATTGATAATGAGGCCTTCGCCAGCGGGAGTGGTTACAGCAAGAAAAAAGCCGAACAAGCGGCGGCTGAAAAAGCCTGTGAACTACTGAAACTGAAATAAAATTTCCGGTTTAAAGCTTCTGGTTGTTATTTTAACAGACAACCAGAAGCTTTAAACCGGAAACCGGTGATTTATTGCCCGGCCCGCTGAGCTTTGATATTGACTACGGTCTCTGCCAGGGCAGTCAACTTATCGTCAGTAGCGTACTCCTCATCCAGAATAGATTGCAACAAGTCAGCATCTTCATCCTGATCCAGCATATTAGCATAAGTAACCAGGGTTCCGTAAGAGGAAATTTCATAATGCTCTACTTTCTGAGCCGCTGCAATCAATGCTGCGTCCAGCACATCGGGCTCTCCACCCGCCTCAATCAATTCCTGACTTTCTTTCACTAACCCTTTCATGGCTTCGCAGGTTTTACCTCCGGACTTTTCGCCCATGCGGTCAAAAATCTGGTCAAGCCGCTCCACTTGCTGGCGGGTTTCTTCCAAGTGTTGCCCGAAAGCACTTTTTAATTCCTGATTGGAAGCTTTTTCGATCATCTTTGGCAAAGCTGCCAAAATCTGGTTCTCGGCACTGTATACATCTTTTAGCTCAGTCAGGTACAATTTTTTCAGGGATTCCAGTTGCATAATAGTAAGTGATTAAGTGTTATACTATCCTTTACTACGGCGCTACATTCAAAAAGATACCCGCAAAACAGATTTGTTGCCTAATATTAATTTTGTCTTAAAACAAACAGGTTGATTGCATTTAAAAGTACAATAAATTGACCTGTTTTTCCTTGAATAATTCTAATTGCAAAAAAGGCATTTCCTCATAGGACACTTTTGACTGGAAAATCAGAACTGTTTCTGGACTTTTTCCGTAAAACGTCCTTTGTAAAATGTTTGACAAATTTTCATTCAAAATAAAATTCTGTTTACAGGGTTGAAACTACTGAAACGCCAAATTTTATTTGAAATTTAAATGCGTTCAACCTGACCAGCACCCAACCGGAAGATTGCCGAAGAGTGGTGATAATAATTTAAGGGTGTACGACAAATTGCAGATCAACCATTAAACTTTGTTCGTGTTGTTCCGCATTTGCAATGCGGAACTGAGAAAAAGGGCATTTCAAATGCCCGGCTATACACCTCCGCATTGCAACTATTCTCAGCGAAGCTAAATGCGGATGAATGCTCTGCATTTTGTCGTACACCCTAATTTAAATTATTTAAGAATTAATTTATATTTATCGGGATTTTTGCCATCCATCACTGCCTGAGTGGACCCGAATTATTCCCGACATAGCGATACCAAGATTTGGAGTGACTTTAAAGAAGGAAGTCAGGAGGCATTTTCATTTCTGTACCATACCTATTACCGTAAGCTCTACAATTACGGCTATAGTATTATTGCCGATAAAGAACTACTGAAGGACAATCTGCAGGAGCTATTCCTGGAACTATGGCGGGACCGGGAAAAATTAGGTGACGCACAATCCATCCAGGTCTACCTGCTGGTATCGTTCCGGCGGAAGCTCTTTAGTAAAATCCGTGCCATCCGAAAGACACCCAATGGAACCGGAACGGAATCTCTTTCCGAAGATTCCTTTGAAACGGCGCTGATTAATGAGCAGGCCGATTCGGAGCAAAATCACCGGCTAGCCAAAGAACTGGAAGACTTGCCCAAGCGGCAGAAGGAAGCCATTTACCTGCGTTTTTACCAGGAGCTGACCTACGGGCAGATTACGGAAATTATGAATCTGCAATATCAAACCGTGCGGGATCTGATCTACAAGGGACTCAAAACCCTGCGGCAGAACCTGAAGTCCATTCTGCTGCTGTTCTAGCCAACTCGCTTTTCGCTATCCTGCTAGCCTATTTTTTGTCCCTTAAAATTTTTTTTCAAAATCACCACTACAAAACCGCGGGTACTTTCTCTTTACTGTCAAAACCCGGAATTGGTATTATACCGGCTTAGGGTTTACTTATTCAAAGGAAAACTTCGTACGTAGTGGACCCGCCAAAGCCTATAGTAGAAAAATTAGCCATGAACCGCCGTTTCCAGCGGTGGGTGAACCACCCTACCCAGAAGCTGGATGCCTTTTGGTCCGGGTGGATGGCTCAGCAACCGGAACGGAAGCAGGCAGTGGAAGAAGCCAGAAGGCTGATACTGTCGATGCGCTTCGCCGATGATTTAACCGAAGCCGAGATTGCCTCAGCATGGATTGCCCTGCAAAACCTGACTCACGCAGCCGAGCAGCCGCCGGAACCAGCACTTTCCCGTCCGTTTGTTGCCATCTGGAATGATCCGGCTTATTGGCGGGTGGCTGCCGTTTTCACGGGTTTACTCATATCACTGGCTCTGCTGTTTGCCTTCCTGAAAGGGACCCCGCAAAAGGAATATGTGACTGGCAACGGTGAAATCAAAACGGTACAGCTGCCCGACGGTTCCGTAGCGATTCTCAATGCCAACTCCCGGATCGTTTTTCCGGAACAATGGGAAACGGACAAGCCCCGCGAGGTACAACTGTCGGGTGAAGCCTACTTTTCGGTTACCCATCAGGCCAACGGCCAGCGTTTTATCGTGCAGACGGCTGATAACTTCAATGTGGAGGTACTGGGAACTACCTTCACGGTACTGGACCGGAACGACCGTAACCGGGTCGTCCTCAATTCGGGTAAAGTACGTCTGGAAACGGGATTGAAAGGTGAAAATGCCGCTATGGTTTTGAGCCCCGGCGATTTAGTGGAGGTGGAAGCCCGTTCGGGCAATACTTGGCGAAAACGGGTAAACCCGGAAGCGTACCTGGGGTTCAAGGATAGAAAATTCATTTTTGACAATACCCGCTTGGCCGAAATAGCCCTTCTCCTGCAGGATACCTACGGGGTAAAGGTCAACATCTCGGATGCCCGTACCGCGGAAAAAGAGTTTACGGGTACCTTCCCGATGGACAACCTTGATTTGCTGCTGCAGGCCCTGAGTCGTACTTATGGTTTGAATATCCGCCGGGAAGGAAACCAGCTCCTGCTGTCACCAGAAAATGTAACTCCTTAACATAGAGGTATTTTTAGTCTCCCAATATTCCTTATTTCTAGTCACCACCCTGATTTATGAAAAAGTTTCTACCGCAACAGAGACTGCTGTCTATTCTTTTGCTCTTTTTCAGCAGTTTTTCTTCCCTGTACGCTCAAACAACACTGGCCGTTACCGGGGAGACAACCCAGTCCAGTCCACGGCAAGCCCGTAACCTGAAGGATATTTTATCCGATCTGGAAGCCCGGTATAAGGTCTCTTTCTCCTACGACCGGTTTACGGTTGAAAACAAAGCTGTGAAGCTTTCCAGACGGAAATATGATTCGGTGGAAGAAGAACTCATCCAGCTACTGAAGCCGCTGGATTTGAACTTTGAGAAGCTGGGCGAAAATGTTTATCTTATTATTCCCGCAGCCGGAAAGCCTGCCTCCCCATCTTCCCGGCCGGAAACCAAAACATCGGCTGCGCCAACTGTAGCCCCAATTAACATTGCCGGTACCGTAACGGATGAGAATAGCAAAGGATTGCCCGGTGTAACCGTGCTGGTAAAGGGAACTACCATTGGGGCTAGTACCAATGCGGACGGGAAATATTCGATTGCGGTACCGGAAGCAAATGCGGAAGGCACGCTGGTATTCTCCTACATCGGTTATGCCCCGGAAGAGGTACCCATCAGTGGCCGCACTACTGTTGACGTAACGTTACTGCCCGACATCAAATCCTTGCAGGAAATTGTGGTGGTTGGCTATGGTACGCAGAAAAAACGGGACCTGACCGGGGCCATTAGTTCGATTTCCCCCGAAAAAATTAACCAACTGCCCGTAAGCCGCATGGAGCAGGCTTTGCAGGGCCGGATTTCCGGGGTAAACGTAACCTCCAACTCCGGGGCGCCGGGTGGTTCGGTAGCCGTACGTATCCGCGGAATCGGAACGGTCAACAACAACCAGCCCCTCTACGTGATTGATGGAATTCCGGTGTTCGGAGACGATGCCCTGAACTCAATCAACGCCAACGACATTGCTTCGATTGAAGTATTGAAAGACGCTTCGGCCACGGCCGTTTACGGAGCCCGGGCCGCCAATGGGGTGATTATCGTGACCACCAAACGGGGCAAGGAAGGCAAAGTGAGCCTCACCTACGACGGGTATACCGGGGTGCAGCAGTTAGCAAAGAAATACGATATGCTTAATGCGGGTGAATGGGCTTTACTCAGCAACGAAATGCGTTCTGCCCAGCATACCGACCCGCTTACCCCGGAGTGGGGCGACCCCGGCAACATTCCCGGCGGCGTGGATACCGACTGGCAAAAAGAAATTTTCCGGCCCGCTTTTATGCAGAACCACGCCCTTTCCCTGTCCGGTGGGGGTGAAAATTCGCAGTACCTGATTTCCGGCAGTTACTTCGACCAGGACGGCACGGTTAAAGGCTCCAACTTCAAAAGATACTCTGTGCGGGCCAATACCGATGCAAAGATTTTCGGTCGGGTAAAACTGGGCACCAGCCTGCTGTTTTCCCGCACCATGGAAAATGCGGCGGGCAACGGAGGTCGTATCGAAACGGCTTTGCGGCAGTTGCCTACTGTTCCGGTGAGGTTTGCCGACGGCAGCTGGGGCGGACCGCAGGGTGCCAAAGAATACTATAATGACCAGAGTAATCCGGTAGCCGAAATCGAATTATTCACCAACCAATCGAACCGGAACCGTTTCTTAGGTAACCTGTTCGGGGAAGTGGAACTGCTCAAAGGCCTGACTTTCCGGTCCAGTTATTCGGCCGATTTAAGTATGCAGGAGGACAAAGATTTTATTCCCACGTATCAGTTTGGCGTGTTATTCCGCAACACAGCGGGGCTTTGGCAGATCAATGCCCGCAATATCACGCAGATTCTGGAAAACTCACTTGCTTTCAACCGCATTTTCCGGCAAAAACACAATCTGTCGGCCGTAGTAGTATACTCGGCTCAGGTTTCCCAATCCAACTCCGAAGCGATTTCGGCCAATGGATTGATTAGTAACGAACTGCCTTACCTGAATGTCAATACCGGCTTGGTTACCATTAATAACGGAGAAACCTACGCCAATGAGTGGTCGCTGCTTTCGTATACGGGCC
This sequence comes from Cytophagales bacterium, assembly GCA_030448185.1. Classification (GTDB taxonomy): domain Bacteria; phylum Bacteroidota; class Bacteroidia; order Cytophagales; family 172606-1; genus CADCTQ01. The sequence continues at coordinate 369 of JAUJNL010000152.1, read as the reverse complement.
GGATTAATTACACCTTTGCCGACAAATACCTGTTTTCGGCCACCGTTCGCCGCGACGGTTCTTCGCGGTTCAGCGCAACCAACCGGTACGCCACCTTTCCGGCTTTCTCGGTGGGCTGGCGCATTTCCGATGAGGGTTTCATGAAAGGCCTCCGGTTTATCAACGAACTGAAACTGCGGGGCAGCTGGGGCCAGTCAGGGAATCAGGAAATCGGGTTATACCCTTATTTTGCCAATCTGGCCATTGACCGCCGCTACGTATTTGGTCCGGGTGGAGCCGGGCAGACAATTGTGCCGGGGGTAACGCCGGTTTCGCTGGCCAATCCGGATTTGAAATGGGAAACGGCTACGCAAACCAACATGGGTCTTG
>JAUJNL010000151.1 GCA_030448185.1 Cytophagales bacterium | reverse complement strand
AGCAGGATTCATCTGGGTGGGCAACGCCCAGAACCGGATGGTAGAATTGCTCAAAGAGCGGGATGAGTTATATAAACAGTATGATTTCTATCTATCAGAAAACAATGCTCTTTTTGGGGGGAAATCCAAAAAGGATCTAGGTAATCTCATTAACACCCTGAAAGGCATTGTTGCCAAAGACAATGAGATTATCCGGGAAGTCAGAACGTCGGGGGTACAAAAAGAGTCAGATTACGTAGGACAGAACCGTGAGAACACCAGCCGGCTTTACGACTTGGAACGGAACATCAGCGCACTGCGAACGCAACTCAATAACCGGGAGCGTATATTGACGGAACGCCAGGAAGACCTGAAACACCTGGAAGCAACCATCGGGCAGTTAAGGTTGGCCGTACTGGCCCTTACCGGCGGCGTGCTTCTCTTGCTCCTGTATATTTTTCAACTGCGCCGTGCTAAGGTAGGGCGTACCTGATTCCTTTATCCGGAAGTGTTGACCCGATCTTCAGAGAGATTGCTTTTCTCCCCCTGAATAGCATTTTAGCTTTATCCTACCAGCAGCTCAAGCCGGCAAGTCAGGCTTGGATTAAAACTTATAGGTACTTTTTCCCGTACGTGCTTCCTATGAAGATGAATAAATGGCAAAGACTGGTCAGCCTGATTCTGTTCGCAGGGGTAATGATGAAGCTTTTTGACCTTCCTTACGGGAAACTAGTGTTTACCCTGGGATTCGGCGGATACTTTCTTCTCAAACTGAGCAAATTATTCCAGACCCGAATCCGGCAGTGGACCGGACTTCATTTCGTTCAGTTAACGCTGATTCTGATTGCAGTGGCAGCATTACTATTTATGTATTACGACTATGCGTACAGTCGCTTGGTTTTTGGCATTGCCCTGGCTAGCGAAGGGCTGGTAGCCTTACGCATCAAGCTCAATACGATGTTTGGCAGCCAGAACGTTAATGGATTTTTCCGGTTTTTGGTGAAAGCTTTCCATTCAAGGCAAACTGGCCGCTCCTGGAAACAGGGTTGAGCCAGGCCATAAAACTGTAGGCGACTACCTTGGCCGGATTACATTACCTAAGATGCCGGCAATCTGCTTCTCAATGGATTTCAATTGCATGACTCCGGCCAGGAGACGATCTTGTTCCTCCGGTTGGGTTGCCCCGGCAAGCGCCTGCATATTATGCCTTATTTTTTCCTGCACTACCCGCTGCTTGAGGCGCAATACGTTGGAATAAGCTACTTCCAGCAGCATCTCTTTTTCCCGGGGAATATAGATCTCAAACTTTTCGGACCAACTGTCACTAATGTGGTAGCGGCTGGAAACCAAGTCAATAGCTACCCGCTGAATCTCCGGGTCCGGGTGGCGCAGAAAATAATCCCCTCCGATTATCTGGCCCCGGGAAAGTTCTTCGCGGAACACCTGGATAATCCGGTTATACACTGGGGTGATAAATTCCAGTTCCTCCACTTCCCGCAGAATGTATTCGCAAACGGTATCATCGGTGCCCTCAATAACGTGGTCGGCGTAGCTGATCAGCAACCGGATGCTTTCTTCCTCCTGATACACCATCGAACTTTTACGAAGTCCTGCCAGATTTTCAATCTCAACAGGTACATGAGCATCAACTTCTTTATCCGTTGTTACTCCTTCTGGTAGTATTTCCGATACTGAAGCTAATGAAGTGCTATTATTTTTTTCAGATTTATCTTCTTTTTTTAATTCAGTTTGGTTCTTATTTCTTTCCTGTTCACGTCTTTTTAAGTAAAACTGATTTGCATCATGAATCAGAGATTGCTCATCCAGCTTATACCGTTCCGCCAAGTTTTTTGTATATGCAGATTTTTTTAATGGATCAATTACATAAGAAACAAGCTCAACTATGTTCTTATAAGCATTAGCTTTCCGAATAGGATCGTTCCCAGTATCCTTTAGAAAAATATCAGCAGCAAAAACATGTATGCTTAGTCTGTTTGTTTCTATGTAATGCCGAAATTTCTCTACTCCAACTTTATTTAAATAACTGTCTGGATCATCATTATCAGGAAACTTGACAGCTTCTACATTTAATTCTTCTTTAAAAATTAATATTGTTCCTCTTACAGATGCTTTAATACCTGCTTCATCACCATCATAAAGTATAGTTATATTTTTTGTAAAGCGTCTTATCAACTGCACCTGTTCTTCAGTGAGGGACGTGCCCGATGAGGCTACCACGTTGGCAATGCCTGCCTGGTGCAGGGAAATTACGTCGGTATATCCTTCTACCAGATAACAATTATCTTCCTGGCGGATCGCATTTTTAGCCTGGTACATGCCAAAGAGTACTTTACTCTTATGATAAACCTCCGTTTCGGGAGAGTTTACATACTTGGGCTGCGATTTTTCAGCCTTCAGGATCCTTGCTCCGAAGGCAATGACCCGGCCGGATAAGTTATGAATCGGAAAAATAACCCGCTCCCGGAAACGGTCATACTGTCGGGCGGCTTTGCCTTCTGTTTGATTTTCCTTGCGGATCGTTAAACCAGCTTTCTCCAACAAATCAATCTGGTACCCTTTCTGCAGTGCTTCCTTGGTAAAGGCGTCCCAACTGGCTAGGCTATACCCCAATTCGAATGTCTGGATGGTATTCTCCCGGAAGCCTCTTTCTTTAAAATAACTCAGGCCGATGGCTTTTCCCTCTTCTGATTGCCATAAATGATTCTGATAAAACTCCTTGGCGAAATTTAAAACGATATATAAACTATCAATTTCGTTCTGCCGCTGAATTTCGTGGGGCTCCGGTGCCGTCTCCGGAATCTCTATATTGTACTTTTTGGCCAATTGCTTCAGCGCCTCCGGGTAGGTCACGCCTTCCACTTCCATCACAAACTTTATCGTATCGCCGGCCTTGCCGCAGCCGAAGCACTTGAATATGCCTTTCGCTGGGGCCACCGAAAAGGAAGGTGTTTTCTCATTGTGAAAAGGACAGCAAGCCCATAAGTTTTGTCCCTGCTTCTTGAGGGAAACATAATCACCGACCACTTCAACAATGTCGGCCTGAAGCTGGATCTGTGCAATAATTTCGGGAGGAATACGCATATTATTTCCGGATGGAGTTCTGCTAATTTCGGAAATTGCCACGTGATCCTACCCGATCTTCCGCTGACTAGGTGGAATTTATTTATGAATGCCTTCCTATTCGGTAATACGCAGGGATCAGGGAATCCGGTAAGCCAAGTTTTTTTACTAATTTTGACCCATTCGGCCCCGTTTTTTGTTTATACTCTGAGCCGTTAATGGCTCTCCCGACCTCAATGATCAACGTAGAACAAATACTTTCTTCCCTAAGCACCGTAGAAGAACCAGACTTGAAAAAAGACCTGGTTTCGCTGGGGATGGTTAAAGATATTGAAATTGGAGTGAATCAGGTCCAGTTTACGGTGGTGCTTACTACACCGGCCTGCCCCCTCAAAGAATTGATCCGGCAACGCTGCGTGGAGGCTATCAAGCGGGATGTAGGACAGGAGGTGGATGTGCTGATACACATGACTGCTAATGTAAGCTCTACCCGCGGTGATGGCCCGGTACTACCCGGGGTAAAAAATATTATTGCGATTGCTTCCGGTAAAGGCGGCGTGGGCAAGTCTACGGTAACGGCTAATCTGGCCGTGGCACTGCACCGAAGTGGAGCCAAAGTCGGCCTGATCGACGCCGATATTTTCGGACCATCCATACCGGTTATGTTTGATGCCGAAAATATGCAGCCGATGGTTACCCAGAAGAATGGTAAGAACTATATTATTCCCATTCGGCAATACGGTATTAAAATGCTTTCTATCGGCTTTTTGGCGCCTTCTGACAGTGCGGTGGTATGGCGTGGTCCCATGGCCAGTTCGGCCCTCCGGCAGTTTTTTATGGATGCCGAGTGGGAAGAACTCGATTATCTGCTGGTAGACCTGCCGCCCGGAACCAGTGATATTCATTTAACGTTAGTCCAGACGGTACCCGTCACGGGGGCAGTCATTGTGACCACACCGCAGAAGGTAGCCCTGGCCGATGCCCGAAAGGGACTGGCCATGTTTAGGCAGCCACAGATTAATGTGCCAATTTTGGGAATCGTAGAAAATATGGCGTACTTTACTCCTGCCGAACTACCGGAGAATAAGTATTATATTTTTGGGCAGGGTGGAGGTGAAAAATTGGCTAAGCAATACGAGGTGCCTTTCCTGGGACAAATCCCACTGGTGCAGAGCATCCGCGAAGCCGGTGATCTTGGCAGGCCAGCCGTGATGACTGATGACGTAACGGCGCAGTCATTTAAAGACCTGGCGCAGGCTTTGGCTCAGCAGGTCTCTATCCGCAATGCAGCTCAAGATAAGACCCGGATTGTAGAAATTAAAGTGTAAAAAAAGCGTTTTTAGCATCGAGTAAATGAGTTGGTGCAAAATGGGTAGGCTTACCTGTTCTCATTAACTTCTGTTCTCATTAACTCTTACCTGCCATGCAACTCGAATTAACCCAACGGGTCGAAAAAGCCCTGGATACCATCCGTCCGTATTTGGTAGCGGATGGCGGTAATGTAAAAGTTCTCGAAATTACGGATGACAATATTGTACGGCTCGAATTGCTGGGCTCCTGCGGAACTTGTCCCATGTCTACGATGACCCTAAAGGCCGGAGTGGAAGAATCAATTCGTCGGGCGGTACCGGAAATTGCGGCGGTGGTAGCCGTAAATATTACCGAATTTGGTGATCCGCATGCGCGGCTGCCGGAAACTTTTAATTAAGCAGGCTAGTCAAAAACTCAGGTTTTCATTCCTGCCAAAACCCGATTGGAGAAAGACTGAACGTCATTCCCAATCGGGTTGTTTTTTAGTGCACCGACATCGAATTGGCATTATTCTTCGGAATCGTCCGTTCCCAAAATGCGGAGGCGCAACTCGGCCTGTGAGAGGTACTGCTGGCTTCTTTTGATCAGGTCGTCAGCTTCTTCGAATAATAATAAAGACTGGTCAAAGGTAAGCTGACCGTCCTGCAACAACTGCTGAATCTGCTTGATACGCTGAAAAGCGGTTTCTAATGAAAATCGTTTGGGGGCGGATTGCATGTACTAAGTTATTTTTATGATCCCAGGCGTTTTATTTTGACGGCTGCACTACGGAAGTAAGCCGACCGTCGGCCAGAATCGTTTCAATGGTGTCGCCGGGAGCCGCCTCCCCAACTGACCGGAGGAGTTTGCCATCTTTCATAGTCAGTGAAAATCCTTTTTCCAGAAAGGTTCGGGGGTCATGCTGGCGCAACTGAGCCTCCAGCAGTGACAATTCGCTTTTTTTCCGCTCCAGCAGGAGTTGTTTCTGCATCCGGATCCGTTCCGTAGCGTCATCAAGTACTTGCAGGTGATTAAATAGACGGTACTGAAGGTGCATCAGCAGTTGCTGACGGGTAGATTGAAGCGAAGCTAAGATTTCCTGTTGGTCGGGGGCCACCAGTTCGGCGGCGGCAGTAGGAGTAGCTGCTCGTACATCAGCCACAAAATCCAGAATGGTAAAATCCGTTTCGTGACCGATGGCAGAAATAACGGGGATCGGACAGGAATACACGGCCCGGGCCAATCCTTCGTCGTTAAAGCACCAAAGATCTTCGGCCGATCCGCCCCCACGGGCTATAATAATTACCTCAATTTCGGGTGTTCCGATCAAAGCCTGCAGTGCTTGGATTACCGAGGCCGCTGCCACATCGCCCTGCACCAGGGAGGGCGATAGGATTACCTTTCCGCAGGGAAAACGCCGCTGCAGGGTCTGCAGAATATCGCGGATGACCGCACCGGTAGGCGAAGTAACGACTCCGATAGTACCCGGAAAAGAGGGGAGAGGCTTTTTACGGGAAACGTCAAATAAACCCTCGCGTTCCAGTTTCTCCTTTAACCTTACAAACTGCTGGTATAGGAGTCCATCACCGGCTGCTTTTAAACCTGTCACCATCAACTGATAACTGCCGCGTTGTGGATATACCGTAACGCTACCCTGTACAATTACTTTTGTGCCGTGCCGTAAAGTTCCTTTGTCGCAGCCCTCCACAAACCGTTTGAACATCACGCAGCTTAACTGTGATTCTTCGTCTTTCAGGGTAAAATAGGCGTGGCCTGAACCGTGAATGGTACAGTTGGAAATTTCCCCTTGTACATGTATTTCCTGAAGGTCAGCGTCATATTCCAGGATTTCTTTGATCCGGTACGTCAGGTCGCTGACGGAGAGCAGGTCGGTGGGAATCGAAAACAAGGAGTTTAATAAGATTAGCCAAGTAAAGTTACGCAAATGCGGCACTAATGGGCTATTACTCATTCCCAATCTATAGTATTACGGATCATAATAAATTCTTGATTTGATCCTTCGCTGCGTCCACCTGCTTACTCCAACAAAAAACCCGCTCTTGAGCGGGCTTTTGACGATTTGATCAGCAAAATTGTGGTTAACCAGACGCACGGGAATCTATCTGAATATCCCGGATAAACTCGGCTACCCGGCGGCTTGAATAGGTACCATAGGCATCAATCAAAACGCCTTTTTCGCCATCTTTACATTCTATAGCATAGGCTACAGACATATCATCCGGATTGGATGAGCCTTCAAAACGGTAATGCTCCCGGATCGTCAGTTCTTCGGCAGAATACGTTTTTCCGCTGGTGTCTGACTGCAGGCGGCAGGCCTCACTTTCATCTTCGCCTTCGCAGTATATAATCCGGAAGTCACTTTTATAGCCACGTTCTTTCAGGTCGTTAAGTGCGTCAACCAAACTGATATAATTATTTGCAAGTGTTCCCATTGTAATTGATTAGAAGTTGAAATTTGTAGAAGTTTAGCGTAATTAAGAAGGATGGTGGTAACAATTGAACACTACCCGTTATAGCGATTCCGGGTTTCCTTTACTGATGGCCGGGTTTAGCGTCACGGTTGGTTTCTTTCTCCAGCCGGCCATCTACCTCTTCGAAGGATTTATCCAATTCATCGGTGGCTTTTTTTACGCCCTGCTTGAGGTCCTCCCAGGCATCTTCCGATGAATTCTGAATTTTATCCAATTCACGGTTAAGATTTTTACGTTTAGCCTCCAGCTCAGTTAGATCGTCCTGCAGATCCTCTTTGGCGCTTGCGCTGGCATCATCAATTCGGGTCCTTAACTCTTCGATTTTCTGATCCAGTTCGCGGGCTTTTTGCCGGGAATCCCGGATGAACTCTTTTCTCCCTTTTTTTAATTCTCTCCCGGCTTTATCCGCTGCATCCTCGATATTGTCCGCTATTTTGTCCACTTCCCGCTTTATATCATCCCCCTTTTCTTCAAGTTCCTGTTCAGCAGCGGTTCCGGTTGTGTTTTCCCGGCGATCCCCGTCAGAACATGCGGTTATGCAAAAAGCCCATAGCACTACTATGGCCAATTGCAGGCTTTCTGAGAATAAATTACGTATTGCTTTCATGATTGGTTATAGATTTAGGTTGTTTTTTTACATCCAAGCCTTTGTACGGATCGGATCGGGGGGGGGTTTCGCGGGGGTCGTGGGTGTTGGGGGGGACCCGCCCCGCCACCGTCGACTCGGGGGTCCGCGGCCTGACGGGCGCCCCCCGCAACCGGAGCGGCGACGACCGGTTCGAGTGCCACCCCGACTATCCCATCAGCTGGGCGATGGTCGCAGGGGGCATGACGGGCGGGGGGGCAAACACCACGGCGCGGCTGGCCGAGCTCCCACACGGCCAGGTGCCCGTCAATGGTGCCGACGCCTCACCCGCCGCCGTCTCGTT
>JAUJNL010000150.1:2642-11106 GCA_030448185.1 Cytophagales bacterium | reverse complement strand
CAATACACTACTTCATTAGCGGCTAGTGTTGGCAGCGGTTCTTCCTGCTCCAGCAGGGCTTCCAGTTCCTGACCTGGGGGCGCAACTCATGCTATTGGCGGGGCGGCTGTCAGTAGAGTTTATCCGGAGCTGGGTTCTGCTGCACATCAGTGCCCGGGTAAATGTTTCCATTCTATCGGATTTTCTTATTAAGCTGATGCGCTTGCCGCTGTCATTCTTTGACACGAAGTTATTCGGTGATTTGATGCAGCGTATTAACGATCATCATCGAATTGAAGCGTTTCTGACCAATACTACTCTGCAAACCCTTTTTTCGCTGTTCAACGTGGTGGTATTCGGCGTGGTACTGGCCTATTATCACCTGACTATATTTTCCATTTTTCTCATCAGCAGCCTTTTATACGCCGGGTGGGTAGTATTTTTTCTCCAACAGCGACGAACCTTAGATTTCAAGCGTTTTGATGCCGGTGCCAGGAACCAGAGCAACTTGGTGCAACTCATCCAAGGCATGCAGGAGATAAAGCTTTCCAACAGTGAGATGCAAAAACGCTGGGAGTGGGAACGCATTCAGGCCCGCTTATTTAAGCTGAACATGAAAGGGTTAGCGTTGAATCAATACCAACAAGCTGGGGCATTTTCTTTAACGAGAGTAAAAATATACTTATCACTTTCTTGGCTGCCAAAGCTGTAATCGAAGGGCAAATGACACTGGGGGCCATGCTAGCCATACAGTACATTACCGGACAGCTCAACAGTCCCATTGGACAACTCATTGGTTTTTTGCAGACCTCCCAGGATGCCAAGATCAGCCTGGAACGGCTTAATGAAATTCACCAGTTAACCGATGAAGAACCCGCCGACCAGCCGAAGATCGACCGCTTGCCGGAGAACAAAAGCTTATTACTACAATACATTAGTTTTCAATATCCCGGCGCGGGCAATGAACCAGTACTGGATAATATCGAACTTTACATTCCCCAAGGCAAGGTAACGGCCATTGTTGGCACCAGCGGCAGCGGCAAAACTACCCTGCTGAAACTGCTCCTGAAATTTTACGAACCTACTAAAGGTGACATCAGGCTGGGAGAGGCCAATCTAAAAAACCTTTCCCATAAACTCTGGCGGAGTCAGTGCGGTGTTGTAATGCAGGACGGCTTCATCTTCTCGGATACCATTGCCCGTAACATTGCTGTAGGAGATGAACACCCTGATATTCAAAAGCTACTCCACGCCGTGAAAGTAGCTAACATCGGCGAGTTTATCGAATCTTTGCCTTCAGGCTACAACACCAAGATCGGTGCGGAAGGCAACGGCATGAGCCAAGGACAAAAACAACGCATCCTTATTGCCCGGGCCGTCTACAAAGACCCTGCTTTTATGTTTTTTGATGAAGCCACCAACGCCCTGGATGCCAACAACGAAAGTGTAATTATGCGGAATCTGGAGCAGTTTTATAAGGGAAGAACGGTAGTAGTGGTAGCCCACAGGCTGAGTACAGTAAAGAATGCTGACCAGATTGTGGTACTACACAAAGGAAAAATCACGGAAGTAGGTACCCACGCCGAACTCACTGGACTGAAACGGGATTACTACCAGCTGGTCAAGAATCAATTGGAGTTAGGCAATTAGGATGGTCTGCACCGGGATTAGTTGAAGAACCGGATGTTTAGGGTAATATACTGCAATGCGGAAAAAGCAGGTTACAAGTTCGCCGAAACTCCTCCGGGTCTCTGCGGTAAAATAATACTTCGTAAAATAATTAGTTTACCTCTATGTTTCCAACGCATCAGTCTCAGCCGGTAAATTCAACTCCTTATCCCGCTGATCCTATCGAGCTGCGCAGCGAAGAGGTGCAGGAGATTATCGGCTACGTTCCGCCCTGGATTGTCCGGTGGGGTATTACTGTATTTTTTGCCATACTGGTATTAATTGTTTTAGTCAGTTGGATGATTCATTATCCTGATCTGGTAAAAGCTCCTTTCCGGCTTACTGCCTTAGATGCCCCTAAAGCGATTTATACCAGGACTGATGGAAAACTGGTAAAATTATTCGTTCAGGATAACACCCCGGTTCGTAAAGAGGCAGTACTCGCCTATGTAGAAAGTACAGCGGACCATGATGAGGTACTGGCACTGACTAAGCAGTTAGACACCCTGTTAGCTTGGATGCATACGGGACAAGTGAATCAGTTGGAAAACACACAGATTCAGCCACATAGCCATTTGGGCGAATTACAACCAGCCTATCAGGCATTTACTCAGGATTACTCCGAACTTCTTTCGTTTCTATCCAATGGTTTTTATCCAGCTAAAAAACGCCTTCTGCATCAGGAATTTGCGGATCTGGTCAGTATGGCCGGTAATTTACGGCAGCAACAACTCATCCATCAGCGGGACTTTGAACTGGCTCAGCAAGATTTTGAAGCGCAACAAAAATTAGTTAATGAAAAAGTAATTGCTCCTTTGGAGTTCAAACGCGAAGAAAGCAAGCTGCTGGCCCGGAAGATGCCCTTGAAACAAGTAGAATCAGCTATTATTGCCAATCACGCTGCTCAGAGTGCCAAATTGAAGGAACTTTTAGAACTAGATAAACTCATAGCTGAGCACCGGAGTAATTTTTTACAAGCTTTGAATACCTTGCGCAGCGCCACGGAAAGTTGGAAACAGAAATACGTACTTACAGCCCCTTCCGACGGGAGAGTGTATTTCTCGACAATTGTTGAAGAGCAGCAACATCTGTCGGCCAACCAGGAGATATTTTTTGTAGCCCCTCAGAGTGATTCCTATTTCGGCACATTACGAGTACCGCAGCAGAACTTCGGCAAAGTAAAATCGGGACAAACTGTGTTGATCAAATTCAGCAGCTATCCCTACCAGGAGTTCGGAGCGGTGAAAGGAAGAATTGCTTCTATCTCCGAGATTCCCAGTAAGGACAGCACTTTTCTGGCCAAGGTAGCCCTGCCGGAAGGACTGCAAACTGATTTTGGCAAGCAGATTACCTATAAGTCGGGTATGAATAATGCGACGGAGAAATCATTACGGAAGATATCAGCCTGCTGGAAAAGATCTTCTGCTTCCGCAAAGCGTTGGAAAGGTAGTCTCCGACAATACTTTATTTTTTCTTCAACAGCTTCCTCCAGCGAAAGGGAGGCTTTTTTCGTCAGCGCGATTATACCAGTAGCCGATGTTCAGACTGACGCTTTGCAGCGACCTAGGCGGCAAGTTTTTATCAGCCTGCCAGTTCTGTTGCCGACACAGACCGTTTTGTGGAAGAATCGCTTAATCCGCAATACATCCTTTCCCACCGCAGCCGCTTTTCCCTTCCAGTTGCAAACTCAATCAACTCAATCATTCTTAGCAACATGGGCTTCACCCGAAAAATGGACACTTGGAAATAGTCGCTTCCAGCTCTTCTAACTGTAAATAATAAGGTTGGATTGTGAAAATCTGTAAAATAACCAAGATTAGTTTCTTAGCGTAAATGATTCACCTCCATGCTAGGAGGTGCTGTGTTAGAAACAAAAAACCTAGGTGTACGCCAAACAGATTGATACCATTTATCGCACGTGTTCTGATAATCAGCAGCAGAATTCTCTCATTGCTTTAGGCAAAGCTAGCCCGTTCCACCTGAAGCAAGGCCAAGCCCTTCAGGTAGCTGAAAAATCTCTACTCCCCTTCGTTTCACACGGGTTGTATTTTTTCTTTGCCAGTAGCTTTCGGCTGTCACTGGCGCTCTTGGTGGCTAAGCAATGAAATTCTCTATCATCCATTCGAACCCTTAGTTAACATTATTAAGCGACCTTTGTGGAAGGATAATCCGTTTGAAAAACGGTATTATTCTTAAAGAGAGTATAAATCAAAACCAGGAGCCTCCCGTTGAATTTGCTGCTAGACTCTTTCATTTAATTTTAGTCCTTTCGACAATATTTCATAGGTTTTCTTCATTTTAAAGTCAAACCAGGCCGCTGAAGTGCCGGGTAGTGAAGCGCTTTACTTGAGGATCTGTTATTGTATTTTGGACATCTTCGTTGGACTCCTAACGGAAGAACCTGATTCATTTCTGACTACATCATACCCTGCATAACAAACTAATTGTCCTTGTTTTGGAATAAGGCAAACCCGTAGTTTCTGCAATAATAACTACGGCGGTGATCAATCCTACACCCTTGATGGTACATACATTGTCGACGCGCTCCTTCAAAGATGAGTCCTTTTCCAAAACGCTTTTACCAGCGGCTTCTACTTCTTGAATCTGTTGTTCAATTAATTTGATTCGTTTTTGAAGCGCTTTTTAACATTATCCATTTGGCTCACTCGGCTATGAGAAAGGCATGGCCTAGTTCTTAATGCCTTTTTTCCTCCTTGAGCGTATTGCGTTCCCGACACAATTAGCTTCAACTCCGCATCATTCACTGATTGGCTTCCAAGGGGCTAAGGAACGTTCCTAACCTTTTTCCATACCATTCTCGCAATTTTCCCTTCCTCAATTTTTAAACACTCCTCTAAACGAATCATTATTAAAATCGGAATTTATTCGCTTATTGCTTGATCTTTATGACTTTATTTGGCGCTGAGTTGAAGCCGCTTTGGCTTAACCACTAATTGTGTGCCTGGTGCGGCTCCATTGACTCTATGCGGTGGCTGCAAGCGTAGCCTTGTCTGCAACTAGTATCGCTTACATGCTTTCTATCACTAACCCACTTGTAACAATGCAACCCCAACCCCAAACTGCATCAATGAGCAATGGGGCCCGTCTTCTTCAGATGGTTGACCGGAAAAACGCAGAATACACTACCTACTTCACCGAGGACGGCCAGGTCGTTTCGGCAATAATCCGCCAATTATCGGCGAAGACAACATCAGGCGCGGGATGGCCCAGTTCTATGGCACCATCACCTCTATGCGCCACGACATTGAGCAGCTGTGGGTACCGGCTCCGGACACTATCTGGAAATCAGGCGGTGGCCGTACTGGAGCTGCCCGACGGGAGCCAGGTTCGTTTACCGGTAGTGACTGTCATCAACCTGACTGGTGAAGGTACGCAAAGTGCAGTTCTACCTGGACATGACGCCGTTGCAGGAAATAACCACTTGGGCCCGTCTGCTGCTGCGGATGGGTAACCCGATCCTCTAGTTCCTCCTGCGGAAACGGAAGGCAGGGAAAGAGCCAGCTCAACCGCCAAAAACCGGCAAGAAAATATTCGTGATCCTCAATTGGCGTAGCAATGGCTTCAGCCAGACCGCAGACGCCAGCCGTTCACACATTTCCTTGTTAGTTGAGTATCTAAATGGCTTCGTAAATAAACAACTTTGCCCCATTTCATCTTGATAATGTGCACCTTCGATGACGTAGTCTGATCCGTCAGCAGGTAGCCTATCTACCCACTCCATGGCAATAGTAGTGTTCCAGGGAAAGCCACTGACGGCTACGTTTACCAATCTCAATAAGTTTAAGCTAGGAGGCCTGAATAGCCGTTCAGACCAAAGCCCGCATGGGCTACACTGTGCCAGGTTCCTCCAAAGGCATGATTCTTGAAAGTACATGGTCTCAAGTGGGCGAATGTTTTTGAGCACTGACTCGTAATCACCCGATTGGGGTGTTCAAAGCTTTGCCTGGCTAGTCTTTTTGTCGTATGATGCATAGTTTGATAAGGTTAAGAGTATAGAAAGAGCATTGCAACAGGATTTAGCATTTCTCTGTCTCTGAGGGCTGAATCTTGCCCTCTACTACCTGGGTTTTGACAATGAAAAACCGGTCTAAGTTAAGCTTTCTCAGTTTGGGCCCTACCCCACAGCCAGAGACCCGTTAGCGTAAGCAGAGACTGTACCCGCACCTGCATAAACAGCGTAAAGAGAGACAATATATCCTCAGGAGACATAGACAGCCAGTAATCTGTGGCGGCCCCCGGAGGTGGAGCCAGCGCAGGGCGCTTCGGCGCATTTTAGTTTCATGACTTTTTCTACTGAATTAGTAAAGCAAAGATGGCAAGCGCCAGGAGAATAAGCCTGAAACAGAAAGCGGTAAAGTGACACATTTTACGGCTGTTCAACCCGGTATTGGGTTGTGCTTTCCCATCAGGGCCTAAAATCAATTATCTGTAAAATGCTGATAGTCAATGACCAATTAATCAGATTTTTTATAATTTGTGTAATTTTTCTGAAAATAAAGTCATTTAACCATGGAAGTTATACCTTCTAATTGATTTTAGGCCCGGATGGGAAAGTACAACCCATTATTATAGATTAACTGGCAATATTGCTTATCAACCTTTACGATTAATCGCCATATTCCTTTAAGCATCCCAATTAGCCCGAATAAGACTTGCCGGATGATTGAGAATAGTAACGTAGCGGATGATGTTCTTACCATTCAGGTTAAAACATTTCTTCAATTTATAGTTATCGAAGGGCTTTTGCGAGAACTCAGCAATATAAATAGAAAACATTTCTGACACAGGTTGGAAAAGATGGCATGCTTGCGCGGCCAGTGCTGAGTTACTTTCTAATTTGGGCTTTGCTTCTAAGTGTCCATGCGTCCGATTCTTGTATTGCTACTTTGTGCCTACCTGCTTCCCAAATCACTGCGGGCTCAGAACGAGGCGAATGTGTGGTACTTTGGTAAGAATGCTGGCCTTGACTTCAATTTGGGCGCTCCAAGGCCGCTCCTCGACGGGGCCTTAGTGCAACTAGAAGGCTGTGCCAGTTGGAGTGATGCCACTGGTAAGCTGCTATTTTATACTGATGGGATTACTGTCTGGAATCGTCATCACCAAGCTATGCCTAACGGCAAAGGCCTTTTGGGTAACTTTAGTACTACCCAATCGGCGCTTATTGTTCCTAAACCAGGCAGTACAACCCTGTATTATCTTTTTACCCTGGACGTTCAGGCAGAAGCCAATGGCTTGCGTTATTCGATAGTGGATATGGCTCTGGCAGCAGGTAACGGGGATGTCACCATTAAGAATGTACTTGTCTATACCCCTTCCACTGAGAAGCTAACTGCCGTTGAACACGCTAACGGGCAGGACGTTTGGATTATTACCCACGGCTGGAATGCCAATGCTTTCTACGCTCACCGGCTTAGCTCGTCGGGTATCGCGCAGTTGCCAGTGGTAAGCTACGCGGGAAGTACGCCCAATGATGCTAATCGTTACGAAACAGTAGGGTATTTGAAAGCATCTCCTAACGGGAGAAAACTGGCCATGGCTAGTTCCTCCATGTTTTCCTTGGAGCTGTTTGACTTTGATTCCGCTACGGGAATAGTTTCTACTCCAGTTACCCTTTCTTCTGATACCCTTTTCCCGGGTTATTACTACGTTAGAGTCTACGGAGTAGAGTTCTCCCCGGAAGGTAATTTACTCTATGCAGGCATCACGCCAACTCAAAACAGTCAAGGTAACCCTAAGCCGCAGATCTACCAGTACAATTTAGAGGCTGGTACGGCCAGCGATATCATTCATTCAGCTACCATTATTCAGACGGTAAAAGAACCTATGGCAATGCAAATCGGGCCGGATGGCCGGATTTACATCGTACTAAGCTTTACGCCTTATCTTGCCGTCATTGAGGAGCCTAACTTACCGGGAAAGTCCTGCCAATACGTAGAAGAAGGGGTGTATTTAGGGGGACGGGAGAGTTACGTAGGTTTACCCAATGTACCACCTTACCTATTTACTCGTTTATCCTTCTCCTACCAAGGAGTTTGCACCAGTGTTCCAATTAGTTTCTCCATGGTTGCTTCTAACAGTCTACAGTCAGTAGAATGGGATTTCGGTGATCCAGCTTCAGGCCTAAATAATACCGCTACCGAAAAGAATCCATCTCATACTTACAATACTTCAGGCACGTATTGGGTACGACTCAAGCGTATTTTTAAAGATGGTACCAGTTACTCGGTTACCAAGAAGGTTACGGTAGTTCACCTTCCTAAAGTAGATTTAGGCAGAGATCAACTCCGATGTGAGGGAGAAACGGTGACCCTTGATGTTACCCAGCCAGGAGCTCGTTACCACTGGAGCGATAACTCTACCAACCCTACGCTTACCGTAAATACCTCTGGCGTATACTGGGTTGAAGTATACAATGATTGCTACTCAGCTACAGATACAATAACAATCACGTATCAAAAACCTTTTGCTTTAGATTTAGGTCCGGATATTACTAGTTGTACTGCTGAACCTATCATTATCGGGAAAGAGGTAGCGGTAGCCGGGGTTTCTTACCACTGGCAGGATGGGAGTCTAACACCGAAGGTAGCCGTTACCCATTCAGGGGTCTATCGTGTTACCGTTCAAAACCATTGTTCCGTGGTAGAAGATAGCATTCGAATAACCTTCGAAGCGCCACCAGGAGTGGATCTTGGAAGGGACACTACCCTCTGCGCAGGCCAAACGCTGTTGCTACAAGCTCCTGCTGGAAATGCCTTTTCCTACCGCTGGCAAGATGGGTCCACTGCAGCTACCTTCC
>JAUJNL010000150.1:0-2542 GCA_030448185.1 Cytophagales bacterium | reverse complement strand
CTACCATTTAACCAATCCCGTTTCGGGTAGAAACTACAAAGGTTGGGTGCAACTGCTCCGGTAAGGCGAACTACCCAATAGAAAAGCAGAGAATTGGAATTAGGACCGTAAAATAATGGCTCCTGACAAGTATAAAGCGAGTAGGCCTACTGCTACGGGTTAGCCAAGTGTTTATCCCGTGTAGCTAAAGTGGAAAAGATCCCCTTTTAGGGTAAGCGAATTTAGGACAACCTTCCCTCCTGCCATCCCCTTATTTTGAAGTTGTTTCCCCTTCGGTACTAGTAATTACGGCCTGTTGACTTTCCGCAATCGTCCGGGCGTAGAAGGCTTCCAGTTCCTTGAGGCGGTCCAGCATCGCGACCGGCAGCAAGGCGGCTACCCGCTTTTCGCCTTTGGTGAGCACGAAAGCTTTGCCCGCGTAGTATGTCTGGTTTACGTATTCGCCCACTTGACGGCGAAATTCATTCATGGCTAATTTTTCCATCGTACATTCTTGTTATTCAGCAAAGGTGTTCTAAATGCAATTAATATCAAATAGCAATAATGGGGTATTTCATCAACTAATACTTTTTACCCTTTATCAATTAATTACTTAATATCTTAATCCTCACCTCTGCCCTACCGCACAAATCTCCCGTAAAAGCACTTTTCAATAAAGTAAAAACCAATTAAACAACATAAAAACACAAAATAAATTAACTGCATATTAGTACTGATAAGTAAACCTTATCAGTACTGATACGCCAAATGGGTGATTTTATTAATTGAATAATTTTATTGATTTGGATAAATATTTTAGTTATATTATTTAAGTGTTTTCATTTTTGCTTAAATTGGATGGAATTATGATAAATTGATCTTGATTAAAACCGCATTGTTTGATTCTATACGTATTTTATAAATAATAAGCTCTTGATAAAAATCAATATTTATGCTTTATTAATGTTTATGATATTTGCATAAATATTGAATAATCCTGTTTAGATATACCTCCGTATTTCCTCAATTGCGTCTTTAGTATGAACGAGATTTCTTCACCGCCGCTCAATGATGACATTCCAACCAGTAGTAACGGTATCGTTAATAATGACACTACCCCTAGTACTGACGGTATACTCAAAGATGACACCGCACTCGGTGATGAGACTATACCACTTAGTGATGAGACTATTCCTAATCATGACGCGGCCCCTGATCGTGAGGGTATAGTCAATGACGACACTATACCAGCTAGAACTGGTATACTCATTAATGATACGGCACTTAGGGCGGAGACTATACCTAATCCGGATGAGATAGGTAAAACGGGTAGTGTAGTTAGTACTGATGATGTACTCAGTAATACTACATTGAATAATGTAGTCTCCTTGCCCCTGGTGGAGGGCAGTGCTCTCAAGCAGCGTTATTTGATCAAAGGACTCCAGGGAGCGAATAATACCGAGCGGGCTTACCGGGCGGATCTGGATGACTACGTGAAGTGGTGTAAGGAGCAGGAACTGGTTGCCCTACCGGCGACACCAGCGGTATTAGGGGAATACGTATCCGCTTTGGCTTCTCATAAGCGGTGGGCCACTATCAGCCGACGACTGACGGCTATTCGTAAATGGCACGAACTTCACGGACAGGAGTCGCCCCTATCGGATCGCTGGTTCAAAGCTACCCTTAAAGGGATTCAGCGGGAACACGGCACCCACGCCCAGCAGTCTCCGGCTTTTGCGGCTGGTAAACTCAAGCAGGTAATTAGAAACCTTGAAACGGAGCGCAAGGGCGTGCCTCGCTTTACGCAATTGCGGGATAAAGTGGTATTGCTGCTGGGGTTTATGGGCGCCTTTCGCCGCTCCGAACTGGTGGCCTTAAGCGTAGAGCACGTCCAGTTTAGCGAAGATGGCGTCGTGATTAGTTACTTTGGCAGTAAGACCAATCAAACCGGACTCTTGGAGGAAAAAGCCTTCTTTTACAGTCCCGATCCCACTATTTGTCCGGTGCGGACGCTCAAACGATGGGTAGAGCTATTAGAGCGGACCCAGGGGCCTTTACTGGTAAGAGTACGCAAGGGAAATGAACTTACCCAGGAGCGCCTCTCGGACCAGTCGGTGAATAAGATTGTCAAAAGCTATCTAGGCAAAGACTTTTCGGCCCATTCCCTTCGGGCTTCGTTTGTGACTACGGCCAAGCTCAATGGAGCCGAGGATTCGGAAATCATGCAGCAAACTAAGCACAAGACCACGGCTATGATCCGGCGCTATACGAGGCTTGATTCCATCAAGCAACATAACGCCGCCAAAAAGCTCCAGTGGTGATCCTGTTATGATTGATTTCCTGTTTAAATAACCGTAGGCGGATATAATCAGGGAACTCTGGTGTGGAGTTCCCAATATAAGTGATTCTTCCGCAGGTTATGTGCTAATAGACTTAAACTTTAACGGAGGAAACCCATAGTTGGCTTCAGATGCAGTTGGGTGTTGCTAAACTTTCCCGTATTATAAGTTATTTGAAAGTTATAGGATCAAAAAACTTTGATTTCTTTAAAATGAAATTGACA
>JAUJNL010000149.1 GCA_030448185.1 Cytophagales bacterium | reverse complement strand
CGGGGAAGCGATATTATTAATGGCAACCGGATTGCCTCGGCCAGTGATGCCTTTCTGAGTGCTGTGGGCTGGACTCCTGACCAATTTACCATTAGCAATCTCCCTTCGGCCAAACCGCCGGCAGTGATTCCGAGGGCTACCAATTTTACCATTACTGGCCACCCCGATAAGCGCCTGACCCAGTTGTGGCGGGCTATTCCGGCCGGGTACGATCCCAAACCCGAATTTACCGGCTATACCCGTACCTACGTCTGGAGCAACAAATGGAATCGTAACGCCACCGGGAATAACAATCTGTTCAGCCTGCCCCTGATGCGCATTGCGGAAGCCTACCTTACCCGGGCTATTATCCGCTTCCGGGCTGGCGACCTGGGCGGTGCCCTAGCCGATGTGAATGTAGTTCGGGCCCGGGCTGGGCTGGCTGCTATTTCTGAGGGGACGATTACTGAAGACATGATTCATGAAGAACGGATGCGGGAACTGGCCTTTGAAGAAGACCGGGTATATTATCTGCAAGCGCTAAGCCTTCCCATTCCTCCCGGTGACCGTACCGGAACGGGTCCGGAGCCCTGGAACAGTCCTAAGTTTGCCATTCCCATTCCTGCCATTGAATCTGACCTGAACCCTAATGCCCGTCCGTAATTCTGCTTTACCAGAATTGTTCCCATTTGAATTTCAGTGAACTGCATGTGTCAACCACCCCTAACCTCTCAACAAGGAGAGGTTAGGGGTGGTTGACACATGCTTGAAAACAGATAAATGCTTGATAAACAAAGTAAAATAAGTCTATTGATGTTCAGGTACTTGCTGCTACTGTTGGCCGGCTGGTTGTTGGTGTCGCCGGTCAATGGGCAAACCAAAGATGAATTTCTCACGGACCTGTATGACCGGCTGCATACTTCGCCCATGCAGAAGAAGTTCCGGAAAATTGCCCCGATACCAATTGGGGCCGTGTACGTGCAGCGGCCTGGAGAAGGCGAGAAGAAAATCCGGGAGCATTTCCGGACCATGAAACGACTGGGATTTACGGCCCTGAAGCAGATAATGACCGTACCCGGCTGGACGATTGAACAAGTGCAGTTGATTGCCCTGGAAGAAGGAATCATTCCCTGGTGGTACGGAGAAGGTGGCTGGGAACCGGTTACCGATGAGTTATTGAAGAAGCTGAACATTCCTCTGCGGACCCCGATGTCACAGGTACGGGAACACCCCCGGATGCTTGCTTACCAGCAGGAGGTAATGAAAAAGCGCATTCAGAAGACCATTGATTACCTGAAAACTTCTCCAGATGGAAAACCACTCAAAGACCGTAGTGTCGCCTTTGACCCCGAAGTAGGCGGCCGGGGATTTGAGTTAAACGACCACGGCAAGCAGCTGTACGTGGAGTGGGTGAAGAAACAGTATGGTACAATTGAAAAACTCAATCATGCCTACAACCAGGGGCACGCCGGTCTGCAACCCGGAGAAACCCAACCATTTGCTTCCTGGGAAGATTTTTCGGCCCGGTGGGAAAAACTGGGAGGTCGCGAATACCGGCACCTGCGGGACATTCTCCGGTTCAAAGCCGACCATAGCCTGGCCAATATTCAGCGTAGCCTGGACGCATTCCAGGCATTTGATCCTCATGCCTGTTTCCGGGGCGGAGGCGAATTGGGCCTTTTCCTGCCGGCTGCCTGGTACGGGGTAGACCTGGAAAGCATTGCCGGGAAGATGACTGGTTATGGTTCCTTCTACCCATCCATTCACTTTGCCTGGCATTACGACGAAGTCAATCACGAACTAGTACGGCCTTTTTACATGCAAGCTTCGCTAGCTAATGATTATTTCAAAGGGGGCTGGGCCGCCGCCTGGGAAGCAACCGGAGGTCCGCAGCAGTTCAGCGGCGGTAAAGGGGGCAACGGATTTACCGTGGATGAAGGCGTAATGACTCAGTTCCTGCTCAGCCAGATTGCCGCTGGCTTCAAGGGCTGGGGCCTGTGGGCCTGGAACAGCCGATCAGCCGGATGGGAAGCGGGGGAATACAGCCTGCTGGACCGGCACAACCACGTGACCCCAAGGGCCGAAAAAGTAGGCCAGATTGGGCAGGCTGCCCGCAAGTACCGGGATGAATTATGGTCTGCCCGTAAAGAACCATTGGTGGGCGTATTCGTGGATTGGGAAAATGAAGCCATCTGGGCTGCCATGACCGTAGCCGGTAGAGATGCCTTTAAACATACTCCGGTAGAAGCCCGGGTAGGCGTCAGCCGAGCCCTCATCAATGCCAATATCCCTTTTGAATACGTGACCGCCACCGATATCCGGAAAGGCCTGGCTACCCGGTATAAAATCATTTTCCTGCCCGCTCTTTTGTCGGTTAGTAGAGAAGTAATGGAAATTTTATCGGGATACGTACAGAATGGAGGCCGTTTGGTGATGGATATGCCTTCGGCCTGGTACGATGAATACGCCGCCCTCTTCTCCACCGACAAAGGCACTACTTTCGAAAAAACCTTCGGGGCAATTATCAATGAATACCAGTATTCGGGCGTCAATAAGGTTTATCAAATTGGTCAGGATACCCTGCATGGATTTACGCTGAGCCTGAGCCCTACTACTGCGGCAGTGAAGGCAACATATGACAATGGGAAACCAGCCATCACGGAAAATTCATACGGCAAAGGCAAAGCCGTAATGCTGGGCTATGAGGCTTCTCTGTCCTGTTTTAAACCGGGGAAAGCCCGAGCCGAAGCCATGCTGCTGCAACATACCCTGGGCAGCTATCAGTCCCCTTACGCCTGTAAAGATGCCTTGGTTTATCGGCTTTCATCCCCGCAGGCGGATCATTATTTCCTGCTGAATGACGGACCAGCCAAGCAGGTGAAACTGAACGTGAAGAATTTCCGCTATCAACGAATCACTGATGCCATTACCGGCCAGGCGCTGAAACCCGGCGAACCCATTCCCCTTGATCGTGACAGTGGCCGCTGGCTCCGGTACGAGAAATAGAAATATTTATGAATTTCATTAACCTATGCCCCATACCCGACGACAAATCCTAAAAAATGCTGCCTCCGGAATTACGGCCGGTATGCTGCCATTAAATCTGTCAACCTTTCATTCGAAAACCTTTCCTCAATCCCCGGTTCCCCAGCCTACCCCGGCCCAGCAGAAGTGGATGGAGCTGAAATTCGGAATGTTCATTCATTTTGGCATTAATACGTATTATGACGTAGAGTGGAGTGACGGTACGCTGGACCCGGCAAAGTTTAATCCTACGCAACTCGATACCGACCAGTAGTGCCGCGTAGCCAAAGCAGCCGGCATGAAGTATATCGTCCTGATTACCAAGCACCACGATGGGTTCTGCCTCTGGCCGACCCAGCATACGGATTACTCCGTAAAATCCACTCCTTACAAAGGAGACCTGGTGAAAGAAGTAGTCCAGTCGGCCCGGAAACACGATTTGAAAGTCGGCTTTTATTACTCCCTCTGGGACCGGCACGAAAAATCACACGACACCCATGACTGGGCTTACGTGGCGTTTATGAAAAAACAGCTGGAAGAACTGCTCACTGGCTACGGCGAAATCATTGAGGTCTGGTTTGACGGTTTCTGGAAAAAGCAAAAAAGCGGCTGGACCAAAAAGGAAGAAATTTCCGGGGAAGTGATTGCCCGGGACACGCAGGCCAACCGGGATGAGACTTTTATACAAGCTTGGCGGACCGAAGGAGCTTACCGTTGGCAGATGGACCACGTATACCAGTTTATCAAGTCCCTGCAACCCGACTGTCTGGTGATGAACAACTCCACCACGGCCTATCCCGGCGTACCTTTGCATCCGGTAGACATCCGCAGCGGTGAAAAGTATACGAAGGCAAAGGAAGATAAAAAAGTATGGAACTGGCTGGGCAAAGACCTGTATCTGCCCATGCAGATTGAAACAACCCTATCGATCAAAGGCACCAGTCAGTTTCCTTCGGGGAACTGGTTCTGGCACGAATCCGACCACTCGGTAGCATCCAAGGAACAGATTCTGAAGTGGAAAAGGGTGGCCGAAAAGATGCAAGCCAATCTGCTGCTCAATGTCGGCCCCATGGCTAATGGGAAACTTCGCCCGGAAGACGAAAAAGTACTGCTTTCACTTGGCAGATAATAACCGGGAATGCTGCCTGGCAAGCCAATCAGCAGGTAAAATAGGTAAGACCGAGCAGTTACTAACCACCCTTTGAACAGCCTCAAGGGTGGTTATCCGTTAAAAAACTATTCTGATTTACGCTTCATCCGGGTAATCCTCAGTTTCGGTCCTGGGTTCCACCGTCCGGTCGGTAGTTGATTGCTAGTCAGCCATTAAGCCCGCAATTTTGCAGAGTGATGTCTTTAACTAACTAATTAGTACCGCGATAAAACCACTGATTGTCTTACTCACCACTTTTTCGCTTGCCCTCCTGATAGCAGGGATGCTAAGCGGACAATGGCAAGTGGTATTTGCCGGGAATGTGGCTATGTCAGTGATGCTACTCTTTACGGCAACCGCCCATTTTGCTTTCACCAAAGGAATGACCATGATGATGCCCGACTTTATTCCCTTCCGGAAAGGATTGGTTTACCTGACGGGTATCCTGGAAATCGTAGCGGCTATTGGCTTGCTCCTGCCGGCTTACCGCCACCTGACGGCCATTTGCCTGCTGGTCTTTTTCGTATTGATCCTGCCAGCCAATATTGCTGCTGCCATCCGGCAAGTAGATTACCAGAAAGCCACTTACACCGGCAAGGGCCTCCATTATCTTTGGTTCCGCCTTCCCTTACAGTTGCTGTTTATCGGCTGGGTTTGGTTTTTCAGCATCTGGTTACAGAGTTGATCCAGTATAGGGTTAGTGGCAAGAACCGGTTTTACAATTAGGATACTCCCGCCGGGTAGTTCTGGGACCATTTCTTTCCTAAAAAGGCTTAGCGGATTTCGGAATTACCGCTGGCATTAATGCTTGATAATGAGCTTGAAAGGAGAGTAACGTACTGATTGCCAAAGCTATCCAGCCCTGGGTGGGTTTTTCGTATGATTTATTTGGCAATGGCTCCACCACCCTATTCGGCGGTTGGGGTATCTACTACGACCGCATTGTGTACAACGACGTGCTTGACGAACGGTACCGGCTCCAGTGGCAAACCTATCAGGTCCTTTTTACGGAGAATGGCGGTCCTACCACAAGCGGAATTCCGACGGTAGCCTGGAACCCATCTTACCTGAGCCGCAAAGCCGTAGAACAGTTGGTCACTAGTGGCACCGCCGGGGAACCCGAAGTTTTCTTCAATAAAACCGAACCACCCAAGTCGTACCAGACCAGCATTGGCGTACGGCAAACCCTGGGTGACTTCCTGTTTTCGCTGAGCTACTCCAATGTCCGGGGGCAGAATAATCTGGCGTATTTCTTTGGAAACCGCAACAATGTCACCAGTTTCAGCAATGTACGGGTCTCTACCCAGCAGGCACGTACCTGGTACGACGCCCTCTTCTTTGAGGTAGAAAACCCTTTTACCCGGCAATCCCGCTGGGGAGGACAAATTTCCTATACCCTGGCTTTTGCCGACGCGGAATCGGCAGGCACCTTTGGTGGTCTGGATTATATTAGTCCGGCGAACTTTGCCCGGTCCCCCTCCGGTGATGATGAACGGCACCGGATTGTGGGCTTACCCTTCGGAATTAACTTTAGTGGACTGGCCACCTTTGGTACCGGAACGCCTTACAATGTCTTCTACGGCGAAGACCTGAACAATGATAGACTCGTCGGCAACGACTTCCCGGCAGGAGCTACCCGCAACTCGGGCAGACCACGCAAAGACCCCTTTATTTTCAAGCACGTATTTGCCTTCCGGAACGTGGATTTACGCCTGGAAAAGAGCTTTACCTTTGCCGAGAATACCGGATAGGTCTCACGGTAGATGCGTTCAACGTGTTCAATTACGTGAATTTTAACGGGTATGAAGGCAATTTATCTTCGCCTAATTTTGGATTGCCTTACGGAGTAGCCCCACCCAACAGTATCGGTTCAGCCCGCAGCCTGCAATTCGGGGTACGGGCCGAGTTTTGACCCAGACCCTATACTACGGTACATTTCGGATTAAGGAGAATTTTTCAGGTTTAAGCCAGTAGTGTAGGTACTGCTGAAGTTGATTAAGGAAAAGTACAAAAGAGGACAGGTGATTCTGCCATAGGTCCAATACGGATACGTCCGGGGTGCGCCGCTTCGATTTACTGGAAAGGGCCTGTCAGCGGGCCGGAGCCGAAAAAATCCTGTTCGGTTCGGATGGCCCCTGGTTGCATCCCGGAGTTGAACTCGCTAAAATATTCGCTATGGGCTTGCGCAAGGAAGAACAACAGTTGGTATTAGCCCAGAACCTGTTAAGGCTTATTCAGGGTAATGGTAAATTCTAAATGCTAAAGGTTAAATGGGCTAAGTATTAAAAATCAATAATTTACGCCTATTTCATTGAGCATTTACCATTCAAAATTTACCATTACCGAACAGGTTATAAGCTGCACATTTTTTCCAGTACAAAAGCCTGCGGGATTCGTTCCTGCTCCAGGCGGTTTTTGTCTTCGAGCTGGAGCAGGTGATAGAAAAGCTGCAGTTCTTCTCCGGTAAGATGGGGCAGGGAACTGCGGTAATACTCAGCTCCTTTTACCGCAAATTTCTTAAAGGTCCGGAAGGTTTCCGCATCCATCAGGAAAGAGCGGGTTTGCGGAAAATAACCCCGCATTACGGAAAGCATCTCGAATCCGTGGGCATCAATGTCGCCCCAGTAGTAGATGGGTTTGTCCCTCAGCCAAGTAGTGTGCCCAAGCAAACGAAGCTTGAAACCTTCACCAAAAATGGCAACCGAACCGGTTAGATGAGGTAGGGTCAGAAAGTTGAAGATATTGGAAAAGTTCGTTTTGTTTTCCAGGATAAATACCCGTTCAAAAGGAATCGTAAGGGCATTGAATTGCGAAAGCGGAATGCTCAGATCGTTAATTCCGCCTAGGTGCACCCGGGCCACTTCCTCATCCAGCAGCCGGATTCGCAGCAGGGGTTCATCGTATTTGAGGTTAAACCGCTTCCGGAAGTCTTTCTCCGCCGGTTGAATAGAATTTGGCACCAAAAAATCCAGCAAACTGGTAATTACCGCCGTGTTTTCCTCAATAAACTTGGTATGCACTTTAACCGGCAACTCACGAATGTACAGATTGGGGTTGGGGTTAGAAATAAAATACTGGCATACTTCCAGCAAATCCGCCCATTTACCGGCGTTTTCTATTACTTTTAGCGGGTGTTGGTAGAGCCACGGTTCCAGTTCCGGAATCCGGAAGCGGATGAGCCCCGCAGATTCCGTAAAATCCCGGAACTCTTTCTCTTTTTTGAGAAATTTCAGGTAATCCTCGTCCGTTTCGAAATAAATGCGGCTGGGCAGCCATTGAGTGCCAGCTCTCCGGGTAGCTACCTCTCTGAACTCAATGCAGTAGCCAAATCCCAGTTCCTCCTTTGACGTTTTCTTCAAACTTTGTATGGCCTGGTGAAGGGAAGCAAAATCTTCCAGAATGTCTGATGTCTTCACCTTGCCAAACCGGATTTCCAACGGCATTGTTTCGCCCTGCAACCAGGCAGTCAGAAAACTTTTGTACCAGTTAGCCGCCTGCTTTCTTATTTCCTGAGGCGTAATCATGTATCGTGGTTGTTTAATTTGTAGAGACGCGGCCCGGATGGACCCGAGTAAAGTGCGTTTGTAAGGGGGCGGGGCTAACAGCCACAAAAAAAAATATACACCATCCCCCCCGCACCGTAGTTAATAATTTATCCCCAGATGTTTTAGTGGGTCTATTAGGGGACGCGAAAATGTTAGTGGGTAGACGTCGGAGGAAGGGAGTGTGGGGCTATATG